>NZ_JAUSXM010000001.1:5734120-6371244 GCF_030815985.1 Paenibacillus sp. W2I17
CAAGCTTCCACAGCAGATCGTTGAAGAGAAGGGTCTTGTGCAGATTAGTGATGAAGGTGCCATTCTTGCCATCGTTGAGCAGGTTGTAGCGAATAATCCTCAATCCGTGGAAGACTATAAAGCTGGTAAACAAAAAGCCATTGGCTTCCTTGTTGGTCAGGTTATGAAAGAAAGTAAAGGCAAGGCGAATCCCGCTCTAGCCAACCAACTGCTTGCAGATGTACTGAACCGCTAATCCTTCCGGTGAGGCCGGACAGAAAGAGGCTCGTCCCTGTGACAGCCTCTTTTTAGTATTGATAGATACAAATGTATTTCGGACGGGGGAACGGATATGAACATTCAACCATTGTCACTGAGTGATCTGGAGACGTTGGGACAGTTATGGAGACTACAACATGTAGCTTATCGATTGGAAGCCGAAATCATCGGATTTCAGGAGATTCCTCCTTTGATGGATACGATGGAGACACTTCGGGATTGTGGAGAGAGTTTTTATGGTTGTATCCATGATGACGGAGAGCTTATCGGGGCTGTCGCTGTAGCGGAGGAAGAGGAGAATACACTGACCATTACACGAATGATGGTGCACCCGGATCACTTTCGTAAGGGAATTGCGGCATCTTTGATGACGTATGTGTTGGAACAGCATGCGGATCTTCCGCGTTATATCGTCTCCACAGGAACGTTGAATCAACCCGCAGTGAATCTGTACACCAAATTTGGTTTTAATCCCGTGGAGGTCACACAGATTGCACCTGGAGTGGAATTAACGACTTTTCACAAGAATAAACTTTAATAATATTAACAACTTGAGGAGGAATACCGACTTTGGGCGATCCCTGGTTCATTGATGAGTGGCACATTTTATTACGATTATTGCTGGCTATGCTGCTTGGAGGGCTCGTAGGCCTGGAGCGGGAACGGTCCAATCATGCTGCTGGTTTGCGTACCCATATCCTGGTATGTCTTGGCTCTGCACTGATTATGATGTTATCTGTTTATGGCTTTAAAGATTTTGCTAATGAATTAAACGTAAGGATCGATCCAGCGCGTCTGGCTACTGCTGTAATTACTGGTGTCGGATTCCTGGGAGCGGGGACAATTCTCTTCACGGGAAAATCCATTACCGGACTGACTACAGCAGCTTCAATCTGGGTTGTTGCAGCCATTGGGCTCGCAGCAGGTGCGGGATTCTTTTTTGCCTCTATCGTATCAACCGTTCTGGTATTGCTTAATCTCTGGGTCTTTAACAAATTAGAGCTGAGGTATCTACGAGGGAACAAGATGCATGTCGTTACACTTCATACCTTGTCAGAACCCGGTTTTCTCGAACAACTGTCTTCATGTATGGAGCAGGAGAAGATCAAAATTCGTAAAATTACCGTGAATGAACAAGACTTGGCATATGCAGAGATGATATCGGTTGAACGCAAAATTGAGATTGTGCTGCATGTCCAGGTACCGCATGATTTCGAAACAGTAGGGCTTGTATCTAAGTTAAGACAGTGGGAACACGTGACCAAGGTGTCGATCGAATAAATGAATTACAACCCTCCACAGGCCAGTAGTGCCGGAGGGTTTTTGGTCATATCCATATTTCTTCCAGTTACTCTCCTTGCTCTTTAGGGTACTATCTAACCAAATGAATGAAGAGCGGAAGGTCAGATCAGAAGAGAGGAGTATGTTATGAAACGGAGACGTCAATTGAACAAAAAGTCCCGTTCAGTCCAGGCCAAACCGGTCAGGAATCGGACTCACAAGTTTATTGCGGGATTACTGAGTGCCATTATTCCTGGTCTGGGTCATATTTATCTGAGATTGTACATGAGAGGTTTGACCTTTATGCTGCTGGTTTTGCTTGATCTGTCAGCAGTATTGTACTTCTCATCCATTGGAATACAGATCAATGTGCCATTGCTCATCTTACTGGCTTTGTGTATCCCGGTTATTTACTTTTACAATGTATATGATGTGTTGCAATCTGCAGATTGGGTCATGATGCGCAGACGTAGAGCAGTAACCCAGGCAACTTCGGACAAGCCGATATCCAATGAACGTTCTACACGAGATGCAATGATGGTCTGGGAGAGAGGCATATCGTTTGGATTACTTCTGATTGTGGGAGGGTCTTTGATGGTGCTGTTTTTCCGCAAACCACGTTGGTTTCAAGAGATTCTCGCCATGTACGGTGGATATTCATTTGCGGTTCTCATGATCGTAGGCGGTTTGCTTCTGTTTGGTCGTGAGTTCTGGGTTATGTTGAACAAGAAAAAAATGTAGTGGAAACGACACAAGGAGGGAACGTGATGAACCGTAAAGTCCGGGTTGGCCGCTATACGGCTGCCGCCTTAATCATAGCGGTCGGTGTGCTGTTGATTTTGGATAAACGGTGGGGAACTGACTATGTATATGAGATGGTGGACTGGTGGCCATTTTTGCTCGTTGTTTTAGGTGTTGAGTATATTGTGCTGTTCCTGTGGACACGCAGAAAAAACAAGGTGCAATCGGATAACCCGAGCAATCCTGATGAGCAAATCAAAGTACGTTTCAGACCCGATGCCAAAGGCATTCTAACCTCATTGATTTTGGCTGCTTCCGTATTTATCGTCACCGAGCAGGATCACTACATGCACTTATGGAATAGAGTGAGTCTAAATCTCGGAGCGGCATCCATGGACTACAGTCAAGCGGCAGGATATATGGAGGATAAGGGCACGATTCGTGTACCTGTTCGCATGGATACGTCGGATATTGTGGTCGAAGGTGTCAACGGAGATATCTCGGTACAACGCGGAGATACGGATGAGATTGAAGTACGGACGGTGATCTGGGTAGATCAGACGACGGAAGTACAGGCAAAGGCCGTTGCAGCAGCCTCTTTTGTAGAGGCCGATGGTACAAAAGTAATTTATATCAAAGCTACAGGCAAGACGTATGGAGACAATGAAAAAACGCAGCCACGGATGAATCTTACCATTACGATCCCGGATGATCGTCGTTTTAATCTGGATATTCGAACTTCCAATGGAGCCATATTATTAAACCGTCCGGAAGCCATTAGTACCATACTGGCCGAAACGGGTAATGGACGTATCCGGATTACCAATGCTGTTGGAGATATCTCCGGGAAAACGTTGAACGGGGATGTCATTGTAGCCAACGCCATAGGTAATGTCGATCTGGACAGTAACCGTGGAGATATGAAGGCTCGCGGTATTTCCGGCGATGTAGATCTTGCTACACAAGTGGGAAGTATCAGTATTGCGGACTCCGTTGGTGAATTCATCGCAGAGACACGCAACGGCAATATTACGCTGGATGGAGCCAATCTGGGAATCAAAGCCCAATCGCTTAATGGCAGCATTAACATCGTATCTACCAAAGTCGGAGGGGACTGGGATGTGTACAGTGCGGTGGGAGCCATTAACGTATTACTTCCTGATCGTGGAGACTACAGTCTTGCGGGTTCCAGCAGTTATGGAGATCTAAGTACGGATCTGCCGTTCAAAGTACAGAATAAAACCATAGAAGGCCAGCTCGGTGAGGGCGAGTACAGGGTGAAAATTGAAGGCAACAGTGATCTCACCATTCAGAGCAACCCGGCTGTATCTACGCCTGAAACAGTTACACCTGATTCTGAAGATACGGCTGAGAATCTGGAACAGACTACCGAGGACGGACCAAATTCCCAGCAGGATTCTACAGAGGTTCCTTGACTGCCGCGTTGACAATAAACTTGTAATCGCCGTACAATAAATGTACACTGGCAAGATTACACGGCATGAAAGATGGATTGTCGTTCTTAATGGCCGGGAATCAACTCTGAGCGAGGAGACAGTAACTTACTCTTCACCAGAGAATGAAAGGTAAGGCGGTGGGTTTTATGGCAACACGTGTCCAACATGCGTTGGAGCATCTGAAAACGACCGGTGTCCGTATTACACCCCAGCGTCATGCCATATTGAACTATCTGATGGAATCCATGGGGCATCCGACAGCCGATGAAATTTACCGAGCCCTTGAACCCCAATTTCCCAGTATGAGCGTGGCAACGGTATATAATAATTTGAAGATGTTTCTGGAAGCTGGCATGGTCCGGGAATTGACATACGGAGATAATTCAAGTCGCTTCGATGCCAATGTGACGGATCATTATCATGTTATCTGTGATCAATGCGGCAAGATTGAAGACTTCAGCTATCCTTCACTCAAAAGTGTAGAGCTTCAGGCGGAGTCTAGTACAGGATTCGAAGTACACGGTCACCGATTGGAAGTATATGGTGTTTGCAAAAGTTGCAGGGATTAAGAGAGTTGAATTACAATATTAACGTGCAGAATTCAGTATGGATTCTTCACGTTTTTTTTTAGCATTTATGCAAAATGCTCATCTTTATAACAACTTATGCGCACATCCTTATGATCAGCATAATTAACGGAGGTAGACGTTTGGGTAGAAAAAGCAGATATACACGTCAGAAGCGACGTTCATTTTGGCCCGGTTTTCTCGGGGCTTGTCTGATCGCCGGGGGGGCTTACTGGCTTATAACAAATGTATGGTTGAACCAGACCCATGAAGACCCCGACTGGGTAGGAAGAAGCCAGCCTATTTTTGTAGATGGGCAACTGATGGATGGAGACGCTCTGGGTACAGGAGATCAACTCAAGTTGCCTGTAGATGTGCTGCAAGAAGCGATTGATGCAGGCATACGTTATGAATCAGAATCGGGAGATATCATTATTGCCTCTCCTCAAAGAGTCCTTCATATGAAAGATGGAAGCACCCAAGCAGAACTTAATCACAAAGATTATCCCATGACAGTTAAGCCTGAGGTTAAGGACGGAGAAGCCTATATTCCGCTCAAACCTTTGAAAGAAGTATATGGCATAACCGTACAGGAAGATTCAGTAACAGGTGCTGTGCTGCTGATGCGTGGAGGAGACATGATTCAGTATGCAGAGATTGATACATTATCATCCAAAGCGGACAAGACCGTGCCGTTATATAAACGTGGGGGAGAATCCTCACCAATCATTGCCGACATGGAAAAGGATGCAAGGTTACGTGTATGGCAGACGGGGGATAAACAGAGTTTTGTTCAACTCGATAATGGATATGCCGGATATGTAGATAATGATTATATTGTCCTCACTGAGAAAAAGAAGGTGGACTTGCCCAAGTATACGCTGACTGCAGCAGAGAAGAAGTGGCAGAATAAACCGGTAAATCTGGTTTGGGAAGCCGTGTACAATCGTCAGCCTGATGTGGGCTCTATCGGTAAAATGCCTGGTGTGAATGTGGTCAGCCCCACATGGTTTCATATTACGGATGGACAGGGCACTGTGAAAAGCAAGGGAAACCAAGCTTACGTGAACTGGGCTCACCGTTCGGGTATGGAAGTATGGGGACTCATGGATAACAGCTTTGACCCGGACGTTACAAAAGAAGCTGTAGCTTCTTACGAGACACGCACGCATATTATCGAGCAGATGTTAGAGTATGCACAGACGTATCAACTGGATGGTATCAACATCGACTTTGAGAACGTGTATACCGATGACGGGCCTAACATTACGCAATTTGTGCGCGAGATCAAGGCGATGGCACGTATACATGGTTTGATGTTATCAATCGATGTAACACCAAAATCGAACAGTGAGATGTGGTCTGCTTTTCTGGATCGCCGTGCATTAGGTTCTTTTGCAGACTATGTTATTGTGATGGCTTATGATGAACATTGGGCGGCCAGTCCCAAGGCAGGTTCGGTAGCATCTCTGCCTTGGACCGAGGCTTCCATGAGACGTATACTTGAGGAGGATGAAGTCCCTTCTAACAAGTTGATCATGGCGGTTCCACTCTATACCCGGATATGGACGGAAGAGACGAATGATCAGGGTGAGGTTAAAGTGTCTTCCAAAGCGGTGGGCATGAATACCATTGTGGAGCTGATCCAAGAGAAGAAACTCAAACCTGAACTGGATCAGGCAAGTGGACAGAACTATGTGGAATATAAGGAAGACGGAGCTACCAAGAAAATATGGATCGAAGATGCCGTGTCCCTTCAGGCACGTGTGGATTTGATTGCTTCGTTGAAGCTGGGCGGAGTAGCAGCATGGAATCGGAGTTTTGCTAATGCCTCTGCATGGGAGGTATTAAAGCAGGCTGGTTACCAGAAATAATTTACTGGAACTCAGAGTGTCTGATTGCTTTAATTTATTTTCGCTAAGCTAAAAGTTTCTCCTTGGGTACCATCATACGTGCAGTCTACCACTTTATTGGTCGTAGAACTTATAACTTAACTTCATATTTTAGCTATTGATAACAGCAATAAGGGCTCACTTATAAACCAAGTCCAAAAAAGGTCCGGTAAACATACCGGGCCTTTTTTTGTTCTTCAATGAAATTAAGGGAAAAGACATTTAGCGGTTGGAGATCATATCGTGCTAACCATCGGTGGGGGGAGCTTGTGTAGAAGGCGCTTTCAGTTGTTGACTGGTCATGTTGGCTTTATTAGGGTCCAGGGTGAGGATGGTATGACAGAACATACACCGATCCGTTTTGCCAAGCATTTTGGTTAACTTCCCGCATTCCGGACAGTCGACTTGTACTGCGCTGGTGGAGAGCATACCCGCCCAGAAATAAATGGCTAGACTGGCCATCATGGCAATCAGTCCGATGACGAGCCCTACAGCTGCGAAGACCTTGCCTGCATGTCCCCAGAAAACAATCCCGGCTGTTCCCAGTATCATTAGGCCCATACCTAGCATGGTCAGTAGTAATCCCCAAGTGCGAAAAGCATTAATTTTTGCTGATTTAAAAATCATGAAAAATGCTCCTATCGTATGAGTAGTATTGGACCTGGAAAAGAAGGAAACTTCAGTCTGGATGTAGAATTACATTATAACTGACTTGGCGCTTATCTGCCATGAAATGTATGGAGGGAATCGTGGAATTAAAGAACCTTGCTTTTTTGTCCGAACAGTCGGAAGAGACAGGGGCAGTTGGGGCTATCGCTTATTCCCACCCGGGAGAGCGATTCCACGGCTCCCTAATTCAAGATTTCGAATTATTAGTACTTGTTGTTCATAATGATGATCAATTGAAGTCGGCAGTGGGACATTACAGATATGGTGATCTTCGTTATCAGATGATCTATGCAAGCCGTCATGAATTAAAGAGTAGTGTAGTTACCGGGAATCATAATAATCTCACCCAGTGTCTGATTGAAGGTGAGATTATCTGGGAAGCGGACAGCGCTTTAAGTGATTTGCGAGAAGAACTGTCTACCTTTGGGGCAGAATTGCGTGAGCAGAAGCTACTACATGAATTCACCAGTTTCTTGAGAATGTATGTGGAGGCCAAACGTCATATTCAGGAAGGTCATGTTGTAGACGCCTACTACAATGTATTAGAGGCACTGGGGAACTGGGCAAGAATTGTATTGATTGAACAGGGGATATACCCGGATCATGCCGTCTGGACACATGTGCAGAATCTGGATCGCGCTTTATGGAAATTATATCAAGAGCTTACCGTAAGCTCGGAGACGCTGGAGCAGCGAGTGGAGCTTGTCCTGCTTGCCTGTGAGTTTTCGGTAATGTCCAAAATGAGTGAATGCTCAGAACTGCTGCTGCGTGTGTTAAGAAGTCGCAAGGAGCCGTGGAGCATGAATGAACTTGTTCATCATCCGCAGTTAAGATTTGTTCGAGAAGATCTGCCTTTGGTTATACGTAAGCTGGTCTTTCGTTCTATAGTAAAAGAATCGGCAGGATGGCCATCGATCGAAGGAGAGGGCCGGGAGATTCGGTATTGGATTGAGGCATAACCTTCTTCAGAAGCCTGACATTATATTGATCACATAAGGGAGGGGAAACCTTCCTTTTTTGTTTGTTTAATAATTTATAAAAAGATGTTGACTCTCATTCACGATATATGATACATTATATTTCGTTCCTCAAACGAGATTATCGCCAACAAACGATACATTCTTCAGAGGAAAAGTGAAGAACTAAAGCTTCAAAAAAAGAAATTAAAAAAAAGTTCTTGACGAAAACAAACGAAATGTGTTACATTATTTAAGTCGCCGCCGAAACTTGGTTGAGACGAAAAAGAAGTGAAATAAATCGTGTTTGATCTTTGAAAACTGAACAACGAGTGAGTAAATATTCTGCTTGCAGAATGAACGCGAAAGTTGGAGACAAGCCTTGGCTTGGATCGACTGGAGCACAAATGAGATTTTTAATCTCGTCAGATTCAAAATGAGCTTATCGCTCTTTTCAATACTTTATTGGAGAGTTTGATCCTGGCTCAGGACGAACGCTGGCGGCATGCCTAATACATGCAAGTCGAGCGGAGTTGATAGGAAGCTTGCTTCCTTGATACTTAGCGGCGGACGGGTGAGTAACACGTAGGCAACCTGCCCTCAAGTTTGGGACAACTACCGGAAACGGTAGCTAATACCGAATAGTTGTTTTCTTCGCCTGAAGAGAACTGGAAAGACGGAGCAATCTGTCACTTGGGGATGGGCCTGCGGCGCATTAGCTAGTTGGTGAGGTAACGGCTCACCAAGGCGACGATGCGTAGCCGACCTGAGAGGGTGATCGGCCACACTGGGACTGAGACACGGCCCAGACTCCTACGGGAGGCAGCAGTAGGGAATCTTCCGCAATGGGCGAAAGCCTGACGGAGCAATGCCGCGTGAGTGATGAAGGTTTTCGGATCGTAAAGCTCTGTTGCCAGGGAAGAACGCTTGGGAGAGTAACTGCTCTCAAGGTGACGGTACCTGAGAAGAAAGCCCCGGCTAACTACGTGCCAGCAGCCGCGGTAATACGTAGGGGGCAAGCGTTGTCCGGAATTATTGGGCGTAAAGCGCGCGCAGGCGGTCATTTAAGTCTGGTGTTTAATCCCGGGGCTCAACCCCGGATCGCACTGGAAACTGGGTGACTTGAGTGCAGAAGAGGAGAGTGGAATTCCACGTGTAGCGGTGAAATGCGTAGATATGTGGAGGAACACCAGTGGCGAAGGCGACTCTCTGGGCTGTAACTGACGCTGAGGCGCGAAAGCGTGGGGAGCAAACAGGATTAGATACCCTGGTAGTCCACGCCGTAAACGATGAGTGCTAGGTGTTAGGGGTTTCGATACCCTTGGTGCCGAAGTTAACACATTAAGCACTCCGCCTGGGGAGTACGGTCGCAAGACTGAAACTCAAAGGAATTGACGGGGACCCGCACAAGCAGTGGAGTATGTGGTTTAATTCGAAGCAACGCGAAGAACCTTACCAGGTCTTGACATCCCTCTGATCGATGCAGAGATGTATCTTTCCTTCGGGACAGAGGAGACAGGTGGTGCATGGTTGTCGTCAGCTCGTGTCGTGAGATGTTGGGTTAAGTCCCGCAACGAGCGCAACCCTTATATTTAGTTGCCAGCACTTCGGGTGGGCACTCTAGATAGACTGCCGGTGACAAACCGGAGGAAGGTGGGGATGACGTCAAATCATCATGCCCCTTATGACCTGGGCTACACACGTACTAAAGTCGGAATTGCTAGTAATCGCGGATCAGCATGCCGCGGTGAATACGTTCCCGGGTCTTGTACACACCGCCCGTCACACCACGAGAGTTTATAACACCCGAAGTCGGTGGGGTAACCGCAAGGAGCCAGCCGCCGAAGGTGGGATAGATGATTGGGGTGAAGTCGTAACAAGGTAGCCGTATCGGAAGGTGCGGCTGGATCACCTCCTTTCTATGGAGAATCGTTTCCTGCAACGGAAACATTCAAATATGCAGCTTAGCTGCAAAACACTCACTCGTTGTTCGGTTTTGAGAGCTCAAACTCTCAAACAGCTTGCTTTTGCATGGAGCTTGTTCTTTGAAAACTAGATATCGAAACGAAACAAACGCGAATTAGAACATTCCTTTTTAGCTGAACTTGTGTTAAACAAGTTTCAATAAAAACGGTAGATTGCACGTACGATGGTATCGAATGGGAGCGACTTTTGGCTTTGCGCAAGCAAAACAAGGGAAGCGAGCAGTCGAAACCGGAGCACGAGGTTAAGCTACTAAGAGCACACGGAGGATGCCTAGGCGCTAGGAGCCGATGAAGGACGTGGCGAACAACGAAACTGCCTCGGGGAGCTGTAAGCAAGCTTTGATCCGGGGGTGTCCGAATGGGGAAACCCAGCTGGGGTAATTTCCAGTTACTCACAACTGAATACATAGGTTGTGTAGAGGCATACCAGGGGAACTGAAACATCTAAGTACCCTGAGGAAGAGAAAACAATAGTGATTCCGTCAGTAGCGGCGAGCGAACGCGGAGAAGCCCAAACCAAAGAGCTTGCTCTTTGGGGTTGTGGGACGTCTCACATGGAGTTACAAAGGAACCGGTTAAGCGAAGAGGTCTGGAAAGGCCCGCCAAAGAAGGTAAAAGCCCTGTAGTTGAAAGTCTGTTCCCTCCGAGACGGATCCCGAGTAGTGCGGGGCACGTGAAACCCCGTATGAATCCGGCAGGACCATCTGCCAAGGCTAAATACTTCCTAGCGACCGATAGTGAAGCAGTACCGTGAGGGAAAGGTGAAAAGCACCCCGGAAGGGGAGTGAAATAGAACCTGAAACCGTGTGCTTACAAAAAGTCAGAGCCCGTTTTAGGGGTGATGGCGTGCCTTTTGTAGAATGAACCGGCGAGTTACGTTCCCGTGCAAGGTTAAGGTGAAGAGCCGGAGCCGCAGCGAAAGCGAGTCTGAATAGGGCGAATGAGTACGTGGACGTAGACCCGAAACCGGGTGATCTACCCCTGTCCAGGGTGAAGGTGCGGTAACACGCACTGGAGGCCCGAACCCACGCATGTTGAAAAATGCGGGGATGAGGTGGGGGTAGCGGAGAAATTCCAATCGAACTCGGAGATAGCTGGTTCTCCCCGAAATAGCTTTAGGGCTAGCCTCGGAAAACAGAGTCGTGGAGGTAGAGCACTGATTGGGTGCGGGGCCCGCAAGGGTTACCAAGCTCAGTCAAACTCCGAATGCCATAGACTTACTTCCGGGAGTCAGACAGTGAGTGCTAAGATCCATTGTCAAAAGGGAAACAGCCCAGACCATCAGCTAAGGTCCCCAAGTGTGTGTTAAGTGGGAAAGGATGTGGAGTTGCACAGACAACCAGGATGTTGGCTTAGAAGCAGCCATCATTTAAAGAGTGCGTAATAGCTCACTGGTCGAGTGACTCTGCGCCGAAAATGTAACGGGGCTAAACACACCACCGAAGCTATGGCTTGATGCTTTGCATCAGGGGTAGGGGAGCGTTGTATAAGGGTTGAAGGTGTACCGTAAGGAGCGCTGGACATTATACAAGTGAGAATGCCGGTATGAGTAACGAAAAGATCAGTGAGAATCTGATCCGCCGAAAGCCTAAGGGTTCCTGAGGAAGGCTCGTCCGCTCAGGGTAAGTCGGGACCTAAGGCGAGGCCGAAAGGCGTAGTCGAAGGACAACAGGTCGAAATTCCTGTACCACCGTAAGCCGTTATGAGCAATGGGGGGACGCAGTAGGGTAGTGACGCGGACTGATGGATGTCCGTCTAAGCAGTGAGGCTGATGTGTAGGCAAATCCGCACATCGTAAGGCTGAGCTGTGATGGGGAGCGAAAATTATAGTAGCGAAGGTCATGATCTCACACTGCCAAGAAAAGCCTCTAGCCAGGTGAAGGTGCCCGTACCGCAAACCGACACAGGTAGGCGAGAAGAGTATTCTAAGGCGCGCGGAAGAACTCTCGTTAAGGAACTCGGCAAAATGACCCCGTAACTTCGGGAGAAGGGGTGCCCCGGTAGTGTGAATAGCACGAGGGGGCCGCAGTGAAAAGGCCCAAGCGACTGTTTAGCAAAAACACAGGTCTGTGCGAAGCCGTAAGGCGAAGTATACGGGCTGACGCCTGCCCGGTGCTGGAAGGTTAAGGGGAGTGGTTAGGGACTAGTCCCGAAGCTGTGAACCGAAGCCCCAGTAAACGGCGGCCGTAACTATAACGGTCCTAAGGTAGCGAAATTCCTTGTCAGGTAAATTCTGACCCGCACGAATGGCGTAACGACTTGGGCGCTGTCTCAACGAGAGATCCGGTGAAATTTTAATACCTGTGAAGATGCAGGTTACCCGCGACAAGACGGAAAGACCCCATGGAGCTTTACTGCAGCTTGATATTGAATTTGGGTACGATCTGTACAGGATAGGTGGGAGCCTTTGAAACGTGAGCGCCAGCTTGCGTGGAGGCAACGTTGGGATACCACCCTGATCGTATCTAGGTTCTAACCTGGTACCGTAATCCGGTGCGGGGACAGTGTCAGGTGGGCAGTTTGACTGGGGCGGTCGCCTCCTAAAGAGTAACGGAGGCGCCCAAAGGTTCCCTCAGAATGGTTGGAAATCATTCGAAGAGTGCAAAGGCATAAGGGAGCTTGACTGCGAGACCTACAAGTCGAGCAGGGACGAAAGTCGGGCTTAGTGATCCGGTGGTACCGCATGGAAGGGCCATCGCTCAACGGATAAAAGCTACCCTGGGGATAACAGGCTTATCTCCCCCAAGAGTCCACATCGACGGGGAGGTTTGGCACCTCGATGTCGGCTCATCGCATCCTGGGGCTGAAGTAGGTCCCAAGGGTTGGGCTGTTCGCCCATTAAAGCGGTACGCGAGCTGGGTTCAGAACGTCGTGAGACAGTTCGGTCCCTATCTGTCGTGGGCGTAGGAAATTTGAGAGGAGCTGTCCTTAGTACGAGAGGACCGGGATGGACGTACCGCTGGTGTACCAGTTGTTCCGCCAGGAGCACCGCTGGGTAGCTATGTACGGACGGGATAAACGCTGAAAGCATCTAAGCGTGAAGCCCCCCTCAAGATGAGATTTCCCAGTATGTAAGACCCCTTGAAGACGACGAGGTAGATAGGCTGGGGGTGGAAGTGCAGCAATGCATGGAGCTGACCAGTACTAATCGGTCGAGGGCTTATCCAATAGCAAGTTGTAATTCGCATGTTTCGTTTCGAATCTAGTTTTCAGAGAACGATCTCTGAATCATATTCCCTGATAGCTCAGTTGGTAGAGCACTCGACTGTTAATCGAGTTGTCACAGGTTCGAGCCCTGTTCGGGGAGCCATATGGAGAGGTGTCCGAGCTGGCCGAAGGAGCACGATTGGAAATCGTGTAGGCGTCACAAGCGTCTCGAGGGTTCGAATCCCTCTCTCTCCGCCATAATATTAAGGCCCGTTGGTCAAGGGGTTAAGACACCTCCCTTTCACGGAGGTAACAGGGGTTCGAATCCCCTACGGGTCATAATAACTTCAAAAAAAAGAAGTTGATTTTTACAACAAGATTATGATATGATCATAAATGTGTTGTTCGGAGGCTTAGCTCAGCTGGGAGAGCATCTGCCTTACAAGCAGAGGGTCGGGGGTTCGATCCCCTCAGCCTCCACCATATAAACTTTATAACGACGCGGGGTGGAGCAGCCCGGTAGCTCGTCGGGCTCATAACCCGAAGGCCGCAGGTTCAAATCCTGCCCCCGCAATTATGCTTTCCTTTGAGAAAGTAATCTGGAACCGTGGTGTAGTTGGCCTAACATGCCTGCCTGTCACGCAGGAGATCGCGGGTTCGAATCCCGTCGGTTCCGCCATTTAATCTTTACATGAGGCAAACTGTTCACTACATCTGCTGTATGGCACTGATGCCCTATATAAAGTGTAAGGAATTAAGATTAGACTTTATTATGGCTCGGTAGCTCAGTCGGTAGAGCAGAGGACTGAAAATCCTCGTGTCGGCGGTTCGATTCCGTCCCGAGCCACCATTCTTAAAACAATTTAATATGCCGGTGTAGCTCAACTGGTAGAGCAACTGACTTGTAATCAGTAGGTTGGGGGTTCAAGTCCTCTCGCCGGCACCATGTAATCCTGGAGGATTAGCGAAGTGGCCAAACGCATCAGACTGTAAATCTGCTCCCGTACGGGTTCGGTGGTTCGAATCCATCATCCTCCACCAGTTTTTAGGGGCATAGTTTAAAGGTAGAACAACGGTCTCCAAAACCGTTGGTGTGGGTTCAATTCCTGCTGCCCCTGCCAATTAACTTTTTAGAAAATAACCTTTTGTGGCGATCGTGGCGAAGTGGTTAACGCACCGGTTTGTGGATCCGGCATTCGGGGGTTCAATTCCCCTCGATCGCCCCTTTGTTTTTTCATTTTTTATTGGGGATTAGCCAAGCGGTAAGGCAACGGACTTTGACTCCGTCATGCATAGGTTCAAATCCTATATCCCCAGCCATTATGCGGACGTGGCTCAGCGGTAGAGCATCGCCTTGCCAAGGCGAGGGTCGCGGGTTCGATTCCCGTCGTCCGCTCCAAAATATGGCGCCATAGCCAAGTGGTAAGGCACAGCTCTGCAAAAGCTTTATCCCCAGTTCGAATCTGGGTGGCGCCTCCAGCATATGCCGGCGTGGCGGAATGGCAGACGCGCTCGACTCAAAATCGAGTGGGAAACCGTGGAGGTTCGAGTCCTCTCGCCGGTATATTGAATAGCCCTACATGTTGCTTATGCAATGTGTAGGGTTATTTTTATTTTATATAAATTGATTTTTGTATTGTAAGGATGGTTGGACGTTAATAAAGATTGACGTATGATTATATTAAGTATATTGTAGATAAGTAAAGTCTTTAATATGGAGGAGTGAAGTAGAGTGACTAATGGAAAAAATGTATTAGATACCGATCTGTTATTTGATCTTTCTGTATGGGAAGAGGCATGGAAGAATCGTCCGAGAAGTTCAAAATATAAGAAGAAATTTGAACGGTGGGCCAGAGATTATCATGCACAGTCGTTCACCGAAGAAGGAAAGCAGCGTTCTGAACGCATTATGGGCTGGATTGAAAACCAGGGTGTGGAATTCGCAGGGTTATCCATTTTGGACATTGGAGCCGCTTCAGGCATATTTACCATTCCTTTTGCAGAAAAGGGGGCAAGTGTGACCGCAGTTGAGCCTTCTGAGTTGCTTGTCTCCCTTATGAAAGAGACGATACCTTCAGCTCTGGAATCCAAAATCGAAATCGTAAACGAACGATATGAGGAAATCTCTATTCAGGATAAAGGCTGGGAGAAGAAATATGACTTTGCATTTGCATCCATGTGTCCAGCGATGTCGGATTGGGAAACGATTGAGCAGGCGATCAATTGTGCCCGGAAGTATGTGTATATAAGTACTATGGCGGGACAGAAGGAACACACACTAATGGATGAACTTAAGGATGTACTGGGTGTAACTTCTTCACATAAGGTCGGTGATCTGGGGTATATCCAACAGTTGCTGTATTTGAAGGGTTATTCTTATACGATGATCATTACGAGAGAAGTTAACTCATTTGAAGTACCAGTGGAAGAGATTATCGAGAAGCTGCCAGAATGGCTTAATACGTATGAGTTACCATCGGATGAAGATTCTCTCAGACTGGCTGAGAAGTACATTAGGGATACGTACAAGGATAGTACGGTGACCTTCTCACGTGGAGGAAGATTTGGTAAAATTCTAATTCAACTTGAACAGCCCAATATGAAAACAGTTCGCACTAAGGATAAGCGATAAATCGCATAAGCGTGGCACGTGTAATGATAATCAGGAATTGAGACAGAGACAATGTAGTCTAACGTCTAAGATGACACTAGGAAGCATCACAACGCTGTGCCAAAAGATGAACGGTTGAAACATATGAAGTTAAGATTGCAGAAGTAAAGTTGTAATTGAAGGGAGCAGGTTATGTGCTCCCTCTTTTTTTAAGCCACTAATTCATTAACCGCTTTGAACCAGACCCTCGTTTATTTAGAGATGTTCGAGACAACGAAACAAAACACATACCTCGTTTTCAGAGAATGATCTCTGAAGCATATTCCCTGATATTTCAGTTGGTAGAGTACTCGACGGTTAATTGAATTGTCACAGGTCCGAGCCCTGGCCCTGTTCGGGAGCCATATGGATAGGTATCCGAGCTGGACGAAGGAGTACGACTTACAATCGTTCTCCTTTTCTAATTTCTGTTCGATACTTCTGCTTTCTGCTTACGCTCCCGATACTGGCCGGGGGTGATTCCTTCCCATTTACGGAATGATCGGATAAAGTTTTGCGGATTGTTGTACCGAAGTCGTGCTGCGATATCTTTAACGGTTAGATCACTTTCGTCCAGCCATTTTTTAGCGATGTTAAATCGGTACTTGGTCAGATATTCACTAAATGCACAGCCTGTCTCTTTGCGGAAAACACTACTTAAGTAGTTGGCATTGTAGTGAAGCTTAACAGCACATTCCTCAAGCGTCAGATCCTTATCATAATCTTGATGAATCATGGCAATCATTTTCTCAGATATATGCTGATACTGGGCATACTGTCTCGCTTTAAAAACCTGAATGACGGGCAAGATGACTTGATATTTAAACCAATCCTCAACTTCAGCAGCGTACTGCAAACCATGAAGTTCATGAAACATCGAGCCACGACTTTGGGAGATCTGTCCGAGTCGTATGCCGGATTCCTGAGTCATTTGCAAAATATGCGTGAGCAGCCTCGTAAGAGCCACCTCATACTCCTCGGGTGTAACCTCCATACCAAAGATTACTTCAAGCAGTTGTTGCAGAAGAGCAGAGGCCTGGACTTCGTCCGCACTTTGAATAGCTTGGATCAACGAATATTCCAATGATTCCGGGTAGGTCATGGACCAAGTGGGAGCGTAATGATCTATGTTCTCATATTGAAAAATAATGCCTGTTCCCAGCTTCATCCGATGCCTCAATGCTTCCATGGCTTCTGTATAAGCTTGAGGTATGTGATATAGAGAGCTGTGTGGCTGGCTGAATCCTATACTGACTTGAAGAGTTAGAATCTTATCCAACTGTTGTTGTAACTGGTCTGTTAATACATATAGCTGCTGTGAAAAAATAAACTGATCCTGTTCCACGGTGCCAATCACCGTGACTACTGTATGTTCCAGTACAATGGGAAGCAATTGTTGGTTATGCACAACGGTTTCCTCCAATATATTTTGAATAGCGAATAATAAGAGGTCACGATCACTAGCTCTATATTTTGTATGATTAACGAGATCGGCCTGTAGTGTAATAACAGCAATTTGTTGCCATTCCCGAACCTGATGCGTGTAGCCATATTCATTCAGGGTGTCATGAAGAGTATGAACAGGGATCTTACCCTGGAACAGATTCATCATAAAATGATTGCGAATCTGCAATAGATGCACATTAAGTGTGTTCTCTAATTGGGAGCGAGAGGCAGATAATTGTGAGACCCCTGCTCTGATTTGTTCGAACTCATCAGGAAATGGTGCTGATTGCTGAGCTACCGTGTTTCCTTCTTTGGACAGGTGGTTGTCACCAAGTTGGGTTAAAAGTTTACGAATCGGGACATGCATTCGCTTGGAGCCGAGCCAGGCGAGTATTAATGAAAGTAAAAGTAAGAAAATACTGATATACAAGGTGTGTAATCCGATATCGATATATTCTTGTGTCAGAATATTGGTAGGTGAGATTAGCACATAAGTCCATCCCTTTAAGGTAGAAGGGCTATATGTCAGAGAATAATGTGTATCGGCGATCTTAACTTCCCGTTTTTCAAAGCCTGTTGAAAATGTGATGGGTGATAGTTTGGTTATGTTGGCTTCCGTATCCCGATCCTGTAATCCAATGGCAGACAACGGTTGTCCAATGTATACAGGATCGGGATGGACCAAGATACGTTGTTCCCGATTCAAAATGATCAGTCCTGAGGCAGCATTGCCTAAGGAGGCTTCTCCTAGTGTATTTTGCAAAGAGCATGCAGGGATTCCCGCAATCAGGGCAGCATCGGAAGACGTATTCAGATTCGGAATAGATCTCGCAAGGGCAATATGATAAATACAGCCTGTACCGGGTGAACGCTCATCATTGCTGAACACCGATGAAGGGGAGAGTTGCCATCCAGAAGTTAACGTATCCGATATCAATTCCTTCATGGGAAGAGCCAGTGGGAAATCCGTATTACGGTACAATCCGGCATGATCAATAAGCCAATTCTGAGATTGATTCACCAGAGTAATATCCAGCAAAGGTTCCCATGACCTCATATTCTGAAATTCGCTCTGTAGTTTGTCGGCAAGTAATGGTCCATTTCCTTCTAGTGAAGAAGAAGCAGACAGGGAACGGAGGGTTACCGGAGAGCGAACGGCCTGATCAAGCATATAACTGACTGTAGCGAGTTTGTGTTCTACGTTGGATTGCATTTGTTCCAGCAACTGTCTGTTGGCCTGCGTACGATGCAGCTCAGTTTGGTTTGATGAATAGATAAATGCGGCAATTCCCGTTAACAAAATGGGCAGGGTGCTTAACAGGATTCCGAAGACGATCATTTTATGGAGATAGCTGATTGGTCGCACAGTCTCAGTTCCACCCCTGACATTAGAAATAGTAACACTTTCTATTTTAGTAAACGCTTACATATAGAACAATCTAAATTTTGTTTATTTGGATAAATAAGTAATTTTATGAGAGGGTATAGAAGTGGAGATAAGGGATTGCTGATAGATGATTTTGCAGAAAAGGTTAGAGAAACGGCTTGGACTGACTATCCAATACGGAATCATGAGAAACGAAATTGCAGTGTGAACGTAAATAGAGACATGGACATCATTCTCTCTACCTGGTGATATCGGGTGAAGTAGAGCCTGTATACGGGTAATAGAAGGTATCTTGGAGTGCTATTCAGCTTAGGTGGAACGTTGGTCTTATATAGGGACAGTCAAAGGTCCAACTAGATCCCCGACCTGAGTCTAGGATGAAAAACCGTCCACGGTCTGTTTTGAAAAGTCGCGGAATCCCCTAGAATAAGGACATAAGGTTAAACAAGAAACACGGAAACAAAAAAAAGAAACAAACGAACAAATGACTCAACACATTAACAAGGAACGAATGGAAAGGGCGGTGAACAACAATTATGAGATTGAATAAGGGAAATGGCTGGGCGATTGTATTGATTGCGCTGGGTGCACTACTCCTCTTCGGAAAGTTAACTCCACTTCTTGGACACTTAATGGGTTATCTGATTCCGGTCCTGATGATTGCACTGGGATATTACGGAGTTAAACGAGGGAATGTGATGCTTGGCTGGATTGTTCTCATCATCGGTATCATCTCACTGATGGGTAAACTGGCATGGTTGATCGGACCGATCATCGCGATCGGGTTAATCATCTTTGGTATCTCAATGCTAAGCAATAACCGCAGTCGTCGTGGTCGGTACTAAGCTTTCACGATTATGAAAAGGAGGGACAGAACATAATGAGTGTATTTCGTCGAATGCGGGATATTACCGTAGCCAATCTGAACGAACATTTGGAGCAAAGTCAGGACCCAGTCAAACTGATTGATCAGTTCCTGGTCTCGACCCGCCAAGACATCGGTGAAGCCGAGAAACTTCGTCATCAATACGCAAGCCATACCAGACAAATGAAACAACAAGCCGATCAGGCAGCAGGTATGGTGAACAAACGGGAAGAACAGGCTTCCATGGCTCTGAAAGCAGGGGAAGAACATCTCGCTAAGCTGGCCTTGCAGGAGAAAATCCTCCACGAGGAAAAAATGGAACAGTACAATGAATTGTATGCACAAAGTTATGCGGCATTACAGGAGTTGGATGAACAGATCGACCAGCTGAAGGTTGAATATCAGAATGTGTACAGCAAACGCCAATATTACTACGCTCGTATGCAGACGATTCAGTTACAGCAACGTATGAACCAGAGAGGCAATCACAACGGTCAGAATGTACCCCGTATGTTTAACCGACTGGATGATCAAGTCTCTGATCTCGAATATGAAGCACAAAGTCTCCGCGATATCCGGCGGATGAATCAAGATGGTTCAGGAGTGACTGGCAGCATGTCATCCTCTACGTTGGATAAGGAACTAGAACGCTTAAGACAAAAATTGAACAATGACAGAAAGGAGTAGTCACAATGAGTAAATTATACCGCTCGGCGCGTAATCGAATGCTAACAGGTTTGATCGGTGGCATTTCTGAAAATCTCGGATTGAGTACCACGCTGCTACGTATCATTTTCTTCATCAGTATTTTCGCTACGGGAGGTACATCATTGTTGATCTACTTCATCGCTGCATTGGTGGTACCAAAGGAATCCAATCACGTTGATCCATATGCTTATGATTCCAACGTAAGAGGATACAAGTAAACGAAAGGAGCAAGCACATGAGCAAATTATACCGCTCAACGCGTGACCGGATGTTAACCGGCTTGTGCGGCGGAATTTCCGAAACCATCGGAATGGATTCCACCCTGCTGCGTATCATCTTTGTTATCAGTATCTTCGTTACTGGCGGCACGTCGTTGTTAATATACTTTATTGCAGCACTGGTGGTACCAAAAGAACCGTATCCGCCTTATGATCCATATGGCTACGGTCCGGGCCCAGGCCCTGGCAGAGGATACGACAACTATGATCATCAGCCACCAAGAGGTCCTTTTCAAAATAATCACAACCAACAAGGTCCTGGTAACTTCGGTCCCGGCCCTGGATACAACAGCAGACCCCAATCTGGTCCGCGTTCTTATGACAACAACGCCTACGGAGCAGGTGCACCACAAGAAAGTGAACTTGATTCCATGATGAAAGATATCGAGAAAAAAGCACTGAAAAAAGAAGTTGAAGAGCTTCGCCAAAAATTATCTCGTTACGAGAAGGGAGAAAAGTAAAATGGGAGTATTTAAACGGATTAAGGATATGACGAAAGCATCGGTAAATGATATGTTGGATAAAGTAGAGGACCCGATTGTAATGTTGAACCAGTACTTGCGTGATATGGAGGCTGAGATTCATGAGGCAGAGGTAACTGTTGCTAAACAAATGGCAAATGAGCGCCGCATGAAACAACGTTTGGATGAAGCGGAGCGTACTTCGGTACAACGTGAGTCCCAAGCAGAAGCTGCTCTGTCTAACGGTCAGGAAGAAGTGGCACGCAAATTGTTGGAAGAGAAAATCTACTTTGATCAAAAAATTACGGAGTACAGCGAACTGCATGCACAGTCCGAAGCACAGGCAAAAGATCTGTTGCAACAGTTGCATGATATGAAAGATGAGTTCTACAAAATGCGTAACAAACGTAATGAACTCGTATCCCGTGCACAAATGGCAAAAGCCAAAAAACAAATGTCTTCCATCAACAGCTTGCATTCGATCGAAAGTGGTGGCGCATCACTTGGATTCCACCGCATGGAAGAGAAAATCATGCAGCTGGAAGCTGAAGCTGACGTAGCTCGTGCACCTTATCGCAACACATCATCCACGTACACGAATCCTGTAGATGTGGAAAAACAGTTCAAAGTGGATCAGCAATTACAAGCCCTCAAAAACAAAATGGGCAATGGTTCCAAGAATGAAGCGAACGGAACTTCAAAAGAATAACTGTTCGCTTAGTGGACAATATGATATTCTATAAATCGTGTATAATGTACGGTTGGTAGAACAAAAGTTAAGCCATACAGGACTTCATTGCCTGGTATGGCTTTTCCGTTGAATAAAGAGAGATTAACTTACAGAGGAGGTGCGGCGGGGATGAATCAAAAGAGTAAATGGCTTGCAGTTGTCATTATGATTATTGGCACAATGATGTTATTGAATGACAATATTAACTTCCTCACCGCTGCCGCACTGATTCTGTTAACGGTTGGAATGCTTCAAGTCCGCAATGGGGATACCCGCAAAGGTCATCGGTATCTTGGCATTGGTGCGGCACTGTTATTGCTGGATAATTTAATGATTGTATTTTTGATTGTACTTGCTTCTTTAGCTTACTTTTATTCAAAAAACAAAAAGATTCATCTGGACGAAGGCGTTATGAAGAAACAGAATTTCATGGCTCGGTACTACTGGGATCAATCATCCTGGACGTTACGTAGTATGAGTCTGTGGC
The DNA here is from genome assembly GCF_030815985.1 of Paenibacillus sp. W2I17. Taxonomy (NCBI): domain Bacteria; kingdom Bacillati; phylum Bacillota; class Bacilli; order Caryophanales; family Paenibacillaceae; genus Paenibacillus; species Paenibacillus sp. W2I17. The sequence goes on from NZ_JAUSXM010000001.1 coordinate 5,756,085, forward strand.
ATGCCATAGGTGAGGTTAACGCGGATCTATCTCTTTCGATTCCGGAGGAGAAACAAACAATTGTGCTGCTGCAAGGAGTTATGGGTAATGTTCGCCTTACACTACCAGAAGATTATGGTGTGGAGATTGAAGCATCGGTTCTTTTCGGCCGGATTAATCTTCTTGGAGAACAAGATAGCGGCATGATGAACAAATTAGTATGGAGAACGCCTGGATATGAATCCAGTGAACATAAAGCAAAATTTGTAATTTCTTATATAGTTGGCGACCTAAGCATCAGTAATCCGTAGTAAAATAGATGAAGAGAAGGAGGAGACCCCGATGAAGACAAAACGACATACCGACATGGTAACCCGAAGTATGGGTGAAGGGATCCTCCTGGTTTTCATTGTGCTCGCTGTTATTTTGTATGTATTGTTTACATATGGTTATCTTGCTCCGTTTGCAGGCTGGCGGCATCTGATTCAATCGGGTCTGGCTCTATTGCTGCTTCTGATTGGGATCGGTGCGGTCTTTGGGTTCTATCAGAGTTACCGGGTTAAACGCCGGCTCGAACTGCTGAGGGAAACACTTCTACTGTGGGAGAAGGGCTCTCTATCACGCACTGTACCTGATCTAGGCGATGACGATGTGGGCCGTTTAAGTGAGCAACTCGGACGAATCGGCAAAAAGTGGGAAGATCAGGTATCTTCGCTCCAGCGATTGTCTACTCATAATGCACAGCTTGCTGAACAATCCAGAATTACGGCTATTGTGGAAGAGCGGCAGCGTTTGGCACGGGAACTGCATGATGCGGTATCGCAGCAATTGTTCGCGATATCCATGACAGCAACAGCCGTTGGACGGAAGATGGAGAAGGATTTTGAACGTGCTCAGAGGCAGGTGGCTTTGATTGAGGAGATGGCTTCGGTAGCCCAGTCCGAGATGCGTGCGTTACTGTTACATCTGCGGCCAGTCTATCTGGAGGGGAAACATCTCGAACAAGGTCTGCGTGATCTGGTGATGGAACTGAAAACAAAAGTACCCATGGACATTGTGCTCGAAATGGACGAAGACATTGATCTGATCAAAGGCATCGAGAATCATCTGTTTCGGATCGTTCAGGAGGCTATGTCCAATACGTTACGGCATGCAAAAGCGGAAAAAATGGAGATACGGATCCAGCGCCGTACTGATGCGATCCGGGTATTGATTCGTGATGATGGGCAAGGCTTCGATCTAGATGAGAATAAACAAGCTTCCTACGGTCTGGCTAACATGCGTGAACGTGTTACGGAGATTGGCGGGGCCATACAATTTGTAACAGCGCCTGGTAAGGGAACGCGGATTGAGATTACGATACCTTTGATGAACGATGAAAGCGAGGAAGAACATGTCAATGGAACCGGAAGTCGAAACGGAGACGGAAACGTCGATCAAAGTATTGCTCGTGGATGATCATGAGATGGTACGTATTGGTCTTGCAGCGGTACTGGATACCGAAGATGGAATTGAAGTTGTTGGTGAAGCAGGTAGTGGAGAGGAAGGCATTCGGCTTGCACAGGAGTATAAGCCCGACGTGGTTCTGATGGACCTGGTGATGGAAGGAATGGATGGCATTGAGGCTACTCGTCAAGTACTTAAGATGTATCCGGAGTGCAAAGTCATCGTATTGACCAGTTACCTTGATGATGAAAAAATGTATCCTGTCATTGAAGCAGGCGCATTTAGTTATCTGTTGAAAACATCAAGAGCCAATGAAGTGGCAGATGCGATTCGCGCAGCCGCTCGCGGGCAATCCGTTCTGGAGTCACAGGTGGCTTCGAAAATGATGAATCGCTTCCGGCAGCCACAGGCAGCAGCTCCTTTGCATGATGAATTGACGGACCGGGAAATGGATGTGCTCCGGTTGCTGGCTAAAGGAAAATCGAATCAGGATATCGCTGATGATCTGATCATCGGAATCAAGACAGTCAAGTTCCATGTTACAAACCTACTGGCAAAATTGGGCGTAGACGACCGTACACAGGCCGCGATCTATGCTTATAAAAATGGACTTGCAGAGTAAGCAGGATCATATGCAATAACATAATTAAGCCAAAGAACCGTGCATTAATGTGCGGAAGTTATAGATAAAAGATGATTATATAAATTGAACTAAAGATTTACACACAAAACGGAGAGGACAGAAAGAACCTGAAGAAGCGAAGCTAAAAGCTTTCTGAAAGAAAGCTACTTCGGAAGCATCCACTTCGCCTTTATCCCCGGATTTAGCCTTTATAAAAAGAATCAAAAAAATCTGGGGATAACAGCGATCAGAAGGTTGTTCTGTCATCGGAGTGGCGAGTGTAAATATTGTGTAGTTCAATTTATATAGAAAAGTATAAATGAAAGCTCTGATCTGCCATGCATGTGGCGGGTGGGGCTTTTTTTGCTGTGTTGAGAAGAAGTATAGCTAATGTGGGAAAGGGGCATGCTGTTGATAGATTCATAGAATGCAAGAAAGAAGCGGGGGATTCGAATGTTAAATCGATGGATGACAGCAGGTATTTTGGCAATAGCTATCATAATTCTTATTGGTGTGACACAGGTATACGCAGAGAAAAACGAATCCAAAGCAGCCCAACTGGAACAGTTAATCTATGCTGCTGACAGTGTGATTGATAATATGGATCGTCTAGTTATTAAATGGCAAGGAGAAGGCTGGGGAGATGCTGAGACACAAGCAGCATTACTGGCCAGTCACTTGGGTCTGGAACAACCAGTACGGGTACGCCAGACGGGCCATGATGTGTATCGCAGTGAGATGGTTGTCAATGAGGCTACTGGAGAAGCAGGTCTGTTGGTCAATGTCGTCGAGACAGGAGACAACGGCTACTACGTCATCGTACAAATTTCAGGGGATGCACACACGGATCGGAAGGCATTAATGACAGTACATGAACAGGTGGATCAACTGCTTGTAGACTCAGGGATGAAGGCAAGCTGGAATATGTCTGTGCAAGGTACGGCCGCTACTACTATTGAAGGTGATGCGGGTCTGCAGTTGGCACTGATTGAGAAAGACCTGTCCAAAAATGTGGATTTCGCCTCCGTTGAACGTTACACGGATGTAGCTAGCGCAAGTGTCTCTTATAAGGCGGCTGAGCTGCCCCTATCGATCAAGAGTGGCTCGCATATGTTGAATATGCAACTTGCAGTTCACCAGGTTGGTGAGGAGGTTGATAATCGAATTACAGTGGGGTTTCCGGTGATTACGATTGAATATTAAGGGATGAATTTTTCATGAATTAGGACCCAATATTGAGAATCTTTATCAGAAAAATGAGTTTGAAATAGTGCATCCGTTCAGTTGATATGCTAAAATGGCATCACATCCAAGAAGGAACTTGCTGGTAATTGACAGTTGTATGTCGTGCATATATAACACCATTACATAGCTCGGGGAGAGCGTGAAGGTTATCTTCCCGGAAGAAAGAGGAGCCCATGGTTGAAAAACAATTGCAAGATGAAGCACAGACACCAGGCGCAGTATTTTTCATTTTTGGAGCAACGGGTGATTTGGCCCGCCGGAAGCTGTTTCCGGCTATCTACAGTCTTTACCGTGAAGGCAAACTTGCCGAAGACTTTGCGGTTATTGGCGTAGCACGTCGTCCGAGGTCCCCAGAAGAATTCCGGGAAGACATCTATGAATCCATTAAGGAGTTCTGCCGTTATCCAGCGGGCGAACCTGATGAGTGGAACGCTTTTGTTGAGCATTTTGAATACAAAGCACTGGATATCAATAATGTGGAAGGGTTCAAAGAGCTGCGTGCGCAGACGGAGCATCTGGAATCGAAGTTTAACACGCCGGGGAATCGGCTGTTCTATCTGGCACTGGCACCTGAGCTGTTTGGCAATGTCTCGTACAGTTTGCGGGACGGCGGTATGTTGGAAAGTCAGGGTTGGAATCGATTGGTGATCGAAAAACCATTTGGTTATGATCTGCAATCCGCCGAACATCTGAATGAGCAGATTCGTGAGGTTTTCCGTGAAGAGGAAATCTATCGGATTGATCATTATCTGGGCAAGGAAATGGTGCAAAATATCGAAGTGATCCGCTTCGGGAATGCTTTTTTCGAACCGCTCTGGAACAATAAACATATTGCCAACGTGCAGATAACGCTGGGTGAGACGGTAGGCGTGGAAGAACGTGGCGGTTATTATGATCACTCCGGCGCACTGCGTGACATGGGGCAGAATCATATGCTTCAGATGCTGACGATGATTGCGATGGAGCCACCAAGTCGCCTGTTCCCGGAGGATATTCGGGATGAAAAGGTGAAGGTATTGCGTTCATTACGGGCCTTTACTTCGGATGAGGAAGTGAGCAACAACGTTGTGCGGGGACAGTATTCCGAAGGGGAGTACCGTGGCAAGCAGCTTCCGGGGTATCGCCAAGAAGACAAGGTTGATCCGCAGTCGAATACGGAAACTTATTTTGCAGCACGTGTATTCGTGGATAATTTCCGCTGGGCGGGTGTTCCATTCTACATTCGGACAGGCAAGCGTCTTCCGGTGAAAACAACCGAGATCGTAGTTGAGTTCAAGTCGATGCCAAACAACGTGTACCTTGGGAAAAAGTATAAGCTCGAACCGAACCTGCTGGTTATTCGGGTGAATCCGATGGAAGGCATATATATCAAAATCAATGCCAAGAAACCAGGCTCGGATTCCGAGATTCAGCCACTCGCAATGGATTTCTGTCAGAGCTGCATGATTGGAATTAACTCGCCTGAAGCGTATGAACGTCTGTTGCACGACGCCGCAGAGGGGGATTCTACGTACTTTACCCGTTGGGATGAAGTGGCAACAGCCTGGTCCTTTGTGGATCGGATCGCAGCCGCCTGGGGACAGAATCAGGGAGAGCTTCATACGTACCCTGCTGGAACATGGGGGCCAGAAGCGACAGATAAGCTGCTGGAGCAGGACGGATTCCACTGGTGGCCGGTGAATGGTCAGGACGAGGACAGCGTGATCTGGCAAGTGAATGGTTAGGGTAAGGGCATTAACAATATACACAAGATGACTGAGCCTGGGGAAATCGCAAATTTTGCGGTGTACCCAGGCTTTTTAGCGGGGGAAAGGTAGGTATCCATCATAAGGAAATAAGTAATTTAAATTAAGTTGTTGACAAAAAGTAAGTATGTAACTTATACTCAACACATGAGTTAAAGAGTTACGCAAATGACAAACTTCATTCGGGCAAACGTTGCGGATAAGTTATATTCATGAGATAAAATGTAAACCAGTTGAAGGGGTTTGCGTCACAGAGAATCATGAAAAAAATATGCATAATATCTTTAATCTAAGAATACTATTTTGTATATATCGAATGGAGGAAAAAGAAAATGATGTTGGATGTAGGGTTGTTGTTGATTCGTTTGGTGATTGGATTGTCGTTCATGGCGCATGGGGCTCAAAAGCTGTTTGGTTGGTTCGGAGGTTACGGGATCAAGGGTACAGGCGGCTGGTTTGAGTCAATGGGCATGAAGCCAGGTGCATTGGTGGCGTTACTGGCTGGACTCGCGGAATTCGGTGGCGGATTGCTGCTGGCTCTGGGTCTGCTCACACCGGTAGGTGGCATTCTGATTGCATTGACGATGGTCATTGCGATTGTGAAAGTCCATGGAGCGAACGGATACTGGTCCACACAGAACGGATTCGAATATAATCTCGCGATTCTGGTGATTGGTGTAGCGCTGGCATTGACAGGAGGCGGACAATACGCGCTGGATGCATTGATTTTCTAAAACCGATAAATAAAAATGAATGAGGAGTGCCCGGATGCCATGGAAATGGCTGAAGGGTGCTTTTTTTTTGCAAGTGAAAAGAGAAGAATCTGCGGTAGTAATCGGTTATTTTCGGTAAAGATTATGGTACAATAGGAGAGTTGGGTTAAGAAGCAGTTCACGGTATACATGAAAGCACAGATTTGAGGAGGATGAACTCCATTGTAAATGTGTAAAATTAATCTAGTGTGTAAATACCTCGTATGTAAAATGACCAGTGTACAATCAACCGGCCTCGCCGGATTGCATAAAGATTGAATGATGGACCGGCTATGCCGGATTAACGTGAATGAACGGACGAAAGGGATTAAACCTATGAGCAAAGCTGCAAATGATATTCTTCAACAGGAAGTGGACAAACGCCGGACGTTTGCCATTATCTCTCACCCGGATGCGGGTAAAACTACATTAACCGAGAAACTGTTGCTGTTCGGGGGCGCGATTCGCCTTGCGGGAACGGTAAAAGCTCGGAAAGCCAGCAAACACGCAACAAGTGACTGGATGGAAATTGAGAAACAACGGGGGATCTCAGTTACCTCTTCCGTAATGCAATTTGATTATCTGGATCATCGCGTCAACATTCTGGATACACCGGGTCACCAGGACTTCAGTGAAGATACGTATCGTACACTGACGGCTGCCGATAGCGCGGTGATGTTGATTGACGTTGCAAAAGGTGTCGAGGCACAAACGATCAAGTTGTTCCAGGTATGTGCGAAGCGTGGCATTCCAATCTTTACGTTTATCAACAAACTCGATCGTGAGGGTAAAAGCCCATTTGACCTGATGGAAGAGCTTGAGAATGTACTGGGTATTCGTTCGGTTCCGATGAACTGGCCTATTGGTACAGGTCGCGAGCTGTGCGGTGTCTATGACCGGATGAAAAATCAGGTGGAATTGTTCCAAGGGGACGATCACTCAACGATCAAAGTACAAAAGGTAGATGGCTACAAAGATCCGATTATCCGTGAGATGGCTGGAGAATATCTGCATGATCAATTGTGTCAGGATCTGGAGTTGCTGGATATTGCGGGCGACCAATTCGACATGGAGAAAGTTCAACGCGGCGAACTCACACCTATTTTCTTCGGTAGTGCGATTAATAATTTCGGTGTGCAAACTTTCCTGGAGAATTTCCTGGAACTGGCACCGAAGCCTGAACCACGTCGCAGTACGGCAGGAGAGATTCAGCCAACGAATGAGAAATTCAGCGGTTATGTGTTCAAAATTCAGGCAAACATGAACCCGGCACACCGGGATCGAATTGCGTTCCTGCGTATTGTATCAGGCAAGTTCCAACGTGGAATGAGTGTGAAGCATACTCGTGTGGGCAAAGAAATCAAGCTGTCACAGCCACAGCAATTCCTGGCACAAGACCGGGATATTGTGGAAGAAGCGTATGCTGGCGATATTATCGGTTTGTTCGATCCAGGTATCTTCCGGATTGGCGATTCACTGAGCCAAGGCAGCGAGGTTGTCTTTGAGGAGTTGCCAACGTTCTCACCAGAGATTTTCGCCAAAGTTACCGTGAAAAATGCGTTGAAACATAAACAGTACCAAAAAGGAATTGATCAGTTGACGGAGGAAGGAACCATTCAGGTGTTCCAGACGGCAAGTTTCGACGAGACAATCCTCGGCGTAATTGGTCAACTTCAGTTCGAGGTATTTGAATATCGGATGAAAGGTGAGTATGGGGTAGACGTGCAATTGCAGCGTATGCCTTATCAGTTCGCTCGCTGGATCGTGGACGAGAATCTGGACCCAAGCAAATTCCGGATTAACTCTGCACTTGTAAAAGATAAAAAAGGGAATTATGTGGTGCTCTTCGAAAATGAGTACGCAATGAGAACAGCTATGGATAAAAATCCTACAGCTCAATTCCTGGAGACTGCGCCTTAAGTAAAGACAGAAGTATTTTCGTGGGAAATGTTAAAAGGTTAGTTAAACGTGACAAGTTCATGTGATGAGATAGAGCTTGTTAAAAATAAGATCCCTCCGCCGATTGGCGGAGGGATCTATTGCTATACACCTTACTTAGAGGCGGGTATGATCCAGCCGAATAAGGGAAAGCTTTCTTTTGCAGACAGAACAAACGTAATGATGGTTACCTTACCCTCCAATGCTTCGATTAACGAAGCGGTTGAACGGGAATGGTGTGCAGATGCTCCTGCGCGATTTGAATGAGTTCTTCCTGCTTGGCAGGTTCTGTGTTCTTCCAGATCATCTCGAAAATGGCGCCAAGTCCAGGTAATGCAGCTTCCGGTCCATCTACTGAACCTTCAATCATCTCCCGGAGCTGATCATCACTCTTGTCATGAACTTTATGAACAATCGCTTCACGCAGGCTTAATGTAATGGGCATCGCAATTCCCTCCTCGTATATTCGGCTGCTCTAATACTGTTCCCTGGGAAGCGCGAGCGCATTCAAGTTTATCAGGCTTTGTGGTATACTACGAAGGATTATTTACGTTAGCATGGGTATCTGTAATGATGCGTCATGCTGAAGTGCAGCGGGAGGTTAAGACCCTAATGGCCAAGAAACAGTATGCCGTAATTGGTATGGGACGGTTCGGATCAAGTGTTGCCAATGCACTGAGTGGTATGGGATTCGACGTGCTGGCAATTGATGCGGACGAGCAGCGGACTCAGGAAATGTCCAATGTGGTGACCCATGCGGTATCGGCAGATTCAACAGATGAAGAAGCGCTGCGTGCGCTGGGCATACGGAATTTCGACGTTGTCGTTGTGGCGATTGGTGAAGATATTCAGGCGAGCATTCTGACAACCCTGATATTGAAAGATATGGGTGTACCCGTTCTGATCGTAAAAGCTCAAAATGAGCTTCATGGTAAGGTATTGCAGAAGATTGGGGCGGATAAAGTCATCTATCCTGAGCGGGATATGGGACTCCGCGTAGCCCATCATCTGACCTCGCCTAATATACTGGATTATATCGAATTGTCTGAGGATTACAGCATTCTGGAGATGAGAGCTTCCGAGCAGATGATCGGCAAAAACCTGATGGAATTAAACATCCGTGCACGTTTTGGTTGTAATGTGATGGCGATCCGCAGTGGGAATTCGATGAACATCTCGCCGTACGCGGAGGACCGAATCGAAGCTGGAGATGTGCTGATCATTGTGGGTCACAAGGATCATTTGACGAAAATGGAGCTTGCGTATCCGAAGTGATGGATGCAGATGGGAAGGATGGAAAGATGGATATTGTATCACCGCAAAATACACGGGTAAAAGAATGGGCACAGTTGCTGGAGAAAAAGCATCGTACCCGTCAACATAAATATATCATTGAGGGCATTCATCTGGTCCAGGAAGCATTGCGCGCTGGAGCGGATCTGGAGTGCATCGTGTACGATGGTGAGCAAGGCGTACCGAATGAGCTTGCAGGGCTTGAAAACCCGCTTCAGCGTGTGGAGTGGGTCAGTGTATCTCCTGCGGTTATCGCCAAATGTACGGATACAATGACTCCACAGCCTGTATTCGCGATTGTGCGTAAAGGCAGTGAGCCACTGGAAAGCCTAATTACCGGAGCGCGTGGGCTTGTCGTGGTGCTGGATGGGGTACAGGACCCAGGTAATGTGGGGACAATCATCCGTAGTGCGGACGCAGCTGGAGCAGCGGGGGTTGTACTTGGCGCGGGCTGTGCTGATGTATATAATCCGAAGACGATTCGTTCGACGATGGGGTCATTGTTTCATTTGCCCATTGTGGAGGGCCAGTTGGAATCCTTGCTTCCCGAAGCAAAGGCTGCGGGCGTGAAGTTGGTCAGTACTTCTTTGCAGGCAGAGCATTCATGTTATAGTTATGATTTTACGCAGTCGGTATGGCTTGTGATTGGCAACGAAGGCAAAGGAATCTCGGATGCTACGGCACGTTTGGTGGATGATGCGATTACGATCCCGATGCAGGGACAGGCTGAGTCACTTAACGCGGCAATGGCGGCAACAATCTTGTTATTTGAGGCGATGAGACAGCGGATATTTAACTAACTAATAATTCCTGTCCAATTTCAATTTAACTGTCCCTAACTAAAATTAACTTTCCCCCAACCACCAAGGCTGGAACCTGGTTGCCGCTTTTCTCGGGCCATGTTTCCAGTCTTTTTGTCCTTCTCTTTGAAGCACCACAGCAGGGATTTTCCATTCAAATCCCGAATAGGTGATATAGTTTCTATTTCTTAAGCTGATGGGCAGGTGTATAAATTGGAAATGAATAATGGAAAAGGAAAAACTCACCTTAGGGAATTTATGACTTGGGCCGGGGAAGAGGGCTGGGACATAATGAGTAAATCCGGTTCGCAGTCACATTTAAACAGCAGCGTTACTTCAAGATACAAAGGACTTCCAGATGAATATTTAGAATTTCTAAATGTAGTTGAAAAATGCGTTGCACCGGATGAGCAAACCTGGTTTATTTGTGAGGCTGAGTTCAACAATAGCACGGAGGCCGCATTCCAATGGAATGAATTTGAAATTCTTAGTTTGGAGGCAGCAGAGGGTGATTCTATTTGGCAGTCAGAGATAACGGCTTGGTGGGATCATCACTTGCCGATCGTAATGTCTGTGGAGGATGGATATTCCTTCTATGCCATTGACTTAACAACCGACAATGGGGCTATTGTCCGTGGATGTGAGCCTGAATTTGAAGAGGTTGAAAAGGTATCCGATTCGTTTGGAGAATTTCTGGCATGGATGATGTTGAATTCAGATTAGCAAGGTATGAATGTCTCAAGATGTAATCTTAGTTAGCTGAATATGTGATAAAGTTCAGGATATGTAATAATGAATTTGGCCCTTGGGGATGTGTTTATCTTATGAAACGATATAGGAATTCTTAATTTATTATATAAAAAATGGTATATATAGCGTGATCTTAGTCTTATTTAAGTGTGTTCCAAGCACATTTGCTACATATAAAATAATTCTTTACTGTTCGTTCTAGAAATGATATGCTAACAGCAAGTTAGATCTAACTGCTTTTTTTTTCGCACAATAAAGAACGATCGTTCTCGAAATTGAAATTACACTAATCTAAAGAATATAAGGGAGAGAATATGATGAAATACACAGTGATTACGGGAGCAAGTTCAGGGATTGGATATGAAACGGCATTGGCATTTGCAGCACGGGGCAAAAACTTGATTTTGGTAGCCAGAAGATTGGATAAGCTTGAAGAACTTAAATCGACTATTCAGGGTATCGATCCTAAAGTGAATGTCGTCGTTCACACAAGCGACCTGTCTGTTACCGCAGAGGCGTACGAACTGTATAACGATTTGAAAGAATATGAAATTGAGACTTGGATCAATAATGCAGGGCTTGGAGAAGGCTCGTTCATTGCTGAACAGAATTTGGATAAAGTGGAGACCATGCTGCGTGTTAACATTGAATCTTTGACCATTCTATCTACACTGTATGTGCGAGATTATGCGAATGTCGAAGGTACTCAATTGATTAACGTCTCATCCGCACTTGGGTATGCCATTGCTGTAGGCAGTGTTGCTTACTCTGCATCGAAATACTACGTTAGTGCCTTCACAGAAGGTCTTGCCAAAGAACTGGAACTGAAAGGTGCAAAACTAAAAGCGAAGATTCTGGCACCAGCGATCACGGAAACAGAATTTGTGCAAAAATCAATAGATGCTGAAGGATTTGATTACAAGGCAAACATGTCTAAGTACCACACTGCTAAAGAAATGGCAGGCTTCATGATCGATCTGTATGATCACAATGAAGTGGTCGTGGGAATTGTAGACCAGAACTATGAGTTCCAACTGACAGGTGCGATCTACCCGGTGATTTCAGAATTGAATTGATACAGCAGAATCCAGAGGATACATTTACAAAATCTCAAATAAGAAGAGGAGCACATCCCATTGGAAAAGATATGGAGTAAAACAAAGATTGGCAACATGGAATTACCTCATCGACTAGCGATGGCACCTATGACACGCAGTCGAGCACAAGAAGATGGTACACCTGGAGAGTTGGCGGCACTTTATTATGCTCAACGCGCAACGATGGGACTCCTGATTACGGAAGGAACACAACCTTCCGATGATGGACAGGGTTACTTATGGTCACCGGGCATCTACACCGATAAGCATATTGAAGGATGGAAAAAGGTAACGGATGCGGTGCATGAAGCTGGCGGATATGTATATATCCAATTAATGCATGCGGGTCGCATGTCACATCCGGACAATACCCCGCATCATCGTCAACCGGTTGCTCCGTCAGCAATCGCACCGGGTGTAGAAATGTTTACGGCTACAGGGATGCAGGATATCCCCGTTCCCCGGGAATTGAGTCAGGAGGATATTCAAACGACCATTGCCGATTTCCGAAAAGCAGCAGCCGCAGCGATCGAAGCAGGGGCGGATGGCGTTGAGATTCATGGGGCCAACGGATACTTGATCAATCAATTTTTAGGAGAAAATTCGAATACACGCACAGATGAGTACGGCGGATCTATTGAAAATCGTGCTCGCTTTGCGATTGAAGTAACCAAAGCCATCGTGAAGGAAATAGGGGCAGAACGAACAGGCTTCCGTATCTCACCAGGGACACCGCTGGGTGGAATTCAAGATGGCGAACAAGGTCCTGAACTCTACCGCTATCTTGTAAAAGAATTGGCTCAATTGGATTTGGCTTACCTTCATGTTATGCATCTTGGAGATGAGAACCTGTTGCAAGACATTCGTTCGATCTGGAAAAATCCACTGTTGGTTAACCGGGCCGGAAGAACTTTGGATGATCTCAGTGTCGATTTAGATCGTGGTCTCGCTGATGTGGTACCTGTAGGTGTATGGTCCTTAGCTAATCCAGATTTGGTGGAACGACTTCAACAAGGTGCGCCACTGAATGAAGCAGATCCGAAAACATTCTTTGGATTGGGAAGTAAGGGCTACACGGATTATCCTACGTTGGAGGAATTAAAGTCACAAGAGGGGCTACACTAGCACAAAGTATGGAACATGGCGTACAACTGAACATTGCGCGCCATGTTCCTAACATAAGTTGGACTACTCATTTACACGATAACAGCGATTGGAGGGTTGTTCTGTCATCGTAGTGTCAGTGTAAATAATCTTTAGTTCAACTTATATAGTCTATAAGCAAAGGAAGAGGATAAATGATGAGGGCAGCTCAAATACAGAAATACTCCAAAAAAATCCAAGTGGAAATCAATAATATTGAGATACCTCAGATTCAGAGCCATGAGGTTCTTGTCAAAGTGAAAGCTGCGGGTGTAAATCCGCTGGATATCTTGAATATGAATGGTAGTGTTCGGATGATTGCCGACTATACGTTACCTTTAACTTTAGGGAATGAACTATCTGGTGTCATTGAAGCCGTCGGTGATGATGTTTTGAAATTTAAAGTGGGGGATTCGGTTTATACAAGGTTACCTCTGAATAAAATTGGTGCTTTTGCTGAATACGCCGCTGTGCATGAGGATGATTTATCCATAATGCCTGAAAATCTGTCTTTTATCGAAGCTGCTGCAGTACCCCTTACTGCCCTGACCGCGTATCAAGCATTGCATGATGTACTACAAGCTGAGCCGAATAAAAAGCTGTTTATTCCTGGTGGAACGGGTGGATTCGGTGCGATGGCCATCCCGATTGCCAAGTCCATGGGATTAACGGTTATCACAAGTGGCAGTGAGAGGGGCAGAGCACGTAGTTTATCCATTGGAGCAGATCAATTCATTGATTATAAGACTGAGCAGTATGCTGACATTCTGTCCGATATCGATTATGTGATCGACACCTTGGGTGCGGATGAGATCAAAGCTGAACTGAGCATTTTGAAACCACAGGGCAAATTAGTCTCTTTGAAGGCGGGACCCAATTATCGTTTTGCAGTGGACAGTCAATTCCCGTTGTGGAAAAGAGCATTGTTTGGTCTCGTAGGTGCACGCTTGGATTCCATGGCACGTAAGACTCAAACTGAATACCGTTTTTTATTTGTGCATTCCAGTGGGATTCAATTGCAAGAAATCACAGTTCTTGTAGAAAAAGAAGACATTAAACCTTCGATCGATTCTACGTATACGTTTGAGGACATTGAAAAGGCATTGATTAAAGTATCAACGGGTCACTCCCAGGGCAAAGTCATTGTTACCTTTTAAAGGCTCGTTAAGATGATGCTCGTGTTATTCAATGTTCGTTTTCTGAACAGGAGGGAAGCCAATGGCGAGAAGCAAAGAGTTCGAAGAGTCTGTTGTACTGGATAAAGCGATGAGACTTTTTTGGGAACAAGGCTATGAGAAGACGTCTATGACAGATCTGGTCAATCATATGGGAATTCATCGTAAAAGCTTGTATGACACATTTGGCGACAAACACACCTTGTTCCTAAAGTCAGTAGATCTGTATGATCACAAAATCAGCTCCGCTCTTGCAGCAGGCGTAAAGCGTTCTAAAACGGCAACGGAAGCACTTCAGTTTATATTTCTTTCTTTAATTCATGGAGATGAGCATCCAGCATCAGGCTGCTTCATTGTTAATTCGACGGTCGAATTGGCGGCACGCGACGACGAGATGAACAACCGATCAACGGAGATGTTTGCAAATACGGAGAAACTAATCAAGGACATTATTGTGTGGGGACAGCAAGAAGGTGAATTCACAACGGAGTACAACGGCGAAGTATTGGCGGAATATCTGCATAACGTAAGCATTGGGTTAAGGGGGATGGCCAAGACCTCGATGACCAAGGAAAAACTGCTTCGTATAGCGACGCTATCCATGGATCTCATACGGAGGTAGTCTATTTTTTTACATTAAAAGAATGTTCGTTCTAATATGGGTGTTCTAGATGAAATATATTTATAGAAAAGAGAGGCAGGTAACGATATGAGAAAGACAGTTCTAATCACAGGGGTATCGGGTGGGATTGGTAAAGAGTTAGCAGATCGGTTTGCCAAAGGTGGACATCATATTGTGCTGGTAGCACGAAGCGAGGGTAAAATACAGGATCTAGCTCAGGAGTATCGGAAAAAGTATGGCATTCAGGCGACGGTTATTGCCAAAGATGTAGCAGCACCTGGGGTACCACAGGAGATTTATCATGAGCTGAAGGAAAAGGGCATTGTTGTTGACTATCTTGTCAACAATGCAGGCTTCGGTTTGTTCGGGACATTTATGGAGACGGATATGGAACAAGAAGTTAATATGATTGACGTGAATATCAAGGCTTTAACCGTCATGACAAAGCTATTCTTGCCGGATATGATACAACGTGGACACGGCGGTGTGATGAATGTGGCTTCGTTGGTAGGTTTTTTCCCTGGACCGATGATGTCGGTATATTATGCGACGAAAGCGTATGTGCTATCGTTCACTGAAGCTTTGGAGAATGAAGTAAACGGTACTGGTGTTACGGTGACAGCACTGTGTCCAGGTCTGACATCTACCGGATTTGTGGATCGTTCGGGTATGGGTGTCTCGAAGATGTTGCAGGGCCCGATCATGGAAGCAGGACAGGTAGCGGAAGAAGGATATCAAGGCTTCTTGCGTGGCAAGACATTAATTATGCCAGGGGCTCGTAACCGCTTCATTGCATTTATGCCGCGCTTGTTACCGCGTAAGATGATGACTCGCATGATTAGATCCTCACAGGACAAGACAGGACATTAAACATTAAAAAAGGAGCTGGTCGAAATGAATTTTTATGATTCCCCCCAAGCAACCGTTTCATGGAATGAGGATAATAAGGTAGTTGTTTTGCAATGGAAGAGCTTTGCGCAAGGTGAACAATATCGTCCACCACTAGATAAATTGTTGGAGTTAGCGGTGCAAAAACGCTCGAATAAGGCGTTATACGATAGCCGTCACTTGGCCGTTATTTCGCCGGATGACCAAGAATGGGTTGCACAAGAGTGGTATCCGAGATCACTCGAAGCAGGACTTAAGTATTCAGCACTGCTTGTTCCTCATAAAGCGATAGCTAAATCGAGTGCAAACCGAATGCTCTCAGGAATGGACATATCCAATCCATCTCAAGAATTCCATGACATAGATGAGGCATTTCATTGGCTGGCAGCTGTAAAATGAGAAGGTAAAAACATGTTATGCATAAATCAATTGAGTTCGTTAACGATACTAAAATCAGGTTTCTCCCAATCCTCTCGTATCACTGTGTCCTTCATCGTCCCTTTTACGACAAACATACACAAAAACAGGAGGGAAACTGAAGGGCACAAATTGAATTTTCTCAATCTCGAATAGTTCAGCTAATCGTTTCCTCATATGAAGGGAGTACTGGTATAACACTAACGTGCCTTCAGGTCGGAGCGCTGTATGGATCTGTGACAGGATGTTTTGTCTCATTTCTCTGGAAAAATTAAAAAAGGACAGTCCACAAATGATGCTATCCAACTGATGGATATATTCTTGATTGATCCTTTTTAATAGATAGGATGCATTGGAATGGAACATGAATTCAGGATATGTTTTCTTCAGATTACTTCTCATTTTGGGGTCTCTTTCAAATAAAAACACGGTTGCAGATTTCGGTAAATGTGATCTCAAGAGACGTGTGATGGCACCTGGTGATGGTCTCCATAGTAAAGCATTGGAGTATGAAATGAGAGCAAATTTTCGATACTGAACACTAAGGAATTAATGAGCATATTTCTGAAGAAAATTTAAAGAATACATAAGCAAAATCAAATAACTAGGTGCAAGAGAAAAAAGCCTTGCCAACGTACTGACAAGACTTAAATCAGGTGAATATATTCAGGAGCGGTGATCAATTGGCACGAATTTCTGAATATCAAGTAAAGTTTATCTCGAAAAGGAACGTATACGAGCACGGATTCAATACTAATATCTTTATCTATACGGAAAAGATGAGCATAAAAGAAGAGCCGAGACGTCATAATGACGACTCAGCTCTTCCTTTATGTCCCATGAGAACTTACAATTTTGGAATCAGAATATTGAGGAAGTAGAACCATTTGAATTTGGCACCAGCAACAAAAAACAAAACAATCCATCCCCATAGAAACAGTAAACGTAAAGGTCTTGGAATTAGTAAATATTCTGAGTACAATTTGGTGAAAAACTTCTTCACAGTAGTCCATCCTTCGCTAGGTTACTCTCTAATAAATTATATTAAAAGACCTAAGATGATCTTATAATTCAGATGCAGAACCTCCATTTATATCAAAAATAGGTATATTATATCATGATAAACACCAATAGGTTCTCTAGTTTTAGAAATATCCATTAAATAAATCGAACGATATGATGCTGGCATGCCAATATATAGTGTAAGGAGGAAGGGGATGGATAATGAGTGAGCAAGATGAGTACATAGAACTTGTAACGTTAATACGGGCGGGGCATGAAGAGGCATATGGAGAATTATATGAGAAAACAGTGACGGGGATATATCAAACTGTGCGATTTCTCATCAACGACAAGTCTGACGCGGAGGATGTAGTACAGGAGATTTACATTCAGGCGTATCGGTCATTAGAGCGATATGATGCGGAGCGTGCTTTTCGTCCCTGGTTGATGGGGGTGACGATGCGACAGGTTCAGAGTTATCGACGCAAAAGCTTGATGCAGTTTCGGTTTGGCAAGCGGATCGAAAAATCTGACGTGGGACTAGAATATGATTTTTCCACTGATCTGGTCAACAAACTGGCAAATCGTCCTTTGCTGGAACAGGTGCGCCGTTTGCCGTACAAGCTACAGCAGGTGGTCACACTTCATTATTTGAATGAATATACGAAAGAGGAGATTGCTGGCATATTAGAGATCCCGCTTGGAACCGTGAAATCGCGCATACATGCGGCGCTGGCGAAGTTAAGACAGAAAGAGAAGATGAATCCAAGATTGCGGGAAAAGGTGGAGGATCTGCATGAAACTCGATGAACAGTTGCGAACAGCCTACCAGGAAGAGACCAAAGACTGGTCCGTACCTGCGAGGATTAAAGATAAACTGATGGATGGTATTCGAAGTGATTCACACATCAGAAGAAATCGAAAAAAATGGCTGGTCACTGGGCTATTGGCTGCTGTACTCATTATTCCCACCGGAGCCTACGCAGGGTACACCTATCTCGCAGACGGAATATATGGTTCACAGGAGAATATCGCTGCTATGGGGGGAACAGCTGAGGATTATATGAGGTTGGAAGCAAAGCTGCAGACGGCCAAGGCACATTTCAGCGAAGAAGAATTTGTTCAATATATGGACCTGTTGAAGCAAATGGGGCAAATGGCCGTGAAGTATGCCGATTCTCAGGGCAATATACATCCAGAGCAGTGGAGTACAGTGGAGCAAGAACGATATAACCTTCTTGTAGCTGAGCTGGAACCGTTTTTCGAGAAGCTGGAAACTGTGAGTGTAGGGTCCTCCAAAAAATTGATGGACGAGCAGCAATTTTGGACGGAACAGTTGGAACAGGCAGAAAAGACATTTACCAAGGAACAATATCGTGAGTTCAAGTCTGTCTATGAACAAATGAAAAAATACAAAGTTATGGTGATGGACAAGGATGGAAGTACCCATGAGGAACGATTGTCAGCGGAACAGAAGGATGATTTAAGGCAGCTAGAGAGACGCCTAATTCCCTATTTGAAACGGTTGGAGCTCAATGTGCGTTGAGTCGGGTGGAACTGTGAAAGAGGAGAAGAAGCGGAGAAGTGAATTCTTTCGCTTCTTTTTTTATGTTGTGATCCATTACTTCCTCCCCTGCACCTTCAGCCGATATTGATGTGGTGTAGAGCCTGTGGTAGTACGGAATACTTTGCAAAAGTAGGAGGGGCTGGTCATACCGACACGGTGACCGATTTCGGGAACGGAAAGGGAGGACCGAGTGAGCAACACACAGGCATGACGAATGCGGGTAGCTTGAGCATAAGCAATGATGGTGGTGCCAGTCGCTTTTTTGAATACATGAGATAGATGATAGGGGGACAGATGAAGAGTATCTGCGATATGCTCCAAACGAAAAGGCTCTTGGTAATGCTGCTCAATCCATTGCATGATGGCTTCGGCATGTGGGTGAAGAACGTTTGCACTGGACGAAAGTACATCTTCGGAGCGGCGTTGCTGCCCGTCCTGCCACAGATAGCGAAGTTGTGCGAGCAGATCCAATAAAAAGAGGCGTGTATCCTCCTCTATTTCATGAGGAAGCAGACCTGGATACGTATCTGCATATTGTTCCATTCGTTGAACGAGTGGGGATGTGGCAGCAATTCGGATGGGCTGAATGTGGGATTGCTCTTCCAGCAGATCCTGTATGAAGTCGTGAGTAACGATAAATTGGGGCCAATGTGCCTTCAGTAGATCAAGTTCAACCATGAGTACATTTCGAATGAAAGGCTGCTGTCTGGATACTTGAATCTGGATGTGGTGCAATTGAAAAGGTCGAAAAATCATGAGCATACCGGGTTCAAGGGAGAAAACCTGACCTTCGGTTATCAACTGCCCATATCCTTCGTGAATATAGGTTATCTCCAGCTGCGAATGAGCATGGAACACTTCGCGAAACGTAGTGTTGGATGTACGGCGACAGACCAGCTTAAATTGTTCTCCCAGGAAGATGGACATCATAAATGCCTCCCTTATCATGCGCAAGATAGTTTTATTTTAGCACAAGATGAACGCATAAAAGTGCTTTATTTTTGTGTATTGTGAAGGGAATAAGGGAGGTATGCAACGATGTTAAAAGTGGCGATTATCGGAGCAGGTGCTATTAGTGGAGCACATATCTCAGCATATTTGGCATTCCCTGAGCGCTGTCAGATTGTTGCTGTGGTCGATATTTACGTGGAAAAAGCACAGAAGCGAATTAATGAATATGGTCTGAAAGGTGCACAAGCTGTCACGGATTACACAGAGTTATTTGCCCAAAACATTGATCTGGTATCAGTCTGTACACCACCGTATACGCATGCTCCCATTGCGTGTGATTTCATGCAAGCAGGTGCGCATGTGTTGGTCGAAAAACCGATGGCATCTTCCCTGGAGGAAGCGGATCTGATGTTGAGAGCAGCGCAAGAAAGTGGCAAGTTACTATCTGTAGTAGCACAGAATCGGTTTACGACACCGATGATGAAGCTAAAAGGTGTGCTGGACAGTAAACGAATGGGACCGATTGTACATGTGCAGGTTGATTCGTTCTGGTGGCGGGGCCACAATTATTATGATCTGTGGTGGCGCGGGACATGGGAAAAAGAAGGCGGAGGTTGTACCCTCAATCATGCGGTGCATCATATTGATGCCATGCTCTGGATGATGGGACCTCCAGTGGAATTACAGGCGATGATGGCAAATACGGCACATGATAATGCCGAAGTTGAGGATATATCCATGGCGATGCTTCGCTTCCAGGAAGGGGCGCTTGGCATGATTACCAGTTCCGTCGTACATCACGGAGAGGAGCAGCAGTTAATTTTTCAGGGCAAAGAAGCCCGGGTATCTGCACCTTGGAAAGTGGTTGCTTCTACCGCGCGGAATAACGGATTTCCGGAACCGAATCGAGAATTGGAACACCAGATTCAGAAGCTCGCTGACGAATTACCGGATGTTACTCATGTCGGTCACGCTGGGCAAGTTGAGAATGTGTTAAATGCTATTGAGACAGCATCTCCCCTTCTGGTGGATGGCCAAAGTGGTCGGAATACGCTTGAACTGATTGTGGGTATCTATAAGTCGGCAAGTACGGGAGAAAAGGTTGTTTTTCCACTAGGGGCCGAAGACGCGTTTTACACAAGAGAAGGAATTATGCAACATGCCGTACACTTTTATGAAAAAAAGACGACGGTGGACAACTTCGAGGATTCGAGTATTACACTCGGGAGCAAGTTGGATTCGTAGTATTTTACGTACACCCGGTTTTTACATCCATTTAACTCGTATTCGCTTCAAGTTAATAATCTCCATAGTCATGGATTAGATCAAAAAGAGGGTGCAAATGTAGCGCTTTCACAGTTAGCGGATTCACGTCATCTGAGACACTCGAAGAAGAGGATGTAGTGGATTGAAAAGCATTTCAATTGTGAGATCAGATTGGACCAGATAGCGGCAGATATTCACTTATCCAAATCGTATGCAACACAGCATTTTTCATCAAGAGACAGGTAGCAGCATAACGGACAACTTCACAGCTGAAGGTTGCAGCAAGCCTATCTTCTCCTTAAGACAACAACACTATTATGTGGAATATATTGTCAGGCGAGCCGGTTTACAAATGGACCGTATTTCATCCAGTTATTTCGCAAATCTGCCCGGACTAACCCGCTGCAGTTCGAAAACAATTTGAACGGTGTAGCAAGCATTATTTTGAATTGTAAAAATAGCGTTATTACGTCTCTATACACAATTACTATTTACCGTTTGAAGTAAATAAATCCCGGCTGTGGATTGCATTAGCCAGTTGCTAAATGCCTTACTCCACCTCCGGGATTGCTCATCGGTAACCTTCAAGCTAAATAAACATTAAGGATTCCTCAAGCTGTTACAACCACTTATCAGCCCAACGTTCCACGGCGCTTAGCGCTCTCCCAAGTTCCGTTCCTTTTCGTGACAACATATATTCAGTCCGAACTGGACGTTCCGTGACCACATGGCGAACCACAAGTCCTTCTTCCTCCAATTCCTTCATTCGCTCATTTAACACACGTTTGCTCAAGTCAGGGATATAAGCGTGAATCTCACTGAAGCGTTTGGGCTCCTCCATCAACGCATGGATAATGAGGGCTACCCATTTTCGGCCAATGATCTGATAAGATTGTTCCACTTTTGTGCATATTTGCTTGGCATTCTCATCATCGCTCATGATTGTACTCCTTTGATTTAGTATTGCTTGTAATATCATTAGTATACTTATTGTAACCTACTTGTCCACAGGCCATATGTGTAAAATGTCACATACCAATTGTTCTTAATGTTACCACATAAAGCGTTATCATCAAATAAAAACCCTATAAACACTGAAGTTCACAGGTTCGACACGATTATTGACGAATTGTGACGACAGGTGTAATATGGGTAACGTTAATTCAAATGGTTACAATTTATAACCTAAACACAGGTTGTGGAGAGAAGGAATGTTCCATGGTTGAATTCAGGCGCGTTATATAAACGGAGGCAAGGCGGGGAACACACCCACTTATTCCGTCTTTTGTCATGCTTGGATTTGAACATTTTGCAACATCATATACTATACTGCACAGATCACAGGAGGCACTCCAATGGATGCAATGACATTTGTCCTGTTCGGGGCAACAGGCGATTTAGCCAAACGCAAGATTTACCCTGCATTATATAACTTGTACATGGATCAGAAAATGCCGAAATCTTTCTCCGTTATCGGTTTGGGACGACGTGAATTGTCGGATACGGACTTCCAGGCGAATGTTGAAAAGTCACTGCATGAATTCTCACGTCAGACGCCGGAAGAAGCATCTCAAGTTCGTGATTTCATTGGAGCTTTCCGTTATTGTTCTTTAAATAATACGAAGCTTGAAGATTACACCAAACTGTTGGAACTGGTTCAACAGCGTGAACAAGAGCTTAACATTCCCGAAAACCGCATGTTCTACATGTCGGTGGCACCGGAATTCTTTGAGCCAATCGCATTAAACATTCAAGAAAGTGGCCTGGGTAACACCAAAGGCTGGAAGAAACTGATTATCGAAAAACCATTCGGACACGACCTGCAATCAGCCCGTGATCTGAACGAAAAACTGAGCAATACCTTTGCGGAAGAAGAGATCTATCGCATTGACCATTTCCTCGGCAAACCGATGGTACAAAATATTGAGACGCTCACCTATGCAAATCCGGTGATTCAGGCGTTGTGGTCTAACCGTTATATTGCCAATGTACAGATTACGGCAAGTGAGACGGTAGGTGTTGAAGAACGTGCCGCGTATTACGACCAAAGTGGTGCCCTTCGTGACATGTTCCAAAATCATATGCTTCAGTTGCTAATGATGATTGGTTTGCATTTGCCAAAACGCTGCACACCGGAAGAGATTCAATTCAAAAAGCAAAAAATTGCTGAAGCACTTCGTCCGCTGACGAAAGAAAATATCGCTTCTGAAGTTGTTAGTGCGCAATATGCAGCGGGTGAGCTGCAAGGTTCCTCGGTTGTTGGATATTTGGACGAGCCTGGCATTCCAGCCGGATCTCAGAACGAGACCTATGTTGCCGCAAGACTTTGGATCGATGATCCGTTCTGGAGCGAGGTTCCATTTTATATCCGTACAGGTAAACGCCTGGCTGAGAAATCCACCCGAATCGTTGTTGAGTTCAAGGCTCCACTGAAGACCGGTCATGAATCCGAAAATACAACGGAACCTAACCTGCTGACGATTGAAATTGGTCCGGGAGAAAGCATCTCGCTTCAATTAAATGCGAAGAATCCATTGAACCATGGTGAAGTGGAACCAATGCATATGACATTCAACTCAGGTAAACGTAACATCCCTGAAGCGTATGAGAATCTAATCTTTGACGCAATGCGTGGCGATTCCACCTTCTTTGCTCACTGGAACGAAGTGGAGCTGGCATGGCAATGGGTGCAACCGATTCAGGAAGCATTTGAAGCGGGCAGCGTACCACTGGATACGTACAGTGCAGGTTCGCATGGACCTGAGTCAGCAGATCGCCTGACCGCAGCAGACGGCTACCGTTGGTGGTAAGTGAAACAAAAAAAGTGAGCATAAGAGAACACAATAGTAAAAACAACAGGACAATCCGTTCTGCTCACCCATAAACATTTTGCACAATCCAAATTGCGTCTTCCAAGTTAGCAGGATATAGAACGAAATGTTTTATTTCCTGAGGGCTTTGTACTTGAAAGCGAGTTGGATCGAAGGTGCAATTACTGAAATAACACAGTATCTTTTACGAATTATACCGTTCCAATTTTGCATAAGTCCTTCCGGTATTGGCCGGAAGGCCGTGAAAATTTTTGAATATAGATTAGCGGACGCGCTGAATTTTTTGCCTAAGTAGCGTCGTAGTGTAGGTGACGGAATCGATTCTGTAGAAGCAAAGCGTTCGCCTTTGTATCCAAATTTCATCAATCTAAATGTTGATGAAAAGAAATTTGGATACAACAGCGATCGAAAGAACGAGCCGTAACCGAAACGGTTGCTGCGAAACGGCAATGTAGTCTGGCGCTCTGCAACAAAAATGAAATTTAAACATTGTTCATAACAGGAGGATTTTGAAATGAAACTTGGACTTGTCGGATTAGGAAAAATGGGATTGAACCTGGGGAGAAACCTGATTGATCACAAACACGAAGTGGTTGCTTTTGACCTGAACGCTGAAGCAGTAAATGAAATGAAAGAATACGGCGCTGAAGGCGTATCTTCATACGCAGAGATGGTGGCTTCGCTCGAATCCCCACGTGTATTGTGGATCATGGTTCCCCACAACGTAGTAGACGCTGTATTGGCTGAAGTGAGCCCATTGTTGTCCAAAGGCGACATCATTATTGAAGCGGGTAACTCCCACTACAAAGAATCCATCCGCCGCTACGAAGAGATGAAAACTAAAGGCATTCACTACATGGATGCAGGTACATCTGGCGGTATGGAAGGCGCACGTAATGGAGCATGTTATATGATCGGTGGAGACCCGGAAGCTTGGGCAATCGTTGAACCGGCATTCAAAGATACTTCCGTGGAGAATGGCTACCTGTATGCTGGTAAAGCGGGCAGCGGTCACTTCCTCAAAATGGTTCACAATGGTATCGAGTACGGTATGATGGCATCCATCGGTGAAGGTTTTGACGTATTGGAGAAAAGTGGATTTGATTTCGACTTCGAACAAGTGGCTCGCGTATGGAACAACGGTTCCGTTATCCGCTCTTGGTTGATGGAGCTGACAGAACGTGCTTTCTCCAAAGATGCAAACCTCGATGAGATTAAAGGTGTAATGCACTCTTCCGGTGAAGGACGTTGGACGGTAGAAACGGCATTTGACCTTCAAACCGCAACACCGGTTATCGCTTTGTCCTTGCTGATGCGTTATCGCTCCCTGGAGACAGATACATTCACAGGTAAAGTGGTAGCAGCATTGCGTAATGAATTTGGCGGTCACGCTGTAGAGAAAAATTAATTTTATATATAACTGTTAACATATGATGAGAATCGGGTAATGACTTATATCGTGTTTACGAATTCATCAAGTGGAGGGAACATATCATGAAATTTTTCTTGGATACAGGGAATGTGGAAGAAATCAAACGGATCGAACGTCTGGGTCTGGTGGATGGAGTCACGACTAACCCGTCTTTGATCGCCAAAGAAGGTCGCGTATTTAAAGAAGTCATTCAGGAGATCTGTGGCGTTGTTAAAGGCCCGGTCAGTGCTGAAGTCATCGGTCTCAAAGCCGAGGATATGTTGAAGGAAGCTTATGAAATTGCAGAATGGGCACCAAATGTAGTCATTAAATTGCCGATGACCGAAGATGGGCTGTACGCTTGTCATGAGTTGACGCAAAAAGGGATCAAAACCAATGTAACGCTGATTTTCTCAGCAGCACAGGGCCTGATGGCGGCGAAAGCCGGTGCAACCTACATCAGTCCATTCGTTGGTCGCTTGGATGATATTGCGGTGGATGGTATGAAATTGATTCGTGATCTGCGTCTTATTCTGGACATGTATGATCTGCCTTCCGAGATTATCGCAGCAAGCATTCGCAATATCAAACATGTAGAGGATGCAGCCCTTTCCGGTGCGCATATTGCCACCATTCCGGGTTCGCTTCTGCCGACACTTTGGAAACACCCACTGACGGACAGCGGGATTGAACGTTTCCTGAAAGACTGGGAATCTGTTCCGAAATAAAAGGATAGACCTGGCCTGAATCTTTGGGTGGTCTGAACATAAAACCTTTCGCCTAGCAGAGTAATCTGCGGGCGAAAGGTTTTTTTTATCTCTGTTTATGTGTTTCCGATTTCCGGTTAGTTTAGCCAATGAGGAGTACTTGTCCCTTTCATGTTGTTGTTACTTTCTATCCAGTGTCCACGTACTGTCCTTCTTTTTCGGGACAACGGTGCATAAGGTTAACATATAGCCTATAGCTCATCCCGTAGGGGAGGGACACTTCGATGATGAGAAGAAAATGGCGAAGCCGGAGACGCCGTAAGCCGCCAAGCGGCAAACGCAAAATGTGGTTGATCATTTTATTGGTCACCGCGTTTTGTTTGATGCAGGGCTTTGCTTATGTGGATAAGAAAATGAAGCCCCCCATCATGCACTTGGCCAAGATCAGAGTGAAGCAGATTGCAACTGAAGCGATCAACAAGGCGATCACAGCACAGGTTGCAGATGGCAAAACCAACGAAGGGCTGATTGACTGGAAGACGGATACCGCCGGGAAAGTGTCCGGTTTCATGCTGAACTACAATGAGCATATGCGAATCACCGCAAGTACTATGAATATTGTGCAATCCACGCTGCAGAATGTACACATGTTAAAAGAAAAAATCCCGCTGGGGCAGGCGCTGGGCAGTCCGGTGCTGGCTTCATTTGGCCCGAGTATACCGGTTCGTATTGAGCCTCAAGGCGCTGTCAAAGTGGACCTGAACACCCGTCAGCAAAATGCGGGTATTAACATGATTTTGGTGGAAGTGTACATTCATATCATTGCTGAGGTCGCGGTCGTGGTGCCATTCGACATGGAGCCCGAAACGGTCGATACGGAAATCCCGATTTCCTACCTTCTGGTTGTTGGGGATGTGCCAATGTATTATTACGATAATCAGGGCAAGCCAGTGGGCAGTAACGGCAGTAATGCCCCAGCTATTGCCCTGCCATCAGGTCATACGGGGGTATCAAGCGGTAATGGAGTAACTACGAATCCCCCTAGCCAGAACCAGCAACAGACGCCGTCAGACCATTTGCAAGAGAATGAACTTGAAATTGAGCCGGATGATCTGCCTGATGTGAATGGGGGATTACAGCTCAATAAGGACGCGCACCCATGATACACACAAATTTGAATTACTAAGCAAAGAAAGGGGCCTCTATTAAAGAGGTCCCTTTTTCGCTTTGCTGATCGTGCATATCCTTGTCTCACTTACTTTTCTTGTTCTTTTGTTTGCGTTCATCCTGTTCCCAATGTTTCAGCTGTGGATAAGGATCGAACGACCATTCGTGCAGTCCGCTGTCCCGGTAGATCCCATAGTGCAGATGCGGAGGGAATTTGCCCTGTGTCCCAGGTTTCCCGTAACCCGAACTGCCAACCCAACCTACAACCTGACCGGGGATTACAACTTCACCGATGCGTGCACTTTTGTCAAAACCAGAGAGGTGAGCGTAGTAATGATAATGGTTGTTCAAATCCCGAATGCCGATGCGCCAGCCGCCAAACGGGTTCCAGCCTTTGATCTCCACGACCCCGTAACAGGTACTGCGCACAGGCAGGCCATGCGGAGCGAAAATATCCGTTCCCTCATGAATGCGATAACCGCCCCAGCTTCTTTTTGTCCCCCAGGTACTTCGATAGGAGTAGTTAGTTCCGAGTGGGACCGGAAAGGCATGTCCGAATAGATCCAGATTGTCAAAATGCTCATATAACTTCGCGAATTGCTGTATCCGTTGCACAGCACGGGAGTTGTGATAATATTCCCACAAGGCAATGTTGAAGTCTTCTTGCTTGTTTCCGTAACCTTGAATAACAGAAGCCATGCTGTACAGCACATCCTGATCATTGTTGGCATCCGCTATACCGTCTCCTGAACCATCACGCCCATATCCTTTGAAAAAAAGAATGGATTCCGGATGTTGATCCGTCTCATCCGGATTTAGCCATCCTCTCCAGGCCGGAGGGGTCATGAAGATACCCGTAAGCCGCTCCGGATGCTTGCGATCCTTTGGGTGTGCGCGAGTAATCGTTCGTTCATACTGATCAATGGCGGCAAGCCTGTACCAGGGAATCTGGGTCATCTGACCGATGGTTTCATATAAATGGCGACGTGCAGCGAAAATTTCTGCGGGTTTTAACTCGGCAGCCTGTGGTTTGGGAGCGGCCTGGGCGGGTTCACCGTAAACTTCAACAGGCAAGAATGGGAGAAGCAGAGTACCTGCAAGTAATGTTTTGATCCAAAAGCGGTACGTGTGCCTGAAGGTCAAGCGTTGTTGCACTGGGAAGCAGCCCCTTTCCATTAGAATGATACAAGGTACCCGATGAACCAAGCTAAAGGTTAGCGTTCTTCAAAAGTTCTCATTTTATCCATGTAAGCTCTTGGGGGGAATCGAATTATACAAATTGTCCATATCGGGCATGAATGCACAAGATGTGACAAATGGGGGTTTTTCCAGCGCTTTCATGGTATAATATGTTCCGAGCAACAGCCTAACTTCAGTAGAAAGAAGGTTTATGCATTGGCTAAACGTGTTAAAGAACCGAAGCCGGATTGGATTCGGATCAAATTGACAACCGGCGATAACTATCAGGAAATGAAAACGATGATGCGTTCCAAAACGCTGCATACGGTATGTGAGGAAGCGCGGTGTCCGAATATTTATGAATGCTGGGCCAATCGAACGGCCACTTTTATGATTTTGGGCGATATTTGCACAAGGGCATGCCGTTTTTGCGCGGTGAATACGGGTTTGCCAACGGAGCTTGATTTGCAGGAACCAGAACGTGTGGCGGAAGCAGCAGAGCAGATGAATCTGCAACACTGCGTAATTACAAGTGTAGCCCGTGACGATCTGAAAGACGGGGGAGCTACGATCTTTGCAGAGACGGTAAAGGCCGTACGGCGGCGGTTGCCATTGTGCAGCGTTGAAGTACTCATTCCAGACTTTCTGGGCGATCGGGAATCTTTGCAGATTGTAATGGATGCCAAACCGGACATCCTGAATCACAATATTGAGACGGTTGAGCGGTTGTCAGACAAAGTGCGTGCCAAGGCGAAATATAAACGTTCACTGGAATTGCTTGCTCGTGCCAAAGAAATGCAACCTAACATCCCTACGAAATCAAGTATTATGCTTGGTGTAGGTGAGGAATATAATGAAATTTTATCAACAATGGATGATCTTCGTGCGGTGAACTGTGATATTATGACGATTGGTCAATATTTGCAGCCATCGGAGAAACATCTGTATGTTGAAAAGTATTATCCGCCAGAGGAGTTTGCTGCATTAAAACAGGAAGGATTAAAACGTGGATTCAGCCACGTCGAATCTGGCCCTATGGTACGCAGCTCCTACCATGCGCATGAACAGGTGAAATCGGCTACCAAACATGCTGAACAGGCGGCAACACACGCGTGATGGAGGATACCGGATTGGAAGAAGAAAAAAACACAGAACAGATTCAGGACCAACTTCAGGAACAGATCCAGGAGCCGGCTCAGGAATCGGTTGTTGAGTCAGTTGAAGAAAAGCCCAAAGAACCGGTCATTGTACAGATCGGCGGCAAAAATTATGAAATCGTCCAGAACCACAAAGAAGGCTGGAATCCAGAGGTTTTCCGTGATCGTTACAGCGAAGTGCTGGAGCGTTATGATTATATTATCGGAGACTGGGGTTATAGCCAGTTAAGGTTAAAAGGTTTTTACCGTGATAACCATCCAAAAGCGACAAAGGATTCCACAATCGCCAGTATGGTGGATTATATCAATGAATATTGTAACTTTGGCTGTGCGTACTTTGTGCTTCAGAAGAGCAAAGATCAACCTCAAGCCAAAGCAAAAAGCGGTTCCTGAGAAGGACCGCTTTTTTGGTGTGCGTATTTTAGTCAAGAAATGCCGTGCGAACCCGGTTCCAGAATGGATAAGGGCGGAAACGTGCGAAACTGACCTTGTGACTGGATACCTGACAACGGACGGAGATCAGATCCTCCACCATCACATTCACATGATCAATGGTCATCAGTAACCGCTGATCCTTGCGGGAGAAAATATCACAATGATGATGCTTGGGCAAAATAACCGGTGAACCAAGTGTCCGATAGACCCGGTTATTAATCGATGCAATCTCCGCAATCTGAATGGCCTCGATGGTTGGATGAACCATGGCACCCCCAAGGGCCTTGTTGTATGCCGTACTGCCTGATGGTGTGGATACACAGATGCCATCCCCACGGAACATCTCAAATGTCACATCGTTAATATCGACCTGGGCCACGACGGTACCGTCTACACCTTTTAACGTAAATTCATTAAGGGCGATGTAAGAGGAATTCCCTGACTTTTTCCGGATCTCAAGCTCCAATAGCGGGTATTGTACAATGCGTGGTTTGAGACGCTCCGGATCTCCTTTGCCACTCATCAGCCTGACTAACTCGCGTAATTCTTCCTTCTTCCAATCGGCGTAAAAGCCGAGATGGCCTGTATGAACCCCAACAAAAGCAATATCCGGAATACGGTCGATGAAATTGTGAAATGCCTGCAGCATCGTACCATCGCCCCCGATGGAGATAACAATCTCCGGCGATTCTGCATCCAGCTTGAACCCTTCTTCCTTCGCCAGCGCATGAAACTGCTGACTGAGATCAATCGATAACTGGTCTCCGCGGTCTTGAACATAGTATCTCAAGATGAAAGCTCCTTTGTGGTCATTATACTACCGATGATAATCAATTCCGCGGAAGAACACAACGTTTGGGCGCATATTCAGTTAAATATAGATGAATCGTTGACTTATTTTTTGGCATGTCGTCTAGGCTTGAGAATGGAACTTAATATCGCAAGGAATAACAACAACACGATGAGGCTTACAAAAACAATCATTCCGGATAAGAAAATCAGTCCCCAGTCCGGTGTATACGTTGATAACGATGGGATGAAACCGGGCTCCATAAGAACGGGTGAAGAGGAACGCCCCATCATGGGTGTCCACAACAGCAGGACCAGCACAGGTGCGATTAGCGCATGGATTGCTCTGGCAAATAGAAATGGACCGTATCTCATGGGTGTGTTGCTAAGAACACTCATAATCTGTGCATGGACGGATAATCCGCCCCAGGAGAGAACAAAGGCTGCTGCTGCTACTTTATAGACGAGTGGGATGGATGCCCCGGCACTCCCAGCCTCTTTGTTCCCCAGCGTTACTTCAAACAGCCCACCGACCAAGCTAGGAGATAAGGATGGAGGCAGTCCGCTATGTCGTAACAATTGCTCGGTTATGCCGTATAATCCGCCAAGCCAACCGGTCTGGACAAGCAACTCCATCATGACCGAGAAGAATACAACCAGCCCTCCTACGATAATAATAAGGCGAAGGGATGAGGAGACTGCCTGGCGCAGCAGTTCACCGAATGCCCGTCCGTCAGCCTTTCTTGCTTCATGCATCGCATAGATGGCCCGGACCAGTCTGTTTCTAGGTATCCCCTCCGATGGAGATCCAGAAGAGATGTCTGGCTGTGAGCCTTTTGCTGTACCCCCGTGAAAACGCATGAGCATACCCACCAGAAAAGCTGCAGCGTAATGGCTCGCAACCAATACTGGAGCAATGGCGACATTATGGAAGAACCCAACCGATACCGCTCCAATCATGAAGATCGGATCGGATGATGTAGTGAAGGCAACGAGCCGTTCTCCTTCTTCCCGGGTAACCAGCTTTTGTTCCCATAACTGGGCGGTCAGTTTCGCCCCTGTAGGATACCCGGATGCACAGCTCACGGCAAATACAAAACCACCGCTTCCGGGAACACGAAACAATGGACGCATCAGTGGATTCAGCAAGGTACCTAGAAAATGAACAATGCCAAAGCCGAGCAGCAGCTCGGACAGCACCAAAAAAGGAAAAAGGGAGGGAAACAATACGTCCCACCAGATGGACAGTCCGCGTACACTTGCATGCCAGGTTTCCGCTGGATACAAGACCATTAACACACAAAGGATCAGGAGAGCGAGTGTGACCAGGACATGGGTGAATCGTTGTGAAGCAGCCATGAATTCTTCTCCTTTATTTTTGGAATGGTCGATGTGCGGAAGTCTGTGATGTTATTGCCATCAATATATGAAAAAAAGTGGACAAACAGTACAAAATTATACGTAGAAAGCGCTTGCAAAAGTGGCTGTGTTTTTGAGTGATGTGTGCTAAAATGAGAAAAACGCCTGAACGTCACCTAATTGTCTCCAAGGTGGAATTCAATTCGGATGGAGTGATGATCATGAGTCTTGTCACCGGAATCCTGGTCTGTGCTTTTGTATATGTGATACGTGCCTCGCTGGTACGCTCTGAGGAAGAGGACTGGCGGAGTTATTAATGGAATATCTAGTGCGCCAACCCAAACGGTTGGCGCTTTTTTTGTGTTACGTTTTGAATAAGGTCCTATATACAGATGGCAGCTTACAGGTCCTGATGATTTCATGTTATATAGGACTTTTTGGTTTTTTTTGATAGAATGGAGATAAAGGCTTTTGTGGCCTGGATATTGTTACTGTTTTCACAATGTTCACGGAACGTGTAATATATGGCAAAATTCGACATCAGAAAGGGGAATCAGACGAATGAATCCCAGTTTAAGTATTTATGACAATCTTGGCGGTGAGAAAGGTGTTCGCGCACTGGTCGAGGCTTTCTATCCGATCGTTCAGCAGAATGAGCAGCTGGCTCCGCTTTTCCCGGAAGATATTCAGCCGGTCATCAACAAGCAGTATATGTTTTTGTCTCAGTTTTTTGGAGGCCCAGGGCTGTTTTCCGAGGCGTTTGGACATCCGATGATGCGTGCCCGTCATATGCATTTTGAAGTGACGGTTGAACGGGCTGAGGCTTGGCTTGCATGTATGGATCAAGCCTTAACACAGATTGGTGTGGAGGAGCCCTTGCATTCGTTTATCCTGCAGCGTTTATCCGGGCCTGCACATCATTTTGTGAATACACCATAGTTCCGAATATGATTACGAGCGTACGGGAGAGGGATGGAAGAGATTGGAATTAGAGCCGCTGTATAAGGTGAAAGTCACCTGCCATTATTGCGAAACCGAGTATGAGACCTCACGGGTAAGACCGAGTTTGAAAAGGCCCTACCGGACGGATTCGGATTTTTGTGCGTACTACAAGCTGGAGAATCCAGATTTTTATGTGGTTCGCATCTGTCCGCAGTGCGGGTTTGCCTCGACGGAGAACGCAACGGAGCATTTGAATGATGCTCAGCGCAAGGCTTTTAAGGAACAGATCGGTAACCGCTGGGTTAAACGTGATTATAGCGGAGCACGAACACTGGAACAGGCGCTGGCTACGTACAAGCTTGCCTTGCTGTGCGCACAGGTTATCCAGGAGAAAGATCGTGTCGTCGCTGGTCTGTTGCATCATATAGCTTGGTTGTATCGTTATATGGAGGACCATGCACAGGAACATCGTTTTCTTGAATTTAGCCTTGAAGCCTATGTGAAGGTGTTCGAACGTGAAGGAACGGGTGGCAATGAAGCCAAACTGTTGTATTTGCTCGGGGAATTGAACCGCAGGGTAGGGAGGTTTAATGAAGCAGTGCAATGGTTCAGCAAGGTCATTCATGACAAGCGGATCACAGATGCGGCCATGATTCGTGCTTCAAGGGAACAGTGGGCCGTGCTGCGTGAGCAGATGATTTCAAGTAAGTTGGAACTCCCTGAAGAGATGCTGGAAACAGACAAAGAGGCTGCAAAGCGCAGCCCCCTCTAAGTTGATCTTACATTAGTTACGGACAGGACGGCTGGATAACAAATAGTCACTGTCGTTGTCGATCACGGTCATGCTTGTATTACAGCAAGGAAAGACCAGTAATTTCTTTTTGCCTTCGCGAATGAGCACAAGCTCTTTGGGTTTGAGGGGGAGCAGCACGTTGCTTGCATGACAGTAGGGACATTGCTGTACATAGATGTCTCCCATCACAATATCGTAAGGCCAGCTGTTCTCAAACGGAATCATTCTTGTTCGCCTTCTGGTGCGGAAGGTTTGGAGGCTTCTTGTTTGGCGAGTTCCGCAATCTTCTGCATCAGGATATGTTGGGGCATGTGCATCAGGTGCTCCAAAGGTACGCCCAGGGATTCTGCTAATTTGACGGCTGTATCAGCCGATACTTGTAAAGGTTTCATACATTTACCTCCTGAAAGTTACTATGAATACATGTTCAAAAAGTCTGGTTTTCAGTACCGAGAAGATGGAATGAAGCTAGAAATGGAGTAGCGGAGCGTAGGCAAACTACGTGAGCAACTACATTGTTTCCAAAGGAAACAACCTTCGTAAGCATCCGCTTATTTCGGCTGAATTTCATATTCGATGCTGATGATGCCGTTAGGCATGATTCGTAATCAAAAGTGGACTTTTTGAACAACCTCTGTAGCTATTTCTCTAGTATAGAGATATGGCTGACAGAAAACCAGTTTTTAATTCAATCCTAACCATCCAATTTATAGAGAGAGGTGCCTTATTAAATGAAAACGCCATTACACCCCGTATGGGACCTGGAGTCCATTTTTAGTGGAGGTTCTTCCTCCGAGACATTTGCTGCGTATCTGATTGAACTGGAAGAGGATGTACGTAAACTGCAACATCTGTTGAACGAAACACCTGCACCGACTTCATTAGAAGAGACGGCTGTATTTGATCCCATTTTGGAACTGCTGCAAAGCTGTTATATCCGCGTATCGGAAGGTTCTGCGTTTGTATCCTGCCTCTCATCGCAAAACCAGAAGGACAAAAAGGCAACGCAGCTTCAGGGCGCAATCAGTTCTATTGCAGCGATGCTGAACGGCGGCAAATCGAAGTTCGATAATACACTCAGTCAGACATCGGATTTGGTGTGGGACGGTTGGATTGCTCGGGAAGATATTCAGCCGCTGGCATTTGTACTGAACGAGAGTCGCACGCTGGCACGTGAGAAGCTGTCGCCGGAACTGGAAGGTCTTGCTCTGGATCTGGGTGTGGATGGTTACCATGGTTGGGGCAAATTCTACAACACGATTGTCAGCAAGGTGAACATTCCATTTGAGCAAGATGGGGAAACGGTGATGCTCTCCGCAGGACAGGCTGCCAACAAGCTGAGCGATAGTGATCGGAATGTACGCGAGACGGTATTCGCAAACTGGGAGCAGGCTTGGACCGATGTCGAAGATTTCTGTGCAGATACACTGAACCACCTCGCAGGATTCCGTCTGAAGTTATATGAGAAACGTGGCTGGGATGATATCCTCAAAGAACCTCTGGCCATCAACCGGATGTCACGTCAGACACTGGATACGATGTGGGATGTGATTAATGGTGCGAAACCTGCGCTTGTTCAATATCTGGAGCGCAAGGCAGAACTGCTGGGGGTAGACAAGCTCAGCTGGAGCGACGTAGATGCACCTGTAGGTAAATCGAGTGGCAAAATCACTTACGATGAGGCAGCCATCAATATTGTTGAACAGTTTGCCAAGTTCAGTCCTAAACTTTCCTCGTTTGCAGAGATGGCTTTTGAGAAACGTTGGATCGAAGCAGAAGACCGTCCTGGCAAGCGTCCAGGCGGATTCTGTACGTCTTTGCCACTTAGCAAAGCAACCCGGATTTTCATGACCTTCTCTGGGACACCATCTAATGTGTCGACTCTTGCGCATGAACTTGGTCATGGATATCATCAACACATTATGGAAGAGTTGCCTGCATTGAATCAACGTTATGCGATGAATGTGGCTGAGACAGCATCCACGTTTGCTGAACTGATTGTAGCAGATGCCCTGGTGCAGGCGGCAACAGATGAGCAAGAGAAGCTGGCTTTGCTGGAAGACAAGATACAGCGAAGTGTGGCTTTCTTCATGAACATCCATGCCCGGTTCCTATTTGAGAATCGTTTCTATGAACAACGCAAAAAAGGGCTGGTCAACGCGGATGAATTATCCAAATTAATGGTGGAGGCGCAGCAGGAAGCATTCTGCGGTGTACTTGCATCAGATCATCCTCATTTCTGGGCATCCAAACTGCATTTCTATCTGACTGGTGTGCCATTCTATAATTTCCCATATACGTTTGGGTATATGTTCAGTGCGGGAATCTATGCGAGAGCACAGCAGGAAGGAACAGCATTTGCAGATAAATACGATGATTTGTTGCGGGATACAGGGCGTATGACGGTCGAAGAACTTGCTCAGAAACATCTGGGTACGGACCTGACACAACCGGAATTCTGGCAAAATGCTGCGGACTTGGTTATTGCCGATATTGAGCAGTTTCTACAGATGACAGCGACCGAAAAATAGGTTGAATATAATAGGTTGAATATATATGAAAGAGGCTGCAATCCCCTGTTAACAGACACGGGATTGCAGCCTTTTTTTGTACAGAATCCTCATTTTCGATTCGCGAAGATTTTGTCGTAATTAAGTGAAAAAGCTCAGTTTAAGGAAGTGAAATGGCAATTAATTGTGCAAATTATAGTTAGAAATACCCAACTTTGCCGTTGTTTGTTGAATGAGCACATATGATGTCATATAATGAGTCGTAAGTCCTTGATGTATAGGACTATAAGCATATAAGGAGAGTGTTAATATGAAAATTGATGAGCTTTCATTAGCGAGACAGTTGGATCTGGTATTCAAAGAACTTGATCATGAGTTATCAGGATTAGATTCAGGGGTAGTTTTTGTGCAAATACGAAACAACGTAATTGGGAAATTTGGTATTCGACATAATCCGATAGCTGGACGAGATGGGCAGATGGATGTGGAGGAAGGGGGGTTAAACGAAACCCAGAGAACTTCTTTCCGGGCAATGGCACTGGAGACGTTGAAATTCAAACGCAATTGGACGCATGGCGAAATATCGTACGACTTCACAGTAAGACAAGGTATGATTTTGGTAGATGCAACGATGGAGTCTAATTACAATATGGCGAGCCTGATGATTCGTTACCCTAGAACCAATACATACAAGGATTCAGATGTGGAGTCGACCTCATAATTATCTGCACAAGAGAAAGCGGCACTTCCGAAGAAGGCCGCTTTTTACTTTTGGATTGCTTAGGCTCAAGCAATAATTACGAGCTTACGAACGACCCGATAATTGCTGCTCAGCGATTTGTACCAGACGTTTAGTGATGTATCCACCCAGAGAACCTGTCTCACGAGAAGTATAGTTACCGTAGTAACCATCTTGTGGAATAGTTACACCCAGCTCTTGTGCAGCTTCAATTTTCAATTGTTGCAATGCTGCAGTTGCTTGGGGAACAACCAGGTTGTTGGAGCGGCTACCGCTACCTTGGTTTTGACCTCCGTACATATGTGTCACCTCCTTATGGCTTGGTGATGTTAGTATGGTTAGAGAATAAGGAAATATACATGATATGGCGTAAGGGAAAATATGGATAAATATCAGTGCACAGGACACATAAAAAAGCCGACCCGATGCGGGTCGACAAGTTGTATTTGGATATCAAAATATAGGGTGATATGCGTAAAAGCAAAATAGAGTATGATCAGCTCGTTTAGTCTGTAGGAGGTATAACCTCAATACGTGTAAATAACTCAACAGGCTGTTCCGGTTCCAAGCGAATCAACCCCGTTTGTTCATCCGATAAAGCCAAATTAGGTGCATCCGGGAGCCAAGTATACGGTTCAATGCACAAAAACTGATCGGATTCACCTTTGGTAAAGAGAACCCAATGTTTGAAAAATGCTTCATCTGCTGAATATTTCAATGTATATCCATCTTGCCTGCGTAAGTAAGCCGTAGCCGGTTCACCTTCGGTAGCTTTCAACAAAGTATCCCAGTTACGTCCCTGCAAATTGATGCCTTCGTTCAGAGCAGACCATTCACCCAGGGACTCCAATTCACCTGTCGGTAGTTGTTCTTCATTCTGTCCGTATATTCCGGAAACAGGCAGTTGCAGTGTCCAGTCGGCAGGTTTGCCGTCTAGCAAAAACCATGTATGATATCCCATCCCAAAAGGAGCAGGTGTTGAGCTCAGATTGGTGACTCGCAGACGCTGGCTAAATACAGCGTTTTGCAGACTGAACGTCATCTCAAGTTTCAGGGGAATCGGGAATTGAGCCATCCAATGCTCTTCATTTTCGGTCAGTAATTCAGTCGTAATTGCACAGCCGTCTTCATCTTCCTCAATGTCACTGACACACCAGGATTGGGTACGGTGGAGACCGTGAATATGGTTGTCATTCGCCGTGTTCTGATCGAACTGGTAACGAACGCCTTCATATTCGAATTGTCCACGATGAATGCGCCCTGGTGGAATTAGGAGAGGAACGCCAAAGTGGTACGGCTTCTGCAGATAAAAGGCAAGATCGTCTTCATCCGGACGGCGGACGACATCTCTGTCCTGCACTAAATCGCGAATAGAAATAATATTATTTCCAAGACGCGGCAGCAGGGTGATTTCCAT
The DNA here is from genome assembly GCF_030815985.1 of Paenibacillus sp. W2I17. Lineage (NCBI taxonomy): Bacteria > Bacillati > Bacillota > Bacilli > Caryophanales > Paenibacillaceae > Paenibacillus > Paenibacillus sp. W2I17. The sequence goes on from NZ_JAUSXM010000001.1 coordinate 5,794,219, forward strand.
TTCACGGCTATGTAGGATATACGTGTCGTAACCATTCCATTGGCCTTTGGTCACTTGTTTCATATCGATGCTCCTTTTCCCACTTGAAATCTGTCTGCAAGCAGTTGTGATGAAGCTACTGCTGCAGGCGTGTCGTTGTGTACATGCCAGCTATTTCCTGCGCTATTTCGTGTGAAGCAGGCAACAGGATAAGCAATTCCATCATAACAGATTTTGATGTCTCGGGTAAAAAAGTTCAACTCATTTTGACATTCGCGCCTGTGCGCATTAAGATGGAACTCTGAAAGCATTTATTAGAATTGAATGACATGAAATCGATGACAGGGATAAGTAGGCCAAGAGAATCCTCTTCAGAAAGCCGGTGGTTGATGTGAACCGGTGTGAGCTCTTTACCGAATGGACCCTTGAGTGTAGGTTTGAACAGGTTAAGCCAGAGATGGGCTTGCCCCACTAGAGTCTGCCGTATAATCCACGTTACGGAACAATGAAGGCATTTCTTCGGCATGACTTGATTCAGGGTCAGGAGCAATCGAAGAAAAGCGAATAAGGGTGGCACCACGGTCTCACGTCCCTTGCGGATGTGGGGCCTTTTTGCGTTCGCAGAGAATGGCAGGAGTTTTTTTATATACAATCAGGGAGGCGTTATGTGCAATGAAAACAGTACTTTCAGGTATTCAGCCAAGCGGTAAGCTCACTTTGGGCAACTATATTGGTGCAATCAAAAATTTTGTAAAACTCCAGCATGACTATCAATGTCATTTCATGGTGGTTGATCTTCATGCCATCACCGTGGCTCAGGAGCCAGCAGCATTGCGTGAACAGTCGGAAGCAGTAGCTGCACTGTTTATTGCAGCAGGTATTGATCCTTCGAAATCTAACGTATTTCTGCAATCCCATGTACCGCAGCACGCGGAATTGGGCTGGTTGATGACAACGCTGACCTCCATGGGTGAGCTAGAACGCATGACTCAGTTTAAGGATAAATCATCCGGTAAAGATTCCGTTGGTGCCGGACTGTTTGTGTATCCATCATTAATGGCGGCTGATATTTTATTATACAATGCTGACCTTGTACCAGTAGGTGAGGATCAGAAGCAGCATCTGGAACTGACACGTGATCTGGCAGGACGTTTTAACCACCGCTATGGGGAGTACTTTACCATTCCAGATCCGTATATCCCACAGGTGGGTGCACGGGTAATGTCACTTGATGATGCCTCTTCGAAGATGAGCAAAAGTAACCCTAATGCTGGCAGCTATATTGCCCTGCTGGATCCGCCGGATGTGATTCGCAAAAAAATCAGCCGTGCCACTACAGATTCGGGACGTGAAGTTGTATATGATCCGGCAAACAAACCGGAAGTCAGCAATCTGATGAGTATCTACGCTGAATGTGCAGGTATGACGCTTAAGGAAGTAGCTGAGCGTTATGAAGGCAAGATGTACGGTCCATTCAAAAAGGAACTGGCTGAAGTGGTTGTATCTGTAATTGAACCGCTACAACAACGATATAATGAGATTCGTGAATCTGGCGAATTGGCGGATGTTCTGGATACGTCAGCCCGTCGTGCAGAAGAAGTTGCTGCTCAAACGTTGGATGCAGTGAAAGAACGTATGGGATTTGTTCCGAGACGTAAACAGTAGTCCTGAACAAGATCTTCATTTCACGTAATGAATAGTTAACATGAATAAAGAGGAGCCCTATTGAAGGACTCCTCTTTATTTGTGCGTTCATTATTGAACTATTAAATGACCTGCTCAAGAAGTGGGCTCTGAAGTAGCCGAGCGAACTTCCTGACGTTCTTTTTTGGCACGAATCACAAATCCCCAGCCAATGTTGGCAATGGACAGGACAAACAGTAGTGCAGCAAACCAACCGGAGTAGGAGATCATAATTGCTGAAACCGTTAACAAGATAATCGAAGAGAATGCGAACCATAAGGATAAGCCTTTACTCATTGGGAAAAACCTCCATCTACAAATTTAGTAAAACTCCGTATAACCTTTAGCCTACGAGCCATAATAATCTTGCAAGCTTGCAATTACATTACAGACACAGATTGAAGGGAGATTATAAATATGGCTCAAGGATCTCGTTCTAACAACTTGGTGGTACCTCAGGCAAATTCAGCACTGCAACAATTGAAAATCGAGGCTGCACAGGAACTGGGTGTAACTATCCCACAAGACGGTTACTACGGTAACTACACTTCCCGTGAAACAGGATCTTTGGGTGGATATATCACCAAACGTCTGGTACAAATCGCTGAGCAGTCTCTGGCTGGGTCTGGCAAATAATTTATTTTAACCAACAGCAACAAAACAGGATAAACAGAAAGCCCGGGGCGGAAACGCTCCGGGCTTTCTCGCGTATCAGTTCCTATGTCTGATTGTGCCTTGCCATGCTCACTTCGTCAAGGGCGTGCAGATAAAAGTTTTTTATCCATTTTCTCATCGCTTAACCAGCCTACATAGGTATCAATCGTTTCAAAATTCCGATCCATCACAATTACAGCGACAAATGGATATTGTTTCCGGTGTCGATAACGTACATCTGCCCAGCGGACCTTGTAACCGGCAGGCAGTTCTTCAACCTCTGCCACCGCATAGGAGGTGAAATAGAGGAAGGCACTGACTTCCGGTGATTTGCGTGAAGCAGCAACGGCCGCATGAGTAGAAGACGAGGCGTGCAGACTCCATACCAGATTAGAACCATCCATTTTACCGATCACATAACTGCCGTCCTCAACCCGTTTAACCACATGCCAGCGGTTCCAGGATATCGTTGGAATGACGATGTATCTTGCCTGCTCTGGGCTGTTGTCGAGACGTCTAACTTTTCTGACCGCTTGTGCACGAGCAATCGTTCGCCAGATGTAATATAAACCGGTCAAACTATACAACGTAACGAAGAGTGGTGCAGGGGCGATCAGATCAAAGGCCCATAACAAGATAGCTATGACATGTGTAGTGAATAGAAACGGATCAAAAATATGAATGATGTTCCAGGCGATCCAGCGTTCCGTAAAAGGCCGGGCGGCTTGGGTTCCATAGGTGTTGAACAGATCGGTGAATACGTGAAAGCCTACGGCCACAGCGGTCCAGGTGGCAACGTGTCCAATAGGGACACCAGGGAATATCAGTGCAATGACGCCGGTGATGAGCAAAACCCATAACAGGAGAAATGGCAGAGAGTGTGACAAGCCCCGATGATTCCGAATGTAAAGCGAATTGCTTTTGAGACGTAACGCAGTATCGATGTCAGGGGCCTGGGAACCGGCGATCGTGCCAACCATTACCGCAGCTGCAAGCATGGGACTAGCCGCGACAACAGGATCGACATAAGCCAGACCAGCTAAACCAATCCCCATGACAAAATGTGTAGAGGTATCCATAAACGTCTCCTTTGTGTGGTGTATCGTTCTAAGGCATATTACTTCTCTATCTAGGTGATACCCATATATAGTGTATAATATCCGTCTGTCAGGATGCAAAACATCCCTAATTTCAAAGTTATGACAATTTCCTGTGCCATACCCAATAAATGTACGTAGTTTGTCAAACTATTTTGGCATTTCCTATGATAAACTTTATATCGAATACTGAGAAAAGTTGCGTCAGAGAATACGCGGTTGGTTATGTTACATAAATATTTATGGGCATTGTTCCTTTAAACCGTTACAATAATATAGAATCTCATAAAAAGTAGGTTTCTTTGAATACATATGTCACAGTAGATGGATAAAGCGAAACGAACGTGATTTTGGATTCACATATGTATGCGTATTCATAAGAGGAGATACAGAAGGGACGAGGAAAATGCTGAAAAAGTACAAATGGACATGGATGCTGCTCGGGCTCGCACTGATTATGGCTGTGTATCTGATGTGGGGCACCGTATTTGCCAGTAAGGAAAAATTACCCGAGATTCGTGAAATCCAATCCTTTTCTATGGAAAATGTAGATGGCAGTACAGTATCCCTGGAGGATACGCAAGGGAAAGTCCGCTTGTTCTACTTTTATTTCACCAGTTGTCCGGATGTCTGCCCTATTACGACCTTTACGTTATCCCAGGTGCAGGATCTGTTGAAAGAGGACGACACCTTTGGTAAAGATGTCTCATTTGTATCCATTTCATTCGACCCGAAAGTCGATACAAGAGAGAAGATTAAGACGTTTGCGGACCGCTTCCACGCGGATTATTCCGGATGGTACTTCTTGCGAGGGGATATGGACAAAACCAAACAGTTGGCCAGGGAATCATTCCAGATCCTGATCGATGGGGAGAGTAAGGATGATTTTGCCCATATGAACATGATCGGGCTGGTGGATGAGAACAACCAGCTGCGCAAGGTATATAACGCATTTAATACAGAGGACGTTGTGCCAGCTGTCATTGCCGAGGATATTCGCAATCTGATCAACGAATAATCATCTGATCATCATACTGTAAAGGCTGCCTTCAGGTTGGATACCAACCCAAAGGCAGCCTTTTGGTATTTCATTTTAAAAGGAAGGATGTTCAGGGTATTGGATGTATGTCTCTAACCCGGCTTTCTCCAGCTGGGCAATGATATACTCATCAGGTGTTCCTTCCACACCCGCATATCCTCGTCGTGTATACATCTGTACTGCATCCGGGAAAGCGTCCCGAAGTACACCTCTAATTTTTTTGCCGGAACTATCATTATCCATAAATAAAAAGACTTCATCGTAACCGACTTGCTTGCGCAGGGTCTCCAGCTTGAGGGAATTAAGTGTTCCAAACGTACATAGAATGTTGATTTCAGGTCCAACCAGACGTTTCAGTTTGCTTCGGTCATTCTTACCTTCCACAATGACATGAATAGGCATGATATTCACCTCTTGTTCGAGAGCTTATGTCGACATTCCCCGGGAAATGTTGCAGCGAAAATCGACTGATTATATAAAATGGACTCCTTTCTTTACACTGTTCACCACGCGGACAGGAGCGCCTCTGATTTCTAAATTCTTTTCACGTACTCAGGGTTTAATTTCTGATCAGGAGTGGCCGTTACGGTTACGGATCGTTCCTTCGATCGCTGTTGTCTCCAAATTTCTGATTAATTTTTAATAGGTTGAAATATGGAGACAAAGGCGAACGCTACCGCTTCTTCAAAATCGATTCCGTACCCTTCACTACTTCCAATGATCATACATACCCAATGATGGTATTCAAGAAAAAGATGAAATCTAAAGAAGGCGCTGATGATCCCTAGGCCGCTCCGTTCGTGTGTAAAACGTTAGTCCATTTTATATAGTTTAGCTGTAAATGGGGGAATGATGCAAAGCTAATGAAAATACTGGCCTAATTGCTGTCATAACAGTAGGGAAGAAGAGCTTGATACAGGCCTAATTCAATATACTTTTCGGGTCGGACAGGGGAGCTTCGCGTCTGGATGTATAGTATGGAAGCAGCAGCATACCAATCATTAATAAAACAAAGGCGATGAAATAGGGTGATAACCCGACACGAAGTTGCCCGGCTGTGATGGGGCCGATGAAAGAGCCGATGGAAGTGGCGATGGATTGCAGTGAGAATATTCGGCCTAACCTGCTTCCTCCGCTCAGACGGATAAATAGGGTTGCCATGGCTGGAAAGATGATGCCTTTGGACATCCCGAGTACAAATAATACGGTGGACAACGGAACCTGCGGAATGGCTGCCATCACAAAAAAACACAAGGACATTAACAGCACGCCCGCAACCAGACGCAGCTTGGGGGAATACCGGTTGAGGAATAACATGCTGAGTGTGAAGAGTGCCCCAATACTGATTATAGAGAACAGCAGTCCGGTAGACATGATGGACGATTGTCCTCCGCCCCGCAGGGGTAATTCGAAAAAGAGAATCCCTTGGGCACAGGCAATCACCAGAGGCAAGGCAAAGTATCGCCAGGACACCGGCAGGAATGCACTTGTGGCATCTGCTGGTGAAACGTCAGGTTTGGCAGGTTCAGTTACTCTCTCCTGCTGCTTGATGATACCGCGGGGCATGGTCATGAAAGCAATGACACCTGTGAGAATAAGCAGATAGCCCAGGCCTGAAAATGTAGCAGAGAATCCCATGGAACCCACAATGATCGCACCGGCTGCTGGCGATACCACAGACGCGAGGGTATGTACTACCCCGTGACCCGACATATACTTCCCCTGTTTCACCGGATCGCTGGATAACTGTGCAAGCAGGGCGAGACATGCAGGAGACAGGAAGGCCAGTACAAAACCGCTGATGGAACGCAGCGCCAGCAGTTGCCATGGTGTCTGGACATAGGCTTGCAGGAGCAGGATGAATCCTGCACCGAGCAGACTGAATACAATGTAGCGGCGACTACCATGTTTATCGATTTGTGTTCCAGCAATCAAATTGCCAGGAAGATGTGTTAAGGAATAGATGCCCATCATCCAGCCAATGAAAGTAGGGGCGGCTCCCAGCGAGATGGCAAAAGGAGTCAGAATGGGATACTGGGCGTGCAAATCAAATACGGCAAGGAACAAAAACAGGTATAGCCAGATGGCCGTTTTCACATAAGCCCCTCCTTGTTAAGCGATGCATGTTCAAACTACAGGTCTTGAACGTGTTCCCCGTTCGCCCGGCAGAACCTCATGGTACTACTTGTACGCCCGGCGGGACGAACTTAGACCGTTTATTTTTAAGGGAGAGGGCTTAGCTGACAGCAGCTTCGGAAATCATGTATAATATTCGGGAGTGTTACGAATGAATTCTAATACGGAAGGTGTAGTCATGAACATAGAAGTAATCAAAGAGTTTGTGATGCAGAACTGGCTGGTGATCGTGGTTGCATTGATCCTATTGTTCTTTGTTCTGAATGTGGTCAAAACCGTATTGAAATGGGCGATTGCCATCATCATTATTGCGGCTCTACTGATATACAGCGGCATCTCCATTGATCAGATCAAACAGACAGTGACAGACGTACAATCCAGCACGATGGACACATTGAAGAAGGAAGCAACCAGCATGATGCTTAAGGAAGCTTCCAAAGCGAAATACGTCAAAGGACAGGATGGAGCGTTCACCATCACAAGTCCCAATGTGGAGATTAAAGGCAGAACTCAATCGGATAAAGTCGATGTAACCTTCCGCGGAATTTCACTTGGCGAATGGAAACTCGACAATGAAACCATACGTACGTTTGTCGAACAGGCACAGGAGAACAAAACAGCACCAGCATCGTAGTAAAGGGGGAATCGGTACGTGCTGCAGAATTGGCTGGACAGCCTGAAGGAATTGAATGGCATCACGATTATGCTGTTGCTGATTGTGGCTGCTTCATTATTGCAGGGTTGGTCCAGAGGGGCTTCGCGTTCAGCAGGCAGACTCTTTGGGTTCCTGATGGATGGCATTATGGCGGTCATTGGTATTCTGTTGTCGATCGGTTTAACATTGTGGCTTGCACCATATGTACAGCAGTGGCTGTCTGAGTATGCTTCTGCCATGCCTAATCGTGAGTTGAACCGGTGGGAACAGATGTATTATACGTTGGTTACGGCGATTGCAGATTTTCCACTAATGCGGTTCGCTGTATTATTTGTATTAAGCTATGGACTCATCCGACTGATTCTCGGGTTTCTCTCTTCATTTATTTTTAACAGCAGGCAGGGGTCAGCCGAGGAAAGTGCGCCTAAAGGTATGTTTAGTCGGTTGACGGGTGCATTAATTGGCACGATCATAGGCTCCGTCCGCGGAATGATTGTCATTGCGGTTTTGTTCATGATTGTCAGTCTTTATCCCGGGAGTATGTTCAGCCGATATGTGGAGGCATCTCCGATCTATATGCAAGGGGCCAAATCGGTTATCGAACCGTTGTCTGGAACGTTTATCAAGGACAAGCTTCCCGTATTTACGCAGGCTGTGCAGAAGGAACTGGGCGGCATCCTGCAACGCAAATATGAAGTTATCGACCATAATATTCCGACGGACATTGAATCTGCAGCGAGTGAGATTGTCAAAGGCCAATCGACAGATGAAGCCAAAGCAAGAGCACTATACGACTGGGTAGGTTCACGTATTCAGTATGACTATGGTAAAGTGGATGACTATGAGCAAAAGGGCATATGGCATGAACAGAATCCGCAGAATACTTTTGATACACGCAAAGGTGTATGTATTGATTATGCCCGTCTCTATGCCGTGATGGCCCGTTCACAAGGACTTGAAGTCAAAGTTGTTACAGGACTTGGTTATAACGGCCAGGGAGGGTACGGTCCGCATGCGTGGAATGAGGTGTATTTGAGTGATTCCGAGAGCTGGGTTCCGCTTGACCCGACATGGGCAATCAGTGGAGACTGGTTTAATCCTCCGAATTTTGCCGACACCCATCTAAAGGATCAGTCAGCTTAACATTACAACGGACATGGGTCCGGAATATGACGACGTTGCCAGGTTATCATGCCGCGAAGAACCAGTTTGAGCGGTATGCATCAAGTCATGAAAGAGGTAGGATGGATGAAAAAACATTCCAATGAGAAGGATGAACTTACAGACAAACGGCGCTTCAGTTACCGAATGAACGTATTTTTCTTCGCTTCCTTTGTTATTTTTAGCGTTATTATTGTACGCTTGGCCTTTTTGCAATTCGTGGAAGGGCCTGAACTCAGTCAGGAAGAAGCAAGTAACATTACCAAGGATGTACCACTTCCTCCTGTGAGAGGCACGATCTATGATTCCACAGGTGAGGTGAAGCTGGCTTATTCCAAGCCCATTCAGTCTCTCTACCTGACACTGTATAAAAACTATGGGGATGTTGATGGGAAACCGAGTCCTAACATAGGGGAAGTGCAGGATATTGCAACCCGGTTGCATGATGTATTTGAACAGTACAAGCTGAAGGATTCAGAGTCACTTACAGTGGAGAAAATTATTGAAGAGATGGACTTGAACTCCCGCAAAGCGAACGGTTTTATGCCGCGTCTGATCAAGAGTGATCTGTCCGAGGGAGAAGTCGCTTATTTCCTGCAACATAAGGATGAGTTCAAAGGTATTCAGATCGTCGAGGAGAGTGTACGATTCTACGATCCGGATACGGTAGCGGTTCAGACAATCGGTTATCTGAAGAAGTTCAGAAGTTCGAAGTCCTTGGACAAATACAAAGAGGTGGACGAGGCCAATAAAACGCAAACGGATCCGGGCCTGGTGTATACGGAGAATGAATTTGTAGGCTTTGATGGACTGGAACTGCAATATCAGGATGCTCTCCGCGGCAAAAGCGGATATACATCCGTTGATGTTGATTTGCGTAATTTGCCTGAAGGTGTAGCAGGTTCTACCCCGCCGCAGAAAGGTTACGACCTGATTTCCAGCATTAACAAGAACGTTCAGGTGAAAACAGAACAGGCCATTCTGGATCAGTTGAGTTGGCTTCATCGGAATCAGGTTTCCGGTCGATTGCATCCAAATGCCAAGACCGGATTTGCGGTTGCGATGGAAGTGGATACGGGGAAAATCGTATCTGCTGCCAGTATGCCAGATTATGATACCAACATCTGGAGAACAGGCAGTATCACAAATGATCAGTATGATGATATCAAATATGTGTATCAAAATGGTACGATTCGTTCATTCCCTCCGGATGACTCTAAAAAGCGAGCTGAATCGATCGTGTTACTCGGTTCCACCATCAAACCGCTTAGTGTCTTGATCGGTTTGAAAGAAGGTTTCTTCACTACCAATACGGTTTATTCGGATAGAGGTTCAACGACCTTTGGTGGGGACAATCGCAGAGTGCAGAACTCATCAGGGCATGTGTATGGTGCAATGTATCCTCGTGATGCGATTCGTCATTCCTCGAACGTATTCATGATTGATGAGATTGGGAAGAAGATGTACTCAAAATACGGTGCGACCGGAATTGACAAATGGGATGAATACATGAAGCAGTTCGGCCTTGGGGTATCTACAGGGGTTGATCTGCCGAATGAATTCCTGGGCATACGGGATTACATGAACGACACGGAAAGCTCGTTGACTCGTCTCGTGTATGGTTCCTTTGGACAGCAGGGAAAATACACAACCATGCAGTTAGCACAGTACACGACAATGCTGGCGAACAAAGGAAAGCGGATGGAGCCACAACTGGTTAGAGAGTTCCGGGATTCGGAAGGCAACGTGGTCGAGAAAGTAAAACCGAAGGTACTCAGCACGGTGGAGTTTAACGATGCCTACTGGAATGAAGTACAACGAGGCATGGCAACCGAGGTATCTGCATTTAGCGGATTCCCTTATGACTTTGCCAGAAAAACAGGAACATCGACACAGGTAGTAGGCGGTAAACTGGTGGATAACGGTGTATTTATCGCCTATGCACCACGTAATAATCCAAAGCTTGCTGTCGCTGTGGTTATCCCCGAAGGGGGCTTTGGATCGAGCAGTGCGGCTCCGGTTGCACGTGCGATCTTCGATGCCTATGACGAGGAATTCGGTCTCGACGGTGTACCGAAAAAGGACAAAAATAAAGATTCAGAATCGGAATCAGACACACAGTGATGTGAGGCATTGGTTACAGAGGGGACCCTTCATGGGTCCTCTTTTTTTGTTTTTACGTGGAGAATGGATCGTAAGAGTGAACTAATTAGTTGCATTAATATGTAACCATATGAGCTGTACCACGTTTATATAAAGGAAGGGTAAACGCGATCTGGGGAACGGGATAACGTTGATATGTCAGTGTTTACATTGGGATCGGTAGATTGGGTAGTGTAACGGTTCTGTTTACGAAAATGTAACCAAATATTGAAAGACGTGGCAGCTAACCTTTGGTAGACTTGTATGAGAAAGGATTAAATATCGGATTGAACACGTTCACAAGACGGATTAAATATTTTATTTTTATAGAGGAACGGGAGAGGCTTATAACATGTTTAACCGATTGAGGAAGAAACCCATGACTGAGGAAGATACACCCGTCAACAAGCCTTCCACCGCAAGGCTGAACCTGTTTTTTTTCGCGGCTTTTGTCATATTCAGTATCCTTATTTTCAGATTAGCCTTTGTGCAATTTGTGGAGGGTCCTGAACTGACGTATATGGAAACGAGTCGTAATACCAAAGACATTCCACTCGCACCTGTTCGTGGTCCCATCTATGATGCGACAGGGGAAGTCGCGCTCGCTTATTCCGAACCTGTACAGTCCCTGTATGTGCTGTTGTATGAGGATTATCGGAATGATGAACGTAGACAGGAAGCAGAGGAACTGGCTCATGATCTGGCGGCTGTGTTTAAGCAGTTTAATCCAGGGGACAAAGAGCAGCCGGACGCGGAAGAGATCATCAAACGATTGGATCTGGATTACCAGAAAACGTTCGGGTATGTGCCGAGGCTTGTGAAGTCGGATCTATCGACCAAAGAAATTGCCTTTTTCATGGAGAAAAAAGCAGATTATCCAGGGGTTATGGTGCTGGAAGAAAACATAAGAAAATATGACCCGGATGGTGTAGCCGTTCAGGTTGTGGGTTACACTAGAGAGTTCAAGCGAGCACCAGATTCCATTGCCAAATATAAGGCCATCCGCGAGGGGGCAAGTACCCAGCGTGATCCTGGTCTTTTGTACCATGAAGAAGAGAAGGTTGGCTTCGATGGGCTGGAGCTTCAATACCAGGAAGAACTCCGTGGACGAAGTGGATATCAGTCCATTGATATTGACGCACGTAATCTGCCAGATGGAACGATGTTACAAACACCACCGGAGAAAGGCTACAGTCTGGTCTCCACCATTAACAAGGAAATTCAGATGGCCGCACAAGAAGCAATAACGGACGAATTGCGCAGACTCCCTAAGGCAATTACCGGATACGCAGTAGCCATGGAAGTGGATACGGGGAATGTGGTGGCTATGGCGAGTATGCCGGATTATGATCCGAACGATTGGGATTATGACAAAATCAAATATGTGTTCCGGAATGGAACCACCGAGTCGTTCCCACCGAATGATGCCAAGCCTAGTCGGGCGGAATCCGTTGTACTTCTTGGATCAGTAATCAAGCCGCTAAGTGTGCTTATTGGATTGAAAGAGGGATTATTTACAGCAGGAGAGACCTATCATGATCAGGGATATGCGGTTTTGGGGAAAGACGGACGACAAGTGAAGAACTCGCATTCTGCTTATAATGGTTCTATTACGGCGAGAAGAGCGATTGAGAAATCCTCCAATGCCTTCATGATTGATATGGTGGGTAAACGTTTGTTACGTAATTATGGCTCAGAGAAAGGCATCGATGTCTGGCACAAACACATGCAGGAATTTGGCTTGGGTGTGTCCACTGGTGTAGATCTGCCTAATGAATTTCTGGGTAGGCTTGAATATAATAATAAAGACGAATCAGCTCTAACACGTTTGGCGTTTGCCTCGTTTGGACAGCAAGCCAAGTACACCACCATGCAACTCGCCCAGTACACGACCATGCTTGCCAATAAGGGCAAACGGATGGAACCACATCTGGTGAAGGAAATCCGTGACGCGGACGGAAATGTGGTGAAAGAGATCAAACCTAAAGTGCTCAATGAAGTTGATTTTGCCGATGCGCACTGGAATGAAGTGCACAAAGGTATGGTTACCAAAGTAAGTTCATTTGACGGTTTCCCATACGATTATGCACGGAAAACAGGAACATCAGAGCAGGGGACCGGACCGAACAAAAAAGAGAATGGTGTATTTATTGCTCTTTGCACCACGAGATAATCCGAAGCTTGCTGTCGCTGTTGTTGTACCGGAAGGTGGGTTCGGGTCAGTCAGTGCTTCACCAATAGCACGGAAAATTTTCGATGCATATGATGAAGTGTATGGTCTCGATGGAACGCCGAAAGGTAAGAAAGACGAAGGGAAAGACAATGAGTAATGCAAAAGAACCTGGCGGAACTTGGCTCTTTTACCATCGTGACCAGAAAGTTAATGAAGTGAATTAAAAATATTTGGACAGGCAGGGGAAATAATCCCTTGCCTTTTTTTTTGGCTTCGGATAAAATTTGCACAAGGGAAACATTATTAGTCTTGATTAAAACTTAATACCTTGTACAACAAAATTAGATGTAGACAAGTATTTTAGGAGAGGGAAAGGGGACGGTTGAATTGTTAATGGTGAAAATGAGGAGTATTCAGAGGGGGTTCATCACGCTAGCGGCTCTGGTTCTGGTTGTTGTACTTACGGCATGTTCCAGTGATGCAGAGACAAGCAGTGGTGGCAAGCTGCAAGTAACCGCTACAACGGGAATGATCGCTGACGTAGCACGTGAGGTAGGCGGGGCATATGTTGATGTTACCGGGCTAATGGGCCCGGGAGTTGATCCCCACTTGTACAAGGCATCCCAAGGTGATATTCGCAAGCTGGAACAAGCAAAAGTCATTTTCTATAATGGACTGCATCTCGAAGGCAAAATGACAGACATTTTGGAGAAAATGTCCTCAAGCAAGCTGGTTACTGCTGTTACAGAGACTATTCCAGTTGAGGAGTTACACTCAGGCAAAGATACAGGCGGCACCGAATATGATCCACACGTCTGGTTTAACGTCAGCCACTGGATGCATGCGGCAGAAGCTGTACGTGATACACTCGTGAAGGCGGACCCGGACCATGCTGAAGAGTACAGGGCTCAGGCAGAGGCATATCTGGCGAAGCTCGAAGCACTGGATGCCGAGGTGCGCGAGAAGATTCTGGAGATTCCGGAAGCAAGCCGGGTATTGGTTACGGCGCATGACGCATTTGGATATTTCGGTCAGGCTTATGGCATGAAAGTGATGGGGCTTCAGGGCATCAGTACAGCAGCCGAATACGGTGCAAAAGATGTTAGCGAACTGCGGGATTATCTCGTAGATAACCATATCAAAGCAGTATTTGTTGAATCGAGTGTGCCTGCAAAAGCGATGGAAGCCATCATTGCCGGAGCAGCTCAAAAAGGACATACGGTCAGCATTGGTGGAGAACTGTTCTCGGATGCCATGGGGGCTGAGGGAACGGAAGAAGGCACATACATCGGTATGATTCGCCACAATGTTGAGACGATTGTAGAAGCACTGAAATAATGAATCACATGAAGAGAGGAGTTACAGGATTATGGAAGATACAACTTTATTGAAACAAACTCCTACGAAACTGAACAATAGTCACTTGCAGGGAACGCAGCCAACATCGGCTCCTCTCAGTGTGAGGGATCTGGCTGTTGCGTATCACAAAAAGCCAGTGCTTAGCAGCGTATCCTTCGATATTCCGGAAGGACAGCTCATCGGTATTCTTGGCCCAAATGGCGCAGGGAAATCTACTCTGATCAAAGCTGTGCTAGGACTGGTGCCGAAGATGCATGGAGAGGTACGGATCTTCGGACAATCGTACAGGGAACAACGTCGCCGCATCGGTTATGTGCCCCAACGGGAATCGGTGGACTGGGATTTTCCAACGCATGCACTCGATGTGGTGATGATGGGACGGTATGGTCATCTAGGATGGTTCCGTCGTCCGGGGAAAAAGGAGCGAGACCTGGCGGCACACTGCCTGGAGCAAGTCGGCATGGGTGATTACATGTACCGCCAGATCAGTCAGCTGTCCGGTGGACAGCAGCAACGTGTCTTTCTGGCGCGGGCACTCGTGCAAGACGCAGATCTGTATTTCATGGATGAGCCGTTTGCAGGTGTGGATGCCACCACAGAGAAAGCGATCATTTCGCTTTTGGAACAGTTGAAGAAACAAGGCAAAACGGTACTGGTTGTTCACCATGATCTGGCGACAGTCGAGGAATACTTCGACCATGTGCTGCTGCTCAATGGACGACTGGTGGCAGGTGGGCCGACAAGTGAAGTATTTGTACCGGATACATTGCAAGAGACGTACGGAGGCCGGATTGCGATGATCGGAAGCCGGACGGAGAAAGGCCAGGTGTAGTGCATGTGGAACTGGATCGTTGCCATCTTATCTGACCCCAATACACGTTGGATATTACTTGGCTGTCTGTTGCTGGGATTCAGTAGCGGAATTATTGGCTCCTTCACCTTTCTTCGCAAGCAGAGCCTGATGGGGGATACCCTCGCTCATGCTGCTCTGCCCGGGATCTGTATTGCATTTATGTTGACGGAAACAAAGTCGGTCGGATTATTCCTGTTCGGTGCTCTGGTGGCTGGTATTGTCGCTACCTTCGGAATCTCGTGGATTACGCGCTACTCCCGAATCAAGCAGGATGCAGCGATGGGAATTGTGCTTACCGTATTTTTCGGGATTGGTGTAGTGATGCTGACGCGCATCCAGCATGGGGCGAGCGGAAGCCAAAGCGGACTTGATAAATATTTGTTTGGGCAGGCGGCATCCATGGTCATGACGGATGTGTATGTCATGGGAGGCGTATGTCTCGTATTACTGATTGCCTGTCTGGCCTGGTTCAAGGAATTCAAACTGGTGAGTTTTGACCCGGGATTTGCACGTGGTATGGGTCTGCCAGTTGCCATGTTAGAGCAGTTCATTCTGCTCTTGACAGTGATCGCGGTGGTTGCAGGAATTCAGGCCGTTGGTGTGGTGCTTGTTGCAGCCTTGCTGGTAACTCCAGCAGCAGCGGCACGGTGCTGGACCGACTCACTTGCACTGATGGTGGTATTGGCAGGCATATTTGGTGCATTGAGTGGTGCAACAGGCACGATCTTCAGTACGCTTGTACCTAATCTGCCGACAGGACCTGTAACCGTTCTTGCGGCTACGGTGTTATTTGCCGGGTCAGCCTTGCTGGCTCCGCGTCGTGGATTGTTAGCTCGACGGTTGCGCAGTATTCAGGCGAAGTCCGCATATATGCGTGAAGAGCGAGCTACACTTCAGACTCTCGCCACACAGCGAAATCAAGAGGAACGGGGGGAGATGTAATGGCAACGTTTTGGATTATCTTGACGGCCGTACTGGTTTCTTCTGCCTGCGCCATCCTCGGTTGTTTCCTGATCCTGCGGCGAATGGCTCTGGTCGGTGATGCGATCAGCCATGCGGTCCTGCCCGGTATTGCGATTGCTTTCCTGTGGAGCGGTTCCAGAGATTCATTATGGATGCTGCTCGGCGCAACGGTGTTTGGATTACTGACGGTGTTCTTCATACAGAGTTTGCAGGCAGGTGGACTGTCGTCTGATGCCTCGATCGGAATTGTGTTCACAGCACTTTTCGCAGTAGGTGTTATTCTGATTAGTCTGAACGCCCAGCATATTGATCTTGATCTGGACTGTGTCTTGTTTGGTGAGATCGCTTATGTACAGTGGGACACACTAACCCTTGGAGGTACGGATGTCGGTCCGAGGGCAGTCTGGATGCTGGGTATCACTTTGCTGGTCATCCTCGTCGTTATTGGGCTGTTCTACAAACAGTTCAAGCTATGTGCCTTCGATCCGGCGCTGGCTGCAGCCTGCGGCATTCCAGTAGTGCTGTTCCACTATCTGCTCATGGGACTCGTTTCTATGACGTCCGTAGCTTCATTTGAAAGTGTTGGTTCGATTCTCGTTGTGGGCATGCTGATTGTACCTGCGGCGACGGCTTACCTGCTTACAGATCGTCTGGGCAAAATGATTCTTTACGCCGTCCTAATCGGAGCAGCATCCTCGGTTGGAGGTTACATCATGGCATACGCCCTGGATGCTTCCATTGCGGGCTGTATGGTAGCTGTTGCTGGAATTCTGTTTGTTCTTGCACTGCTGCTGTCACCGAAACATGGCATCGTATTCCGTTATGCTCGTCGCAAATTCGCGGCACGTTAATTCATAGAGATTGTTAGCCGCCTGCTTTGCAGGCGGTTTTTTTGATTGGACTGTGAACGAAGAAAAATTCAATAGCAGCCCCTCCTGCTGGAGTGAGCTGCTATGAGGATGCCTAAAGGGAGGCTATGAGGTAGAAGAATATAACAATCCTTACGGTTTCAAAGGCACCCGATGAACCCCTTGGCTTCCTCCCGGTGCAGTCCCGAGATATACATATTTCCCTTGGTTTACGGCCGTGGTGATGCCATACAATGTTCCTTCCGGATCATGCCAACTACTAATAAGCTCTCCTTCTGGTCCATATTCTGCAACAAGTCCGTGTTTCACCGGGGCACTGGCTCCATTTAACAAGGACTGTGGAACTTTGGACATCGTCGCTGCTAACCAAGGGTGACTATGCATGTAATCTGCAAAAGACAGACGGGTTGTGAATACCCCTACCCAAAAGTGTCCCTGTGCGTCACGGGTGATATTGTCTGGAAACCCAGCCAGATTCTCCGCAAAAATATCAGATGTACCTTGTTTGGGGCCCTTTAACCAGTACCGGGTCAACTGATAATGATACGATTCTGCGACTAGCACGAAGTCCTCTTCGGCAGACAGTACGACCCCATTGGCAAAATATAAATCCTTAAGCAGAACGGTCGTCTGCTTGGTCAGTGGATCATATTTCAACAATCGTCCATGCGGTTTATTCTCAGCAATTTCTTTGAACATGACTTTGCCATAGTTAGAGGTATCGGAGAAATAAATCGATCCGTCTTGCGCGATGTCCAGTTCGTTCGCCAGGTAGATCGGCCCCCCATCTACTTCAGTGGTTAGTACTTCGATGTTTCCGTTGGGGTCAATGGACAGGAGCCCTTTCTGAATATCCGCCACAATCAAATTTCCGGCAGCATCAAATTTCAGGCCGTTAGGTGTTCCGTGGGTATCAGCGAATACCTCTGCTGGCTGTGCCTTGTCCTCGGCGTCAAAGGTTACTCTGTAGATTTTGCCGTCGGAGTCACCCGCATACAGTCGCCCTTCTTTATCAAAAGTGATAAATTCCGGGAACTTCGCGCGGTCTGTAACCAATTCAGCGGAGCTAAGTTTGTTGTTCTCTTTCCAGGGACCCTCCTTCTCAAAAGAAGGAGCAATAGGTGCAGACCAAACAGCGGGTTCTACCGGGGCGGGCATTAGCAGGAATACAACGATTCCCAGCACAATTACCCCTAGCAGGGTCAGGCTCCATCTACGAATTTGTTGACCAGTGGATCGTTTGCGTTGTTTTTGTTCTGTTGACATATTAATCCTCCTAATAGTGTTTCTGTTGTCCTTTGTCATAGCGTGCAGTTAACTGCCACTACATGATCCGGCGTGTCCTTCGCACCGACAGAGGCGTTCTCCCCCGTACCACTCACGTTGAGAGAGTTATCTCCGTCGAGCCTGGCACAGAAATAGAAATCGCACGCCACGGTTACGTTCTTCCACCCAAAGGACATCAATTAATAATACGTTGTTTTTTTAAAGAAACAATGTTACCTTGACTCCAAAAAAATAATGCAAATTTTAAAAAAAATGAGCATGAGACCATTTTTGGTAACTATGTTTCTTATAAGAATCATAGTAACCAAAAGGAAACGATTGTGTCAAATTCTTTTTTTATCATGATGACTTCATTGACAACTTTTCTGCTAATGATTAAAATGCCTGTTAGAAGTCGGAAACTTTGTTTCCGGTCAGAAACGTGATAACTAATTGAAGGTGATCCTTATCAGTAGCGAAGACAAGCCCTCACCATCCAAGGGGCGGGCATTAAAAACATATCAGCAAGCTCGCCTGCAAAACACGGAAAATCTCCGTAAGCTTGTGGTTGATGCGGCTGCATCCATTTTGCAGGAAGAAGGGCCGGAGGCTGTTACTGTACGCAGAGTATCGCAAAAGATGGGCTGCTCCACCAAGATCATTTACAGTTTGTTTGTCAATAAAGAGGGTCTGGCCCAGCAGTTGTATCTGGAGGGCTGCAAATTGCTCGCCAAGCGTTTGGAAGAAGTGCCGCCGTCCTCTGACTTCTTGCAGCATTTACTGGATTTGGGGGAAGCCTTCTGGCAGTTTGCGCAGGATTATACCAGCTACTATAAGCTGATGTTCGGAGGGGCTTTTGCCGAGTTCAAGCCGGATGCAGAGAGTATGCAGGGAACGATGACTGCCATACACCGCTTGCTGATTCTAATTAGCACTGCCCAGAAGCAAGGACAGATTTCGGACCAGGAAGAGACCGAAACTCTTGTCAGTACTATATGGGCATCGCTGCACGGTGTAATCCACCTGCATATGGGCGGGTTCCTTGGTGATGTAAAGGCAGCCCATACCGTATATAAACAAGCCATGAATCTGATGTCCCAATCCTTGTTTGCAGTATCCAAGCCAGACAGAGGAGCGGACAGGGGGTAATTGGATTTAATCTTGGCTACGGGGTTAGGCAGGGAAAACAGGCAGATTGACAAAGGTTAAGCTAAAAGCGGTTCATCCTGTAGGAGATGGATCGTTTTTTTATTTAGGAAATTATATATTACATAAAATGTAATAACTTCGAAGTTTAATCCTGAGCGGGTTATTTTGTTGCAGGTCGACGATCTGTGGTAAAATGTCGTTAGCTGTGACGTCCGGAGCGTCCGTTTTTGCGGATGCCGGGCGATCTTGTTGTGAGAGAATGTTTAAATAGATAAAGAGAACCTTTAAGTTGAACTGGAGAACCATTGTGGAACGTGGAGGGTCCGCTTAGTGCTTGAATGGATATCCATGAGTTCAACTTGGAGAGAAACAACCTAGGAGGAAATACTGTATGAGTGAATTGAAATACAAATTGCTAGCACTGGATATGGATGGAACATTACTTAACGATAATCATGAAATTACACAGGAGACCGCCAAGTGGATTCAAATTGCCATTCGTCGGGGTGTACATGTGTGCCTTTCCACGGGAAGAGCCGTATTCCACGCGATGCCTTATGCGGTTCAACTTGGACTGGAGACACCAATGGTTACCGTTAACGGTAGTGAGGTCTGGAAAGCACCGCATGACCTGCATATGCGTCATCTGATGGACCCGGCATTGATTCGCCAAATGCAGGAGATTGGTGAGAAATATAACAGCTGGTACTGGGCATACTCCGTGGAAGAGCTGTTCAACCGTGATCGCTGGACGGACAATATTGAAGGTCTGGAGTGGCTGAAATTCGGCTTTAATACCGAAGTGGATGAAGTGCGTCACCAGATCATGATGGAACTGCAACAAATGGGCGGTCTGCAAATGACCAACTCCTCGCCCGTTAATATTGAGATCAACCCTGCTGGCGTATCCAAAGCCAGTGGTGTAGCTGAAGTTTGCAAACTGCTGGGTATAGAGATGTCCGAAGTTGTTGCTGTCGGAGACAGTTTGAATGATCTGGCTGTCATTGAGGCCGTGGGTCTTGGTGTGGCTATGGGAAATGCTCAGGAGCAGGTGAAGGAAGCGGCTGATCTGATCGTAGCGAGTAACAATGAAGACGGCATCGTCGAAGTGATCCGTGAACATATTTTGAAGGGGGAGTAACTTTTGCTCGCAACCATTGCCTGGATTTTAATTGTGCTGCTGTTTGCAGTGGGGATGGCTGGAACGGTATATCCCATACTGCCTGGTGCTGTAGCGATTTTCTTCGCGTTTCTGGTCTACGGCTGGTTCTTCAGCTTTGATCCGTTTGGTGTGTGGTTCTGGATCATTCAGATTCTGATTGTTGTTGTGTTGTTTGTGGCTGATTATGTTGTCAGTGCATGGGGCGTGAAGAAGTTTGGTGGCTCCAAGTTATCAACAACGCTGAGTACCATTGGTGTTATCATTGGTCCATTTGTCATTCCGGCATTCGGACTGGTGCTGGGACCATTTATCGGTGCATTTATCGGGGAACTGATCGGAGGGTCTTCACCTTCCAAAGCGTCGAAAGTTGGATTTGGTTCCGTCGTGGGGCTGTTTACGAGTACTGTGATGAAAATTATTTTGCAAATCGTCATGATTGTTCTCTTTATTATCTGGGTGGTAAGATTCGCCTAAACGTTCAGGATTAGCTTCAACGGGATGCACCACCGGTGTGGAGGAAAGAAGGGGAATTCGTTTGTCTAAGAAAGAAACATTCATTAGGGGTACGCTCATTCTGGCGGCAGCTGCGCTGATCGCAAGAGTACTCGGATTGGTTCAACGGGTGCCGCTGGAGCATATCCTCGGAGATGTTGGTAACGCATCGTTTACGATCTCCAATACGGTATATTTAATGCTGTTAACTGTAGCAACGGCGGGCATACCGAGCACACTGAGTAAAATGGTATCGGAACGCTATGCGCTCGGACGCGCGAGTGAAGCCCAACAGATCTACCG
Organism: Paenibacillus sp. W2I17; assembly: GCF_030815985.1. Classification (NCBI taxonomy): domain Bacteria; kingdom Bacillati; phylum Bacillota; class Bacilli; order Caryophanales; family Paenibacillaceae; genus Paenibacillus; species Paenibacillus sp. W2I17. The sequence continues at coordinate 5,815,354 of NZ_JAUSXM010000001.1, forward strand.
TGCAGCCCTGATCTTTGCGGCTGTTGCCGGGGTAGTCATGTCTGCTTTATTGTGGTTCGCGGCACCTTATTATGCTACGTATGTCTCCAAAGTACCGGAGTCGGTCAGCGCCATTCGCGCCTTGGCTCCAGCCTTGCTGCTGTTCCCGGCCATTGCGATGATGCGTGGATATTTCCAAGGACGCGGGAACATGACAGCGGGTGGTATTTCACAGATTGTTGAACAGTTCGCCCGTGTAGGTACAGCCATTATCGTGGCTTATGTCATGCTGCAATGGAATTATGATGACCAGACAATTGCTGCGGGTGCCTCATTTGGTGGAGTATTAGGAAGTGTGGGTGCCTTCGGTGTCATGCTGTACTTCACCTTGAAGCTGCGTCGTAGTGACCGTGCGGCCCAATTGAATTACGAACGTGCAGAACAGTTGCCGATGCGAGGCATCTACAGTGATATCTTCAAGTTGTCTATTCCAATTGTGCTGTCCTCACTTGCGGTTCCAGCCATTAACTTCATCGATTCATCCCTTGTGGTACCACTGCTTAGTGGCCAGATCGGACTCGAAGAAGCAACAGGTGTACTTGCGATCCTGGGTGCGAAAGCCCAAAGTATTGCGGGTATTCCTCCGATTCTGGCTATCGCTTTGAGTCAATCGTTGGTGCCTGTCATCTCGGCAGCATTTGCCCGCAAGGATGAAGCGCATCTGAAGAGTCAGGTTACACTTGCGTTGCGCATTTCGATTCTGACAGGAATGCCGATTGTCATTGCACTTTGTGCGGCAGCCTATTCGGTTAACGGATTGCTGTTTACCAATCTGGATGGAACGCCCATCATTGCCTTGCTAACATTCGGTACCATTTTCCAGATTACGATGATGACCACCAACTCCATTTTGCTTGGAGTAGGTAAACCGCGGATTACGATGATCAGTGTCGCAGCAGGTGTTGTGATCAAACTGATCGCAAGTCTGATTCTGGCGCCGATCTTTGGCATTTACGGTATCATTATTGCAACAGCCCTTTGTTTCCTGGTCATCACGTACCTGAATCTGCGGGTCCTTCGCAAAATCGTTGATTTCTCCATCATGGGAGATCGTTGGAAAGGATTTATCATTACGGTCTTGCTTGCAGCAGGTGTAGGATTTGCAACGAACTGGATTGGCAATACGATCTTTGGACTGTTCCTGCCAGCGCGTGTATCCTTCCTGTTTACCTGCCTTGTGGTTGGTGTGCTTGTGGTGGTGGTGTATCTGGTTCTCATGGTCGTGCTGCGTGTACTGCGCAAGGACGAGCTGGGCAGTTACCCTCGTATTCTGCAAAAAATTCTTCGTCCACTTATGCGTCTTCAGCGTGGAGCTGGGCAAAGAGGTTAAAAATGCAAGGAGTATCATTCAAGCATTAATATTTTGTGAAAATAGGATACAAGCTCTGTCTGCTATTGAAGCGGACAGGGCTTTTTGTATAGTTAAAATGAGCTGATCGACTGAGCTCGACATTAGCCTCGCAAGCAAGCATTAGCGGTACATTGGGGTATTCACATCACCCGTCTTTGCCTGCTCTATTTGGTCTTTAGCATTAGTGTGTGATGGCTTTAGCATCATGAGCCAGTGCTGTTTTCAGCATGCCATACCGGTGTTCGTGACTCATCTCAAACAGCCATGGCCGACGTGGTGCCGTCAGATAACCGAGACTATCCCGAGTCTGAAGCCAGTCATGTCTGGTGATCGGTTCATAAGGCGTGTCCCCCCATACGGCGAGCAGCTCCGGACTATATAATCGTTGCTCTTCTGGAAGCCATTCCTCATCCAGTAACGCCTGAGCGTATAATGAATGTTCACCCGCCTCGTCTTCACGATTGGTAAACAGCCCAGGCCAATATTCAGCGCGCGAGCCACGATGGGGAACCAAACGTGCGAACTCCAACACTTGTGAGTGTACTTGCTCCACGCCAAACAACAGGGCATATAGGCCTTTGCCAAACATGATTCGCTCATCCAACTTGCCAAAATGTTCAATGACGCGTCCTGCGAGTCCTGCTCCCCGTCCAAGAGGGAAAACGATATGATTCAGACCCGCCAAATTATGCAGATGGAATGCGGGTTTGGAGAGTATTTCTTTTTGAAAATAAGGATGCTGCACTACCCGGCTCTCGATATAGTTCTGCTCATTAATAATTAATGCCACACTAAGCAGTGAACTGCACCGTTCCAGCCAAAAGCGTTCCCAAAACGGCGTCATAAACGCCGATACGTGAAAGTGCGACAAGAGATGGAAACAGCTTCGTCCGATCCGGCGACTGTTCATATACAGCTGAAGCTGGGGATATGCATCCTGGAAAATGAGTGCATTGCATCGCTCCAGCAGCCGATACATATGCTCGCGATCGCTTTGATTCTGTAGATTATGCATTAAGTCACTCTGAAGATCTGTCATGTGATATCCGCCGTTGCGAGAGACCATATGGGCCAGCAGTGCCCAATGCAGTTCGGGATATTGCTCATAACATTCCAGATAGGCTGCCGTGCGGGTGATATTACTCCGATTATGCTCCTGGGTCAGTGTCTTAATCTCTTCCAGAATGATGCAATCTTCTTCGCAGACGAGTGCGCTTTGAACCTGGTCCGTGCGTGCAAAAGACTTGCCGCTGGCAGGTAACAAACGCTCCACCTCAGACTGTAAGGCAGCTGCCGTATCTGTATCCCACTCGATGTCACGCAAAGGGTGACGAAGCTGTGTAGAAGCTTGCCATGTAGCCTGTTTGCCACGCCAGATTTCCCGGGCAGCACCCGGAATGGAACGGACCATCTGCAGGAGGGAGCCGTGATGTTGTTCGCTGGAAGAATCGGTTCTGGTGGAAGTCATGATGTGACATCCTTTCATGATGTTCTGGGTTTAATTTCACAGACCATGTGGTTTATTCTAAGTATGCGCTGATTATTTGACTTCCACTCGCCAATTTGCTTCACTTAGGGTAAGACAAGGTACAGAAAGGGAGATGAACCGAATGGAACAGATTACTTCCAAACCGGCTTTTGATGTAGCCATCCAATCCCCACGTTTGACGATTGCCGTATTCAAGGCAGACTGGTGTGGTGACTGCAAATACATCGATCCGTTTATGCCTGAGGTTGAAGAGAAATATGCACGTGAACTGACTTTGATTGAGGTCGACGTGGATCAGGTTGGAACCGTTAGTGAAGAGCAGAATATTCTTGGCATTCCAAGCTTTGTGGCGTATTCAGATGGCCGCGAACTCGTACGGTATGTGAACAAGCTGCGCAAGTCGAGAGAAGAGATCGAGCAGTTCCTGGATCGCGCAGTTGAGGTGTACAACACGATCCATAAATGATGTTATATAAGTTCAACTAATGAATATTTACACAGACACACAGACACTCCGACGACAGAATAACCTTTTGATCGCTGTTATCCCCAGATTTCTTTGATCCCTTTTATAAAGGGGAAATCCGGGGATAAAGGCGAAGCATATGCTTCCGATGCAGCTTTCTTTCAGAAAGCTTTTAGCTCCGCTTCTTCAGGCTATTTCTGTCCTCTCCGTTATTGTGTAAATGTTTCATTGAACTTATATAAAAGTATGACAGGTTCATGTTGTAAAAGGGTATAATAAAAAGAACGCCATTTCTCTTGAAATAGGGAAATGGCGTTTGTGTGTTCAGGATTCTGTTTAAGACACAATTCAACTGGCATATCCCTCAATTACATAACTCCAATGACCTACGGGTCATTATTTCACCAGACGTTAACATTTTGTCACAAAGCGCGACGTCAATGAACATTTTATCCGGTATAATGAATTTAGTTGTGAAATAAGTGTCAAAGTACCGAAACAAGCGAAGAATATTCTTCGCCATCTTAAACCAACAGCGGGTGAGAAAAAATTGAAACACTTAACTTTGTTTAAATGGTTAACCGTATTAACCTGTCTTGTCATGTTTCTGGCCACTTTTGGTGGAGGCATCGTAACCAAAACGGAATCAGGCCTTGGCTGCGGAACAGAATGGCCTTTATGTAACGGAAAACTCGTTCCGGCACATACTGTGGCTTCACTTATTGAATATTCCCATCGCGCTGTAAGTGCACTGGCTGGACTGTTGTCCATTGCCTCGTTTGTCGCTTTTCTGCGGTTTGGCAAGTCACGCCGTGACCTGCAATTGTTTTCTTTCTTAACTCTGGTATTTGTTATCGTCCAGGGAATCATGGGGGCATTTGCAGTTGTCTTCTCCCAATCTTCAGCAGTCATGGCACTGCATTTTGGCTTTGCACTGATTGCTTTTGCCAGTTCTCTAATGATGGCGCTGGGCATAAGGCAAGAGGCCAAAGATGGCGGATTGGAGCGACTGAATAAATACCCTCGGGTTAGCAAAAAATTCAGGAATCTGGTCTGGTTCTCCACCATTTACACATATCTCGTGGTATACACGGGTGCATTTGTGAGTCACACGGATTCTGCCGGCGGATGTTCCGGATTTCCGCTCTGTAACGGTCAGATTATTCCTGAGCTTTCGGGTGGGGTAGCAGTTGCTTTTGCTCACCGTGCAGCAGCTGCGTCGCTCGTGATTGTTATTGCAATCCTGGGTCACTTCGCTTACCGTAATCATCCGGACAACAAGGAAATGCGTACTCTGGGTGTGGTATCCGTTGTTCTTATTCTGATGCAAGTAGTCATTGGTATTTTCATGATGGTGACAATGAACCGTCCGGAAGTATACATGTTCGTAGCTCTTGCACATATGCTGGATATCGCCATATTGTTCGGAGTCTTAACGTATATGAGTTTCCTGGTGTACAAGCTGTATCGCCCGGTTAATCGTTTTTAAATATGAAAGTCCACCATCCAGTGATGTACATCATTGGACAGGTGGACTTTGTTTGATGTCAGGGGGATCAGGGCAACCTATGGCAAGCGGCAATTACACGGAATGGATGATGTGTTACGTTTACGGTGATGAATTCTTGTTGATTTGGAAAAGAGGAGGTTAGATATGCTGCGAACGTTGTTGGGGGAAAAGCCACGTATAAACGAAGGTAAATTGAAGGCAGCGATGGACGCCATGGCGCATACGCTTGAGTTATTTCAGCGACAAATGCATGTGGACCATGATCCCACGCATGATTATCGGAAACTGTATGTGTGGACCCAGGGACTCATCTCCTCACTGGATGAACTGGAGCAAAGCTGTTTCGCTGCTGCTCATTTTCGCAAAAAGGTCGTTGCAGGTTCAACGGATGAGATGACGCCGACTGAAAAAGCCGAGTATGCACGGTATGTGTATTTCTACAAAGATGGCTTTATCCGCTGCTTTGCCATTCTGGATAAAGTGGGCACGGTATTAAATGAAATATTCCAGTTGAATACTTCAAATACCAAAGCGCATTTTTCTTATTTTACGGTGTTAAGGCAGTTCGACTATGCGAGGGAGCATCATGATCTTGCATTGCAATTAATACAGATCAAGGACTCTTATCGTGAACCGATGAGCAAGCTGCGCAAACGACGTAATATGGAAATTCACTACATGAACTCAGAAATGCACGATGACCTGTGGCAGTTACACCAGACCTTGCAAGGTAAAGTGAAATTGGAGGATCTGAATCAGCATGTGCAGGAAATGCGTCAGGGCGTAGATATGGTCTGTGAAACGTTAACAGCCTCTTATAGTTATATCAACAAAATATGGAAAAGAAATAATTCCCTTTGACAAATCGGAATACTTGGAATATACTGAGTTTCAATCGAATGTTAAACGGATATAACTGATATTTCGCAAGTTACGTTCACATTATAAAGCATAAACTACATGAACTTATAAAATCCTACAACAACATATTTCTTATCGAGAGCGGCGGAGGGACAGGCCCGATGAAGCCCGGCAACCGATTTGTAACGACATGATACATGTATCATTCGTTATAGATGTTAGGTGCTAATTCCTACAAAATGGTGCAAGACACGATTTTGGCAGATGAGAAGGTATATTCTTTCACGTGAAGAGCCCTCTTTGTATCTGCATAGGGCTCTTTTTTTGTACTTTAGGGGGAGTTTTCCTTTAGATCGGGTAAAGATACATGTAGGTGGTTGGAAAGGGGCAAGTGCGATTGATTGAATTAAAAGGTTTAACGAAAACGTACGGCAAAGGGGCAAAGTCTACAAGAGCGTTATCCGAGCTGAATTTGAGCATCCAAAAGGGTGAAATCTACGGAGTGATTGGCCATTCCGGAGCGGGCAAAAGCACATTGATTCGCTGTATTAATTTGCTGGAACGGCCTACGGAGGGTGAGGTATGGGTTGACGGAATCAACCTGACTGAACTGAGCAAAACCGAATTGCAGCAACAGAGACGCAAAATCGGGATGATTTTTCAACACTTTAATCTGTTATCCTCGGCAACGGTATATGACAATGTAGCTTTTCCACTAAAACTTGTGAATACACCCAAGGAAGCCATTGATCGCAAAGTGAAGGAAATGCTCAATCTGGTTGGTCTGGAGCACCATAGCAACAAATATCCGGCTCAATTATCGGGTGGACAGAAACAACGTGTAGGGATTGCGAGAGCACTTGCGAGTGATCCGAATGTACTTCTCTGTGATGAGGCTACTTCAGCACTTGATCCGCAGACGACAAATTCAATCCTGAAGTTATTGCTCGACATTAACGAAAAGTACAACCTTACGATTGTGCTGATTACACATGAGATGCATGTCATTCAGAACATCTGTGACAAGGTGGCTGTTATTCATCAAGGCGGCATTGTGGAACAAGGACCTGTAACAGAAGTGTTCCTGAAGCCGCAACATGCGATTACGCGGGACTTCATGATGCGTGACCATGAAGCTGGACTTGCCCTGGAAGAGACGGCTCTGGCGAATGCAGGCGTTGAATTGCAGGCAGGTGCTGCTTCCAAACTTGTGAAGATATCTTTTCTGGGTAACAAAACGTATGAAGCGATTTTGTCCAGAACGGTACGTAAGACAGGCGTGGATTTTGCCATCCTGCAAGGAACAATCTCTACGATTAAACAGGTTCCTTATGGACAGCTGACCGTTCGGTTCGAGGGTGATTCCATTGCGATTGATCGGACGATATCAGAATTAACCGCAGAGGGACTTGATGTGGAGGTGCTTCGCTAGATGGATTTTTCAACAGTTCGCTGGGAAGAGGTTGGTAAAGCCTCCATTGAGACACTGCAAATTTTGGGTGTATCAGGCTTGTTTACCGTTATCTTAGGTTTACCGCTCGGAGTTCTGCTGTTCATGACGGCTAGATCTGCTTCGATCAAGTCACGGGCAGTGTACACGATACTATCTCTGATTGTTAATATTTTGCGCTCAGTCCCATTTATCATATTGATTGTTGCTCTTATTCCATTCACTCGTATACTCGTCGGTACAGCTACAGGAGTATTAGGCGTTATACCACCTTTAGTTATTTCAGCAGCTCCTTACTTTGCTCGATTGGTGGAGACGACGTTGCGAGAAGTTGATCGGGGTGTCATTGAGGCTGCACAGGCGATGGGCGCATCGACCAGACAGATTGTAAGACGGGTGTTACTGCCTGAGGCACTGCCTGGACTGCTTGCAGGTATAACGATCACCATCGTTACGCTTGTCTCCTATACGGCGATGGCGGGCATGGTTGGTGGTGGAGGTCTGGGAACACTGGCGATCAACTATGGATACTTCCGTTATCAGAATGAAATCATGATTATATCCGTAGTGTCGATGATCATTCTTGTGCAAATTCTCCAGATGGCTGGAGATCGCTTGGTTACATTTTTCACCAGGAAATAACACATAGATAACATGATGGATATGCAATAATGCGGACGCCACATGAAAAAATAATTAGAGAAGGGGTTTTACACATGAAAAAATGGTCTTTCGCTCTACTTAGCCTTATGCTGATTGCGGTTCTCGCAGCTTGCGGGAACAATAAGGACGCCGATAGCGGCGCAGACAATTCAGCAGGTGCACCACGCACAGTTGAATTGAAAGTTGGAGCTTCACCTACACCACATGCAGAGATCCTGGAAAGCATCAAGCCTGAACTGGAAGCACAAGGTATTCGTTTGCAAGTCGTTACGTTTAATGACTATGTACAACCCAACCAGCAACTTGCTGATAAAAAATTGGATGCAAACTTCTTCCAGCACCAACCTTATCTGGACACAGAGAATAAAGAACGTGGATTCAACCTCGTTTCTGTAACACCTGTTCATGTTGAACCTTTTGGTGGATACTCCAAAAAGATTAAGTCTTTGGATGAATTGGCTGACGGCGCAAAAGTATCTATTCCAAATGACCCATCCAATGGTGGACGTGCTCTGTTGCTGCTCGCGAAGGAAGGTATCATTACGCTGAAAGACAACACAAATATTACTTCTACGATTCAAGATATCACAGCCAATCCGAAGAATCTGGATATTATCGAGCTGGATGCAGCTATGATGCCTCGTCAATTGGATGAAGCGGATCTGGTATTCATCAACGCTAACTATGCGCTTGAAGCGAACCTGAATCCGGCGAATGATGCTTTGCTGATCGAAGATCTGCAAGGTAACCCATACGCGAACATCCTCGTTTCCCGTGAGGACAACAAGGATGCAGATGCAATTCAGAAACTGGCTGCTGCCTTGCACTCCGAAGAAGTGAAAGCATTCATCAAAGAACGTTATAAAGGTGCAGTTGAACCTGCAACTGAATAATTCACGAAATGTATGACATGATGTAAGCTATTAAAAATAAGCCGTATATCTCTTCTGAAGAGATATACGGCTTATTTTATGTTTTCTAAGTCTGTGCTGACGTGGGGATCAACAAGGGAAGGGTTAGGGCTTATCATGTTTCTCCGCGTTGGATGGATGCCCAGATTGGCGGTAGTAGGATAATTCATTCTGATCAGCATACTGCTGCTCATCTGCTTCTTGCAGGTACGTCCTCTCGGAGGGAGAGAGTGTTTCTTCTTCTCCATGTGAGCTTTTGATCTTGTATCTGATCCAACCGATTAACCCAAGGACGACAACGAGGATCAAAGCCCATCCTTTTTTGAGCAAAAGAAGAGCACTGAATTTCTGGGAAGCTGTGTACCCGATCCCGCCCATCAGAAGACTGTTGAGCCCTATAGTGGATGTTTTGTCAGTCGAAGCATTGTACTCCTCATAGGTGTATCCTGCATTGATGCTAAGCTTATGAAGTACGGTTTCCTCGAATGCCTGACGGCTCTGTTGAAAGTTGGCCGTATCTGTAACCAGAATGGCTGTGATGTACCCTTCGCGTGTCAGGAGTTTTACATTGTAATTGACCATGGCTTGCTGATCAGCATTCTTAAAACCGAGGGAGTAAACCAACTGATGTTTGGTACTGTCATATGCCGGTTCAATTTCCCACCCCGTTATGTACGTTCTATATTCAGGATCAAGTTCTCTGTTATCTTCTTCTGTGCCTCGGATATAACTGCTTAACAGCTCTTCGGCATTCAAATTTTGATCGTCATCGTGGATGTGACCTGTCTTCACGTACTCGAACACAACATACCACGAGCCGTATTCACTATTGCTGGTTAGGCTTCCGATTTCAATCAAGATATATCTAGAATTAAAGGTGGATAATCCCTTGTGGATAAGCGAGTTGTAGGAGGACGATAAATCTTTTATACTGGATAGTGACTGCTCTTTGAAGAGGGGGATGAACGTGAAGGGAAAGATTGCCCTCATAACGGGAAGTGCCAAAGGTCTTGGTAAAATGACGGCCCTCAGTCTGGCAGATCAAGGGTGTCATATTGCCCTCAACTATGTACACAGCAGAACAGAAGCTGAGGCTTTAAAGGCTCAGATTATAGCCAAGGGTGTGCGGTGCATTGCCATCCAGGCTGATATATCCAAGGTGGAAGATATCTCTTCATTGGTTGAGCATGTGGAAGGCAACCTGGGCAGCATTGATATTTTGGTGAATAACGCAGGTCCATTTGTCCGTGAACGACGATTATTTGCGGATTATTCTGAAGCTGAGGTCCAGATGCTTGTGCAGGGAAATCTGTTGGGACCGATGTTACTGGATCAGCGTGTATTGCCAGAGATGAGACGCAAGCAATGGGGACGCATTATCCATTTTGGCTTCAGTCATGCTGGAGAAGCGAGATCCTGGCCTCATCGCGCCGTATATGCGGCTGCCAAGGTGGGTCTGGTATCTTTTACAAAGACACTCGCCGTTGAAGAAGCCCCGTATGGAATTACGGTTAACATGGTATGTCCAGGTGACATTCGTGGTGCGAACAAAGAGAAAACGATTGATGAAATGGCAGGCATCACCGACGAGGAAACGCCAAGAGGGCGTCCAGGCAGCGGTGAAGATATTGCACGAGTGATTACGTATCTGTGCCTTGATCATTCCGATTTTATAACAGGTAACATTATGGATGTATCTGGAGGACTTGATCCGATTCGTCCAACCATACAGCGCGAGGATACTTAAAAGGTGAATTGAAGGATTGTACGTGGAAACGGGTCAAGGTGACTGTGAACATGGACTCTCTGCATATGCACACAAAAAAAGAGCCCTCCGCTTCATGCGAAGCGAAAGGCTCTTGAGGTTTATTTCGTGAAGGATTGATTAGAATACTTGTACGACTTCTTGTACACCCTCAACTTCTTCGAGAAGGGCACGTTCAATCCCGGCTTTTAAGGTAATGGTGGAGCTTGGGCAACTGCCGCAGGCACCGACCAGTTTCAGCTTAATGATGCCGTCCTCCACGTCGACCAGTTCCACGTCACCGCCATCGCGCTGCAGGAACGGACGAAGTTTATCAAGCACATCAGATACCTCATCATACATGGTGCTTTGTGCGTTTTCGCTCATATTGTTCAACTCCTTTCCTTCCTATATTATATTACAAATGGCCACAAATTAAAATGGTCAAACAAAGCAGGTGAACTTAAATGAGACCGATTATTGAATTTTGTGCCAATAATATGCATTTTGGCACAGATGAAGTCATGGATCAACTGGAAGAAAATCCAGACTATGACGTGATTGAGTACGGCTGCCTCACCAACTGCGGCCAATGTTCTATGACTCCATTTGCACTGGTGAATGGTGAAGTTGTCATCACGGACAAAGTGGAAGATCTATATAACGCCATTCTGGCGAAAGTTGCCGAAGCCGATGCATGGGACGATCTCGATCTAGACTAACCGAGATGGCGCTTGGACATCCAGAGCACACCACTTTTCAAAATACGAGGTACACGTCCCATCATGGACGTTTTGCCCATCAGCCCAAACCCAGACTTCTTGCCAAGTGCACCCAGTGTGCCACGAAGCTTGAGTGGATGTGGATTGGGCTTTTCGCCTTTCCAGAGGGCATGCTGAATATGGGCGATCTGCTCACCCTGTACTTCCGCAGCTTGACCGCTAGGTGCATAAGGGACACTGGCACAGTCACCAACGACATACACATCGGTATATTCCGGGATTTGGTAGTATTCATTCAGGACGACACGTCCTTGAGGGTCTTTGGTCACGTCCAGATCCTGTACCACTTTTACGGGCTGAATGCCTGCAGTCCACACGACAGCATCCGTTAGAATCTGTTCATCCCGGTTATAGATAGCATTAGGTTCAACACGTGAAATGGCGATATGCCCGCGTGTCTCTACCTGATGTTCGTTGAACCATTCATGCACATACACGGATAGACGTTGCGGGAAAGCGGATAATACACGTTCACCACGATCCAGAATGCTGATGTTTAGATCCGGTCTGCTCTCACGAAGTTCGGCTGCCATCTCGACACCACTTAATCCACCGCCTACGATATGCACATTGCCATAGGCTTTGACTTCATTAAGGCGCAGGTAGGTCTCGCGTGTTTTGCTAAAGCTCTGAATGGTACAGCTGTAGTCTTCGGCGCCTGGTGTATTGTGGAAACGGTCTGTACAACCAAGTCCAATGACAAGCTTGTCGTACACGAGCGGATCTTGGCCTTCAAATTCAATCTGACGCTGTTCCAGGTCAATCGAAGTAACTTCTCCATAACGGTAAGTGACTTTATCGCTCACTGGAAATTGGATACGCAGGTCATAATCAGATACGGTTCCTGCTGCGAGTGCGTAATATTCTGTCTTTAATCCCTGAAAGGGGCTGCGGTCCACCAAAATAATTTGTGTATCGGATGGAATTTTACCCTCCAGAAGTTCCTTGATGATGGTGAGGCCGCCATAGCCGCCTCCAAGAATGACGAAATTTTTCATGACTCGGCTTCCTTTCTGCATCAGTCCCACTGAAATGGGGCTGTAAACTGTGGAGCAGCTATGCAATAACATAGCTGCTCCTTTTGTTTGGTTTTGAATAATTAAAAAGTAGACGTTGAAAATTAAAGATATTATTCAGCAGTTTGCACCACTCGAATTCAAACGTCTCCCTATAATGAAAGCTGCGTTCTGGAGTGGTGCTGGTGCAATATTGTTTGTGGATGAAGGTATATCCTATTCGTACACTTGAATTTCATTGTAGAACGTATCACGTTCTACCGGAATACGTCCTGCACCCTTAATGAGCCATATGAGCTCTTTACGTGTAAGGCCTTCAGGTGTGAGTGCACCTGCCGCATGACTAATCCGTTCGCGAACGATCGTGCCGTGTGCATCCGAAGCACCAAATCCAAGGGCAACTTGAGCTAGCTGTGGACCGATGTTAATGAAGTATGCTTTGATATGATCGATGTTATCCAGCATCAGACGGCTGATCGCAATTGTTTTGAGATCCTCATAAGCCGAGTTACGACGCATAATGCTCGCGTTTTTACTTTTTGGCTGCATGGAAAGCGGGATAAAGACCATAAATCCGTTGGTCTCGTCTTGCAATTCACGGATCTGCACCATATGGTTGACGCGGTCCTCGTAGGATTCGATCGATCCATACAACATCGTAGTATGTGTACGCATGCCGAGATCATGAGCTGTACGGTGCACCTCAAGATAACGATCCACGTTGGCTTTGTCTACACGCATTTTTTTGCGATATTCATCCGAGAGAATCTCAGCGCCGCCACCAGTCAATGTTTTCAGACCTGCTTTTTGCAGCTCTTGCAGAACTTCTCTGATACTGAGCCCGCTAATCCGGGTGAAGAAATCAATCTCGGCTGCCGTGTAAGCTTTCAGTGTAACATCCGGATATTTCTCGTTTAAAGCACGCAGGGAATCGACATAATATTGAAAAGGAACATGGTTGTTATGTCCGCCTACGATATGGAACTCACGTACGCCCGGATGAATATGCTGTTCCACATAATCGATCATTTCCTGACCGGATAATGTATAGGAGCCTTCTTCACCTTGGTCTTTACGGAAATTACAAAAAGCGCAGTGAGCTTCACATACGTTTGTAAAATAAAGACTCATATTTTCGATGAAATATACTTTCTTACCATTCTTTCTCAGGTTGGCCTCATTGGCCAGCTGGCCCAAAGTCAGCAGATCATCTGTTTCATACAGATATACGCCGTCTTCTACGTTCAGCCTTACGCCGTTCTGCACTTTCTCAACGATTTCAGCCATTCTTTTGTCTGTGAACGGTGTTACCAATGTAGACATACTGTTTCCTCCTGTTCTTAACCGGATTTGAGTTGTGTGTAGGATCTGCATACAGAACTACATAGCAAAGATGCGGTCAACTGCCGCCTTCTTATATGGACTAACTCTTATTTACCCGGTGCAGCGTGTGCTGCGTACGTAAAGCTAATTTTTTCATTAAAGTGAGTCTTGTGACTCTATATGCATTGGGGACTGCGGACAGTCTCGAAATGTGAAAAAAATTACAACTCTATATATGATCGTCACCTGAATAAGTCATGGCAAAATATCGACATTTCAGTGCGACCACCTATTCATTATAAACCTCGTGTCGCGGGGGTTCAATACACTGGGAAGAAAAAGGAGTAGAGGGGGAACGCGGAAAGAGGCAAACATGACTTGAGACCCTTGACGGGGTGGAGTATAATTTAAAGAAGAGTTAATGAAAAGGAGAGTGACCTGGCATGATTAACATCAGCGAAACGGCTGCTGACAGATTGAAAGAGATGCTTGCACAGCAAGAAACACCTGGTATGTTCCTGCGTCTTGGCGTAGCACCGGGCGGTTGCACCGGATTTTCGTACGCCATGGGCTTTGACGATAAAGAGTCCGATGAGGACCTGTATATGGATATTCAGAGCATGAAGGTTGTAGTCGAGAAGGAAAACCTGAAGTATCTGGATGGTCTCGAAATTGATTTTGAAGAGTCCGGTATGACGGGTGGTTTCACTATCCATAATCCGAACGCGGTAGCCACTTGTGGCTGTGGATCTTCTTTCCGTACGAAGGAAGATGCGGGTGTGCCTGATAAGGATTGTTAAGAAACGGAGTTGTACAGCGGTTTCCCAATCTTGTTTTAAAATAAGCAGTATGCAATCCCTTTAATAGATAGCCTCTGAATTGTATCCGTTTAGCACGGGCATGATATCAGGGGCTTTTTTGCGTGTACTGAAAGTATCATGGTTGACAAACTTAGTTGTAACAACTATAGTTACAATATAAAGTTCAAACATAAACAATATCGATAATTTAAAGGAGAGATCATGATGAACATTGCAATCATTGGTGCAACAGGCAAAGCAGGAAGTGTAATTTTGAAAGAAGCAGCAGACAGAGGACATAAAGTAACGGCAATCGTTCGTAATGCATCCAAATTGGAAGATAAAAGCCTGAATACGCTGGAGAAAGATGTATTTGATCTTACAGCTGAAGATCTTAAAGCATTCGATGTGGTTGTAAATGCATTTGGTGCTCCAGCTGGTAAAGAAAATCTCCATGTGGAAGTAGGACAAGCGTTGATCAACATCCTGAAGGATGCACCAAACACTCGTCTGATCGTGGTGGGTGGAGCAGGAAGCCTGTTCACAGATGAGTCCAAAACATTGCGTGTCTTTGAATCCCCAGGATTCCCGGATGCTTACAAAGCAACTGCAACGAACCAAGGGCAAAACTTGCAGGATCTGCAAGCATCTTCGGGTATTCAATGGACGTTCCTGAGCCCGGCTGGATTCTTTAATCCAGAAGGTGTACGCACCGGCAAATATCAAGCAGGCAACGACGTTATTCTCGTGAATAGCGAAGGCAACAGCTACATCAGCTATGCAGACTATGCGATTGCTTTGGTTGATGAGATTGAGAACCCACAACACCAAAACGAGCGCTTTACCGTTGTTGGCGAAGTGAAGTAACACTTTTAAATGATAATATGGAACATACAAACGGACGCTGATCTCCACAGATCGGTGTCCGTTTTTTTATGTTATCGAAGAGGGAAGTTCTGCAATAACGTTAGATATGTTAGATGAGTATCGTTCAACTTTCCAACTACTCCTTTGAATCTATGTTATATTATTCTAAAGATGGGAAGGAAATGTGATTGTGTGAAAACCATCATCTCTTCATTGGAATTTCTGCGAGTTCATAAGTACAAGGGAGTGAACAGTTCTGAAGATGTATTCTAAAGGAGTTATATTATTGATCTTTGTGGTTTTTATGATTAGTGTATCGAGTGGTTCAGGGTTATCCCAATATACAAACGTTAAAAATACGATGAATCAATTTCACATCACTTCTCTTTATCCGAAAAATAAGAATGGACAGACATATGGTTCTGCCGCATATGCGACTTCTCCAGAAACGGAACCTGATTTAATCTTGGCTACTGGTGTGGATGGTACAGACGGATATCTGCTGAAAAAAGACATGGATGGCGAGCAACCCAAAACACCTGAAGAAGCTATTGCAATACAGAACAGCAGATCACCAGAAGGTCGTGATATTCCACTGTATGACAAAGATGGTGAAACCGTAATTGGTGTGTTTCGTGTTGGAGGAAAGTGAAACGTTACTGAAATGAACACCATTCGGCAGTTGATCAAAAGGGTCGGCTGCTTTTTGATTTTATGATTTATTTAGTTTGCTAAAGGATATGACGCAGTAATATGAAATACTTCATTACAAAATGTTCAACATATATCTTTCCGACGGATACGAAACTTAATTGCGCACAAATAGTTGCGATACGAAAACCTAACGAAACTATACTTTGGTTGAGAGGAGGGATGAGATGGATTGGCTCATGAGGATGAATCGGGCATTGGATTATATTGAAATGAACTTAGTCGGGGAGATCGAATTGAAGGAAATTGCTCAATGTGCTTATTGTTCTTCACATCAGTTTCAGAGAATGTTCTCGTTCATTACCAATGTTTCGCTTGCGGAATATATACGAAGAAGACGGCTGACTCTCGCTGCAATTGAATTGCAGAATAGTGATAGGAGAGTTGTTGATATTGCCATAAAGTATGGGTATGAATCACCGGTATCATTCGCAAGAGCTTTTCAATCATTGCATGGTGTTAATCCAGCGATGGCTCGGGAAGAAGGGACTGCCCTCAAAGCCTATCCTCGGCTTTCCTTCCTTATTTCAATTAAAGGGGAAGAGCCTATGAACTATCGTATCGAAACAAAAGAAAGCTTTGAAATATTTGGAATAGAGAAAGTGTTTCAATTAAACGGAGTAGAGACCCCCGCAGAATTATGGAAGCAAAGCCACGAAAATGGCGAGGTTGAAAGACTTGCTGCAAATGCCGGTGATCTACCAAACGCTTTGAATTCGAATTATCATAAAGTGCATGCTGTGTGTAGCTACAAAAAAACTGGGGAGGATACTTTCCCATACATGTTGTGTGCATTTAAAGGTGAAACAAGTAAACCCGATGGTTACACAAGTATAACGATACCAGCACACACGTGGGCGATCTTTTCCTCTGATCCCTTTACATGGGATAAATTCGATGCAACCATTGAAACCTTATATAGACGATTCTTTTCTGAATGGCTTCCTACTACAGGATATGAACAGGTCGACGGAATGGAATTTGAAATTACTGGAGTTAAAGATGGACTGAATTTTGTTGAGCTATGGTTTGCTGTAAGAAAAATATCTTAGTTTTATTTCTTTAGATTAGTCTTGAATGATAACTTAATAAAGACAAATGGAGCAACCAACTATGTCCGATTGGTTGCTTCTTTGTTCATTCACCTAATGGCCAGGGGAAATGCAACATTTTTCCTGTTAAACAGGTCAATAAAGATGTACGAAATAACGTTATGAGAAGAAGGTGGAAAAACTGAAGCTTCGTATAATCACGTTAATATTTTTTATATCTACCGTGTTCTTTATCTCAAATGCACAAAATGCTAACGCTTTGTCATGTGCTGAATCGGGAGGGCCCCAAGAACAGTTAGAAATATATGATGGAGCTGTTTATGGTGAAGTAAAGCAAGTAAAGGTCGACTTGAAGCAAGAGGGGTTTACGGGGACAAAAGAGAAAATTAGATATATTTTAGTGGAAGTTGAGAGGAGTTGGAATACTGAAGTTGACTCTCAACTAATTATTGCAACTAACTTCACATGGGGATTTGATTTCAAGGAAGGTAACAAATACTTAATATACTTTAGCGAAGTGGATGGCGAATTAAGTAGTAGTCCGTGCAGTTTGACTATCGAAATGAATAATCTTAATCAAGCAACTGAACTATTCGGGGAAGGATATCCACCAAAACAACAAGTGAACGTAGAACACAAAATGTGGTTTATGTTTGAGCAAGATATGGATTTGTTTATCGTAGGTGTAGTCGTATTTTCGGCGATCTTTATCTTCTTCATGAGAGTAAGAAAGAAAAAGCGCAAAGCATAATTTGGTAGCGCTAAACGTGAAGCTTTTGCTCAAACAAAAAGTCATTTGAACTAGGCATGGATTCCTGTATGACCTATTACCCCCTTTACTTAAATGAGGATCGAGGCGTATAATCCGTTGAGATATCAGAGCAATAAGAGGGGATACAGTTATGAATAGTGGATTAATCAACGCGATCATTGCGTATATCATGTGGGGAGTTCTCCCGCTGTATTGGAAGTTGTTTGAAAATGTACCGGCAGGTGAGATTTTATCGCACCGGGTTGTCTGGTCATTTGTCTTTATGGGGATTTTCGTTGCCGTCCAACGTCGTTGGAGTGACATGAAGCGCATTCTGACCAGTCGTTCGACCCTGCTGTCCCTTACCGCGAGTGGGCTGCTAATTGCTATTAACTGGCTTATCTTCATCTGGGCGGTTAACAACGGTCATGTTGTTGAGACAAGTCTGGGCTATTATTTGAACCCGTTACTGAATGTGCTGCTGGCGGTTGTCTTCCTTCATGAAAAGCCAAACCGTGGACAATGGCTCGCGATTGCCATCGCTGGTGTCGCGGTGCTTATCATCGCTATCGACTACGGACGTTTCCCATGGGTTGCGATCTCATTGGCCGTGTCGTTTGGCCTGTACGGTCTGGCGAAGAAGAAGATCAAGCAAGACGCTTCAGTGGGCTTATTTTCGGAGACAGCTGTAGTTCTGCCCGTCGCACTCGGCTACTGGATCTACTTGGCCGTTGTAGGAAAAGCAACGGCATGGACGCTGCCTGCGCCGATGTTCTTCGAACTGTTGCTTTCCGGTGTGGTGACGGCGCTGCCACTGCTGTTCTTTGCACGGGCGGCTGCTCGAATGTCGTTGTCCACACTCGGCTTTGTACAGTATATTGGGCCGACAATCATGCTGATCCTGAGTGTGTTTGTGTTCAAGGAAACGGTCTCGCCAGTTCTGCTTGTTGGTTTCGCACTCATCTGGACAGCGCTCATCGTATACGCTGCCGCATCGATACGTGCTACGAGACTCGCTAAGGTAAGCTGAACGGATGTATCTGGTATCGCCATAATTGCCCTTCCCGCCAATGAGGTGGAGAGGGCAATTTTTTGTTTGTGGGGGAGCGATAGGTCGATAAAAACTAAAAAGGAAGGCTGATCAACGTTATGGTAAAATACAGGAGTAGTAATCAAAAATAGTAACCAAACAGAGTAATAGAAAAACGAGGAGGCAACAGATATATGATGGTTAATAACCGTTACCGCAAACATGATCTATTCTTTGTAAAGAATGCTGTAGTTCAGATACTATTTCAGTTTGCAGTTTCAGCAATAATAGGTAGTATATATGGGTTCATGATGGTCAACGAGACGATAGGTGGATTTATTAATAAACTATTACCGAGCACGGATGGTCCGGATCTTCATTTATATCTGCCCGTTGTGATAACAGTGTTCATCTACTCATGTTTTATTCAGAAGAAACAACGGATTTTTCTTGAAAAAATCTCATTTAGTTTTCTCCATATTTTGGTTGCCCTGCTAGGCTGTATTTCTTCAGTTGTTGTGTTATTGGTGATCTAACCAAATCCTACGTATCTACACCTTCAGCCCCATCAACTGCATCAATGACACCGACAGCGAGTGTTGTTACCGCAGCAGCAGCTAAAAGATTCTTGGCACCAAGCTTCACTCTGTCCTTATCTTCCTCTTTCATGCCCACAACAACATCTTTACCGCTGTTATATACATACTTGGCTGATATCGCTACACCTTTTGCAGTATTGGTTACAGCACCTCCAATATCGGCAAGCCCCGCGTCTATGGAGGTATCATCTTTTCGAATTGCACCACTGGCAAGATCATATGTTCCGCTAGCCAGTTGACCAACGGTTTTGCCTGTATTAATCGTAGCTTTCTCTACGCCGTTTCCGATTTCTTTGATAAAGGGGCTTCCCGCAATTTCACCAACAACCCTTACGCTACCGCCCAACACTTTTCCGGTAACTTCACCAGCTAACTGACCGAGCCCTTTTAAAAAACTCATCCATACTCCCCCGCTCCTATAAAAAGTTGATCCTATGTGTTATCTCAATAAACTTATTATATTCATATGTAAGCCAAAAGAACACCAGTCTCCAGCCCGAGTGGTGTACCCCTCCTCGATTGATCGCGCCAAGTTTTAGAAGTGCCTCATTGAGCAGCAACATAGTGGAGGGGGCGGAATCGATTCTGAAGAAGCGAAGTGGTCGCCTTTATCCCCGGATTTTCCCCCTATAAGGGGAATTCATAAAAATCTGGGGATAACAGCGATCATAAGAACGATCCGCCCCCGGAACGCCCACCACGCTGCACCCTTAACGCACTTCATCACAAAAAGGCGCCACTCCCACAGGAATAGCGCCTTCAGCCCTTGTTTTACCTTACTACTTAATTTCATTTGACTACACACGGTTTTAGAAGTGTCTCATTGACCAGCAACGTAGTGGAGGGGGCGGAATCGATTCTGAAGAAGCGGAGCGTTCGCCTTTATCCCCGGATTTTCCCCTTATAAGGGAATTCATAAAATCTGGGGATAACAGCGATCATAAGAACGATCCGCCCCCGGAACGCCACCATTGCTCCAAACCTAAACTTCTACCCACCGTACCTAGTCAATAAATCCTTCCATGACAGCAGTCGGCATCATATTGGACTGCCATGCGCCTTTGCCGTAGCCGCCGTTATAACCTGGTGTAGCCTGAGGCTCCCAGTAGAATACACCTTTACCTTTGCCATTTGGCAGATTACGAATTTGGTTTTTCATCGCGGCAACAAAACTTTTGCCAGCTGCAGCCTGGTTATTGTCCATGCCAATTTCGGAGATAATGATCTCTTTGCCATAACGGTTGATCATATCCTTGGCGTTGTTTACCGTATTTGTCACAGCGGTGTTCCAGCCGGAAGCTGAAGGATAGAGGGACATGGCAATCATATCAAAGTTAGCTCCGTTATTAATCAGGCCTCCAATATTCCATACATAGAGGGCGTTATCATCTCCACCTGCCAGGTGCACAATGGTTTTGGTTCCGCTGCTCAGGGATTTCACTGCGTTATGGCCTGTGTTCACCAACCACGCATAGTTTTTCATGTTGGTAGATGCTTTGCCATCTTCCCATAACATGCCGTTGCTTGTTTCATTCCCGATCTGTACCCAGTCTGGGGTAACGCCTTTGCTTTGCATCGCCGTCATAACTTCACGAGTGTGGTTCCATACCGCATCCATGAGCTGTTGGAACGTATAGTTTTTCCAGGCAGCAGGTTTGGTCTGTTGACCAGGGTCTGCCCAAGAATCGCTATAGTGCAGAGTGAGCATTACACTCATGCCAGCATTCTTGGCACGTTGGGCGAGTGCAGCCGCACGATCCTTATTCATGTAACCGTTCCCATAATCATTCGAAGGATTAACAAATACCCGAATGCGAACGGAATTGATTTGATAGTCTTTTTTCAAAATATCAATGATGTCGCGCTGTACGCCGTTTTTATCTTTCCATTTGTAGCCTTGGGCTTCCATTCCGGGAACCCAACTGATGTCGGCTCCTTTGGCGAAACTTGGTGCTGCGCTGGCATGCTGACCTGCGGGCAACATGATGGAGGTGAATAACAAAACAAAAGCCAACATGATGGATGTCTTGAAACCCCTTACATTTTTGAACATTACAAGATGCCTCCTCGGATTTAGGTTGAGTTGCATCCTAATTATAGCCATCCTGGTTTACTCTACTAAAGGGTCCATTTCCAATATTTTGGGTGTTTTCTCAACCTCTCTACAGAAAAAGGGAAAACAAAAAGCCGTCCGAAGACGGCTTTTCTACCCGTGGCGCTTTTTGAAACATTGATCCGTATCCCGCGCCTCCACCAGACTCTTTTAATTTGAGCTAGTGGATCGGGTAAGGGACACGTTCAACATGACATTAGAAATGTTGACGCACCTCCTTTCCTTGTGGCAAGAGTATACAACACCTTGTTTCGGAAAGCTAGTCTTTTTTACGTATTTAAGCAAAATTATTTTTCAGTCTGGAACATCGTGATATCTCGTGCATAATGGCTCTTGGTTCCGTCATTGTTTCGGATGCGCACACTGTCTTCACTGATCCGCTCCACAATGCCACAACCGACCTCGCAATAGACGCCAGCCGGGTCTTCCTGCCATGCGCTTACCATACATTGGGATAGTGCAGCCGTGAAAAACTCTATATTTTTTTGTAACGTTCTAGGTTTGTTGGATTTCATTATATACTCCTTTAATCAACTATATTTGGAATGAGAACAAGCAACCGGACCAAATCACACTGTACTTCACTTTACTCTGTCTATTGACCTTTGTAAAGGGATGGAAAAAGTTGCGGCCATGAGGTATCATTTACATAAATTTTACGTAGCGTTTACACTGCGCTGACGCTTGATGTTGATTACGAATAGTACAATTATATGAGAACTTCTAACCAAGAATAGATATGCAACACATTCGGAGGCCATACATGCATAGAGACGTCAAAACAGGCAACTACGTTAATCGTGATTTGAGTTGGGTTGAATTTAATCGGCGCGTACTTCAGGAGGCCCAGGATCCAACAACGCCTCTGCTGGAACGCATGAGATTTCTCGGCATTGTCGCTAGTAATCTGGACGAGTTCGTCAGTGTAAGGGTGGCGGAGACAAAAGAGAAGATCAAGGCCGGATTCACGCAAAAAGATTTTACAGGATACACGCCTTCGGGATTGTACCGCAGATTGATCAAACGAACCGGTACCATGGTCGCCGAACAGTATAAAACGTATCGTGAACTCATCCGTCTACTCGCCAAGAAAGGCGTGAACATTCAGGAATATACAGATCTTAATGTGACACAGCAGCGCGCAATGGACCAGTACTTTCATGAAATTATTTTTCCTGTACTCACACCGATGGCGATTGACCAGAGTCGTCCGTTCCCACTGGTACACAACAAGTCTGTCTATCTGTCCGTGATGTTACAGAAGGAAGGGGAGCAAGAGGGAGAGCCGTTTATGGCTATTGTTCAGGTACCTTCCAATCTGCCGCGGGTAGTTCAGGCTCCCATTCGGGCGAATAGTAAAAAGAAAACATTCATACTGATTGAAGATCTTATCAAACATCATATCCATACGCTCTTCAGCGGATATATCTCGCTTGCTGCACAGGAATTCCGAGTGACCCGTAATGCGGATCTGTTCATTAATGAAGAAGAAGCGGAAGATCTGCTTGAGGCTATTGAAAAAGAATTGCGCCGCAGACGCCGCGGGGCTCCTGTACGACTGGAAGTCTGCAAGGATTTTCGTCCGGATGCCTTATTGGAATTGCAGGATGAATTTGATATTCAGGACCCGGTATATGAAATTGATGGACCACTCGATCTGAGTTTTCTGGCGGGATTCGTGGACAGTCTGGAAAGTTTCTCACATCTGAAATACAGTCCGGTGAAGCCAGTCTACCCACTTGAGTTTCTGCCAAGAGAAAGTCATTTTGAGCTGCTGCGCAAACGTGATGTACTGGTGCATCATCCGTACGAATCGTTTGAACCAGTCACTGATTTTATATTGGAGGCTTCGGAAGATCCAAGAGTTCTGGCCATCAAGATGACATTATATCGGGTCAATGGCGATTCACGCCTTATTCCGGCACTTGCACTTGCCGCTGAGAGTGGTAAGCAGGTCACGGTGGTGGTGGAACTGAAAGCCCGGTTTGATGAAGAGCGCAACATTGCTTGGGCCCGTAAGCTGGAGAAAGCCGGTTGTCACGTGGTTTATGGACTGGTTGGACTCAAGACCCATGCCAAAATCATTCTTGTTGTACGCAGGGAACAGCAGGGCTTGAGACGTTATGTTCATGTAGGAACCGGTAACTATAATGAGAGTACAGCCAAAGTGTATACGGACGTGGGACTGTTCACCTCTAATCCGATTATTGGGGAAGATGCATCCGAATTGTTCAATGAGATTACCGGATACTCCGGTCCGAAGGCATTGCAGGCGTTCCGCGTAGCTCCAGATGGGATGAAGGATGAGCTGTTTGCACTGATTCGTAGAGAAACAGAGCATGCGCTGAAAGGCAAACCTTCCAGAATCATTGCCAAGATCAACTCCTTATCCCATCAGGAAATGATTGATGAATTGTACGAGGCTTCTCAAGCCGGCGTGCAGATCGATCTGATTGTGCGTGGTGTATGTTGTCTACGTCCGGGGGTAGAGGGGCTCAGTGAGAATATTCGGGTCATTAGCATTGTGGATCGTTTTTCTGGAGCATTCACGGTTGTTTTATTTTGAAAATAGCGGCAACCCGGATGTATTCATCTCCAGTGCAGACTGGATGACACGTAACTTGAATCGAAGAATTGAACTGATGTGTCCCGTATTTGATCCAGAGCTGAAAAAGATGCTAGTGGATATCCTTAATCTATCCCTTATGGATAATGTCAAAGCGAGACAACTTATGCCTGGTGGCAATTATGTATTTGTAGAAAATGAAAAGCCCCCGCTGAGAAGTCAGACGGAGGCCATGGGTATTATCCCTTGGAAGCCTGCTGAATGGAGTGCGTTAACGTAACTCCCCAGGCTTCCTTCAGATCCTTGACGGCCTCTTCCAGGCCATCAAGTTCCAGTAACGGCTCAGCTGTACAGGTGAATTGCACCTGCAGCGAGTCGTTTTCTTTTGTTGCTTCAATCGCAGCGATGCTTTCGGATCGATTGATGGCTTCCGCTACGCGCAGCAGAGAGCCAATACGATGAGCATGCCGCTCATCCGAGTTTTTCAGAATGTCCCGGTGCTTATTCAGCAGCTGGGGCGTTCTTTTTTTGGGATGATAATCAGCTGCACTGGCACTTAGAATGGTCTCCCGATGAGAAAGTCCATAGATACTTGCATTCATGATCCAATAGGCCGAGTGCTGTGTATAACGGAAATAGTTAATCTGTTTACCTGCCATGTGCAGCATGGAGGATGCATACAGAATTCGGGCATCTGCTTGATCAGGAGGGGCACCTTGTAATGCCGTATACAGGGTAACCGTATCCTGATGAATCCGTTGCAGACGTTTCTCTGGAATAGGCGGTCCAAAATGGATAAAGTTGCGGATACTGTCCTTCAGCGCGTCCGGAACGACCGGCTGACCTCCAGCCATGTAATCTCGCAATAACCCGTCTCGTAGACCCGCACCACTAACCACATAACGATCTCCCTGTATTAACTGGAAGACGGTTCGCAGGATCAGTACGCCGGGCACAATGATGTCTGCGCGATCTTTGGCGAGCCCAGGTACCTTTTTGCGCTGTGCCGAGGTGAGATGAGGCAAGGAGCGAGCGATGTTCTCCATCGCTTCCTCACTGATCTCATAATGATGGCTGACAGGCAAAGAATACTGGGTACGCTTCTGTTCCACTTTGGCGAGTGTACGCATTGTGCCACCAAGTCCGATGAGTGGCAGACCGGGATGCTCACGAATCCAATCCTGTCCATGGAGAGCCTCAATGACTTCATTGCATAATGCATTTGCATTTTCCTCGGTCCACTGATCTTCGCCCCCGTAACGGGCATGTGAATTCACAGCACCAATAGGGAGGGAGATGCTATGTAACCTTTTCCGATCCCGAAAGACCGTGATCTCTGTGCTGCCGCCTCCAATATCCACGACGTAACCGTCTGCCAGATCAATGGATTGAGTGACACCAAGGAACCCATAATAGGCCTCCCGATCTCCCGATACACATTCAATGGTAAGCCCCGTCTCTGTCTCCAGCCATTCAATAATCTCCAGGACATTGCCTGCATTACGAATAGCTGCCGTAGCTGCTGCTCGAATCAGTTTGGTCTGATACGCTTCACAGGTCGCTTTGAATTGACGCAAGATGGTGATGGCTTTATCCAGAGAATGGCGCAGAATGGTTCCATCGGACTCAACAACGCTGCTCAGACGAGCGGCGTATTTGTCTTCATGAATGATGCGATAGGCTGCGTCCTGATCCAGTTCATAAATAACCAGACGAATGGAGTTCGAGCCGATATCAATAATTCCTAAGGTTTCATTAGTACGTGTCATAAGCATCTCCTTCTACAGAGGTTCAACTACCCGAAGTGAAGAAGGGCAGCCATGGCTTCCGGTGAACCCGGCGGTGTGGCAGAGAAGGGCGTAGTTAGCATAACAACAATGATAAAGACGATGAAACAGGCAAATATAAGACAACTCACGGCAAAGCCGCGATTACGCTTTTGCATAAACAGTCGAATACCTGTGACAAAGAGAAGTACCGTAACAGCTACCAGAACGATCGACATTGCAAAATAGGCTACGCCATAAAGTGATTTGAAAAATGCTTCCATTTGTTCTGAACGCTCCTTAGATCCTCATATTTAAGCCCTTCCAAGCCATTCCTTAGTAGCATACGACAGATTGACTTGTTTGAAAAGTAAACCGGGCGCTTGTTCCCGTTTCCGCCATCACCCCTAGGACAGGTTACATGGAAAAGGGGCCTTTGCCGTGGACAGACATCCAAGAAAGCAAGGCTTCTGTTGAGTATGTATAAGGAAGGACTATTGTTTCAAGGAAGGAGATCAACCCATGTCGAGACAACTTGCAAGCAAATGGCGGAAGACAGCGGCTCTGATGAAATACCCGGTAGCTGCTGTCCATATCCCACAGACCAAGGCATTCAACTCGGGTAATCTGCTGCAAATGCTCAGTCGTTATGGAATGGTGTATGTCAAACCTATTGTAGGAGGCGGAGGTTACGGTGTTATCCGGGTATCGGCCAGCGGTGGGGCTTATCGATACACCCATATGAAAACGACCCGTTCTTTCGCCAGTTTCAGCCAGATGTATCGCTCTCTGGTGCGTGTAAAGGCTAGACGCAAGTACTTGATCCAGCAAGGCATTCATCTGGCAACAATTCAAGGGAGACCTGTTGATTACAGAGTCAAAGTTGTCAAAACCCAACGAGGCTGGGTATTCCGTTCATTAGTAGGACGACTCGCTCGTCCCGGACTCTGTGTGACGAATCTGAGCAAGGGTGGCACCATGTTATCAGGAAGGCGAGCTCTTGGTTTATCCCTGCCACATATATCCGGTCGGCACAAACGCCGGGAGATGCGTTCCCTTACACTGACATGTACGTACATTATGGAAAGTCAGTTCCCTGGTGTAGGTCAGCTTGGATTTGATTATGGACTGGATTATTCAGGCAAGATCTGGATTCTGGAAGTGAATACCAGACCCCAATAGAAAATGAATGGGAAAACTCAAGAAAATTCAAGAAAAACCGATAATATATAAAAGAAAACGGTATGAAAACCGTTTGAAATTTTACATTACGGGGTAATTTACTCGCAACAAGTCTTGAAACTATGAATTTATTCCAAAAAAAATACGCTGATAAACGTTCTGACAGTAGTACAAACTTCCTGTGCATAAATATTGTCCACACTATACACGTTGATTACTCTACATTTTTTCCATTTATCAACAAACTATGCACAGGATTTCCACATATCGTTGTGGATAACAAGAACGCTTGTTCTCTATATGAATCTCTGATATGATAGTTTTGAGGAAAAAAAAGGAAAGGTTGTGGCGGGAAATGGCTATGTTATCCGATGAGATGTTGTTGGATTCCTACCATAAAGCGATTGAGTTGAATCTCGAACGAGATTTCATCGCACTGCTGTTGGCAGAAATCCATAAGCGCAAACTGGGTACCGACGTATCTGCCATTCTTCACTAGAGATCCTCATTGCAGGCAATGTTACAGGTTTCCGGACAAGTCCCATAGTGAGACAGGCCATGGCGTGCTCGTCTGACAATGGTGACAGTACATCACATGATTGCAAACGTTTTCGGCTTCGTCTGCCGTGTCAGAGGAAGGGTGGGATACGTAGGGGCTGTATGGTCCGGTGTAATCATCCAATTTGCCGCATTCTAACAGTCCCTGAAGGCAGTGGGGGCAAGCCTGCTCCGGTACAACCAGACCGTTACACAGCGGGCATATATAAGACAAGGGTATCCCTCCTGATATGGATTCACTCAGGAGTAAGATACCCTTTTTTGTATCAATATATGTTATTTCAGCAAAACTAGCGTTTCATGTTACTGCTGTGTCCTGGGGACAACTTGGCATCCGGATCGAAGTATACCTTCGCATTGTTGACGGCTGTTGGAGCTTCGCCGAATCCGACAGCAATCAGCTTCAGTTTACCCGGATATGTTGTGATATCTCCGGCAGCGAAGATTCCTGGAATGGATGTTTCCATGCGGGAATCAACAACGATGGAGTTGCTGTCAATTTCGATACCCCACTCGGCAATCGGCCCGAGAGAAGAGACAAATCCGAAGTTAACGATCACGTCATCTACTTCGATTTCCTGTGTTTCTTTGGTTTTCACATGGGAAAGGGTTACTTTGGTAATCGTGTCATCCCCATGAAGTTCCGTGATTTCGGTCGGTGTAACAACATTCACCTTGGAATTCATCAGGTTTTCGACACTGTGCTCATGCGCACGGAACTTGTCCCGGCGATGGATCAGCGTCACTTGCTCAGCAATAGGCTCCAGCATGAGTGCCCAGTCTACCGCGGAGTCACCCCCGCCACTGATCAGTACTTTTTTGCCAGCGAAAGCATTCAGATCACTGATGAAGTAGTGCAGGTTGCTCTTCTCGAACTTGGCAGCACCTTCAAGCTCCAGGCGACGTGGTTCGAATGCACCTACACCAGCTGTAATAATGACGGCTTTGGCATGATATTCATTCTCATCCGTCTTCACAATGAAATGTTGTTCATCCTTTTTCTCCACCGATACAACCTTTTCTTCAAGGCGGATGTTCGGGTTAAAATGACTCATTTGCTCAACCAGGTTATTCACCAGTTCCTGAGCCGTTACTTTCGGGAATCCGGCTACATCATAGATGTATTTCTCCGGGTAAAGAGCGGCAAGCTGTCCGCCAAGCTGTGGCATACTTTCAACCAGTGTAACGGATGCCTGACGCATCCCACCATAAAACGCGGCGAACAGACCCGCAGGGCCTCCACCGATAATAAGTAAATCAGTCATATCATGACTGGAATTTTGTGCAGTCAAGAATCAACAACACCTTTCATATTTTAATAGGTAGTTAACAGAAAGAATGTGCAGGCTACGTATCGTAACCAGCATGGGTGCTGAACTGTCTTTCCTATTATAAACGGTGTATTCAGGGTTGCAAAGTTAGCGGCGTCACGAAACTGGGAACAATTGATGAAGATCAGATGAGAATAGGATGAAATTGGAAATGAAAGGTTATGAAAAATAACAAAAAAAACCTTGATCTTTACTAGAAATACAGATATCCTTGACCTGTACTATGTGTTTTTTTGTCTAATTTAGAGCCAATATGTAATATGAAGACAGATCCCGTGTTTTGTAGAATCTTGTGGTTAATTTCACAACTTGAAACGATAACTTGCGTGCAAACGTATCAATTTCATAAACCCTTTAGTTGCTTCAATCAAGTCTAGATATAGATCAAAACAGTTCAATATGTCGATATCTAGTTTCATAAAATCCATTTTTAGTGAGTTATGAAATTGAGGCAAACGTTTAAATAAATTCGCGAAGTTAACATTTGTCGTCATAATGGGCAAGACCTCATCAATATTTGTAAGTATGTGCATTTTGCATCTCACCCAAGATCGGGCTGATGCAAGTGAAACCGGAAGGGGTATAGACATGAGCAGTATTCCCAAAATCGTCATCCTCGGCGCGGGCTATGGCGGGATTCTGACAGCCCAGCGGCTGCAGAAGGAATTGAACTATAACGAGGCCGACGTCACATTGGTGAACCGGCATGATTATCATTATATTACTACACATCTACATATGCCGGCAGCCGGCACGGATACCATTGAGCATGCAAGAGTCCCTATTTCCAAGCTGATTGATGAGTTCAAGATTGATCTGGTCAAGTCTTCCGTGAAGGAGATTCGTCTGCAGGATCGGAAGATTATTCTGGAGGACGGCACGTTATCCTATGATTATCTGATTATTGGACTAGGCGGTGAGCCTGAGACCTTCGGTATTCCAGGGATGCTCGATCACGCCATGACAATCCGCAGCATTAACTCGGTCAGACTGATTCGAGAACACATCGAATATCAATTTGCGATGTACAAAAACGATAACAAACGAAATCGTATTCGGTTTGTCGTAGGTGGAGCGGGTTTCAGTGGTGTTGAATTCGTAGCTGAACTTGCAGATCGTATTCCACAGCTGTGCAAGGAGTTCGATGTGAATCCGAAACATGTGCATATCTACAATGTAGAGGCAGCGCCTTCGGCCTTGCCTGGATTTGATCCGGAACTGGTAGAACATGCGATGAATGTGCTCAAAAAGAAGGGCGTTACTTTCAAAATTGGTGTTCCAATCAAGCAATGTCTCCCGGACGGGGTAATTGTGGGTGAGGGTGAAAAGCTCGATGCAGCCACAGTCGTATGGACCGGCGGCATTCGCGGTAACTCACTGCTGGAACAGGCAGGTCTTGAAGTGATGCGAGGACGTGTGAAGGTAGATGATTATCTGCGTGCCCCTGGACATGAGCATGTCTATGTCATTGGTGATAATTCACTTGTGTTCAACGCGGAAGGACGGCCTTATCCGCCAACAGCCCAGATTGCGATGCAGCAGGGTGTGAACTGCGCCAAGAACGTCGTGGCATCCATTCGCAAGAAACAGCCACAACCTTTTGTATTTACGAGCAAAGGCACGGTTGCTTCATTGGGTAAAGGGGAAGCCATTGCTGTTGTAGGCGGCAAGAAATACAAAGGCTGGAAAGCGGCTCAGTTGAAGAAGCTGGTTGATCTGCGTTATTTGTTCATCATTGGTGGTATTCCGCTAGTCCTGAAGAAAGGGCGGTTTTTTGGATGAGACATTGCAGTGTTCAGGTCCGGGGACAATTAACACGTGAAGAGCTGGATCGATACAACGCCCTGATGCAGGTCGGTGGTTATCTCGAGGAACAGGATCAGTATGATCTGGCCTATATCGTGCAGAAAGAAGTAGATATTCTCATTATGCCTGCGATTGAGCGGCTTAAAGAGAAGGGTCGTGACCGTGACCGGGCCACAGCCGAGTTCCTCGAATCGCTGAAAGCGGTAGATGAGGAGGACGAGGATTAAGGATAACCGAGGTTAATAAATAGAGTGAACAACTGCAAAATGGATCATCATCCGACTTGGTTGTCCACACGTACATGAATGAGAAAAAGCACCGCAGACAGTATCCTTTACAGGAGATGTCGCGGTGCTTTATTGTGCTTTGCATTATGTTTACAGCTTAAGCATGTCTTCCAGTGTTCCTTCGTTCAACAGACTTCCCACATAGAACGAACCGAATTCGCCATAACGGGCGCTAACTTCATCGAAACGCATCTCATAGACAAGTTTCTTGAACTGAAGTGCGTCATCCGCAAATAGCGTAACGCCCCATTCCCAATCGTCGAAACCGACAGAGCCGGTAATGATCTGTTTCACTTTACCTGCGTAGCTACGACCAATCATGCCGTGACTGCGCATCATGGTACGACGCTCGTCCATGGACAGCATGTACCAGTTGTCATTCAGCTCACGTTTTTTGTTCATCGGATAGAAGCAGATGTATTGTCGTTGTGGCAGAACAGGTTTCAGACGGGCGATAATCTCCGGATTCTGCATCGGGTCTTCGCCTTCTTTGCCAAGATAGTTGCTCAGTTCCACTACACTGACATAGGAATACGACTTAGTTGTGTATTGGGCAAACATCGTTTTGTTAAACGCGTTCTCAACAGCCTTCAGATCTTCCAGCGTTTCACGCAGGTGCATCATGACGAGGTCTGCTTTTTGACCTACAACCGTATATACAACGGTACTTCCTTTGGATGAATCCTCGACTTCTTTCCATTCTTTCCAGAATTCCTGAAGCTCGTCCAGTGCTACAGCGCGTTCTTCATCATCTGCTGCTTTCCAGGCGGCCCAGTTAATCGAGCGAAAATCATGCAGGGCATACCAGCCCTCCAGTGTTGATGCGGCTTCGTTCATTGGTTGTGTTCCTCCTGCAAGGTATATTTCCAAATCCCTATAAGGGACGGGTGATTGCTTTATCGTTTACATTGTATCCCAACATGAAGCAGAAGGGCAAATGAACAGAGTATAAATATAGGGAAATTTGTCCAGAAAGTTCGTTGCTTCGCCACATTTTTTGCGGTACACTAACTACTATCCAGAAGTGAAACCTGAATGTGTGAAAGAAGAGGTGAATGTCGCCCGATGCAATTTATACCTGTGTTGGTATTGATGGTATTATTTTTCGTTATGATGTTTGGTATCGGTTTCATTCTGAACATGCTGATGAAGACAACCTGGTTTCCTTCCTATCTGTTCATTATTGTAATTCTGCCTATTGTTGTGTACTCTCTATGGGATCAGTCGTCATCTCTGATGTCACATCTGGGTTCTTTCCAGCTTGTAGACTATATGACGGGCATCGCTGGACTGGCTGGTGCGATAATCAGTGGCTGGACGATCCAGAAGTTGCGTTTGGGTGGGTACAGAATGTTTTAGATTGTTGGGAAAGAGGTAACACATGCCCCTGTAATCGCGTGAAAGTCTTGTCTTTGTCGTAAACGCTTACGAGTACAAAGGGAAGGCTTTTTTGCTATTCATTTATATTATAAGGATTATTGTACACTTGTACTTCATATACATCTGGAGAACATTCTCTTTAGATATTCCCTTGTATTCTGCGGCTACAGCTTTTATAGTATTCTAGCGGCTCTCGACATTTTTATTTTAGAAATTTGCTAAATTCGGCGAAAACGTGAATGATGTCGACCTAGGACGAAACGGAGCGAGAACAGGCCATCTTTTTACCTGTTTTTGAGCATTTGAGGATCAGACATTTATGATAGAATAGATAAACATACTTTTGGGGAGAAGGAGATCAGGCTATGCGCATGAAGAATCTGCACCATTATACTGAACATCATCGCTACTGCGTATACAGGGAGTTTGGACTTAGCGCCCTGGATGACCGTATGCTTACAGGAGCATATCAGCCCATGGTAGGTGCTTTTGCGGTTGGCTTGTATCGGCTGTTGTTTCAGCATCTTCCCGGTGAACAGGTCGGTTATTCGCCGCTTGAACAGCAACGGAGGCTGTTCATGACACTTGGCTTGGAGCCAAGTGAGAAAGGGCGCAAATATTTGTTAGAGCAGACATCCAAGCTTGAGGCAGTGGGGCTACTTCAGACTTCACGGCTATATATACCGGAAAATGATGATTACATCTACGAATATGAGCTGCAACCGCCGCTCTCTCCGGCAGAGTTTTTCCGGACACAGCATTTGACACTGCTGCTTCGTGACAAGATTGGCAAATTCGCCGTACTTTCCTTGCGTTCCGGTTTCTCGGCAGTGGAAAATGGGGACGCGCCTTATCCGGCAGCCAATAAAGAGAATATTTCCGTTCCCTTTTACGATATATTTGAATTGAATACCCACGTAATTGATTACGAGTTGGAGCAAGCATTGTCGGAAGTATCAACTACGGCCCAACGGACAGGCACGAATGATGCAGCGGAAGAAAATAGTTTGAACTATGCCGACATTATTTTGCGTTTTCCGCGGGAGTCCGTCAATCGCCGTCATGTAGAACAGCTGCGGTTCGATCATGAACAACTGGGCATTGTAAATTATGTAGTAAACAAGTTTAACCTCAGTGTGCAGGATGTATGCCGTCTGCTGGATGAAGATGATATCTTCAGTCCGCAGGGCCAGCTGATTCTGGATGATCTCCAGCATAAGGCGAGCATGCAGTTCAGGCAGACGAAG
Source organism: Paenibacillus sp. W2I17 (assembly GCF_030815985.1). NCBI lineage: Bacteria > Bacillati > Bacillota > Bacilli > Caryophanales > Paenibacillaceae > Paenibacillus > Paenibacillus sp. W2I17. The sequence goes on from NZ_JAUSXM010000001.1 coordinate 5,849,005, forward strand.
AAGCGTCATGAGCAACAGACCGTACAGGCGGCCAAGGTCGTGGCACTGAGACAGCATATGGAGGAGCCAGAGCGGAAAGAAGACTCCGGTGAACCACCTGTTGAACATGAAGTGCAGATGGAATATTACGTCGAAGTGCCTCCACAATTTATGACCAAGTGTGATATTCATCAATACAATATGATGTTGCGCAATGAGCCATACACACGTCTGTTGCAGACATTTTTCCCGGGCGCAGTACCGGACAATCTCATCGATATATTTGAGAAAATTGATCTGAGCTACAAGTTGCCGGGAGAAGTCATCAATGTACTGATTCATTATTTGATGGCATTACTTGTATCCGGCGGAGAGCAGCGGATTAACCGTAACTTCGTTGAGGCCATTGCCTCCAACATGTTGCTTAAGCAGGTAAACTCATATGAGAAAGCTGTGCAATATATTCGTGATCAGGCCAAGGTCAAAGGCAAACAGGCTGCTGGTGCAGCTGGAACCCGTACCCGTACATACGGCAAAGGAACCAAAGCCAAGCCCGAAATTCCGATTGTACAAGACATAAGCACCGATGGGGATGCCGTATCTGAGGAAGAGTTTGAAGAGATGATGAGATTTGCCCAGCAGATGCAGGCGAGTAAGCAAAAAGGCACTTCTTAAATATTTATAATAAAGCCAAAAAGGCGAGTCCCCCGATTAATGGAGACTCGCCTTTTTGCTATATAAGTTGAACCAAAGAAACGTATTTTACGTTCAATCAAATTTTTCATATTTCGTAGGATATTTATCTAATTTAAACCACTGCTGAAATTCCTTTTTTGTGATTCTTTTTACAGGCTTAACTTTTTTGCTTCCTGTATCGTATCTGAAAAGAATCCATTGATCTGAAGGATACTCACTAATATAATCAATATTTTTTCCGCTCTTATGCCATAAAATTAAACAGGTGCTAATATAGTTGGTTGCCCGAGGGAGATAAAGAAAACGGCCTTTCTTAGTATCGTATATTGCTAACGTGCTTTTCTCCGTATTTCCATAAGAAAATGCAATGATGTCTTCTTGTGGTGACCAATTATATGATGAAATGGTTTCTACATTTTGTTTACCTGATTTTTCAAGACGTTCGTTTATAATCGTGTACTTTCCTGTTTTAAGGTTCATGAGAATGAGGTTGCTGCCAGCACTTTTTTCTACTTGGATAGCAATCCATTCATTCGATGGAGATTCAGCAACACTAGTTATATCCAATAATTTAACCTCAAAATCTCCTGTTTGTAGGGTGTGCTTTTCTTTACCATGAGTAACTACGATGGTGTCAATGATGTTTTGCTCAAAATCGGCAGCAGCATCTAGCTTTAAGGTGTTCGCGGTTATCGTGATGTTGTCACCTTTCCAGACAATTTTATTTGAGCCTATCGTTTTTTCAAACTTAGGTATACTCTGGTATGTTGAAGAGTTCACAGAAGTTGATTTAGCAGCAATTGGAGCTACTGACTTATCAAGAGTATGGAACGAAGCTGATGCAGTTGATAACGTGCTTAAGCTACCTAAAACAATGACGCTTGATAATAAAACATTGGTGTATTTCATTATTATCTCTCCTTCAGTTGGGGAGGCGGTTACGTGATGTTATTCCCTCCAGATCGTTGTGACAATCCAGAAAAAACTACCTTACTTAAGAGCATTGCTTCTATCTGCATGCCTAAAATCAGATGACACTGATACTCTTTCCAATAGAGAAGAATCTAGCAAGTCAACGAGACAAGCCCCACCAATCAACAATACACCAACAAACACAGAAAGACTTATTGAACCACCGGAGAAAGAAGAAATTAAGGACATCACAGCCACCGATTTTAAAGAAGGACTTTCTATTGACTTCGATAAATATAAAGGCAACTTTTTTGACGAAAAAATTATCTCCAGTTGCCGAGAAAGCAACTGTACAATTAGACAACAAAAGAAGATTTAGATGTATTCATACTAGCCGAAGCGAAGAACTATATTAAAGGTATTGTTAGAGGGGAATAGTTGATGGATTAGTAACGGACAGGTTATTTGAAGGAGGAGTTTCAAACCTCTCATAGAAGGTCTTTTAACTAGAGGTTCCAAAGAAGGAGGTAACGAGTAGAAATGTTAAAAAATGATGAAGAGTTCGAGAGTTTATTATCAAAGAGGAATTCAGGTAAAGTTACATACGGTATAGAATTAAAAAATAATATTGAGAAAGGAAGTATATTGGAGGCATTTTTGAAGCGAATGGGCCATAATGCAGATAAGATAGAGGGTAACTGGAGAATAGTTGACAAAGATTATGCTAAAAAAATTATAGTTTATGTTCTTTCGAAAAACATGACTTATGATATTGATTTGAAGACAAAACCGATGGCAAATGAATTAAGTGAATATTTTTTAGATCAATTTCAGAAAGAAGCCTCATTCTATACAAACGCAAAGTTTGATTCGAAATCTGGTTACTTTAAGCTCTACTCTTGGACAACGATAAATAACTCACAGTGGCATACGTTTGATACGGGAATAGTTGCAATGGACAATATACATATTGGAATTCTATGGGCAGCAGACCCTTTATAAGTGGATTTAAGACTGATTAATGATGGGCCATATCTAAATTCATGTTCAACTAACGGGCAGGTTAGTTCCAGTATGTGTTAAAATGAGTTTGTTAGGAGCAGTACCTTCTTATACAGGAGGTTTTTGAAATTGATTTAAGGGAGCGGAATAAAATGGGGGCAGATTTCACAGCTTTCATAGGCCATAAGTTGAATAGAGATAAAATTGAAATATTATGTCATGCACTAAATTCTAGATCATTAAAACACGTTGATGAATTTATTAACTTCCTTCTTCCACATAACTCTAAGGATGAGGATAAGCCTTTTACGGTTCATGAAGGAATTGGTGGCACTTTGGAAATCAGTGGACCTTGCGGGATGGATTTTACATTCTCGGAAAAGGTCTGTTATTTTCATCATTATATAAGATGGAGAAGCTTTCTCCTAGAGGAGGAGCTTCAGCTTTATTTAAAGAAAGTTACTTTCGATTTAGCCCGTTATTTTTCATCAGAATATGCAATTTATGTACCGGACAGTGGAGCAAGAGAGTCAGGGGTTCTAGATTTTATTTGGGAAGATGAAAATAAAGATATCCATTATATAATGAATTGGCTTCTTGGACGTTGCGGAAGACCTAAAGAGAAGATTATTGATATTTTTAAAGAATACGATGATTACTGGGATTCTGAAGGGTATTACGTAGACGATTTTAGTGATTTAAAGTAGGGTCTCATCCTCAAACGGGAAACATTAGTTCATAAACGAGAAGGCATAAACGTGATAGGCCGCTGTTTTCAACTAGCGGACTGACAATAGGGATCGTTGCAAAAATGCTAACGATCTTTTTTTTCATAGCTTTAGAGACGAGAATCATGATGCCTAATTAAGCTAGCAAGTAGGTTAACGGCAAGGATCGTATGTTGGCAGAACTGTAATATCAGGAGAATTTATGGTTTTAATAGAGGATAATGATTACTTATTATTCCAGATATATGCTACTCTCTTGTTATTCCATAGTTTTCTTAACGGAGAAATGGAAATTTAAATGTTGGGGATAATTGCTTGCTTCTATCCGAACGATTGCCAATTGCAGCAAGTCTGTACCCTGAGGAACCTGCGTTAATGAGACATGGGCAAACGATGAGTTATGGGGAGCTTTACGGTCTGGTTGAAAGACTCAGTCATGCCCTGTATGTTGAAGGACTCCGGGCCGGTGATCGCTTTGCCCTTTTAGGTGATCCAGATCCTCAGCTCGTTGTTGCGTTTTATGCAGCAGTTGGGATTGGCGCTATACCGCTCGTTCCTTCTCCTATGCTAACAGTGCCTGAACTCGCTGCCATATTTCAGGATGCAGAACCACATATGGTTATTCATGATGACCAACATGCTAAAGCAGCTATTGCCACGGTAAAGCTTCTTGGGTATTGTCCAAAACTGTTCACGACAGACGAAGAAGGGACGAATAATAGTTCGCTCGCTGCTCTTTTACAGCAGGAACCTGCGTTCTCTCCAAAAGACAATTTCAAACGAAGTGTAGACGATACGGCAGTCCTGATTTATACGGGTGGGACAACTGGTCGGCCAAAAGGGGTCATGCATTCGCATCGTGGTATGGCTGCTTGGAATCAACTTACGCCTTCTGCAGGCTTCGGTCATGATCTCAAGCGTCGTGTGTTAGTGCTCAACTTATCCCATCTGGTAGGTCAGTTCCAGCTGTGGGCGACCATGACTGCCGGAGGCTGTCTTGTATTTCTAGATGAATACCCAGCGGATGTACACCGTATTATGGAAGCTGTTGAACGTGATCAGATTACACAACTCAGCACAGTAGGCCAACTGCTTCGTGATCTTACCCGCGAGGTATCCGTAGGAGGTAGAAACTTGAAGAGCCTATCGCTTATTGGCTGCGGAGGGTCCATTATTTCCCCGGATACACTACAGGAGGTCGTATCGCAATTTCCTGAAGTTATCATTGTGAACAACTACTCACAAGCGGAATGTGGAATGTCCATAAGCCGCCTTTTTCCTGCTCAACATATGGGCGATCCTCTTCGCCTTCGATCCGTAGGTCGTCCTGCTGACTTGGCTGCCCAAGGTGAGCAGGCCTTCGAAGTTCGGATATTAGATACGGACGGAAGTGAGACAGTTACGGGCGAGGCTGGAGAAATCGTTGTTCGAGGTGCACAGACCATGCTTGGGTATTGGCGCCAGTTGGAGGCTACTGCCGAGACCATGTCCGATGGCTGGATTCGAACTGGGGATGTCGGTTGTCTGGATGTGGAAGGTTACCTTTATGTGTTTGATCGCTTGAAGGATACGGTTATTGTGGGCGGTTCCAATGTATTCTGTGCCGAAGTGGAGCATGTTATTGTGAGCCATGAGGCGGTAAGCGAGGCGGCCGTAATCGGACATTCTCTTCCTGACGAAGGCGAGGAACTCGTCGCTTTCATAGTGTTACGGGATGGTGACAGTTTGGATCTGACGCGGGTGCGGGCGTTTTGTGAGCCACACCTTGCTCCGTACAAATGGCCGACTCAACTGCTCATTGTGGATACTTTGCCGAGAACAGCCGTGGATAAAATAGACAAAAAGCAGTTGCGCAAGCATCTATCCTCAATTTCATCCGAAGGACTATGCTAACGGGAATGCTGTTTAATAGCTGTTGGGCAGAATATTTATTGTTAGATCAACAAGAACAGCCCTTCAACTTCCTTTCGGAAGTGAAGGGCTGTACGTTTTTATCTCAATCGGTATGCAGGCGGGCGCGAAAATACCTTGTAGTGTTACCTCAAAATCGTAGCGGCCTGATTGCCCGCATAATCCTCAATAACCAGCTTCAAAGAGCTGTTGCTGGACGCTGGTGTGAAGGTCAGTTCACTCAGCTTTGTTCTTCCTCGAATGATATACGGGAATTTCTGCGAAACGTAAGTGACTCCGAACTCGCGTGCCACCCCATTTTCATATACATAGATCTTGTACCAGTCCTCTAGATCCGGGAGGGCAAGAGTGTACTTTCCATCTTTTACCGTCACCTTTTCCTTGGCGTATGGTGTAATCTGAAGATCTGCCAGCTGTCCGGTATGGGTTACCGGGTTCTGCCCGCCAATGGCAATGTTCAGCACGTAATGCTCACCATTGGTCGGAAGTCCGGTCAGGATGGCAGACTGTTTTCCTTTTTTGACCTGAACTGACTTGGTGAAGGGTTCTTTTGTGTATTCTGTTTCTAGTGTGAGTTGAATAGACTCTTTGTCTTTATTTTTATCCTTGTCTTTACCGGTATTCTTATCTTTGTCTTTGCCCGAATCTTTTGCTTTTTTCGGGTTTTTCCAGCTTACGATGGCATCGCCATTCTTTTTGAATTTCACATCCATATTCTGAACGGCTGCATTCAGATCGTAAGGTAGGACGGTTGCTTCACTCTCGGTACCATCTGCACCCACCGCACGGATAGACAGTTCACCAGACGGCTGTTTTAGCGATTTGATATAAAAAGTGGAATCATACACGCCGCCTACATAGGCGCCATTTTCATATAAATTGTATTGCTTGACCTCTGAATAGTCCTTCATGTCCCATGCGACAACCAGTTCATCGGTGTTGGTTAGTGCTTTGGCAATATGGAATCCGGTCGGTGCATCCGGTACAGCCACTGAACCATCGAATATACGGATCTCACCAATATTCATCTGATAATTCTCGATAGACTCGCCATTAGGGTCAAAGGATAATCCTATAGCGGCAACGGTTTTGCCTTGATATGCACTCAAATCCAGCGAAGTTGTCTTCCAGCCTTCCGTATGCTGGCCTGAATTAGGCACATTTACGTTGACCACGTTGGATGGATCATCTTCGAAGATCAACCCAACATGCAGGGAGGAAGCGTCACTAGTCGACGGTTTGTTATACGTCAGTTCCAGTTTCGATTGTCCGTTGACGGACAGGTCGGTCTTGTACAGGCGCAGGAAGTTCTCCGCGTTCAGTGTGCCGTTCACCACGAGAGAACTGCCGCCATTGAATGCGCCGATGGAGTCATAGTTGTACCTTGCGCCTTTCTCATAAGAGGGACCATAGTCAAAATCAACACTGAGCTTGTCGCCTTCACTATCCATCCACCATTGCCAAGTGACAGGGATATCCTGAATGTTGATATTTGACCATTCTTTATCGTTCGAGACAGCACCGTCTTCATAATATTTCAGGCCGTGGCCTGTATTGAAGTTGGTCGCAAAATTGGAGCCGTTGATGACGGATCGCTCGGTAAGATAAGCGGCAATTCCATCCCAATTTGCACCGGAAGCATACACATCTGACAGATCGGCAGACGCATTACGACGTGCATCTGTCGGGTCTTGGTTTGGACCAGACCACCAGGCACGATCACGTACAAAGGTCATCCACTGGTACTTATCCTCAGCTCGGTGATTGGTGCTGCCATCGCCCATCTCTTCATCCAGGGCGTTGTGGGTGAAGTCGGCACCCAGTGTCGCGATGCTATTCATCGGTTGACCGTTCTCATCCAGATTATGGCGCAGGTCATAGGATTGCTTCCAGCGGCCGAACTTGTCATGTCCACCTTCAACACCTGCAAATACGGTTTCGAATGGGTTCAGTCCCAAGCTAAGGGCATGATCACGGGAATCGCGGAGCATCTTGTGGTTCCATACATAGTTCAGGAAGATGGAATCCGAGACTCTGCCCAGAACGGAATCCTGCACAAAGGGGCTATTAAGCCCATTAAATTGGTTCTGGTATTGAATCTTGCCTGTTGTATTGATGGTGGAATCATACCACTGGACGTATAGGCCTTTATCTCTTAGATATTTCATGAATTTCTTGTAGGAAGCGATATCCTCAGGGGCTACACCCCGGGCAACCTCTTCCTGATTGAAGAAATATCCATCGTAGTTGTAGTATTCTGCCATCTCGGCCAGTTTCTCGGCCACAGGGAAATTACCGTTATCATCCTGGATCAGCATTTGTTTATAGGTTTGTGGCCCACGGTCATTGTCCGAGAAAAAGATGTTGGCAATGGATTTGACGCCATTTTTGTGGGCTGCATTGGTGTAGGCCGGATTCGGAATGTTCAAAATGCCAAACTCGAAGTATTTCTCCGTCCACTCTTTACTCGGATCATACAGTTCCTCAGGTACGCCCGCAGAAGCCATGCCGTGCCAATAACTGTAGTAGTCTGTATATTGCCAATAATTAAATAGATACTGGCTGAATTCATTGGTATAAGGTGTGCTATCGAAGAATGCATTGCCGTAATCACCACTCATCGTGAACAGTTGGGTGTCCGGACTAAGCTCAGGATAAGCCTGTGTCCCAGCGAACGCTTCATTACGGGGCTGCAAGGGAACATGGGCACGAAGTAAATCGCCATGGATATCACTTTCGGGTGTCCAGTTCAGAATCTGGGCTGAGGTGTACCCATGTTGATAGGGCTGATTCACCCCTTTGGCACTTTCACCGGTATAAGGGAGCGTGTCTCCGGCATAAACGGATGATGCAACAACTTGTCCAAGTAGAGCCGTAGTCAGGACCATGGCAGTGACCTTGGGAATGAGGCCTTTTGGTTTGAGTTTGCGTGTCATGCTGTTCCTCCTTCAAGTGGAATGAATGTAAGGTATTCTTTTACACAAAGCTAAACTTATGGTTAACGATAGTGGATGAAAGCGTTTTTAAATAGGGTGAAATTAAAGAAACACAGATATAAACTAAAGAAAAGTTGCAGGTGACAAGTTAATGTCAGAAGCCTGGTGATATAATTCAATATAAGTTGAACTAATCATTTACACGATAACGGAGAGGGTAGAAGAAACCTGAAAAAGCGAAGCGTTCGCCTTTATCACCGGATTTTCCCTTGGGAAAAGAGAATCGAAAAAATCTGGGGATAACAGCGATTGGAAGGTTATTCTGTCATCGTAGTGTCAGTGTAAGTAATCTTTAGTTCAACTTATATAGTCAGGAAAACAGCATCGGAGGGAACATGCGACTTGAAAATTGTTAGCGTTTACAATAATTTCTTCAAAAATAATATGTTTATGAAAATGCTCCTGATCTTCTCGATGATATCGATTGTCACGATCATTACGTTATCTTATATCATCTTCCTGTCGGTGTCCGACTCCACGATTCGCCGGGAACTGGCGATCCAGAAAGCGGCGATGGAACATGTGGATCGGTACATTCATCAGCAGTATGAATCGGTGCAAAACATGGTGAGGGACATGCATCAGAATGAGGCACTCTCGGCCAACATTACTTATCTGATGAATCATTCGTACGCTGAATATGTTCAGCACATGACCAATGGATATTATGCTAATCAGGATGACTATTCGGCCGATGTGTTGAAACATTTTCAGAACATTATGGATCGCAATTCGCAGATTAACCAACTCATGTTATATAGCGCTGAGCAGCAGGATCTGTCTACCTTTAATCAACACAAGCAGTTCCGCAAGCTGGACGCCAATGTAGCTCATTCCTATATTCCGGACGTGATGGCGATGGAAACGCCCAATATCAGTGCACCCAATTACTGGATTCGCAAAGAGATCAATCAATGGGACCCTGCGCTCTATTCCATCCGCGTACCGATTAACAATACACAGACTCTTCGGAATCTGGGCCAATTTCTTGTCTTCTTTGACTCAGAAGGAATCGGTAATGCGCTGGATAACTACGAGAGTAATCTCAAGGGAGAAATCGTGGTGTTATCGGCGAAAGGGACAGTGTTATTTGACTCCAACAATCATTATTACGGGAAGAAGTATCCCTACGTGAATGTGGCCGATTCCCTGTTTGATCAGACGGATATGGATTCGATGAAAAAGGAGCAGAACATGTACGTGAACAAGTTTGTCTCCGCGGATCAGGGTTATGTGGTCATTGGCACCGTTCCGGTAGAAGAGATGGCTGAAACCTATGCGGGCATTCGCAATACCATTATCTCGATCAGTATCGTGTGTATTCTGTTTGCTGTGCTGGTTCCGGCATTTTTCATTATTAACTTTGCCAAACGAACCCGTCGAATTATTCGCTTCACCCAAAAAGTGAAATACGGCAACTTCACGGCTCGCATTGACGATCCGCGTGATGATGAACTGGGGCAGATCTCCCATAGCTTCAACGACATGCTGGACGAGCTGAATCTGTATATTGAACGGGTCTACAAAGCCGAGATCAAACAAAAGGAGACCGAGCTAGTCGCATTACAGGCGCGTATCAACCCTCATTTTCTCTACAATACGCTTGAAGTGATTCGGATGAGGGCGATATCTCAAGGGGCGAGAGATGTTGGCGAGATGATCTATAGTTTATCCGTATTGTTCAAGAGCCTGGTACAGCAGAAGAAAAATTATACGCTGAAGGATGAGATGGAAGCTTGTCGCTTGTATCTGGAGTTATTCCGAATCCGCTATAAGGATATTTTCATCTATACGATCCAGATCGACGCTGCATATTATCAACACCCTGTGGTGAAACTTTCGCTGCAGCCCATCATTGAGAATTATGTCGTACACGGCATTCAGACAGAACGTTCGGATAACCGATTATCGATTGTTGTGGAAGAGACAGATGATGTGGTACAAGTGGAAGTCAGAGATAATGGCAAAGGCATTGAACCGGCACGCCTGACGGAAATCCTTGAAGAACTGGAACGTCCTGAAGAGTCTGGTCAGATGTTCGGGCTGCGCAGTGTCCATAGTCGATTGCGCTTCCTGTATGGGCCAGAGTTCGGTATCACCATAGAGAGCACCCTCGGAGAAGGAACACGAATCAGGGTGCGTTATCCACATACAGAAGGGACAGGTGTTTAACATGTACAAGGTGTTTATTGTGGACGATGAGCCATTCATCATTGAAGGCTTATACGATATCGTGGATTGGTCTTCATTTGGTATGGAAATTGTGAGTCATGCGGGCAATGGGCAAGCAGCGTTACAAGCGCTCTCCACTCAGCCTGTGGACATTCTGATCACGGATATATCCATGCCACTCATGAATGGTCTTGACCTGATTCGGGAAGCAAGGCGAGTGCAACCTGAGATTAAGGTCATTATCCTGAGTGGTTTTAATGAGTTCGAATATCTGAAGGAAGGCATGCAGCTGGGGATCGAAAACTATCTGCTCAAACCAATTAATGTGGAGGAACTGGAATCCACGCTGAGCAACACGGCGTCCAAGCTGGATCATACGGTATCACCTCAAGCCGATGATGCGTATGGCATCCAGATTCTAAAAGATAACATTCTTCATCGGTGGCTTACGGGACAGATTGCAGCTACCGAATTTGAAGAACGTGCCCAGTTTATGAACCTTTCGCTGGATGCACCGGACGTTGCTGTGGCCATTCTGCGTGACAAAGGGCAAGTACCTGGCATGTTTGAACGTGTAGAAGAGATGCTGAGAGACAGACGCCATCTGAACGTATTTCATGATATCGATGGAGACATCGTCATTATTGCCAATATTCAGGGTACGAGTGACGAGGAACAGAAGTTGATGGATGGCCTGCAGGCATTATCTGATGAGATAACCGTAACCCATCCGGCGGCACGCATTGGAGCAGGCAGGTTGATGAAGGGACTGTACCATGCGCCGACCAGTTATGCGGAGGCCAAAAAAGCACTCCAGTATGTAATGATTTATCCCGACCTTAAAGTCATCGACCATGCCATGCTGGAAAGGTGCGGAAGTTCAACGGCGACCTTTTTCATTGATTGGAGGGAGTATGCCAAACTCATTCTGTCCCGCAATACAGAACAACTTGCCGACCGGATTCGCATGGATTTTGAACAGCATCGCGATGGGCTTACACCTGGGGAGTTACAGAATACCGCACTGGAAGTTGTGATTCGCTTCAAAATGGAACTGGAGAGCATCAAACACTCGGATGAGTCTGCCATATACCAACAAGGGCTTCAACTTGTACTGGACAGTGGCACTTTTGATGAACTCGTGCGGGCGCTTCAGCAGGTTGGGTCGCAGACGATCCAATCCCTATTGCAGGATCTGAAAAATCCGATTGTGAACCAGGTGCTTCAGCATATCGACAAACACTACGCAGAAGAGCTTTCCCTGAAGCTGCTGGGTGCCCACTATCATCTGCATCCGGTGTATTTGGGACAATTGTTTCATAAAGAGACAGGGGAGACGTTTGCCGAATATATCAACAAATACCGGATTGAACGTGCGAAGGAGCAACTGCGCAATTCCAATCTGAAGGTACATGAGATCGCCAGAAATGTGGGGTATTGGGAGACGGGGTATTTCTATAAACAGTTCCGCAAATATGTGGGGATTTCACCGACTGATTTCAAGGTGTTTGGTTAATTCGGTGACGGGTAGATCCAACTATGCGGACAGAGTGCCAAGAGACATATCGGGAACAGGAATGGCATGGATGAAAATCGTGCCATAGGTTACCCGGCATGTCTCTTTCATGTAAGCGATTTAATTAAACAGGTACAAAATAGTTGTCCAAGGACGATTTCTCTTTAATTTGTACCTCGAAAACTTAAGTTTATCTTCTTTTTGTAAATGCTTTCATTCGATAAGGTTAAAGCAGTTAGTTTGTAGAGACTAAGGGAACACGAAAAGGGAGGATCAAAGAAATGAGTAAACAAAGAAAACGCTTCTCACTCGTTCTTGCATTGTTAATGGCCGTCACACTTGTTCTTAGTGCCTGTGGAGGAAGCAAAGATGCTTCAGAATCCGGGGGAGCTGGAGATGACGCGGTAGAGTTGATCTGGTATACCATCGGTACCCCTCAGAAAGACGTCAACAAAGTGATGGAAGAAGTGAGCAAGTATACCAAAGAGAAAATTAATGCCACGGTAACGATGAAGATGGTTGACTGGGGTGACTACCCGCAGAAGATGCAGGTTAACGTAGCATCCGGTGAGCCAATGGACATTCTGTTCACTTCTTCGGGTGGATTCGATTATGTACAAAATGCCAGAAAAGGTGCATTCCTTGAACTGGATGACCTGCTTGCTGAATACGGCCAGGATCTTACCAAGACCATTGATCCTGCATTCCTAAGCGGTTCCAAGGTAGATGGACACAATTACGGAATTCCAGCGAACAAAGAGCTGCCTCAACAAGAGGTATGGCGCTTTAACCAAATGCTGGTTGATAAATACAAGCTGGACATCTCTGGCGTTCGTACGTTAGACAGTCTGGAGCCTCTGCTCAAAACGATCAAGGAAAACGAGGCGAGTGTAACACCATTTGCCATGGATAAAAACTATGTTCCTTACGTGCCTTATGACTATGTCATTCAGAATCTGCCAATGGCAATCAAGCTGGATACAACAGACTATAAGCTCGTGAACATACTGGAAACACCTGAAATGAAAGAAGCACTTACTACGATGCACAAATACTACAAGGCTGGTTATGTATCGGCAGAAGCGGCAACCACAGGTTCCACCAATGATCTGACAACATCGGGCAACTGGTTCCTGGATCGTGCACAGACTCAGCCACTCGCGGACAATCAATGGTCTGCAAGTTACGGTTATCAAGTCGTTTCAACACCTGCAAGTGAAGCAATTATAACGAATACATCTGTACAAGGTTCCATCATGGCCATCTCGGCCAACTCGGAATATCCAGAGAAAGCGATGGAATTCCTGAACCTGCTGAATACAGATCCTGTGCTGCGTAATATGGTGGACTCCGGTATTGAGGGCACACACTACAAAAAAGTGGATGACACGCATATGGAAAATCTGCCTGAATCGAAAAACTACGATATGCCTTCATACTCCCTTGGGAACAATATGCTGCTCTATCTGAACAGCAATGACCCGGATAACAAATGGGATGAGTTCAAGAAGTTTAACGCTGAAGGTGTCAATTCCCCGATCCTCAGCTTTAACTTTGATGCAAGCAATGTATCTGCCGAACTAACGGCGGTACAGAACGTGAAAGAGCAATATTGGGCAGCACTGATGACAGGTACACTGGACCCGGCAGCCAATCTGGATCAAGTGATTGAGAAGTTCAATCAAGCCGGACTGGAGAAAGTAATGGCTGAAGCCCAAAGCCAGCTGGATGCCTGGAGAGCGGAAAACAAGTAACAGTACATCGTAAGGATCGGGCGACTGCTTATCGCGTCCGGTCCTTTTTCATTCAAGCCTGAAGGAGGATATCCACAATGACTACATTTTTGAAAAACCTGATTAGAAACCGAGTCATGCTGCTCATGGTGCTGCCAGGCGCCATCTGGTTCTTCTTCTTCTCCTACTTGCCACTTGTGGGCACAGTGGCTGCTTTCAAAGAATATCGATTCAGCCGTGAAGGGTTCTGGGCAAGTCTGATGAAGAGTGAATGGGTTGGCTGGGAGAATTTCAAATTCCTGTTCAGCACAAGTGACGCATGGCTCATTACACGCAATACCCTCTTTTATAACATCGCCATTATCTTCCTGGGACTGGTATTTGCTGTGGCATTGGCAATCCTGCTCTCGGAACTAGTGAATAAACGACTCGCCAAACTGTATCAAACCGGCATGTTTCTGCCGTATTTTCTATCCTGGGTTATCGTTGGTTACTTCGCATTCAGCTTCTTGAGTATGGACCGCGGGATGTTGAATCAGATTATCGGCTGGTTTGGGATGGAACCAATTCAGTGGTACTCCGAGGCAAAATATTGGCCGTATATTCTGGTATTCGTAGCGTTATGGAAAACCATCGGTTATAGCAGCGTTGTCTATCTGGCTTCCATTCTGGGGATTGATAAATCATTGTATGAAGCAGCCATGATTGATGGAGCAAGCAAATGGCAGCAGATTCGCAATATTACCATTCCGTTGCTGTCGCCCATCATCACGATTATGACCTTGCTGGCCGTAGGCCGCATTTTCTATGCCGACTTTGGACTGTTCTATCAGGTACCAAGGGATTCGGGTACGCTTTATTCCGTGACAAATGTTATTGATACGTATGTATATCGAGGTTTGAAAACTAGTGGTGAGATTGGCATGAGTACAGCAGCGGGATTGTATCAATCCGTGGTGGGCTTTGTGCTTGTTATTATCTCCAACTATGTTGTTCGCAAAGTAGATAAAGACAGTAGCCTATTCTAGGACAGGGAAAGGAGTGAACCACTATGGCTCAAGCAGGGCTTGTTAAAAAACGCGACTTCCACCACGTATCCAACGGATGGAACGTGATCATGAACATCATCGCCGGTCTATTTGCTCTGATCTGTGTATTTCCTTTTATATTTGTAGTTATCATCTCGTTTACAGACGAGAAAGCACTGGCCCGTGATGGGTATCGTCTGATTCCGGCAGAATGGAGTCTCGCGGCATATCAGTTTGTCTGGCAGAGTGGGGACACGCTGCTGCGGGCGTATGGAGTTACCATCCTGGTGACGGTACTCGGTACCATTATCAGTTTGATTCTTATGTCACTGTATGCGTATGCGGTTTCCCGCAAGAGCTTCAGATATCGGAGATTTTTCTCCATCTTTGCAATTCTTACCATGCTGTTCAACGGCGGGATGATTCCAACCTATATGGTCGTATCCCAGCTGCTTGGGTTGAAAGATACGTTATGGGCACTGATTCTGCCGCTGGCGATGAATGCCTTCTATATTATGATCCTGCGTACATTCTACTCCACCAGTGTACCGGATGCAGTCATTGAATCGGCGAAGATTGATGGCGCCGGTGAGTTCTATACCTTTATGAAAATCGTGGTTCCACTCTCCTTGCCGGGACTGGCAACCATTGGGTTGTTCAGTACACTCGGTTACTGGAATGATTGGTTCAATGCGCTGTTATACATCGATAATCCGAATCTGGTACCGCTGCAATCCATGTTAATGCGGATTGAGTCGAGTATCCAGTTTATCCAGCAGAACTCTGCTAACAGTTCGATGAGTCTGGCAGCCATGCAGTCCATTCCGCAGGATACGTCCCGAATGGCGATGGTTGTGCTTGCTACGTTGCCAATTATATTCGCTTATCCGTTCTTCCAGCGTTATTTCGTACAGGGTCTGACGGTGGGCGCGGTCAAAGAATAACCGGATCACGTTATAGGATTGGAGAGATGCAGATTGATGACTTATAAGGACCAAAGCAAATCCGTAGAGGAACGGGTACAACGCCTGCTAAGCCTGATGACTACGGAAGAAAAGGTAGGCCAACTTACGCAGCCATTTGGCTGGCAGACCTATACGAATGATCAAGGGAACATCACGTTAAATGATTCCTTTAAACAACAAGTGGAAAATGGGGGCATCGGCTCCCTCTATGGTGCACTTCGCGCAGATCCGTGGACGGGCGTTACGCTGGAAAATGGACTATCCGCCAGAGAAGGCGCTGAGGCGGTCAATCTGATTCAACGTTATGCAATAGAACATTCCAGACTGGGGATTCCCATTCTGATCGGGGAAGAGTGCTCGCATGGTCATATGGCTATTGACGGAACGGTCTATCCTGTCCCTCTTTTACTGGGGAGCACCTGGAATGTGGATCTGTATCGGGAGATGTGCCAGGCAGTAGCAAGGGAGACACGTGCCCAAGGTGGCGCGGTCACCTATTCTCCGGTACTGGATGTTGTGCGTGATCCGCGCTGGGGACGTACCGAGGAATGTTTCGGTGAAGATCCATACCTCATTGGAGAACTGGCAGTTGCCTCTGTGGAAGGACTTCAGGGTGAAAGTCTTGATCGTGGGGATACAGTAGCGGCAACGCTGAAACATTTTGTGGGTTACGGTAGCTCGGAAGGTGGACGCAATGCAGGACCTGTGCATATGGGCTGGCGTGAACTGCTGGAAGTGGATCTGTATCCATTCCGCAAAGCGGTGGAAGCTGGCGCTGCGTCGATCATGCCAGCGTACAACGAAATTGATGGCACGCCTTGCACGGTAAATACGGAATTGTTGGAAGATGTTTTGCGTAAAGATTGGGGCTTTGACGGTCTGGTCATTACGGATTGTGGTGCGATCAACATGCTGGCAAGTGGGCATGATGTCGCGGCGGATGGACTGGAAGCTTCCGTACAGGCGATTGAGGCAGGCATCGATATGGAAATGTCCGGTGAGATGTTTGGGCAATATCTGGTGCAGGCGGTGGCAGAAGGCAAGCTTGATATGCAGGTTCTGGATCAGGCTGCTTCTCGCGTGCTGGCGTTGAAGTTCAGACTGGGCTTATTCGAACAGCCTTATGTGGATGCCGATTGGGCAGCGGAGGTCATTGGCAGTGAAGCTCATGTTGAGTTGGCGCGACAATTGGCTGCGGAAGGGGTTGTACTTCTCAAAAATGAGGCTGACACGTTACCTCTCTCGTTAGCAAATGTGGGCCGGATTGCCGTGATCGGCCCAAATGCGGATCAGGCCTACAATCAACTGGGCGATTACACATCTCCGCAACCGAAGTCGAAAGTGGCGACGGTACTGGATGGGATTCGCAGTAAGCTGGCTAATCATGTGGATGGGCAAACGGAGAAGAGTTCTGTTGGTCCTTTGATTGGTGACAGCAGTACAGATCAGGTTCTTTATGCACCGGGCTGCCGGATCAAAGGTGATTCGAAAGAAGGATTCGAGCGTGCGATCGAAGTTGCCAGTCAAGCGGATACGGTCATTATGGTGGTTGGCGGTTCCAGTGCACGTGACTTTGGAGAAGGAACGATTGATCTGAAAACAGGCGCTTCCAATGTATCGGATAACTCCTGGAATGATATGGAGTGTGGCGAAGGGATCGACCGGATGACGTTGGGTCTTGCCGGAGTACAGCTGGAACTTATTCAGGAGATTCACAAGCTCGGCAAAAAACTTGTCGTTGTTTACATTAATGGTCGTCCCATCACTGAACCTTGGGTGGATGAACATGCCGATGCAATTCTGGAGGCGTGGTATCCGGGCCAAGAGGGCGGGCATGCCATTGCAGATATTTTATTCGGTGATGTGAATCCATCGGGTAAATTGACGATCTCCATTCCAAAGCATGTCGGTCAGTTACCGATCTACTATAACGGCAAACGGTCCCGAGGCAAAAGGTATTTGGAAGAGGATCTGGAGCCACGTTATGCATTTGGATACGGACTGAGTTATACCACATATGAGTACAGTGAACCGCAGCTGAGTGCTGCGTCCATGACAGCCGGTGATTCAGTCAAGGTATCGGTGAATGTGACCAACACTGGTCGTTATGCAGGTGCAGAAGTTGTACAGATGTATATCTCTGACGTGGTCAGCTCACTAACTCGTCCCGCCAAGGAACTGAAGGGTTTTGCAAAAGTGAACTTGGAGCCTGGAGAGACACAGACCGTGGAATTCCGAATCGGAGCCGAGCAACTGCAGTATATTGGTCGTGATTTGAAGCCTGTCGTTGAACCGGGACAATTCCATATTCATATCGGCAGCAGCGTAAACGATACGCAAATGGCCGAACTGACCGTAAGGGAGGCGTAAGACATTGGAACGTATCAGACGATTTATTCGCGAGTTGTCCGAACATCAGTGGCTGGAGCAATTACAGCTGCGTAGCTGGGACATTACCCGCGCTTATTATAGTGTGCCAGGACAGTATGAGGATCATGGTGAGTACCCCGAAGGGCAAGATTTTGAGCGTTTTCCGAGCAAACAGGGAACGACTTATTTTTTCAGAACACGTTTGGAGATCCCTGCTACATGGCAGCAAGCACCTTATGGGCTTGTATTTGAGACAGGCGGAGAAGGTTTGCTTCGGGTAAATGGGCACTCTTATCAGGGCCTTGACCGCAATCATACCTACGTCACGCTTGATCCATCCAAAGTCGGAAACGCTCCGGAACTTGAGATTGAGATGTTTGACCCGGTACCTGAACCTGTGGACCCGTTGAATCAACAGGCGGTTATTCAGCCGCCGATCACATCAATTACGAGCCTGCTGGTGAGACCCAATGAAGCGGTTCGTAGTCTGATGTATACCGTCATTATTGTGCGTGATTCGGCTGTGTTGCTACCGGAAAGTGACTTTCGGCGGGTTCGCCTGTTAGAACTGGTGTATCGTGCGATGGATCAATTTGTAGGCATGTCAGCAGAAGAGATTGAGCAGGGAGAGGGGATTCGTCAGATTGAGAATAATCTGAAGCATCATGTGCGTGAGATTGGCGGAAACGCAGAAGGTCTGGAGCATATGGTGGGACAATCCCATATTGATATTGCCTGGCTGTGGCCTGTACGTGAGACGGTACGCAAAACGAGCCGTACTTTCTCCACCGTGGATGCACTCATGAATGAATATCCGGACTATGTTTATTCCCAGAGCCAACCCTTACTATATGCGTTTCTGAAGGAGCATGATCCCGAGCTGTACGAGCGGGTGAAGCAGTGGATTGTAGAAGGCCGCTGGGAACTGGTTGGCGGCATGTGGGTTGAGCCGGATCTGAATATCCCGAGCGGGGAGTCCCTGATACGCCAGATGTTATATGGTCAGCGTTTCTATATGGAGGAGTTTGGCAAAACGTCACAGATTGAATGGCTGCCGGATACGTTTGGGTACTGTGCCTCCCTGCCGCAGATTTTGAAGCATGGCAATGTGGAGTATTTCATGACAACAAAGCTGGGATGGAACGACACAAATGTGTTTCCGTACGATCTCTTCCACTGGGTGGGTATTGACGGCACACCGATCCTGTCTTACCTCAATCATGGTGTTAACGAGCATACGTTGCCGAAGGACATTCATGATCACTGGCAGTCCTATCGTGAGAAAGCCGCGCATCCGGAGCACATGCTTCTGTACGGACACGGAGATGGCGGCGGTGGCGTAACACGCGAGATGCTGGAGTATGTGGATCGCGCAGACCTGATGGTTGGACAGCCCGCAAGTCAATATAGCACAGCTGGAGCTTTCTTTGCCGGAATCGAAAAGGAGCAGCCTGTACTTCCGAAGTGGCATGGTGATCTGTACCTGGAGTTACATCGGGGAACCTACACGACCCATGCGCGCAATAAGCGCAACAACCGGAAAGCGGAGGTTCTGTATCGAGAAGCTGAGCTGTGGAATACACTCGCTCTGCCAGATATGGAGGCAGATGCAGAAGCTGAAGTGCGTTCAGCATTGCATGACGGCTGGAAATTAATTTTGCTGAATCAATTCCACGATATTATACCGGGATCGGCGATTACGGAGTCCTACGTCACTTCGAATGAGGAATATGTACAGGTATTTGAATTGGGCAGAACTGGACTGGATCAAGGCATTGCAGCATTGACAACGGGTATCAACACAGAGGGACCAGAAGGTTCATTAGCCTATGTTGTATTCAACAGCCTGGGCTGGAAACGCAGTGCAGTTGTTCAATTGGCTGTGCAGGATAGCTTGGATCGCTACGGCATCGATGAAAAAGGCCAGCGCTTGCGGATGGATCGGGAGGATGGCAGTATGTCTATTCTCGTGACAGACATTCCGGCGTTTGGATATAAGACGATTTGGCTGGTACCTGAAAATACAAGGGAAACGAATGTACGGGAAATGACCACCCTTGCCGCACAACCAACCTTTAATGATACATGGGATACTACCTTTTATCATGTGCAGTTCAATGAACGTGGGGAGATCACCCGTCTGTGGGATAAAACCGCGGAGCGTGAGATGCTGAAGCCGGGTGAACGTGGCAATCAACTTCACTTCTTCCACGATCGTCCAACGCTCTGGGATGCATGGGATATCGACAATCGTTATGAAGAGCAGATTGCTGGCGAAGTGGAACTGTTGGAGAAAAAGCTGGTGCTGGCGGGTACAACAAAGGATGTCCTGCGCTTCCGCTGGAAGCTACATCAATCGGAAATCACACAGGATATTGTCTTTTATCATGACTCACGACAAATTGACTTCCAGACACAGGTGAACTGGAACGAGAATCACAAACTTCTGAAAGTTGGCTTCCCGATTGATGTGGTGACCTCCAAGGCGACATTTGAGATTCCATTTGGCGCACTGGAACGCCCAACACATCGCAACACAAGCTGGGAACAAGCCCAGTATGAAGTCTGTGGACATCGCTTCGCGGATGTATCCGAATATGGATACGGCGTGAGCTTGCTCAATGATTGCAAATACGGGTACGACGTGCAGGGAAGTACCATTCGTTTGTCCTTGCTGCGTGCACCAAAATGGCCTGATCGCACAGCCGATCTGGGAGAACATGAATTCACCTATTCCCTATATCCACATGACGGAGACTGGAGAACAGCACACACCGTACGTCAGGCAGCCGAGTTGAATCATGAGGTGACAGTACAGCAAGTGAAACAAGTACAACAGTCGGAGCAGGTACAACAGAGGGATCAAGTACAACATGGCGCAGGAGCTGGCGACGATCCAATTGCAGATGCAACTGCAATCGCTGCACATTCTCGTCCAGCAACAGGCTCCTGGATTAACTTTAATAGTAATCACGTCATTCTCGATACGGTCAAAATGGCAGAGGATGGGCACGGAACAGTCCTTCGTTTCTATGAATCGTCAGGCAAACGCGAAAACATCACATTGCAATGGCCGCATGCCTTTGAGCAAGCCTATCACTCTAACGCACTAGAAGAACCGGTCCAACCACTGGCCCATACCAATGGCCAGATTACACTATCTTTTAAACCTTACGAAATACAAACCGTGCTACTGCGGTAAACCTTTTTGAAATATTTTTGAGCTATACATGTTCAACTAAAAATTTACACGATAACGGAGAGGACAGAAAGAATTCGAAGAAGCGAAGCGTTCGCCTTTATCCCCAGATTTTACCCTTTAGAAAAGGGAATCAAAAAAATCTGGGGATAACAGCGATCGGAGGATCTTTCTGACCGCGCAGTGGTCCCGTGTAAATTTTTTGTTTCATCCTGTATAGCTACACCATTCAATTTGTTTAAGGAGTTGCACTCATCCATGGAACAGTTCAGATTACCCAAAATACCTATGCCACCTGTTGCTTTGCCACAATCCATTCAGGCCGTGCTCGAAGAAGCAGAACAGAAACTGGCTCACCGACCAAAACTGCTTCAATTATTCAAAAACTGCTTCCCCAACACTATCGAAACAACAACCAAGTTGATGGAGGACGGTACCACTTTTGTTATCACGGGAGATATTCCGGCTTCTTGGCTGCGTGATTCCGTGGAGCAGGTAGTACATTACATTCCGTTTGCAAAAGAAGACGAGGACCTGCAACGCATTATTAGCGGGCTGATCAAACGTCATATCCAGTATGTTCACATTGATCCGTATGCCAATGCCTTCAATGAGACGGCGAATGACTGGCACTGGAATACCACAGACGAAACCGAGATGTCACCTTGGGTGTGGGAACGCAAATTCGAGATTGATTCATTATGTTTCGTTGTACGCCTGGCCTATTTATATTGGAAGGAAACCGAGCTGACCGACATTTTTGATTCCAGTTTCAAGGCAGCGATGCGTAAAATTGTGGACCTGTTCAAAGTCGAACAGCATCACATGGAACAATCTCCATATCGCTTCACTCGCAATAACGGTATCCCAACAGATTCCCTGCGCAATCACGGAAAAGGTATGCCAGTCAACTACACGGGTATGATCTGGTCCGGTTTCCGTTCCAGTGATGATGCGTGTGATTTCCACTACAATATCCCTGGCAACATGTTCGCGGTTGTAGCTCTGCGCCAAATGCAGGAGTTTGCCGAGTGGGTGTTCCGGGATATGGAACTTTTGCAGGAATTGAAGGATCTGGAGCAGGACGTAGATCACGGTATTCAGCTGTACGGGATTTATCGTCATCCCGAATTTGGACCGATCTATGCGTACGAGACGGACGGTTATGGCAACCACTGTCTCATGGATGATGCGGGTACACCAGGATTGATGTCCATTCCATATCTGGGTTACGTCACAGCGGATGATCCGATCTACCAGAATACGCGCCGCTTCGCTCTGAGCAAAGAGAACCCGTTCTATTATGAGGGCAAGGTTGCCAAAGGAATCGGAAGTCCGCACACACCACCAGATTACATCTGGCATATGGGATTGTCCATGCAAGGTCTGACTGCGCAGTCTGCCGAGGAGAAACTGGAGATTATTCGCATGCTTGAAGCGACAGATGCGGATACAGGTTATATGCATGAAGGCTTCCACGCTGATGATCCAACGATTTTTACACGAAAATGGTTTGCATGGTCCAACAGCCTGTTCTCCCAGTTGGTCTATAAATCCATGAAGGATGGCCTGTTATGAGTATCCAACCTAATGATAAAAAGCTGATTATCTTTGCTGATCCTGCGTTTCCGATGGAAGGTGCCTCTCCAACTCATGAGGCTCTGGATACATGGAAAGCAGTAGAAGAGATCACCGTTGTAAACGCCGAAGAACTCGCAGAGATTTTGAAGACCACAGCAGGTGAAGGATGTCTGGTCAATCTGCATGCACCCTATTTTCCCAAGTCTGCCTGGACGGAGATTGCAGCTTACTTGCATCAGGGCGGAAGCCTGATCAGTGTGGGGGGCGCACCCTTTAAACGTCCAGTTCGATATGAGAATGGGGCATGGGTCGTAGAGTCGGAGCAGACCGCATATCACCAGGAACTCTATATTCATGAGGCGTTGAACGTATCTTCTGCCAATGTGCAATCGTACACTTCATCCGAACAGATCCCGCTTCTCACTGGGAAAGAGGAGGGGCTGTTCGAGAAGGCAAATACATGGAATCTGGTTCCACATACAACCAAAACAAGTGATCTGCCTCACCAGATGGGTTCATCAGGACCGATGAGTACGCAGGTTTACCCATTACTTCGTGGCATGAGTAAGGATGGACGTAGTGTCGCCGCTCCGGTCGTTCTGTGGGAAAACTCCCGCGGGACTTTCGTTGGTTCACGCTGGATGTTTGTGCATCTGCCGCTGACCACCTCATTCTGGACGCAGGATGGCGCTGATGAGATTGTGAAGTGGGCGCAATTCTGTGCGCAAGGTGTAACCGAGTTATCCCTGAAAACGAATTATGCTTCGTATGAGCCAGATGAACGAGCTGTACTCACACTTCAAGGGCAGATTTTACAGCGTGCAGGCAATAGACTTACCGAGTCCGAGCTGTGGACGTTTGACATAACGGTCGAGCATGAAGATCGCACAAGTGGCATGACGGAGAAGGTATGGAACCATCGACTGGAGATGGAACTTTCCGGTGAGCAGCGTTTCGAACGTATACTTCTCCCGGTTTCCATTGAAAGTGGGCTGTATCGGATCATATGCCACGCGCAGGCTCCTGACGGTGAAGTTCGGACCTTGCGTCAAGGCTTCTGGGGACAGGATGCTGCATTGCTGGCAGAAGGGGAACTGATTACCCGCAGCAGGGATTATTTTGTAAAAGACGGACGTCCTCTGCCTGTTGTGGGCATGACCTATATGACCTCCGATGTGGCACGGAAATTTTTATTTCTGCCCAATGCGGATGTCTGGGATCGAGACATGGCTCAGATGGCAAAAGCCGGCATCAACTGGATTCGGACGGGAATCTGGACCGCCTATCGCAACATGATGCAGGTGGACGGACATATGGCAGAGGATGTGCTTCGTGCCATTGATGCATTTATTTTAACGGCGAAACGCCATGGCTTGCAGGTCACGTTCACTTTCTTCTCCTTTACACCGGAGACATGGGAAGGAACGAATCCGTATCTGGACCCGCAGAGTGTGGAAGCACAGAAACGTTTCATCCGCAGCATCGTCAGTCGTCACACGCATACAACACATGTGGACTGGGATCTGATTAACGAGCCGTCCATGTTTGATCCGGTGCGCATCTTCTCAGCTGGCCCACGCTCGGCAAGGGATTCATATGAACAGCAGGCTTATATCACTTGGCTTGAGCAGCGGCATCAGACGATTGAAGCGTTGCAGGAGGCATGGAACATGTCACCGAAGCAGCTTCCGAACTTTGCAGCCGCGGTGATCCCGGAGGCAGAAGAGATTAACTTTGATGTACAGGACATGCACAAGGCCAAAAAAGGAACACGCTGGCTTGATTACTGTCTTTTCTCTATGGAGATGCACAATGTTTGGGCAAGAGAGCTTGTAGGTACGATCAAGGATCTGGTACCGGATCATCTGGTCACTGTGGGTCAGGACGAAGCCCTTGGTGCACAGCGTCCTTCGCCTTTCTTCTATGAACGTGAAGTGGATTATACAACTGTGCATTCCTGGTGGTTGAACGATGATCTGATCTGGGACGGTATTTTCGCCAAAACGCCACATAAGCCAAATCTCATTCAGGAGACGGGCATCATGTATGTGGAAACTCCAGATGGACGAGCCAAACGTACAGAAGAAGAGCTTCGTGGCATTCTCGAACGCAAGTACGCCTATGCTTTCTCTACAGGCGGCGCAGGAGCGGTGCAATGGATCTGGAACACCAACTTTTATATGGATAACGCCAATGAGTCTCATATCGGAGCCCTTCGTGCAGATGGTACGGAGAAACCGGAGGCGGATGTATCTTATGATTTTGGCCGATTCATGCATGGCATTCGTGATCTCTTTGAAGACCGCGAGCTGGAGGATATTGCAGTGGTGTTCCCGTATTCCAATGACTTCTCCAACCGTGCCCTGGCCTATGATGCCACAACAAAGCTTACTCGCGTGATGTCCTATGATCTGAAATTGCCATTCCGTGCGTTATCCGAATATCATCTGGAAGCGTTGGAGCAGCAGCCACCGAAGTTAATTATCGTGCCGAGTCCGCACAATATGGACAGCGATGCACTTCAACAATTGCTCACGTTTGCGGAGAAGGAAGGTACAAGTCTGCTCATCACTGGACCACTGGGGCTGGATGCATACTGGAAGGCAACTGACCGGGCAGATCATATCGTAGGCAAACGCAGTATGGGTAACGTGCAGCGGGAAGAACTGCTGAATATTAACGGCGTGCATCACCGGGTGACCTATGGACTGCGTCGTATCGCCGAGGTGGCGAAGGAGACTTTGCTTCATGGAGATAATGGTACAGCAGATGAAGTACACGTTCTGCCTTTGGGCAAAGGGAAATTAATCTGGACTCCACTGCCGCTCGAGTTAAATGGACGGGACGAGCCCCTTGCTGAATTGTATCGTTATGCAACCGAGATTTCGGGCATCGAACAGGAGTTGGAATGGATATCTGGCGGAGATATCGCAGGGATCTATGGCCGGAAGCTGAGTTTTCCAAAAGGAAATCTGTATGTATTTGTATCGGAATTTTCCTTAAACCATGAAGTTCACGTAAGAGATCAACGTACAGGTGTATCATACTCGTTCCAATTGGAGAAAAATCGTTCGGTGCTGTTTGCCACGGATGCTTCCGGAGAGCTGACTGCGGTGTATCGCCCTGATGAGGTTGAGATTGTACAACAAGATGAAAGAGGTGGGATAACACGATGACCAAGAAAAAGAGAGCACATATTATTTCGCATACCCACTGGGATCGGGAATGGTACTTGCCGTATGAGAAGCATCATATGCGGCTTATTCAGCTCGTCGATTCACTGTTGGATCAGCTTGATGAGGGATCGGACTATAAAAGCTTTTATTTAGATGGACAAACGATTATCATCGAAGATTATCTTCAGGTTCGACCGGAGCAGAAGGAACGACTGGAGAAGCATATCCGCAATGGGCGGATTGTGATTGGGCCATGGTACATTTTGCAGGATGCGTTTCTGACGAGTGGAGAAGCTAATGTGCGCAACATGCAGGTTGGACATAAAGACGCCAAGCGTTACGGCACCCCTTCAAAAATTGGTTACTTTCCCGATACATTTGGATTGGTCGGGCAGACTCCGCAGCTGATGCAGCAATCGGGCATTGATAATGTGTTTTTTGGACGTGGCGTGAAGCCTACGGGATTTAATAATACGGTATCGGATGCCGGATATGAATCAAGCTTCTCGGAGCTGATGTGGGAAGGACCAGACGGATCGAAAGTGCTCGGCGTATTGTTTGCCAACTGGTACTCCAACGGAAATGAAGTTCCGGTAGACGAGGAATCGGCCCGCAAGTTCTGGGAAACCAAGCTTGCAGACGCTGAGAAATATGCATCAACGAATGAGTTGTTGTACATGAACGGATGTGATCACCAGCCGATTCAACGAGACCTGCCAGAAGCGATTCGCATGGCTGAACAATTATATCCCGATATCGAGTTTGTTCACTCGAACTTCCCGGACTATCTGACCGCCCTGAGAGCATCGGCTGAACATGAGCTGTCCACGGTCAAAGGCGAACTGCGCAGCCAGCGAACTGATGGCTGGGGAACCCTGGTGAACACCGCCTCGGCTCGTGTGTATTTGAAACAGATGAACCAGCTGGGCCAGACTATGCTGGAAAAAGTGGCTGAACCCCTGGCATCCTACGCCTATCTGCTTGGACATGCCTATCCACATGATCAACTGACGTATGCTTGGAAAACGCTGATGCAAAATCACCCGCATGACAGCATCTGTGGATGCAGTGTGGATGAGGTGCACCGTGAGATGGTGACACGGTTTGATAAGAGCCGTCATGTAGCAGAGGCTTTAATTGAAGAGAGCACCAGTCAGATTGCTACAGCTGTTGATACATCCATATTTGAGCGTTACGGCGAAAATGCCCGCCCTGTGGTGGTGTTTAATACAACGGGATGGGAACGCAGCGGTGTAGTTCAGATGGAACTGGACGCGGCTCGGTTGTATTTCCGGGATGGATATACATTGGAGGAAATGGCGGCACAGATGAAAGCCGTTGACCTGTCAGATCGCATACTGGTAGATGAAGAGGGTAATCACATTCCATGTACTGTGGAGGATCTGGGTCTGCAATTTGGCTATGATCTGCCAGATGATCGCTTCCGTCAGCCGTATAGCTGTCGACGAGTACGTATTCATTTTGAGACAGAGCATGTAGCTGCATTGGGCTTGAAGACTTATGCTTTGGTAAACTCAGTGGATCATGCCAAGAGTGGCTCACAACCGAAACCAAATACGTTGTTGCGTGGTGAACGTGGCATGGAAAATCAACATATGATCGTTACGATTGCAGACAATGGTTCATTCACACTCACAGATAAACGAACAGGTCGGACTTACAAGGATCTTGGCGTGTACGAAAATGTGGGCGATATCGGCAATGAATACATGTTCAAACAACCAGAGAATGAAGTTGCATTGACAACACAAGCGCTTCAGGCCGAGATTCGGGTCCTTGAGGATACATCATACTTGGCCTCGTTCGAAGTGATTCATCATTGGGAAATACCGGAGTCAGCGGATGAGATGCTGGATCAGGAACAGCGAGAACTGATTTATTATCCACATCGCAAAGCCCAGCGTTCAACTAAAATGATTCCGCTCCAGATCCGCACGTTTATATCCCTCAGTCGTAGTGGAAAAGGAGTACAAATGGAGACAACTTTCAACAATCAGGCGAAGGATCATCGGGTACGTGCTCTTTTCCCAACGGATCTCGAATCTGCTGTTCATCATGTGGATTCCATGTTCGAAATTGCAACGCGTGATAACAACCCTGCACCGGAGTGGCAAAATCCAAGCAATACACAGCATCAACAGAATTTTGTGGATGTGAGTGAACAAGACGCCGGATTGGTCGTTGCCAATCTGGGCCTGAATGAATATGAAGTTCTTCAAGATGGGCGTAACACCATCGCCGTAACGTTGCTTCGTGCTGTGGGCGAACTTGGAGACTGGGGCTTGTTCCCGACACCTGAAGCACAATGCCTTGGTGAACATTCATTTCAGATCGAGATTATCCCTCACGATGGAAATGGAGCAGCGTCAGGTGCATATATTGAGGCCTATCAGTTCCAGGTTCCTTGGACGCTGGCACAGACTGAAGTACACCCGGGTTATCTGACACCTAGTAACACACTGTTTGCATGGCAAGGGGACGGCTTGGCGTTTTCATCACTCAAAGTGAATGAAGATTCCGGTGATGTGATGCTTCGCTGGTACAATATGACCACGGAATCCGCCACGTTGAAGCTTGCTGCATCGCAAGCAAATCCACAGCCATTCGAAACGGCGTACAAGAGCAACATCCTGGAGGAAGAGAGCGAAAAACTTCATTCCCACAGTATAGAAGAGGCATCAACATTATCATTTGCCAGCAAGGAATGGAACATACAGACAGGTTCATGCGAGATCGTTACTGTCGGCTTGCGCCGCTAATAAAGGTTGTTCAAAAAGTCCATTTTCTTGGTACTGAAAAACAGACTTTTTGAACAGGCACGAATACGTACAGGACTGCAAGTGTATTATTACACTAGGCATAATGCATTACGCACCATGGTGGAAGGGTTACGCTATTTACCAGATGTATCTGTTGAGTTATTGGTTGTTTTTCTATAGAATGAACAGTAGAATTGCAAATGATCGAAAGTTCCTATGCCATCAAGATGGCCATGGGTACACTTCAATTGTTCATTCTATATTGAAACATTAAGGGGGCTTGAAGCCATGGAATCCTTGGGAGGACTGCTTCAGCAGCTGAACCCTGCCTTTCGTGAGCAATCGCGGCGGATTGCTGCGGAATTGATGGAAAATCCATACGTACGCGAATTCCGCGCAGGTCATCCTGAACTGCAAGATGCACAGCTCATGACCGATCTGAGCAAGCTGTTTCAGTACGCCAAAGACTCTAAGAACTGTGCGAATTGTCCGGGACTCGACAACTGTCCTAACGATTTTCAGGGCCACTTTTGCAAACTGGAAGTAGAACATTTTAACGGTAAACCCGAAATTATAGATATAAAAGCGCCTTGTTCCAAACATATCGCCCGGCAAAATGAACATATCATTAAACAACGCATTCGCAGTTTCTATGTGGACGAGCGTGCGCTCAGTGCCGGATACAACGACGTGGAGATTATGGGCAAGGATCGGATGCGTGCTCCGGCAGTGAATCAGGTGCTTCGTTATATTAGGGAGACCAAGGAGAATGGATTATCTCCGCAAGGACTGTTTCTGGAAGGAACATTCGGGACAGGCAAGACGTTTCTGATGTGTTATCTGCTGCATGAACTGGCGGTTGCAGGCCACACGGGTGTCATTATCTATATGCCTGACTTTGTGGAGGATCTGAAATCCATGATCAGTGAAGGGCAGAAGCTGAAGGAAATGACGGATATTTTGAAAAGTTGTGATCTGCTCATCTTTGATGACATCGGGGCAGAGAATCTGAACCCTTGGGTTCGAGATCATGTGATGGGGTCCATTCTGAACTATCGGATGAATCGCAAACCAACGTTCTATACGTCCAATTACAATCTGGATGGGCTGGAGAAACATCTTAGTTTCACCAATCGGGACGGCGAGGAAATGAATAAAGGCCAGCGTCTCATGGACCGGATTCGTCCATTTGTGGATGTCATCTCCGTTCGGGGTGAGAATCAGCGTGGCAAACGTTAATTGGTTAGTCTTTTGGTCTAATCTACAAATTATACTTTTAAACAATAAGTAGTCCCAAAAAAAGCCTGGCTTTCGCATTGTCGCGAAAACCGGGCTTTTCTGGTCCTGCGTGAGCCTGGAAGCATCCTATTCGGTGAGGAATTTGAAGATAACCATACCGAAAAAGATCACTGTCATCAGGCCGGCCATGCCGGCAACACCCGCGATCAGATCAAATAGATCGTTGCGGGGTTCCTCGTTCACATGTTCACGCGGGTCGCTGATCCGCACATTTGCATCCATGTTATTGCCTCCTTATGGGGAATACAGCTTGCCCGTATGTGGGGCTGAAACCCGGAGTAATTTTAGTATACTTGGAAAAGAAAGCGTTTGTAAAGATTTTGCAGTTGGTATGCCACATCCTGTAATTGTGAAGATTTGATGTTGGGAAGATGAACATTGCAGCGTTCAATTCACAAGTTTGACGTACCTGTGTTATACTGGAAGTGTCGTTCACGACGTTACAGGTTAAAATAAACCGTAAGTATATATAAGGAGGACAATTTCATGGCTATTGTTAACGTATCCGATCAATCCTTCAACGCTGAAGTAGAAGGCGAAGGAACGGTTCTTGTTGATTTCTGGGCGCCTTGGTGTGGTCCTTGTAAAATGCTCGCTCCAATCCTGGAAGAGCTGTCCACAGAAGTTGGCGATGCAGTGAAAATTGCTAAAGTTAACGTGGATGAAAATCCGGAATCTGCTTCCCGCTTTGGCGTAATGAGCATTCCAACTTTGATCTTCTTCAAAGACGGTCAACCGGTAGATAAAGTGGTTGGTCTGAACTCGAAAGATGCGCTCAAAGGAATTATCGCAAAACACCAATAATTTACAGGCTTACACATACGCCTCCGGTTTACATGCCGGGGGCGTTTTGCGTCGAATACCTTTATATAGGACAATATAAAGTGAAAATATTTTTTACACTTGAATGCAGAGTACAGAACCGATCTGGAGAAGCGAAGTGCTCGCGTTTATCCCGGATTCATCTCTGATATATAGTTGGAACTAATTATTTACACAGTAACGGAGAGGACAGAAAAAACCTGAAAAAGCGAAGCGTTCCCCTTTATCAACAGATTTTTCCCTTGAGAAAAGGGAATGAAAAAAATCTGGGGATAACAGGGATTGGAAGGTTGTTATGTCATCGTAGTGTCAGTGTGAATTATCTTTAGTTTCTTCTTATAAAAAAAGGTGACTCAGAGACAATCCGATAACGGATTGGAAGACGGTACTGTAATCAGAATGGCTTAGTGTAACCTTTTATTTATACTTTTTTCGGGAAGGAGGATTCACCGAATTATGGATCAATTCATCAATGATTTGCAGGATCAGGAGAAGGCATTGGAGCAGATTCGTCACAAACTCGCTTTGCTGCCAGACATGTCTGGATGTTACCTGATGAAGAACAGTGAAGGCACCATTATCTACGTAGGTAAGGCCAAAGTGCTGAAGAACCGCGTACGCTCTTATTTTATCGGCAGTCATAATGGAAAGACTCAGCGTCTGGTGTCTGAAATCCGTGATTTTGAATATATCGTGACGGGCAGTAACATGGAAGCACTCATTCTGGAGTGTAACCTGATCAAGAAACATATGCCGCGGTATAATGTGTTGCTCAAGGATGACAAGACATTCCCATATCTTAAAATTACAAATGAAAAGCACCCCCGGCTGGAAGTAACCCGGCGTGTGCTGAAAGATAAAGCCAAATACTTCGGACCTTATCCGAACTCGTATGCGGCACACCAAACGAAAAAATTGCTCGACCGCATGTATCCACTGCGCAAATGTGGTGTAATGCCCAAAGAAGTGTGCCTGTATTATCACATGGGACAGTGTCTCGCCCCTTGTGTGAAGGAAGTGGAGAAGGAGCAGTACGACCAGATTTCCCAAGAGATTGGTTCATTTCTGAGCGGTGGTCACGAAGAGATTAAGAAAGATTTGCAGCGTAAGATGCAAGAGGCTGCGGAGGATCTTTATTTTGAACGTGCCAAGGAATTGCGCGATCAGGTAATCGCCATCGATGCGATGATGGAAAAACAAAAAATTACGATGGCCGATGCCAGAGACCGCGATGTGTTTGGTTTTGCTATTGATAAAGGCTGGATGTGTGTCCAGATTCTATATATGCGTCAGGGAAAAATGATCGAACGCCACGTATCTACTTTCCCGTTTTACGGTG
This sequence comes from Paenibacillus sp. W2I17, assembly GCF_030815985.1. Taxonomy (NCBI): domain Bacteria; kingdom Bacillati; phylum Bacillota; class Bacilli; order Caryophanales; family Paenibacillaceae; genus Paenibacillus; species Paenibacillus sp. W2I17. The sequence continues at coordinate 5,881,209 of NZ_JAUSXM010000001.1, forward strand.
AGGCGTACAGTGACTTCATGTCCTACGTGACGCAGTATTACAGCGATAATCCGGCATTGCCTCAAGAGATTTTGTTGCCGGAAATGCCTAAAGACCTCGCAACAGATGGTGACAGTGAGGATTTGGGATCTGTTGCAGACGGAACAATACCTGCGGCTGTTACAGCAGAATTCGAACAGATGGGACAAGTGGAGCAAAATACTGCTTCCCAGCCACTGGTTGCCGAGACTCGTGCAGCTTATGGAAGTTCTGCTGAGGTAGAAATTGAACAACCTGAGAGTATGCAAGAGGACGCTCCCATAACTAATCCATCTGTATCAGCTGAGAAACTCTCTGCAGGGTTGGAAGACCCAACTCAGGTTGCTGCTGCATTACAGGAGTGGTTGGAGATCAAAGTGCTCATCCCGCAACGTGGATTGAAACGCCAGATGATCACTATGGCCGTGGATAACGCACGTGTGGCATTGGAAGAGAAGTTCCGTTTGATTGAGCGAAATGAAGAACGGACATCCAAAGCTGCCGAAGGGCTGGGACGTTTTATTGGACTGGATCAGCTTCACCGTATTGAAGCGTTTGATAACTCGAACATCCAGGGTACGAACCCGGTATCTGCCATGATCGTATTTACCGATGGTAAACCGGATAAGAAGGAATATCGGAAGTACAAGGTCCGTTCGGTTGAAGGGCCGGATGATTATGAAACGATGAGAGAGGTCATCCGTCGCCGTTACGAGCGGGTATTAAAAGAAAACCTAACCCAGCCTGACCTGATTGTGGTTGATGGTGGTAAAGGACAGATCTCGGCTGCGGTCGATATTTTAGAAAATGAGCTGGGCCTGTTTATTCCGGTATGTGGTCTGGTGAAGGATGCGAAGCATAAGACTTCACAGTTGATGATCGGTAATCCACCGGAAGTGATCTCCCTGCCTCGGGATAGTCAGGAATTCTACCTGTTGCAGCGGATACAGGAAGAGGTCCACCGTTTTGCGATCTCGTTCCACCGGGAACAGCGTGGCAAATCGATGGTGACGTCACGTTTGGATGCCATTCCGGGTATTGGAGAGAAGCGGCGTAAGTTGCTGTTGAAGCATTTTGGCTCTTTGCGCAAAATAAAAGAGGCCAGCGTCGAAGACTTCCGGCCTCTATCTATTGGTGACAAACTGGCAAATCAGATTATTGCAGCACTTCGTGATGAGGAGTCGTAACATACGGCTTCTCTTTTTGTTTTGGATTGAATTTGTAGACCACATATCCAACGATGGCCGGGAGTACAATCCAGAAGAGCCCGGCAGCCATATTCAGGGCATCGCCCATAAAGACCAAGCTGAGTCCCATCAACAAGCTGTCGAAGATCACATGGGCGAATACAACGGCAATGAAGCCGTGACGCAGCATGATCAGACTGAACAGCAATCCAATCACCAACAGCTCAATGGGACGGGTGATTACTGGATAGATCGGATACAATGTGTGTCCAAGTGCCCAAATGATGGTTGGGATCAGACAGGCAATAAACGTGTTACGCACAATCTTTTGCATCATGCGAATGCCGAACAGTCGATAAACAGTTTCTTCACCAATACCGGCCATCCAGGCCATGATCGGGAAGAGCCAGGCATAGGTCATATTAAATGTAGATTGATCTGCTGACGTCGTTGACCATGTGCCGATGCTTCGCTCCAGAATGAAGAACAGGATGGATTGCACACCCAGTAGAATGAATGCCCACAGGTAACCAGCAACCATGCTGTGAAGTACATATTTCCCATATCCGGGTTCTTTGGCACGAGGCCATGGGTTCAGACCTATTTTACGCCACATGCCGTCACCAGCAACGAGAGACAGATAGATGGTTGCACTCATAACCAGCGTAATTCCCATCTGCATTAACATCAGGAACGCTAACATGAAGCTGGAGAGCCCTTGTGCCTGAAATAGTGGAATCATGTTTAGCGTACCAATTACTGAAGCTGCGAAATACACCAGTGAGAGAATGATCCCGCGTTTAAAAGATGTATGTGCTCGGGTCAGGATGCTATAGATGATTGCCAGCACGCCCAGAACAAAGGTCAGGAATGCATAGCCGCCATAGGTCATCCAATTGGCCTGACGTGTTTGATCTTTCACATAATCGGTGTGGGATTCAGGGACCGAGAAGCCAGGATCGAATGATCGTACCGCACCCTCTTCAAACGTAAAATTCAGTTCAAGCTTGGAGTCTCCGATGGCTTTTGCAGAATCCACATACTTCAGTCCCGCTTCACCATCGCGAGTCTCCAATTGAAGTGTCGGCACTTCATAACCGAATTCGGTCAGAACGCCAGCCGCGAGCTGTTGTTTCTCGTCCAGAGATATATTGCTTTCAGCAAGTACTTGCGATGTGGTCGCTTTCCCCGTGCTTTGCTCCGCCTCAATTGCAGTATAGAGGGAAGAAGGCAGTTCCCGTTTGAAGCCGACAACTTTTCCTGTTTTCATATGTACGTCAACATTAAGATATCCGCCTTTGTTCTGATCAGGCAAACGAACGCGGAATACATCGTAAGGATAGCTAGTTTCCCATTTCTGGTTATAGATATCAAGTTGTTTGGTTTTGGCCATATACCCGTAGATATCGGAATGTGTCTGGTAGGTTACCAGAGTTTTTTCATCATCATTTGGCAGTGAATAGTCATTCACAGAAGCTGCGAATGATCGTGCGGATTGCTTCGCCTGCTCCTTGGTTATGAAGGACGTAGACGGAATTTCTGTCGTTTGTGATGAGGTAGCAGGAAAGATCTGAAATACAAAAAATAGAATCAGGCCAATCGCCGCAAGCAACCCCAGCCGCTTGAAGTTAGCCTTGAGTAGCAAAGGCTGCCCTAAGGGATTCATGTAATGGTGTTCCTCCTTTATTGATAGAGGTAGTTCAAAAAGTCCGCTTTTGATTACGAAGGTTGCCTAACGGCATCATCAGCATCGAATATGGAATTCAGCCGAAATGTCCGTTGCTCACGTAGCTCGATCTACGCTCCGCTACTCCATTTCTATCTTCATCCCATCTTCTTGGTACTGAAAACCGCCCTTTTTGAACACGCACTAATATGGATATTAAAGTTAACATAGCACAGGCCAAGCAACGAATGCCAATGATGTAACGAAAACAGGTGTAAATCCTTGAAAATGAATGAAAAGGACCGAAAGAATCTGATCCATCCGTCGCCATATCTGAGTTCTTCCCTTTTTGGCTGAATTCGATGCTATTTACACAAAAAACGTTTTGTCTACAAACGTCGCAGCGCTTATAATTTTGAAACAAATGTGCAATGATTCGCATGTCTTTCGCCCAACAAGGGAACGAATAGAATATATTCCAACTTCATTATATATGTCGTTTTAATCTGAATCATACTTGTTTAACGTTTGGCAACAGCATTTCAAATGAAGAAGGCTCCACGGGTGTGGAGTTATTTTCATTTTAGAAGAGGTGGAAGATACTCAAGTGAAACTGAATGTTCAATGGATGCGATTATCGCCACCCCGTATTCTTGTTTTAGGGTTTGCTGGCATCATATTGGTAGGCACACTGTTGTTAATGCTTCCGGCATCCAGCCGTAACGGTGACAGTCTTGCATTTATTGATGCGCTCTTCACAGCGACTTCGGCTGTTTGTGTCACTGGTTTGGTTGTGGTCGATACAGGGACTCATTTCTCGGTGCTGGGTCAGGTTGTGATCGCGATTCTGATTCAGATTGGCGGACTGGGCTTCATGACAATGTCCACATTGGTTGCCATTGCGTTCAAACGGCGGATTTCGCTTAGAGAACGGTTGATTCTACAGGAAGCGATGAATCAGAGCACGATGGAGGGCATCGTCCGGCTGATTCGGAAAGTTGTGATCTACTCACTCATTATTGAAGGCATATGTGGCACACTGTTTGCCATCCGCTGGTCGTTCGACATGCCGGTCGGACAGGCGATCTATTATGGCTATTGGCATGCGATCTCCATGTTTAACAATGCGGGCTTTGATATGTTTGGGGATTTCCGCAGTCTGACCGGTTATGTGTATGACCCGTTGGTTAATTTTACAGCAATGTTCCTGATTGTCTCTGGCGGTATCGGTTTTGTGGTGTTGTCAGACCTGGTGGATTACCACAAAACGCGGAAGCTGTCTCTGCACTCCAAAGTTGTACTGTTAATGACTGGATTGTTAATTGTGTTTGGTGCACTTGTCATTTTCGTATTTGAATTCAGCAATCCACGGACACTGGGTGGCCTGAACTGGGGTGGCAAAATTCTCGGTTCATTCTTCCAGTCCGTTACGCCGCGAACAGCAGGAGCCAATACGGTAGATATTGCCGGACTCAGACAGGCAACACAGTTCTTTATGATCATTCTGATGTTCATTGGTGCTTCGCCGGGTTCTACCGGAGGCGGGATCAAAACAACGACATTTATGATTATGGCTGGCGCGGTCATCGCCATGATGCGTGGACGTGAAGATATCGTATTTTTCCGCTACCGGCTCGTACAGGAACGGATTTTCAAGGCGCTCACCATTACATTGCTGGCGCTTTTGTTAATCATAGCTGTAACGATGGCACTGAGTACCACAGAAGACGCCAGTTTTATGATGATCTTATTTGAAACGACATCAGCCTTTGGTACTGTCGGATTATCACTCGGACTGACGCTGAAGCTGACTACATTGGGCAAGCTCCTGATCTGTTTTACGATGTTTGCAGGAAGGCTTGGACCGATCACATTAGCGTATGCACTTGGGCAGAAAAAGGGTAAAGAGTTATACAGGTATCCGGAAGGCAAAATGATTATTGGATAAATCTATTTTTAGTGAGTTATGAAATTGATTTGGATAAGGGGATCGTGAAGAACAATGAAAACCCAGCAGTTTGCGGTGATCGGGCTTGGACGGTTTGGGTCCAGTCTGGCACAGGAATTAATGGAACTCGGCTACGAGGTGCTTGGGATCGATAAAAATGAAGAAGTCGTCGAAGACATGAGTGAATTGGTCACCCATGCCGTTGTAGCCGATGCCACAGATGAGGAAGTGCTGCGCTCCCTGGGTATTCGAAATTTTGACTGCTGTATCGTTGCCATCGGGGATGATATTCAGACGAGCATTCTCACCGCGATTCTGTTAAAAGAGCTGGGCGTCAAGACGGTTGTGGCCAAGGCCATATCCGTCCTTCACGGACGCGCATTGGATAAACTGGGGATTGATCGTGTCGTTTATCCAGAGCGGGATATGGGCATTCGGGTTGCCCATCAGCTGGTTACCCCGAACTTGCTGGATTACATTGAATTATCCAATGATTACAGTATTGTTGAGATGAAGGTTCCCGCCTGCCTGCACAACAAAACCCTTTCGACCCTGAATGCACGTGTACGTTTTGGTTGCAGCATTGTAGCGTTACAGAAAGAAGCCGGGGTCATTATTGCTCCGACGGCACTGGATTCGCTTCAAATGGGAGATATCATGGTCATTATTGGTAATAATGCAGATATCGACCGATTTGAAGAAGAGGTTATCAGCCAGGAGAGCTGATAATTAAGATGAGTTGAATATGGAAGCCAGGCGTTAGAGCCTGGCTGATTCAGATCAAAGCTAAGGCGTCGTAGTCCTCCGTGAGGGCAATGGCGCCTTAGCTGTAAAGAGTGCAGCCGTCTCCTTGACCCATTGTCTGGAGGTCTCGCTGAGGTCCTCTTTTTTCCCCATAGATCATACAGGTTGTTCTGCGGGTCTGCTGTAATTGAGGCAAATGAACAGAAACAAGATCATTGTCCGCTAGCAATTGTGGACGAAGATATGACTTGGGCAATAGAGCAGCGGCTTTGGCAGAAGGCAGTAGTCGGATGATCGCTTCGAAGGAATCAATCTCCATGCGAATATCCGGCATCACGGCACAGCGCTGGAAGAGGTCGTCTGTTAATTTGCGGTACCAGGTGCCTTTGGAGAACGTGATCATCGGCAGATCCTGCAAATGCTCCATCCCGGCTTCCTTACCGGATAAGGGGTGTGTAAGTGGCACAACCAGTTCCAGGTGATCGTCAAAGAGTGGCACACAGTTAAGCCCCACTTCACTGATGGAGGAGGCGACAATGCCCACATCGGCTTTTTTGTCACGCACAAACGAGACAATTTCATGTGTTTTTCCCGTCAACAGTTTCAGTTCGGCATTTGGATGTTTCTCCATAAAGGCATTGACGAGAGGTGGTAACGTAGTTTGAAGCGTCGTCAGACTGGCTCCGAGTGTAATGGTGCTTTGTTCTTCGTCTTTATACTGGGCCAGCATGGTGAGGAACTTCTGTTGCTGCTGTTTCTGTTCTACAGCGTAGGTATAGGTGAACTGGCCCACACTGGTTAACTCCAGCCGTTTGCCACGGCGGTGGAACAGGGCAACCCCGAGTTCATCCTCCAATTTGGCAATTTTGCGTGAGAGTGCGGGTTGGGACAAGTTCAGTAACTTGGATGCACGGTTCAGGCTGGACTGCTCCACGACCGCTGCAAATGCATTTAACTCCTCAAACATGAACAATAACCTCTTTTCCATGAATGTGATTCTTGCCCTTGCTTAATCGTTTTCCATGTTGTATAGCCTGTAAACCCAATGTTTCACTGCTTATACCTATAGGTTATAACATTTAATAATTATATTGCAATTCCCTTATAAGAAAAAAAGGAGTAACATGAATCGTGACACAAGTTGTTCACACCTGGGGAAAACGGAACAATTTGTCGAACCTTTTCATGGAAAAGGTTTCGTGTCATGATAAGTGAAATCATTTATGAAAACGTTGTATTTAGCGAAAGGGGATCGACATTTTATGAAAGGGTTTTACTCCAGAAAGCTGCACTCCTTGCTTGGCGTCATTCCGCTCAGTTTGTTTTTTGTTGAGCATTTGGTGACGAACTTCTCGGCAGTTGAAGGCGGCAAAGAGGCTTTTGACGGTGCTGTTGCATTTTTGAACAGTCTGCCACTGGTTATTGTTTTGGAAACGCTCCTCATCTGGTTACCGTTGTTCTATCACGGTGTATATGGTCTGTATATTGCTTATCAGGCCAAGCCTAACGTGGGCCGTTATGGCAATGAGCGCAACTGGCGTTACACGTTGCAGCGGGTCAGTGGTGTCATTACGTTTGTATTCGTAATCTGGCACGTATGGGAGACTCGGGTGCAGGTTGCGTTGGGTACAGTCACCCACGAAGAACTTGGTGGTGTCATTCATGAGATCGTGATGAACCCGGTAACATTTATTCTATATCTGATCAGTGTAGTTGCGGCATCCTATCACTTTGCCAACGGTCTGTGGTCGTTTCTCGTTAGCTGGGGGATTACCGTGGGTCCGCGTGCGCAGCGTGTGTCTTCTTACGTGTGCATGAGTTTGTTTGGTATTATTTCCATTATGTTTATTGCTTCGTTGTTCGCTTTCCGGAGCATGGATTTCCAAGCAGTAACTTCGATGGTTGAAGTAGTAAAAACAGTTCTAATTTAAGCATTTAGCGTATAAATGCTGACTTATAAGGGAGTGAACAGCAATGGCATCAACGAATGTAATTATTGTGGGCGGCGGTCTCGCGGGATTGATGGCGGCGATCAAATCGGCTGAAGCCGGAGTCCATGTTCATTTATTTTCACTGGTTCCTGTTAAACGATCCCACTCTGTATGTGCACAAGGCGGCATTAACGGAGCGGTAAATACCAAGGGTGAGGGTGACTCCCCATGGGTACACTTTGACGATACGGTATACGGCGGTGACTTCCTTGCGAACCAACCTCCTGTTAAAGCGATGTGCGAAGCAGCACCTGGCATCATTCACCTGATGGACCGTATGGGCGTAATGTTCAACCGGACACCGGAAGGTTTGCTTGATTTCCGTCGTTTCGGGGGAACAAAGCATCACCGTACGGCGTTTGCCGGAGCGACAACAGGACAACAATTGCTCTATGCATTAGACGAGCAGGTACGTCGCTGGGAAGCAGCGGGCCTGGTTACGAAATATGAGAACTGGGAGTTCTTGCAGGCGGTTTTGGATGATGAAGGCGTATGTCGTGGGATCGTAGCTCAGGATCTGAAAACGATGAAGGTACAGACCTTCCCGGCAGAAGCGGTTATTTTGGCGAGTGGTGGTCCGGGGATCATCTTTGGTAAAACGACCAACTCTGTAATTAACACAGGTACAGCGGCAAGTGCGGTGTATCAGCAAGGTGTAAATTACGCCAACGGGGAGTTCATTCAGATACACCCGACAGCCATTCCAGGGGATGACAAGCTGCGTCTCATGTCTGAATCCGCACGTGGTGAAGGTGGACGGATCTGGACGTACAAAGACGGAAAACCTTGGTACTTCCTTGAAGAAAAATATCCTTCTTACGGAAACTTGGTTCCACGTGATATCGCGACTCGTGAAATCTTCAGCGTCTGCGTAGATATGGGTCTGGGTGTGAACGGCGAGAACATGGTTTATCTCGATTTGTCGCACAAAGATCCGAAGGAACTGGATGTTAAACTCGGCGGAATCATTGAAATCTATGAGAAGTTCATGGGTGATGACCCGCGTAAAATCCCAATGAAAATCTTCCCGGCAGTCCATTATTCCATGGGTGGTATGTGGGTAGATTACAACCAAATGACTAACATTCCGGGGCTGTTCGCAGCTGGTGAATGTGAATATCAATACCATGGTGCGAACCGTCTGGGTGCAAACTCACTGGTATCTGCGATCTATGGTGGTATGGTGGCTGGACCAAAAGCGGCTGAATATATCAAAGGACTTAAAAAATCGTCCGCTGATATCCCATCTTCCGTATTTGAGAAACACACCAAACAACAAAGCGACAAATACGAAGGCATCTTGAAAATGCAAGGCACGGAAAATGCCTATGTCATTCATAAAGAGCTTGGCGAGTGGATGACAGCCAACATGACGGTTGTGCGCTACAACGACAAGCTTGAAGCCACGATTGGCAAGATCAAGGAATTGAAAGAGCGTTATGGCAAAATCAACATGTATGACAGCTCCGGTTGGAATAACCCAAGCGCAGCATTCACTCGCCAACTGTGGAACATGATTGAATTGGCAGAAGCAATGACTCTCGGCGCACTGCTGCGTAACGAAAGCCGCGGCGCGCATTACAAACCGGAATTCACGGAACGTAATGACGAAGAGTTCCTGAAAACGACTATCGCAAGCTGGTCGAAAGAAGGCCCGAAAATCTCGTACGAGCCAGTAGACGTATCCCTGATCCCACCACGTATCCGGGATTACTCCAAGGATTAAGAAGTACCACTCTATTGATGTAATGAATAGTTAAACACCTGAACGGCGAGGCAGGAGAACTTTGGAGAAGCAGAGCTTCTTCAAAGTTACTGCCATCAACGTGATGGAGTGAAGGTTCTCAGCAAAGGTACTCTGTGTGCACAAAGCAGCAGAGGAAGCCAAAATACCTGTTCATAAGCAAGCAACGAATTGGCAAAGCTTGCATATTTAAAATTACCGCAATCCAGCTTGAATGGAGTGCAGTTTCCAGCAGAGTGACCCAGTGCACGACGTAGCGGAGGAAGCGGAAATGCCCAGAAGAAGCGAAGAGCTCGCCTTTATCACCGGATTTTAACCCTGGGAAGGGTTGATCAAAAAAATCCGGGGATAACAGCGATCAGAGGGGCATTCCGCTGACGAAGCGTCTCCCGTGCACCAAAACATTTTGCGCATCAGCAATACAATCATCGTCACCAGAGGAGGGGACAACGATATGGCGGAACAAGCTACAGCCAACAAAACCGTCAAGTTTATTATCACCCGTCAGGATAGCCCGGAGTCATCTTCGTACAACGAAGAATTTGAGCTTCCGTACCGTCCCAACATGAATGTGATTAGCGCATTGATGGAGATTCAGCGGAACCCGGTCAATACAGATGGCAAATCCATTGCACCCGTGTGCTGGGATTCTAACTGTCTCGAAGAAGTCTGCGGTGCCTGCTCCATGGTCATCAACGGCAAGCCTCGTCAAGCATGTGCAGCCCTGATCGACAAGCTCGAACAGCCTGTTCGTATCGAACCGATGAAGACATTCCCAGTGGTTCGTGACCTGGTCATCGACCGTAGCCGGATGTTTAGCGCCCTGAAACGCGTAAAAGCATGGATTCCGATCGATGGTACCTATGACCTCGGTCCAGGTCCACGGATGCCTGAGAAGAAGCGTCAGTGGGCATATGAGTTGTCCAAATGCATGACATGTGGTGTATGTCTGGAAGCATGCCCGAACGTCAATGAGAAAACAGACTTTATCGGTCCAGCAGCACTGTCTCAAGTGCGCTTGTTCAACGCTCACCCGACAGGGGAGATGAACGCCGACGATCGTCTGGAAGCGTTGATGGAAGACGGAGGCATTGAGGGCTGTGGTAACTCACAGAACTGTGTGCAATCCTGTCCAAAAGGCATTCCACTGACAACCTCCATTGCCGAAATGAACAAACAAACGACCAAGCATATGTTCAAACGCTGGTTGGGTGTATAATCTCGTCATAACATGTGCAGAAGTGTAATCTGCAACTTAGAAGAAGTCGTGATCCCGTGCAGCAACATGCCGGAGATCCCGGCTTCTTTTTGTAATAAGCAGAGGAACCGGGCTATCCATGCAGAATATGGTATACTAGAGGGATGGATTAAGAGCGTAGAAGGAGGGGGAGATATGGCAGAGACACCGCGTCAGGGCAGCAACAACTCGCCGTCCCAGCGCTCGCACAAAGCACCAGGTGCAGAAGAGTCTGTGTTTCCTGGGGAAGAAAAGGATCATGATCCCTCTCGCCGAAGTTTCTTATTGCGCATGGTTTTGATGACAGCGGGTGCCAGTTTGCTTACAGGAGGTTATGCCTGGTTATGGGAACCGCGTCGTCTGGAGATCAAGCAAGTGGCACTGAAACTTCCGAAGTTTCCAAAGGCATTTGATGGTTTGCGTGTCGTTCAGTTCAGCGATGCCCATCTTGGTTTTCATACCGGGGTGAAAGAGCTGAAGAAGCTGGCAGCAACGATTGAGGAGCAGCAACCGGACTTGATTTGTTTTACTGGAGACATAGTCGAGAGGGAATCAGAACCGATGCGTGAATGTATTCCGGTATTGGCCTCCATGCAAGCGAAGTATGGCAAATTTGCTGTTTTGGGGAATCATGATTATCGGGGCGGACAGCAGAATGAAGTGACAACCATGTTCCGTGAAGCTGGATTCACTTTGTTACGAAACGAACATGTGTTGATTGAACAAGGGGGCGAACGTCTGGCTATAGCTGGCCTGGATGACGCACTTACAGGCAGGCCTGATCCTGCCCAAGCCATTAAGGGATTGGATCATGATGTGTGGAAATTGTTACTTATGCATGAACCGGATTATGCCGATATTGCCACTCCCTATGGTTTCGGATTACAACTTTCCGGTCATAGCCATGGTGGACAGGTACGTTTTCCCTGGATCGGGGCACTGACAACTCCGCGAGGTTCACACAAGTATGTTCAAGGATTGTATTACACGGATGTCCAGGGGGTATATTACACCACCCAGACACAGATGCCGGTGTATGTGAATCGTGGTTTTGGCATGACTCAACTGCCCATTCGTTTTCTGTGCAGACCAGAATTAACGGTGTTTGAGCTTAAAGGATCAACCACATAAAAGAATATAAGATGAATATAAAAACATAAAGGATTCAACATGAATGGAGGTTATCCAGATGGAAAGAATTGCGATTGTATCCGACATTCATGGCAACATGACTGCCTGGGAAGCAGTGTTAGGAGATATCCGAAGTCGTGGCGTGGAGCGAATCTTTTGTCTTGGTGACCTCGTGGGCAAGGGACCGGAACCGGTACAGGTTGTGGATCAGGTGAGAGCAACGTGCGAACTTGTCATCCGTGGCAATTGGGATGAATTGGTTGCGGTTAACCAAGACAACGAGAATTTTACGTGGCAAGCAGAACGGCTGGGTGAGGAACGATTGGCTTACTTGGCGGGCCTACCCTTCAGTCATCAATTTCAACTGAGCGGTCGCACCATCCGTCTGGTTCATGCTTCACCTCAAAGTGTATACCATCGTGTACAGCCGTGGGACGCGATAGAAAAGAGGTTGGCAATGTTTGATCCTCCGGCTGATGAGCCTGACCAAGGTGTTGCAGATGTTGTAGGTTATGGGGATGTGCATAACGCATACTTGCAGTATATGAACGGTAAGTTACTGTTTAATGCAGGCAGTGTTGGTAATCCACTCGATCTTCCCCAGGCTTCCTACTGTATTCTGGAGGGTGAAGACAGCAACGATAACAATACCCCGTTCAATGTTCAATTTGTGCGGGTGCCTTATGATATTGAGCGAGAAGTACAGGTTGCACAGTCGGCGAATGTTCCTGCATTGGATTTCTATATTCGTGAGATTCGTACGGGTATCTATCGCGGGTTGCAGGAGTAGTCAGCATATGGGTCTTTTAGCGTGAGGAATTAAATGATGCAATATATTAATACTAAAATGCGAATACTAAAGTTCGTGGATCAGTTCAAATGGTATTACGCCGGATCATCTTCAGAGCATGCTTGTCTTACCGGACTAGAGCCCGTTTAGGCAAAAGGAGCGATTGTCATGCTTACCCGAAAAATGCTGGTTCAAGGTCTGCCGGCTTTGTGGACAGAGCGTCTTGTCCTGCGATCATTACGTCAAAGTGATTACAGCACATTATCGGAACTCTTCTCCGATCCTCAAGTCATAAGATATGTGAATAGGGGAAGCCAGCCCACGCCAATCAGGGCGAGACGGTTATTGAACCAGATACGGAGCAGCAGCGCCAAGCTGGATTCGTTACATTATGGGATCTGCTGGAAAGGCAAGGAACAGGTGATTGGGATCACCTCATTCCAGCACTGGAATGATCAGAATGGTACTGCACAGATTGGTTACATCCTGAACAGGTCCTGTTGGGGCAGGGGTGTGGCTACCGAGGCGGTACAGCGGCTGCTGCAGTTTGGATTTGACGATCTTCATCTGGGGAGGGTGGAAGCACGTTGTTATGAGGCCAATGTATCTTCACAACGGGTGCTAAGCAAAATAGGGATGTCCTATGAGCGGAGTCTTCCCTCCTTCGGACTGCATGATGAGGATGACGAGGGATCAGAATCCCTGATGGATGTTAAAGTGTACAGTATGTACCGGGAACAATACGCCCGCCCGATTCAGGAAAAAGATCTGCAAACCCTAGTATCTGACAAGCCGCAATGACATAGAGTAAGAGTAGCCAAACGTGAATGAATTTAACTTCAATCATTTGTTACACAATTGAAATATAGCTGCAATTGAACTCTAACAGACAGGGGGTAAACTTATCTCATGACCCCCTTTTTGATAATAGATAATGCTGTTGGGACCCGCGCGAGCGGGTTCATTTTTTTTGTCCGATGACAGAATAACCTTCCGATCGCTGTTATCCCCAGATTTTTTGATTCCCTTTTGAAAAGGGAAAATCCGTTGATAGCGTATGCTTCCGATGCAGCTTTCTTTCAGAAAGCTTTTAGGCGAACACTTCGTTTCTTCTGGTTATTTCTGTCCTCTCCGTTATTGTGTAAATGTTCAGTTGAACTTATATAATATTTTTTATTTAGAGTTAAACCCAAAACCCCCACTGCGCTTGTTCACGCTGTGGGGGTTTCTCTGTGGTTCTATATTTTTTACAGTGATACAATCTGCATCTGTTTCTGCTTGAAGTATACCCAGTCGGTGAATCCGATCTCCTTGAGACGTGTACGAACGTCATCCAGCTCGTCTGCAACCCGCTGTGGTTTATGAGCGTCCGATCCAAATGTCACCTTCACTCCATAATGATGGGCCCGTTCCAGAATGGCATCTGATGGGTACCATCCACCGCTAAGTTTGGTTTTGCCAGATGTGTTAATTTCAATCGCTACGTTGGATTCTGCAATGACCTGCAACGTTTCATCAATGGCCTGATCAGCGATAATTTCGGAGAAAGGTGGATAGTTTCCTTTCATCGCATCAATGTGTCCAAGAATCTGGAACATACCGCTACGCGCCGATTCCCGGATTAATGAATAATAACTCTCTTTCACTTCAACTTTGCGAGCATCGCTCAGTCCTTTCCACCGGGTTTTGTTGAAGATACTCACATCCTCGGTATGATGAACTGAACCAATAATATAGTCAAAAGGATACTGTCCCAGTGTGGTACGGTACAATTCTGCATGAGCAGGGAAGTAGTCGGATTCAATGCCGAGCAGTACATCGATTTTACCAGCGTACTCTTCTTTCAAAGCAAGGACTTCTTCCACATAATGCTGCAATTCCGACTTGCCCATTGCGATCCGGGGAAATGCCTGCTCAAGCTCACTGCCAAAGTATGGCGTATGATCCGAGATACCGATGGCCTGAAGTCCTGCCTTAATACCAGCCTCTATATAATCGCGGATGTTGCCGTCTGCGTGACCACAACGAAAATGATGTGTATGAAGATCAAATTTCATATGGAATCCTTCCTTTCTCATGGCTCATTGTCATTCTGAACTGATGAATTGGGTTTCCGGCATACCTTTGAGGTCACTTATGAATTGCTGCATTGCTGAGTTAAGGTATCGACTGGACTTATAGATGACACCAACAGGGTGACTGACCTCCAGCTCACTTAAGGGTATCATTCGCAATGTACCTTGACGCAACTCATGCGCAACAGATTGTTTGGAGATGACAGCTGCCCCGAGATCAATCTCGACCATCCGTTTCACTTCTTCGCTGCTCGACAACTCCATTACAATATTAGGTTCAATATTATGTTTCTTGAAGATCGTTTCCGTAAACCTTCGTCCTACTGTATCAGGGGACAGCAGAATCAATGGTGTACTCCGGAGCACATCGACTGCAGCATGTTTTTTCTTTGCCAGCGGATGGGAAGGAGATACCACGAGTTCAAATGTGTCATAGTACAGCACAGATGTATTCAGGTTGGGATTACGCTCCGTGAGATAACCGATACCAATATCAACCAGACCATTTTCGACCTGGGTATAGATCTGTGATGAAGGAAGGGATTGGATACTGGTTTTGATCAGCGGGAATTGATCTTGGAAATAGGATAACACCCTTGGCAAGATCTGAATAGCAATGGAAGTTGTTGTGCCTAATACGATACGTCCCTGAGGCGTTTCATCAAGATCGGACAATTTTTTGTTTTAACTCATCAACGATGTCGAGCATCCGTTCAGCGTGCTCCAGGAATACCTGTCCACGGTCTGTCAGGGTAACGGGTTGGTTCCGATCCACAAGAACGGTGCTGAATTCGTCCTCCAGACTTTTGATCTGGGCCGAAACGGCAGGCTGGGTCAGGTTCAGAAGTTCTCCCGCTTTGCGAAAGCTCATCGTTTTGGAAATGGTAATTAGTGTCTCCAGTTGGCTTATGTTCATAGGTGACCTCCTTGCAGGCAAAATATCTTGATTATGTAGTGTTTGGTGTATGTAATCCCGTAACTGGTTATTGTTCCGTTATCTTAAATTATAGGTGATTCAGGACAGCAGAGCAATGAAGGTAATTATCAGGATCAAAAGTAGTTCAAGAGACTGTGAAAAAAACGCGAATACAAGAATTTGATTTTTTTTACAGTTGTGAGAAAGCAGTAATAAAGTCCTAAATGCCCTTTGCCACGCACAACGAACGAAAAGCTTTCTTCAGAAGAAGTGAAAAGCGCTGTTTATTCGCTAGAATCAGCTATAAACATTTGCCCCACGGATGACGATAAATTATAGTACACATGGTTTAACGAATTCTTAATGAATTCTTGTACGTGATAAAGTATAATAAATTTAATGAATATGGGACTTTTGGTGTGTGACCAATAACCCAGTGCGAGGGGGACATAGACAGTGAAAGCGGAAGTGATTAATCCTTTCCTGGAATCGGCACGGAACGTATTTGAACAGCTCATCCAGGTTTCGCCTTCCACCGGGAGTCTTGGCGTGAAAAATGTAGAGTACATTGCAGACCATGTCTGGATCGTGATCGGAATGACCGGACAACTTAGCGGAAACATTGTATTTGGAATCAATGAACAAGTTGCATTGAAAATTGTATCTGCGATGATGGGTGGTTTTGTCATTACAGAAATGGATGAAATGAGCAAAAGTGCGATTTCGGAACTGGGTAATATGATCAGTGGTAATGCCAGCACTATCTTGTCAAACCAGGGTGTTGTTGTCGATATTACACCTCCACAAGTAATGAAGTCCGAACATCTGACTACATTTAGTGCAACGAAAGCACTGAGCATTCCTTTGCTGATGGACGGCATTGGTGAGATGGATATTCAGGTCATGATCTCGTAGAATAGAACCATACGCCTCAAAAGGCAATATGTGTTCAATACGGGAGGACATCACGGATGCTGAAAGATCAGGTAGTGTTTATCACAGGTGCATCGAGTGGTATCGGTGCGCTGTGTGCGCAGATGCTGATAGAAGAAGGAGCCATCCCAATTCTGGCTGCCCGTTCACGGGACAAGCTGGAAGAGATTGGTGCCTCGCTGAAAGGGCCGCATGAATTACTCACGCTTGATGTTACGGATAGTGAGCAAGTTCAGGCAGCTGTGGATGCGATATTGCATAAATACGGACGAATCGACATTTTGCTGAACAATGCAGGTTACGGGAAATTTGCAGCGATGACAGAGATGTCTGTACAGGAATTCGATGAGATGATGGACGTTAACTACATGGGCATTGTCCGCTGCACCAAAGCAGTGCTTCCACAAATGCTGGAACGTGGCAAAGGTCAGATTGTGAACGTGGCCTCCATGGCTGGCAAAATCGGTACGGCCAAATCCGCTTCCTATACAGCTACGAAACACGCTGTACTCGGATTTAGTAATGCGCTGCGTCAAGAGCTTCGCAAAACTGGCGTCATGGTGACAACGATTAATCCAGGTCCGATTGATACACCATTTTTTCACCGAGCTGACCCTTCTGGCAATTATGTGAATAATGTACGCTGGATGATGTTAAAACCGGAAGACGTTGCGGGTCATATGATTCGGGCGATGAAAAAGCGCAAGGAAGAAGTGAACCTGCCAAGACTTGCTTCTGCTGGCATATGGCTGTACCAGCTATTTCCGCGTCTTGCAGATCGATTGTCGCACGGTGTAATGAATCAGAAGTAAATGTGATACGAGGCATCATATACGGAATGAAAGAAAGGCTCCGCCGAGGGGCTTTTCTTTTTTTTGGCGTGTATACATACAATTCTGGAATAAGATTTGGTAC
This sequence comes from Paenibacillus sp. W2I17, assembly GCF_030815985.1. Classification (NCBI taxonomy): domain Bacteria; kingdom Bacillati; phylum Bacillota; class Bacilli; order Caryophanales; family Paenibacillaceae; genus Paenibacillus; species Paenibacillus sp. W2I17. The sequence continues at coordinate 5,898,504 of NZ_JAUSXM010000001.1, forward strand.
ACGGGCTTTTTTCGCATATAATGAAAGGTAATGTGATGACAGGCTTCGGTAATATACAAGCAACTTATATGTTCAACTAAACTTTTACACAATAACGGAGAGGACAGAAATAACCTGAAGAAGCGAAGCTAAAAGCTTTCTGAAAGAAAGCTGCATCGGAAGCATATGCTTCGTGTTTATCCCCGGATTTTTCCTTTTGAAAAAAAGGCATCAAAAAAATCTGGGGATAACAGTGATCGGAAGGTTGTTCTGTCCTCGTAGTGTCAGTGTAAATATTCATTAGTTGAACTTATATAACATCAAAATGAATAAATTAAAAGGATGGACATACATGACGAATCAAACATTTGCTTCAATTGGCGTGGAACAGGATCTGGAGGCCGTTTTGGCGAAACATGGCATTAACGAACCTTCACCTGTACAGGCTCAGACGATCCCGGTTATTTTGGAAGGCCGAGATGTCGTATCCAAATCCCAGACGGGAACAGGAAAAACGCTGGCATATCTGTTGCCACTGTTACAATCCATCAAAATGGATATCAAAGGCACGCAGAAACTCATTATTGCACCTACGCAAGAACTGGCGATGCAAATTGTACGTGAAGCGCAGCGTTATGCGGAAGAACGTAAGATTGGCGTATTGGGTCTGATTGGTGGCGCAGCGGCTAAACGTCAGATCGAGAAGTTGCGTGAGCATCCACAATTGGTTGTGGGTACACCGGGACGACTGAAGGAATTGATTACACTCAAAAAACTGAAAATGCACAACGTCTCTACGATTGTTATCGATGAAGCGGATCAGGTATTTCAGCTTGGCGGTGTAAGTGACGTGAACTTTGTACTTAAGAGCGCATTGCGGGACCGTCAGCTGATCTTCCTGTCAGCAACCATTGATGAGCATACAGCTGGACTTGCAAAGCGTGAGATGAAAGAGCCTGTTCAGATCGGAATTGAACCGGATCGAGCTACGGCTGCGGGCCTTGAGCATTATTATTTTGTAGAAGAAAACCGTAACAAAATTGACATGCTGCGTCGTCTGGTCAGACAGTACAATCCGGATCGGGCAATCGTATTTGTGAATGCAACCGAAGATATTGGTGAAGTTGAAGCAAAAATGAATCATCTGGGCTTGTCCGCTGCTGCGCTGTATGGGGATGCTGACAAAGTGACCCGCAGTAACGTATTGTCTGCCTTCCGTAATGGCAAACTCCAGTTGCTGATTGCCAGCGAAGTCGCTGCCAGAGGTTTGGATATCGAAGGATTGCCAATGGTCATTAACTATGACCCTGCCTTTGACTCGGAGCACTATGTTCACCGTGCAGGTCGTACAGGCCGGATGGGACGCTCGGGTATCGTTTTGTCCATTGTGGATGAAACACAGATCTTTATTATGCGTAAATTCGCACGCGAACTCGGAATCGAACTGTCAGAACGTGTACTCTTTGGCGGTAAAGTACTGGAGGCTGATCCGCGTCCGGACACACGGCCTGAGGGACATTCGTTCTCCAGAAAACCAGGACAATCCAGAGATCGCAAACCAGGTCAGGGCAATCGTAATGGGGGAACCCGAGCTACAATCTCCAATTCGCGTCCAGCAGGTAGCAAACCAACGGGCAATACAGGCCGCACGGAGCGCGACCAGGATCGTAAAAACAAGGGAGCACCCAAGTGGAGTAAAGATAAAACGCCACGCTCCGAAGAATAGAATCTGACGAAAGGGGTGCAGGGATAGATGGAAAACGTTCAATCGCCTGTTCTGCAAATCAGCGGGTTAAGCGGAGGTTATAGTGCCAAACGGCCAGTCCTTCACGGCATCGATCTGGAAGTTGGACGTGGAGAGATGGTCGGACTAATCGGCTTAAACGGTGCTGGCAAAAGTACAACCATGAAACATATCCTCGGCTTGATGACACCTCAACAGGGCGAAGTACGAGTGATGGGCAAGAAGCGGGACGAGGATGCGCAGATCTACCAATCGGCCATGGCATTTGTGCCGGAATCACCCGAACTGTATGATGAGATGACGGTGATGGAGCATCTGGAGTTTACGGCAAGAGCGTACAATGTGTCGGAGGCTGACTTCAAGCAACGTACGGAGAAACTGCTGGAACTGTTCCGTATGAATGAGAAAAGTACAAGTCTGTCGACTCACCTGTCCAAGGGGATGAGGCAAAAGGTCATGATCATGTGTGCTTTTGTGGCAGGACCACCATTGTACATCATTGATGAGCCTTTCCTGGGGCTGGACCCGCTGGGTATTCGCTCTTTGCTTGATTTTATGCTGGAGATGAAAGCTTCGGGATCATCCATCCTGCTCAGTTCACACATTCTGTCCACGATTGAAAATTACTGTGACCGTTTTATCGTTCTGCACCGTGGGCAGGTTATTGCTCAAGGGACGCTGAATGAATTGCGCTCCCAATTCGGGGAATCGGATGCCACGCTGGAGCACATGTTCTATTCCCTCGTACAAGGCAGGGATTGAGCATGGATCTCAAGCTGCTATGGAAGCAAAGACGCACAGGATTCTGGAACGGAATTCTTCCTTATCTGGGTTATGTGATCCAGAGCGGTGTAGCTATGGTCTTTTTATTTCTCGTCATTGCGTTCTCCGCCTGGTATACATCGTTTGTCCAGAACATTCCGGCGGAATTTCCGATTCGCTGGATTGCATTGCTGCTGCTGGCACCACTAGTGCTGTTTAGCAGTTATCGTACATATCTGCTTCCGGCAGATATCGTGTTCCTGCGACCACAGGAATACCGGATGCAGGAATATTTGAAGAACAGCTTTGCCCGGGGCATCATCTATAAAATTCTGGGCTTGCTGCTTGTGTTTGTTACACTGTGGCCGCTTTATGTCAGAGCAGATCTGGATGCACGGCCATTTGGCTGGTTCATCGTATTCCTGCTGCTGTGGAAAGGGTTGTCCAGTTATGGAGCATGGCAAGAGCTAAGAATGGTTCAGGTTGGGGCAGCAAGAGGATATCGTCTCTTGCGATGGGCTCTGGCAGTGCTGGCGGTTGGCGCCTGGTTATGGCAACCACCGCAGCGCAGCGTCTGGTTCCTGCTGTTGCTGGCTGTGGTCTACATCGTCGCCCTGCGTATACCGGTGAAACATCGGGTAGCGTGGGAACGACTGATTCAGGTAGAGCAGGGTCAGGCTGGCAGGGTTATGCGGACGCTCGGCTGGTTTGTGGATGTACCTTCATCCGGACAGAAAGTGAGTTCGCGTCGCTGGCTTAGCAAATGGGGGAGCGGTCTTCCCTGGAATGCAGGGAAAGCTTACCGATATCTGATTACCAAAACGTTTATTCGAACCGAAGTGTTCTCAATCGTGTTACGCCTAGTTGTACTGGGCATGTTACTGTCCTGGTGGACAGCAGGCAGCTACTTTGGTGTAGGTGTGTATCTGTTCTTCCTGTTGCTTGCAGGTGTACAGCTTGGTGCACTGCGTCGCAGTCATAGTGAATCGTTCTGGATTATGATCTATCCGATCTCGGGAGAAAGTCGTCGTTCTCAGGTGTTAGGATTCATATTCCATCTGCATGCACTGGCTGCATTGCTCATGTGGTTGCCTATGCTGGCTGCCGGAGCAAGTGGATTGACTGTCACCGGAGTAGCGCTTATTTTGGGTATACTGGTGATTGTGATCATGCGGCGTTCGCAAGGCAACAAATGGTTGAAGGAAGAAGAAGACGAGTAAACGATCGGACACCTGATCAACTCGGATTATTACATTGGGTTCATCAGTGAGAGGTACAAAAGATAACAAAAGAAGGGTATGCCGGGCTGTATCCCGGTATACCCTTCTTTGTGCTGTGATGGAATCATGCAATCAGATCACTTGGTTCTCGCGCAAGTGTGTATTGGGTACTAACAGAGGAATGATTTAGTGATAATCACGAGCAAGATGAACAGAACGAGAATAGCACCTGTGTTAGTAAATCCTCCGTAACCGCCGCATCCATAACCGCCTCTTGTATCTTCAACTCCAGACATGGTCATTCCCCTTTCAAGTGGTTGTTTGGCACGCCCTTGCGTACATCGTATATTATGTGCCGTTGGGGTAGGCTGATTGGGCCGATGCCCGGTAAAGCCAGAAATTAAAGCTTTTGGGCAGATAAAACACAAAAGAACCCTTCGTATATCCAGAGACATGAAACGTCGCCGTTATACAAAGGGTTCTTATATCATTCAGGGTACAGGTCTGTGTTAACTAAGTCGTCCGCAGATCCTGAACTCCACGATAGATGGTTTCATACAGATCTTCCAATCCGGATTCTTCAATACAGGAGAAAGCGATTCGAAGATCCGATTCACCCAGCGCGATTGTACCCACACCATATTTGTGCAGCAAATGGCTTCGAAGTTCTTCAGCGCCAACTTCTTTCAGCTTCAGGCACATGAAGTAACCGGAGTTGAACGGATAATAGTCCCATGCATCTCCATACTTGCCGCTATCGAGAATGGCTTTTACCTTATTGGCGCGGCCTTTCATAATCTCGAACTTCTCCTGTTTCTGTGCTTCAAACTCCGGTGCTTTGAGCGCATCCAGTACAAAAGTCTGGGAAGGATGCGGGCCACTGGAGATCGTTGCCCGGATAATACCGAGAGTTTTTTGTTCCAATGCATGCAGAACGGCTGCATCTTCATGGGCATACGTAATGAATCCAACGCGGAAGCCCCATACGAACTCCTCCTTGGTTGCACCATCCACTTTTACAGTCAACACACGTGGATGAATGTTGGCAAGTTTGCCAAACAGGGATTCATGAATGGAATCTTCGAAGAACAGTCCGAAGTACGCATCATCTGTTACAGCAACCACGTTAACGCCCGCTTCAGCTGCCTGACGAATCGTGTTCACAATTGCATCTGCTTCTTCGGCTCCAGGCGTATAACCTGTAGGGTTATTCGGGAAGTTGAGCAGTACGATCGCTTTACCTTTGTCCTTTTGATCAAGCAAAGCCTGAAGCAGACCCTCACTGTTGAAGTTCAACTGATCATCGAACAGGGGATAATGAACCAACTGGCCATGACGACGAATTCCGAAGGTCAGCTCGTAATTTTCCCAGTTTTTATCCGGATATATGACAGCGTCCCCTTCATCGGCGAACAGGTCGGCTACGATACTTAGTCCATGGGTTAATGCATTGGTTACAATTGGATTACCAAACGTTTTGCCTTTCAGGGAAGGCGTTTCCTTCAGCATCTTGTCTCTCCAGACGGTCCGCAATTCAGGTTTGCCTGCAGGTGGAGCGTAAGGATACAGATCCTTTGGCTGGAATGCAGACAGCTTCTCCTGAATAACCTGAAGATGCATCGGCACACCACCCTCCAGGGCGATACCAATCGTGGCATTATGGGTCTTGGCCAAGCTTGCTGCTTCAGCAGATTGACTCAAAATCCCCTCTTTAGGAAAATAAATTTCTTTGCCAAGCTGTGACAGCATGGAGTAGACGTGACTGCTGCCTGTCTGAATACTTTCGTTCAACTGTTCAGCCAGTGGATTCATTCTTTTCATCCTTCCAAGTCTTTGTGATTCAACTGCCTAACATTATATCACCTTGACATGCCCCCGTCACGGAAATTACGCAATATGACAGTTATATCGCTTTACCGCGTTGTTGCAGAAGGTTTTTAGGTGGGCTATCGTTGAATTCAACCTTGGAGTAATCCTCAGAAAATGAAACTTATTGCTGATGAAATGGACAGTATTTCCGCATCATTTCAGCAGTTTCGGTATCTCTTCCTTCATTGCGCTGTTCTAACTGACCACTAATATGATCGAATCTTTCATTGGAAAGGTTTTGTCCGAATTTAAATTTGGCACTGATCTTTTCTGGGATAATTCGGACTACGGCTACAGCTTTGAGGTTTCCTGTGTAACGCGGGTCAGTAGCGTCAATGGGTACATATCCGCCTTGTGGCTGGAGTTTCTCCATGAATCGTTGCAGTACCTTACCTTTGATGTCCAGATCTTTAACCGGTTCAGCCTCACCGAAGGCCATAACACTTTTGAAGAAAGAAGTCGCCGGACAAGCAAGCTCAGGATCACTGAAATAAGATGGAATCAGGGAGAACTCTTCAGCCACCGTGAAACTGACCGACGAATCCTGTTTGATCTGTTTCATCTTCTCGCCAGCCAGACTGCCGTGAAAATAAAAGCAACCGTCCATATATACAAAATTCAGCGGTGTAACCCGTGGTTGTCCGTCCGGGCTGACCGTTCCCAGAAACCCGAAGGAGCACTGATCCAGAAATGTGGTAATTTCCTGTTCTTCATCTACTGTGAATTCTTTCCGTCTCATGTGTATTCCCCCATCATTGAATGTATAATAGAACGCCATATCTTATGGATAACAATAGTTCATACATTGACAATGAAATAGATCCAATTTACATTCACTTTAGTAGGCCAATTAGTAGGGGATCACAGATGAAGACAAATGAAGAGAGGTGCATGATGGAATTGTGGCTGCCGATGGATACCTATGAACTTCAGCATCGATACAAGTATGAGGCATTGTACCATGCGTTACGTGATGCCATTCATGCAGGTACATTGGTGGGAGGCACGCGGCTTCCTTCCACCCGTGAGTTGGCAAAGCAATATGAGATGTCACGTGGTTCGGTAGCTCAGGTATACGACATGCTACTTGCGGATGGTTATGTCCATGCACATCGGGGAAGAGGTACATTTGTCACCGAAACATTATCCACTCAGGAAAATGAAAAACAGGAAGCCGTTCTCAAGCTGTCTCCCTGGGGCGAACGAGTACAGAGGTTGAATACGCAACATGAAGTCCTGCGGACTCAGATGTCTTCACCGAAGCCGTCCGTCATTAATTTTCAAATGCAGCGCATGCCTGCGGAACATTTCCCGTTAGGGGAGTGGAGGAGTGCACTCGCTGCGGTTCATCGCAGTGGTTGGCGAGAATCCAGCGGTGTAGCCGGTGATCCGGAGCTGCGTGAGGCAATCGCCTCCCATCTCAGATGGACACGTGGAATCCAGGCTGAACCCTCTCAGATTGTATTATTCAGTGGTTCAATGCAAGGCATCACCCTGCTATCTCAATTGCTGATTACGGAGAATACAGCAGTTGTATTGGAGAATCCGGGTTATCCGGGCATTGCCCATGCCGTCAAGTCCTGTGGTGGGCATATCATCCCGGCAGAGGTGGATGCCGCAGGCATTATTCCTCAGCCTTGGGAGGCACAGACGTTATTTGTTACCCCTACCCGGCAATTTCCAACAGGGGCCGTGCTGGGATTGGACAGAAGACGTGCCTTGCTTGCGTGGGCCTCAAAGCGGAATGCAGTCATCATTGAAGATGATTATGACAGTGAATTCCGATGGGGCGGAAGACCAATTGAACCCCTCAAAGTGCTTGATCGTGAACAGCGCGTCATCTATGTTGGTTCATTCTCACAAACGATGGTTGCTTCGTTCCGACTGGGCTATGCCGTACTGCCACCTGGTCTGGTAGAACCTCTCCTTGCCGCCAAGGCGCTGTATGAACCGGTACCTCCCGCACTGCTGGAGCAGCGCGCACTGGCGAAGTTTATGACCAGAGGAGGTTACCTGAGGCACTTACGACGGTTAACCCGGTTATACGGGGAACGGCATGATTTTTTTGTCCGAGAGATGGAACTACAGTTGCCGGAAGCATTCACGATGCAGCTTGGTGATGCAGGACTGCATATCTACGCTACCTGGAATGGCGATGTGGACAGTTATCAGCGATTTAAAAAGCTTGCTCAGGAGGATGGCATATTGTTCCGTGATGCAGAGCGATATCGGTTGACTTCAGGTCATCCGGCGGCCTGTTTTGCTTTTGCACATCTGGAGAAAGAAGAGATAACAGAGGGAATCCGGCGAATGCGGCTAGCCTGGGAGAAGTGCACATTTTCGTTTCGGTGAGTTCCGCTGTATAATGGGATAAGACATTTCGCTCCTGTAGGAGCAGAGATCATATATGAGCAAGTTGTATTTAATGATGCAAGATACTGAAATACATATGGCCTGGATTGAAGAAGTGAGATTCAGATCAGAAGGATGCCATATGCAGAGAGATTAACTATCAAGGGGGAGTGGCGACATGCTGCAGGCATCGCCGTCATCATTTGTTATTTTGCCCGCTGTCGCCAAAATTGTCTGTGAACCGGGCTGGAAGTGGCAGAAACGGGAAAAACCGATGCAAAACTATGATTTATTTTATGTATGGAGTGGTGAAGGAACGCTTGTACTAAATGACCAGTCATATGAAGTTGGCAAGGGTAGTTGTTTTTTGTTCAGGCCAGGCGATCATCCTACTGCAACACATAATAAGCAAAAACCGTTGGTACTTACGTATATTCACTTTGATGTGGACGTGCCTGTTGCTGATGTTCCCCAGTCCTATCGCGAGGTACAGGAAACGGTGGAGTTTGAGCACTTGCTGGCACGTTATGTAAGACTGTTCTTATCGGATGTGTACGGACGTGATGAAGAGAGCCGATTGATTCTGAAGCAATTAATGATTCATTTGCTGCGCGCCGATACGGAAGAACCTGTGGAGAAAAAGGTAAGCAACCAGTTGTCCGATGTGATCCAGGAGGTCGCCAATTATGTGCGTCAGCATCCGGGGATTACGCATAGGGTGGAAGATCTGGCTGCGCGGGCTGGCTTATCGCCCCGGTACTTCTCGATCAAGTTCAAGGAACTGGTGGGATCATCGGTGCAATCTTATATTATCCGCATGCGTATTGAACGGGCGGAACATCTGCTGGTGCATACCGGCATGAATGTGACCGAAGTGGCGGATGCTCTGGGTTACCGGGATATTTTCTTCTTCAGTCGTCAGTTCAAGCAATATACCGGCAAAAGCCCGTCCGAGATTCGTTAAAATTCTGATGAGAAAAACAGGACACCGTTTCAAGTCTGGAACGCAAGGGTAATGATCTAGCATTCCAGATGACCAAAAGGGGGAACTTGTGATGAACGGAAAACGTCGGGTCCGCAACCGGGGATGCTCTACGAAGGGATGCAATATTTTCCGGAACCGTCTGCGTCGCTTCAAACCGGCAGAGGACTTGCAAGATGTGTGGTTTTGAGGAGAACTCAGCAGACCAATAACGACGGAGCGAAGCTTCGTATTGCATGTATACATGGATGAATATGAATGCATAAAGAGGATGGCGCAATACCTGGTTACAGGTGCTGCGCCATCCTCTTTATTTGCGTATGGACTCATTAGTTCTTCGGTTTCAAACGACCAAGCAATGCGCCCATTTTGACCGAATCGCCTGGCTGTAAGCCCGGGTTTGGTTCGAATGTGCCGCTCTGCGTCAGCAGAACAACGGTGGAACCGAATTCAAAATAGGCCAGATCATCGCCCTGTGCCCAGGTACTTGTGTCCGTATCAGCATATTGTATGCTACTCACGTTCATCGCACCTACTTTGACAACCGCCACTTCACCGTAATCATGTGCGATATACGTAATGAGCCGTTCGTTTCGACTAAGCACGGATCTCATATGGGTCAGGCCAAAGTCATTCACGGGATAAACTTTGCCCTTGATGTGTTCGCTCTCTATTTTGCGGCCGTTGACAGGTGCATGAATGCGGTGATAGTCGCGAGGGCTGAGATAGAGGACGAACCCGTACCCGTGCTTGTACTTCTCCAGATGGGGAGAATGGTTTAATAATTCAGCAAGTGTATAATTTTGTCCCTTAACATTCAGGAGTGTCCCTGCAGATATTGGACCGGCTGCCGTAATCTTGGCATCTACCGGGCTGATCAGTGCATGCTCTGAAAGTTCCAACGGGCGCATGCCCGGCTTTAATTTGCGGGTAAAGAAATCGTTCAGTGAACGGTATTCCTTCCAGTCTTTCTCGGCCTCCTGAACAGGGATGTCGTAGGTCCGGACAAAATAAGGGATAAATGCCTTACTTCCCCGGCTTTTGGAGAAGGCTCCCACAGTCCGGGAGATCCATTTGCGCGAAGAAAGCTCGGTCATTAATCGCAACAGCGTTTTTGCCATGAATATCCCCCTTAGGGTTAATGCGAACTTCAAGGCCGGCAAGACCGGCCGTTCTGCATAATATTGACACAGAATGCACACGAAATCAATATAGTCTCCTATCGTATGTCTGCGGTTGTCTCGGAATCCTCGAATTCTGTTCCAGCAGCAGACGCCCATAAGCCATCGGTTTGCTGTACGTTGCCTTCCAGTGTTCCGACATTCCCGCCTTGCGAAAACCGTAACGCTGATCCCGTCCATTGCATTCAATAAAATAGATCTGGCCGCTGCGCGTTATCCCGAGATCAAGACCCAGATCAGCCAGATGTGGCAGACTGGCTGCCAGGTTCTGGGCAATTCGAAGTGCAACGAGTCCGATTCTGTATTCCAGTCGAGCCAGGTCGAAGCCAGATTCTCCTAATCCAAGGGCCTCTGCGAGCTTCATGACTTTACCGCCCTGGGCGATATTGCTGACAAACGTATGGGCAGGAGCCGCTTTGGCAAACATGCCTGTTATTCCCCAAAGACCATCGCCCCCACGTTGTACAGATACCCGCAAATCTACTGGCCTGCCCTCATAACGTACCAGTGGGATACGCTCTTCAATGAGGTAGGCATGGCGAAAGATCCGCCTTAGGGTGGCGGAAGGAAGCTGTCCTTTGCTCAATCGGAAGGTAGCCCACCCTTTGCGTGCAGCCTTCGTCTCACAGGTTAGTTTCCACTGTCCATCTCGCTCAAAGACTCGCATAATACCATGACCGATGCTACCGCTGCATGGTTTGATGACGAGGTCATCATATTGTTCCATCATATAGGCCAGAGACTCTGGCGTAGCTTTAACTGCATGGGGCAAGTGTTCTCGCAAGGCGAGGTCCTGATGAAGCATGTCATGAATGTGATCTTTACGGTACCGGTTGCGAACGTTGAATACCTGGATACCCTGCAACATCAGCTTGGTAATCTGATGCTGTTCCGTCCGGCGAAGCTGGAGTGAGCGGTTATGAATGACGGAGGGCAGTGGCATGCGCTCGCGAACATATCTGCCTTCTTTTTTTACATAGGCAAGACATGTTTTTTGATCCGAATCAATATCTTCCAGCCTTAAAAAGCAGGGGGTTAATCCATAACTGGCCGCTGCCTGTTCATAATTCGCGAGTGATTCCTGACCGGTCCTTCCGGCCGGTATCCCCCGGTACATGCGTGAATCGAACATAATGCCGATCGTTTCTTGGAGCATGACCGTTCCTCCTTCGATGTTATCGCGACCATGGATCGTCCATTCATGGAATGCCGGCCTGTCACCGCATGGCTCAGACATCGCGATAACGCAGACCGGTGTATATATGCATAGCCATGCACTAGTGCTAGCTCAGCGCGTTTTCAGACATGACCTAGACATAATATCCTATGATATGACTGGGACGGGGGCGTGGACAGCCGCCTTTCCTCTGCTGCCCTGACACGCCTATTTCCACGAAGATCATCGAACCTTCCTGTCTTGACGCCTGTACATTCGTGCTCTGGAATCCGCAAAAGTCATAAATGAAGTGGCAGATGCCCATATGGAAGCATATGATGCCGGAGACGAACGTTAGAGGAAGGAGCAAGCTGCATGAGTAAAAATGGCAAAAAGAAGGTTCCGACGCCGAAACTGCGGCATGTGAGCCCGAAATTTAAGGAATTGGAACTGACTGATCGCCGGGCAGACAAGATGAACTCAGGTTTCACTGTGAATAGGGAAGAACGCTTGAATACGAATAAAAGGGATTCGAGAGCTGTTCAGGAGTCGGAAGAATTCCTATTTGAATCAACGGAGCTACCTGCTTCAACAAACGAGCTGGAAGAGCTAGAGATCGAAGCCAAAATCAAGCCGGAACCCGTAGAGTCTGACAGCAAGGAAGTTGAGACACAAGATAGCTCGGAAAAGCAGATTCAGGTTAGCAGCTTGGCTCCGCTTGCTCTGGAAGAAGAGCAGGACATCAACAAACAGGAGATAACAAGCAAGGACCGGCTGCAGAGCCTGACCCAAAACCAGATGCCGGGTCATACTGGACACTACATCTACACGGACGACTTGAGTGAATTTGCTGTTACGGAGAGCAAGTTGGCTCCTTTCTCTGTGGATGCTTCCAAGCTGAAACCGGATGCGGTCGGCAGTGAAGCATTGCAGGATTATGCGGTGACCAGCATTCACATTGCCGACGGGGCCATTGTTTCGGCGAAACTTGCGGAAGCGTCTGTATCTGAGGAGCACCTGATTGATGGCTCTGTGTCTGGTCATAAAATACGAAATGCTTCTATTGCCGGTGAGAAAATCAGAGATGGCAGTATTACTTCTCAGAAGCTTGGCAACCAGGTCATCGATTCGGCCAAAATTGCCGACGGTTCCATTGGCACAAGACATCTCAGCCGCATGCTGGTAACGGAAGAATTAATCAAGAATCATGCCGTAACTGGAGACAAGATTGCAATTAGCGGGGTGGACACAAGACATCTCACGGGAGGAGCTGTGAATACCTCCAAACTGGCTGACGATGCAGTGACTACATCCAAAATTCGGGAAGCTGCAGTCACAGGCAGCAAAATCGAAGAACTATCCATCGAGTCTCACCACATTCAGGCAGGTGCTGTTAAACAGACACATCTGGCAGAAGGGTCTGTCGGTCGTTCACAACTATTAAGTGGCAGTATTGGAAGTGACCAGATAGAGGATGGATCCATACAAACAAGACATTTAGCAGAGGGTTCACTAACTGGAAGACATCTTCTGGACGGTTCAATCGGATCAATTCAGATTCGTGCTCATTCTGTTGGCAAGGAGCAGATTGGCAATGGAGAAGTGGGCAGTGAGCATTTGACGGAAGGTGCAGTAACCAGCAGCAAACTGGCAGACCAGTCTGTGGGAACAGCAAAATTGCTGGAGCAGTCCATTACGGCATCCAAGATCTCTGATCAGAGCGTCATTTCTTCCAAAATTGCGGATGAAGCCGTACAAGGTAAACATCTTGCCAAGGGTTCCATTCGTGCGGAACACATTGCGAATCGGGGAATCACACCGGTACATGTGGACAATTCCGCAATTCACTCCATTCACATTGCAAGTGGAAGCATCGAGGCAACTCATCTATCTGCCGGAAGTGTGTCCGGAGATGCTCTCGCAGACGACGTGGTGTGTGAGCGGCATCTTGCAGAGTCGGCCGTGGGTACGTATGAATTGCAGGATGCTGCCGTTACAGACGTTAAACTCGCGGATGGAAGTGTGACAACAGAAAAGCTTGGAACGGCATCGGTGAGTAGCAGAGCACTTGCCCCGGGAAGTGTTATATCCTCGCATCTTGCGAGTGGTGGAGTCACAGGTACACATCTGGCTCCAGGCAGCGTGGGTTCCGAGGCCCTGAGACCTTATGCAGTGAAATCGGAACACCTGACAGAACATGCCGTAGGTGTACCTCATCTTCAGCCGGGCAGTGTTGAAACGGATGCGATTGCTCGGGCCGCGGTCACAACTGACAAATTGGCTCTTGATAGTGTAACTTCAGCCCAGCTGGCTGGTGGGTCCATTTTTCCGCCTCATCTAACAGATCATGCGGTTACCTCCCCCAAGCTCTCACCAGAAAGTGTTGCCACAGATAAACTGGCGGATTTTGCTGTCACGTCAGCTAAACTGGCAGACGGTAGCGTGACTTCTTCCAAGATTATGGCAGAGAGTATTAACGCCAAACATATTCCAGCAGGAACCATTCGTGGGTATCACCTGAAGCAGCATTCCGTTTCACTGGAACATTTGTCGGAAGAAATACGCTCACCGGAATTATTTGCTGATGGCAGTATTACCGGCAACAAACTTCAGCATGGCTCCATAAGTGCGGACCATTTGACAGCAGACTCGGTATCCGGGATAGAACTACAACAGGCTGCTGTAGGTAGCGAGCATTTGCAGCCATCCGTTGTACAATCCGTCCATCTGGCTGAAGGCAGCGTGAAATCTGACCATTTGGGAACTCAAGTAGTGAGCTCACAGCATCTGAAGGCAGACATCATTCATGAGGAGCATATTGCTGAACAGGTGGTCACATCACATCACTTGGCACCTGGATCTGTTGAGACAGACCATCTGGCACCTTTATCCATTACAGCGGCTCACCTTCAGCCAGGTTTGATCAGTGGTTTGCATCTTCAGGCAGAGTCGACAAGTGCTGTTCACCTGCAGCAAGGAGCTGTGCATTCCCGTCATATTCAAGATGGTGAAATTCTTCCCCATCATATCCATGAACGGAGCATCGGAACATCTCATCTGGAAGAAGAAGCGGTAAGTACGATTATTTTGCAGGATGAATCTGTAACACGCTCCAAACTAGCAACGGGTAGTGTGGATGGCAGCAAATTAGCCGCAGGAACCGTATCGGCTACTCACATTGCCAATGAAAGTGTGCAAACCCGTCATATCCAAGAAGGAGCAATCCTTGCTGAGCATATTCAAGAGTGCAGTATTGGCTCAGTTCATCTGGATGAGGAGTCTGTAAGTGCGGTTCATTTGCAAAATGGATCTGTAACAAGTGCCAAACTGGCGGATGGCAGTATAAACGGCAGCAAATTGCTTGAAGGAACCGTATCGGGGATTCATATTGCGTCTCAAAGTGTGCAAACCGGGCATATTCAGGCAGGGGCCATTCATGCTGACCATATTCAGGAGCGGAGCATCGGCACAACCCATCTGGAGGAGGAAGCAGTAAGTGCGATTCACCTGCAAAATGGGTCTGTCATCAGTGCCAAACTGGCCGACGGCAGTGTAACCGGCAGTAAGTTGATCGAAGATGCGGTGTCGGGAATCCATATCGCTTCTGAAAGTGTGCAATCCCGCCATATCCAGGCAGGAGTAATCCTTGCTGACCATATTCAGGAGCACAGCATTGGCATGCTTCACTTGGAACAGGAAGCAGTAAGTGCCATTCATCTGCAAAATGGATCTGTAACAAGTACCAAGTTGGCCGACGGCAGTGTAACCGGCAGCAAGTTGCTTGAAGGAGCAGTATCAGATATCCACATTGCAGACGATAGTGTGCAATCCCGTCATATTCAAGCGGGAACAATCCTTGCTGATCATATTCAAGAGCGGAGCATCGGCACAGCGCATTTGGAAGAGGAGTCGGTAAGTGCCATTCATTTGCAAAATGGATCTGTAACGAGTGCCAAACTGGCGGATGGCAGTATAACTGGCAGCAAGTTACTCGAAGGTACGGTATCCGGGATTCATATCGCATCGGAAAGTGTGCAATCCGGGCATATTCAGGCAGGAGCCATTCAAGCTGATCATATTCAGGAGCGAAGCATCGGCACAGCCCATCTGGAAGAGGAAGCAGTAAGTGCGGTTCATCTGCAAAATGGGTCCGTAACGAGTGCCAAATTGGCTGACGGTAGCATTAGCGGCAGTAAATTGCTCGAAGATACTGTATTGGGGAGCCATATCGCATCGGAAAGTGTGCAAACTCGCCATATCCAGACAGGAGCGATCCTTGCTGATCATATTCAGGAGCATAGCATTGGTACGTCCCATCTGGAGGAGGAAGCAATAAGTGCGGTTCATCTGCAAAATGAATCCGTAACGGGTGCTAAACTGGCCGATGGCAGTGTGAGCAGTAGTAAACTGCTTGAAAATGCGGTGTCGGATGTCCATATTGCCAATGGAAGTGTGCAATCCCGTCATATCCAAGAGAGAGCCATACATGCTGACCATATTCAAGAGCGAAGTATTGGAATCTCCCACCTCAAAGCGGAATCGGTAAGTTCGATTCATCTGCACAATGGTTCCATAACAAGTGCCAAAATGGCTGACGGCAGTGTAAACGGTAATAAATTGCTTGAAGGTGCGGTATCGGCTATCCACATAGCAGACAAAAGTGTGCAGTCTCGTCATATTCAGGATGGAACGATTCTTGCTGACCATATTCAAGAACGCAGTATTCGCACAACCCATCTGGAAGAGGAAGCAGTAAGCGGGGTTCATCTGCAAAATGGGTCTGTCACCAGTGCCAAATTGGCCGATGGCAGCGTGAACGGCAGCAAACTGAGTGAGCAGAGTATTACGTCTAATCATTTGAATGCGGGGATTGTAGGTCCGGCGCATTTGAGCGAAGAGATATGGAATGCGATTCGTCAGTTCAGTGGAGAAACACTGGAGCAACTGGCAGCTATCAAAAGACAAGAAGGATTGCTTCAACCAGAAAATGAGGTTGTACAGCAATCACAGCAGGCAATCGTCGAGGCATTACCGAGTGCTGGTCTGGAGCAACAACAAGAGCTGATATCCCAAACAAATCAGCTTGGCGAACCACCGGCAGCTTTGTTCA
Organism: Paenibacillus sp. W2I17; assembly: GCF_030815985.1. Classification (NCBI taxonomy): domain Bacteria; kingdom Bacillati; phylum Bacillota; class Bacilli; order Caryophanales; family Paenibacillaceae; genus Paenibacillus; species Paenibacillus sp. W2I17. The sequence continues at coordinate 5,914,859 of NZ_JAUSXM010000001.1, forward strand.
CAACAGAGCAGGCAGATCAGGCTCAGCAACCACAGCTTGAACGGTCACAGGAGATCGCTGGAACTACGGAGTTTATGTTAAGTGAACAATCGATTACACAGGAGCATCTGTGTGATGATGCCGTGGGCAGCAGCCAGTTGCAATCGGGTGCAGTTCAAGCCAAACATCTGGCCTTCCAGCCCGTTCGCAGCGTAAGCAAACAACCGGTTGTACAACAATTCGGGATGGAAGCTTTTGTACTGCCAGAGAGTGAAGTATGCACAGAGGTAACCGTTGTTTTTGAAGAATCATTTGCTTCAGAACATTATGTGATTGTGGGCATGAGCAATGATCGGGGATTCCAGATTTCCCTGCTCTCGCAGAGTGAGGATGAAGCGGTTCTTGAAGTGTCACGTACAGCAGATTGCAAGCATACCTACGGGTTGTTGTCATGGATTGCTGCGGGACCTTCACAAGGATAGTACAGGATTGTATCAGTAATACACAAATGACAAAAGCGGTGTCCAGAGTTGTCCGGGACACCGCTTTTGATTGATATAAGCTTAATCCGTTCGGACGGTGAGGGGTGTCTGAACGTTTTGTTACCACTATGATGAGTACATTATAAGTTCAACCACAATAAAATAAGATTTTACAGGCCTACAGCTTGATACGCTTTGGTAATAGCAGTAGCTTCAGCGGAAGTTGCTCCGTACAGATCTTTGGCTGCTTGAATGGTAGCTGTTTTGGCAGCGGCAAATTTGGACGTTGGTGTCAGGTAGTTCACCAGTGTGCTGTAGAAAATCTGGATCGCTTTATCCCGACCGATTCCGGTAACAGTCACACCATTATGTGTTCCGCCTTGAGCAGCAAGGAAATAGGCTTTATTGATGATACCACTGTTGATATGGACACCGCCGTTGTCCTGTGAGCCTGTGTAGCGATCGCTGTATTTGTCAGGTTGACCATACAATGTAGGGTTGGAGAGGGAGCGCAGCGCATCTCCTGGAGTGTTAGGTGTGTAGATATCATCACCGAGCAGCCAGTTTTTGCTTTGGATCGTATTACCAAAAATATCGGCAAAGGCTTCATTGAGTGCACCTGGTTCATTGCGATATTCCAGATTGGCTGTATATTCAATAACACCATGCGTCAATTCATGGCCCACAACATCCAGATCACCAGACAGGGATCGGAACGTCGTTCCATCTCCGTCACCAAAGACAATCTGTGCCCCGTTCCAGAAGGCGTTATTGTAATTGGAGCCGTAGTGCACGGTTGATCTGATCAACAATCCGTTACCATTAATCCCATTACGGTTGAATTTGTTTTTGTAGAAATCATACGTAGCAGCCGCATGAGCGTGAGCATCTACACCTGCACGATCGGTCCATACATTATCCGAATCCGTGAGCAAGCTACCAGGCAGTGAGGAGCCATTGTTCGCCGTGTACGTTTGGATGCCATTGCCGCGAGTGGTGTCTTTCAGTTGGAAGGTACTGCCGGATTGAGTGGTTGTCAGGGTTTTGGTATCACCGAGTACACCTGTACCTGTTCCAGTGGCAAAGTTAATGAGGTCAAACTGGGATACGATACTGCCATCCACTGCGTTAATGAAATATTTGGTCCGTAGAGGGGCAGGTTCCAGTACGTTTACTTCCGTAATGTAAACCAGATACGTCTGACCATCTTCTTCATGATGGTAGATGTTCAATTCAGCTTGAGGTGTGATTTCCGCGGCACCAAGCTCTCCAATCCGGGAGGTTGCTTCTTCGGTTGCAATACGTATCGCGTCTTCTCCGCTGATCTCGGCTACACCATCATTCGGAATGGCCTGCTCTTCAATCGGTGGAAGATCGCCAAGTGCGGAGCTCACGGCTCCGGTTTTGTCCAGGTGGACCGTCTGTTCTGCACCATAAACCGGGATACCTTTAATATACTGTTTCAGGCGGAAGTGTCTTACGCCAGATGTATCTGTGTTTCTTTTGACAATTTTGAGCTGGGATTTCACATCGGAATTCAGAAATTGTTCCTGCTGTCCAAGATAATTAAAGATAGTGTCATCTGTTCCACTGTTCAATGGAATACCCTCCTCAGAGGCATAAGGGGCCTGAAGTGGAATGGATTGATCAGACACTGGAGCTGCAGTAGCAGAGGATACGGAAGCGAGCAAAAGAGCTCCTCCAAGAATTGTTGGCATAACTTTGGCGAATTTCATAGTAAACTCTCCCATTCTTAAACTTATTTTTTTGGTTGGAAAATGTTCATGCCAGTCTCGGTTGGAATTCCGTCTGCAACTTGGGCAGCGCGGAGCGTGGGGCTAAACCTGAAGCGTGGAATGAGACAAGAAACGATTGGAACAAAATCGGCTTGGCCTTAGCTCGGGAAGTGTTAAGCACGACACCAAACAAAAAGGATAACCGTTTATTCAGTTCAACCCGAAGGTTTAATCGTCTATTGTGTTCCTCTTTCAGAAAGCCGGGGGTTGTCCAATTGCGCAGGTAGAAGATACGTTCACGGAAAACTGGGGTGTTCAATCCGGGTTTGCGTAAATGACAAAGGCAGTGTGTTCTGAACGGCATCACTCCTCTCAAGAGTAAAATGTATCTGCTTAACAGGTTCTGTGAATGAGGTCATAATCTAATCAACCTAAGGTCAATAAATTGATTTAAAAAATATATGGGAACTTATGTTCACCACAAGGTTATTTTTGTAAATAAAACTGCTTGGAACGTATATTATCACAATGTAAAACTTTGGAAAAGATACAAATTTAGATTTTTGTTAAAATTGTGTCTGAAGTAGGGGAGAGGTAGCGTTTTTCACATATTTTGACGTATTTTGTCTAAAAGCAAGGCCTGTACCCTCGTGTTCACAGGGAGAACCTGCTTAGTGCAAGGACAAACGCCGTTTCCACTGCTCCACGAATACATAGAATAACGTGTACTCCCTTGGCATGCCGATGATCGAATGCGGGAGGTGAAACTGTTGCGCAAAACCCGTACCACAGCACGTTATGCAACCCGATCCAATGTGACACGAAGAAAAACAGTGCTGAAGAAACGAAGATGGAAGTCTGGACACAAAAAGGGTACAAAGGCCTATGCGTTCGTTATTTCATCCAAACAGCTGATGTCACAGGCTAAGGATGGAGTAGAGAATGGCGCGGAAAATGGCATGAGTGATGCTCCTTCACACAGGGATGTTTCTCAGCGACCGATGCTCTCGGTCATTATCCCTGCTATGAATGAGGAGAAAAGGATTGGTGCAGTTGTACGTGAAGCGCTGCGGATATGCCGTGATGCTGAAGTGCTTGTCGTTGTGAATGGTTCAACAGACGGTACGGCTAAAACAGCCAAACGGGCTGGAGCACGAGTGCTCACGTATGCAGAAGCGCTGGGGCATGATGGAGGACGAAAAGTAGGCGCAGCGGAGGCGCGTGGTCAGGTATTGTTATTTACTGATGCAGATATCGCAATTCCCGCAGAGCATCTTGCACCTTACGTGAAGGCTGTACTGAAGGGAACGGATGTGGCGCTTAACGACTACCATGGGCCTGTCACTCATCATCCCGTTCATCCGGTAGTGGAGGCCAAACACATGTTGAACAGCATACTCGCAAGATCCGATCTCCGGGGGGCATCCATGACAGCTATTCCACATGCAATAAGCCGAAAAGGACTTGAGGTCATGGGAATATCCTCGCTGGAAGTTCCGCCACTCGCACAAGCCAAGGCAGTGATCGGCGGACTTCGGGTACGCGCTGTTCATCACGTACCTGTGGGTAGAATGAATGCAGTACGAATCAAGAAGCGAAGCGGACCTGATCCGCTAAGTCAAGTGGTACTGAATGATCATATGGCAGCGATCAAGTGGATTACGGATACGCTCGGTCCCCGCGGAGGTTATACCGATCTGAAACGTGTTCGCAACCTGGCGAGGTAAGCATGTCGCATCGGATGATGCAGCATGCTGGAGGTGAGGAAATGAAGGGACGTTCAGGGGTTGTCCGCCGCAGGCGGACAACAAATAGACAAACGACAGCAGGAAGAACAGTAATGAACAAGCGTCTTAGAAACAAGAAACATGTAGATATTCAAAAAACAAGAAGAAGCCGAGCAAAGTCTGGCCAAGTAGATCTGCACTTGATGTGGAAAGCGGGGCAAGTTGCAGGAAGCGAGGCAAAGGCGAACAACACAGTATCAGAAAAACACGCACGTCTCGTATGGAATGCACACGCGGCGAACGTTGCGGAGCTAAGCAACTTCGAGCTAGCTCTGAAGGCAGGTAAGGCATTTATGCAGGGTTATGCTCAGGCCTCGGGATATTCATTCCAGATCGTGCCGTTACCTCTTCGTCATTCGGCTGCTGCCGTTGTCTGTGCCTGTAATGAAGAACACACACTGGGGCAGGTGTTATTGCAACTAAAGCGGCTGCCTCTGACGGATATTATTGTGGTACTGAATGGAACGACAGATGACAGTTTGAAACAGGTACTAAGGCAGCCGGGACTTACAGTAATCTACGAACCGGATCGGGCAGGACATGATGTGGGCCGGGCACTTGGAGCCAAGATGACGGATGCGGAGACGGTACTTTTTGTGGATGGAGATATGGTCGTCTCCGCTGAACAGCTTGCACCCTTTCTGTTCGCGGTTGATCGGGGACAGGATGTGGCGTTGAATAATCTGACGTCTTTGCTTCCTGCGTTTGCAGGGCAGGATGAGGTAAGCCGGATCAAAGCATATCTGAACCGAACATTAGGCAGGGCAGATCTTGGTTCCAATTCCATGACAGCCGTGCCTCATGCATTATCTCGTCGTATGATTCAGACGGTGAAGCCAGCATCACTGGCCGTTCCACCTAAGGCACAAAGTCTAGCTATTCAGCATGGAATGAACGTCTCGGCACCAAGTCAGGTGGATGTTATTCGTTCCAATCGGTTGCGCCCTGGTAACACGGGAAGTGGGAATGATGTCGCCAAATTGATCATCGGAGATCATCTGGAGGCACTGGCTACATTGCTGGGTACAGGTTGGAATCCAGCCCAGGCACATACACTCTCCCGTGTAGAAGTGGCTTACAGGAGGAACGCCTAATGACACTGACGAGTATGATTATCCCAACTTACAATGGGCTGGATCTGATCAGGCCCTGCATCGATGCCATACGTCAATACTCCGGCGATCCTGCGTCATATGAAATTATCGTGGTAGATAACGGTTCGACGGATGGAACGGCTGAATATTGTGCGCTGGAGCGAATTCGATTTGTAAGGTTCCCGGACAATCGGGGGTTTCCGGCAGCGTGTAACGCTGGACTTCGTGCAGCCTGCGGGGATGAGCTGTTGCTGTTGAACAATGATGTTACGGTCACGCCCCGTTGGCTAGAGAACCTGCGAACGGCTCTGTACAGTGACGCAAGTATTGGGATCACGGGTCCTGTTACGAATTATGCAAGCGGCATCCAGCAGATTGAACTGGCGTTTCGGGACATGGAACATTTTCAGGAGTTGGCCAATTCCAATAATGTTGCGGATTCTTTAAGGTGGAGGGAAGTACGTCGGATCGTCGGTCTGTGCATGCTGATGAAACGAGATGTCGTGGAATCGGTTGGACTGCTTGACGAGGCATATTCTCCGGGACACTATGAGGATGACGATTATTGTTATAGAGCAAGATTGCAGGGATATCGCCTGCTGGTATGTGGAGATGTTCTCGTGCATCATCAGGGAAGTGCCAGCTTCCAGAAGACAGATCCGGTAGCGTGGAAACAGCTGCTTGAGCGTAATCGTTCGATTTTTATGAACAAATGGCATGTCGATCCGCTTGAATATATGGACATATCCGATGAAGGAGGGAACGTGGAATGAAAGGTGTAATTCTTGCCGGCGGAACAGGAACTAGACTGTATCCGCTGACCCGGCTCATTAACAAACATCTGCTTCCAGTCGGTAAACATCCGATGATTATGTATGGCATCGACAGGCTCCGCCAGGCAGGCATTGATGAACTATTGATTGTGATCAACAAACATTCCGCCGGCTTATATACAGAGTATCTTGGTGGCGGAGCGGATCATGGGGTGAAGTTGACTTATCGCATTCAGGAAAAGGCAGGCGGGATTGCGGAAGCATTGGACCTGGCAACTTCCTTTATTCTTCCTGGCGAAAAATTCGTTGTGCTTCTCGGAGATAATCTCTTCAGCGATGATCTGAAGCCTTATGTGGACCGTTACATGCAGCAACCTGCTGGTACAGCGCGAGTTCTGCTCAAAGAGGTGGATGATGCACGACGTTACGGGGTGCCTGTTTTTGATCCAAAGCATCCAGAGCGAATCTCGTACATTGAGGAGAAGCCAAGCCAGCCGAAAACCTCTTATTGTGTGACGGGCATATACATGTATGACGATCATGTATTTAACCTGATTCGCAACATTGCGCCGTCTGCGCGTGGAGAACTTGAAATTACGGATGTGAATAATCACTACGCATCTGCTGGCGGACTGGAATACGACATTTTGCAGAAATACTGGAGTGATGCAGGTACATTTGATTCGCTCCAGGAAGCAGCTGTCCGTATGAAAGGACAATTGCCCTAAAATATATGCGACTGATGCTGCCGCTGTGCGGTGCCCCATGGGAGCAGAACACTCTGCGCCGGAGCTGGAAGGATGCTCCGGCGCTTTGCGCAGCGACAATCCTCGTGCATGCCAAAGGAGGGAATGGCGTGAGAGTAGTGACACGCACTGGGGCCGCTAGGGCCTCCGTGTCAGGTAAGCCCCGGGGCATCCACCCGGCCGTATTTATGGGCAGTGGCACTCCGGCAGCAGCAGATACAGGGTCTGCTGGAGTCAAAGGTGTGAAGTCAGGGAAACGTAGTACCCCGACCAAAGCGGGTACATCTGCCGGCGCATCGCATAAGGTCCGTGCAAGGAAAGCGAGCAGCACAGGCAGTGCTGTTGGCAGAGCAGGCAAAGCTGGCCGTGCGAGTGCGAGCAAAGCGGCAAGAGCCAGCCGCATCGGCAAAGGCAAAGCCGGCCTGCGCCAGGCCACTGCTCGGCGCAGGCCTGCACCCGCGCGGGGCCGGCGTGCCGCTGCCCGCGCCAAGCAGCGCACGGCGATGCGCCGTGCGCCCATGCCAGCACCGCAAGCCAGCACGCCACAGGCGATGCCTGCCAGCGGTGCTGGCCCCGCCCCGCGCCAGGCGACACACCCGAAGGGTGTCGCCCCCGCGGGGCGGGGAGGCGCTGCCGGCGCGAATGCGGGCAGCGCGAAGGGCTTGCCGCCTCCGCCCGCGGAGCAAGCAGTGCAGGCGGAGGCCGTGCCCGGCGGCTACGCCGAGGGCTACCGCGACGGCGTATTCGCCGGCGGGGAGGCGCTGGTGGCGCAGCACATCCCGCCGGATCACATTCTGCCTGCCGTGGCGGCGGCAGATCTGATTGCGGCGGGATTCCGCCAATATGCGCCCAGCCTGACCCGGCTGTCCAGCCCTCATGAGATGGCTGGACACATCACGGCGGCGCTGGATGCGCAGCGCCCCTTGTCTGTCGTTCGCCTCGGAGATGGCGAACTGCTCACGCTGGCAGCCGATACGGTGCTGCCAGGCCAGGAAGTGCAGGAGCTGGCACCATTTCTGCCCTATGCAGGGGTGCCATGCTCAACCCCCGACATCCGCGCGATGCTTGCGGAAGCCATACAGGCCGCCGACTGGGTTGGCGTGCCGATCTCGCGTGCACCGACATTCCAGGGGCTGTTATTCCCGGTGTTGCGCCACTTCGGGATCGACTGGTCCCGGCTGAAATTGACCAGCTCCACGATCAATTACAGTCTGCATCAGTCCGGCCTGGTGTTGCCCTTGCTGCAAGGAAGGCGGGTTCTGCTCATAGGCAGCCAGGCACCAGAGCTTGCGGCACTGCTGCATAACCGGGGGATTCATGTCACAGGTATCATTGGTTCTGTGGCAGGAGTCATGGATATTCCGAGGGTGATGCAGCAAACCGCAGAACATGCTTTTGATATCGCTTTGGTGGCGGCGGGAATTCCGGCGGTCATTCTGTGTCGGCGAATTGCAGGTGAACTGGGCAAGGTCGCTCTGGATTTTGGACATTTGGCTGACAAACTGGTAACAGGAGAGCTTCAACTCTAGTGGACCGTCCGGGGGCTGGTTATGTGCGTGTTAGCCTCACGGACAAGTGGAAATGGAGGGAGCAACATGAGCACACCCGATCAACAGCGCGGGGAAGAACGTCATAGCCGCAGCAACAAGGTTAAGGCTCGAAACGTCGTCCGTCGAAATGGTCACAGTCATCTGAACATCATTCCAAATATCAGCACTCACAGTGACAACAGCCGCAGTGAAAACAACCGGAATGGCAGCATGAGCAGCGAAAAAAAAGCGGCCCGCCGTGCCACACAGCACGATGTCTCGCGATCTGACATGGCAGTCCTGCATGCAGCAGGTCGTCGCTCAATACGGAAATCCAGACGTAAAGGCAAAAGCAGGCGCACACCCAAAGGCGCCAGGCTCTACAAACAGGGGTATAACAGAGGATACAACGAAGGTGTCCGCCAGGGACAGAGCTCGTTTGGTCTTGTTTTTGAAGGAGTTAGCATCATTATCCCCACGTACAATCAGCGGGACTATGTGCTGCAATGTGTGTCCAGTATCGAAAAGCATACCCCTGCCCCCTACGAAATCATTGTTGTGGATAATGCCTCCAAGGATGGTACTGCCGAGGCCATGCTCCGCAAAGGCGGTATGGTGAGGGTGGCTGCCCTGGATAAGAACCGGGGGTTTGCCGGAGGTGTCAATCATGGGCTGATGATGGCGAGAGGACGACATATCATCGTGCTGAACAATGATACGCTTGTTACTCCAGGCTGGCTGGATAACATGATGACTTGTCTTGCCAGTGATCCGAAGATTGGTGTGGTGGGTCCGGTGACCAACTATATTGGCGGGGATCAGCAGATTCAGGTTCCGTACCGTGAGGTAGAAGAGATGTGGTCTTTTGCCGCCACACATAATCGTCCGGATGCAGACAAACATCGAATAACCGATCGCCTGGTCGGATTCTGCTGGCTGTTCTCACGGGAGCTGCTGGAACGGGTAGGTTATCTGGACGAAGGGTACGCGGTGGGCAATTTCGAAGATGATGACTGGATCATTCGGGTGAAGCTGGCAGGATACCAGCTTGCGGTAGCCGGGGATGCTTTTATCCACCACTTCGGAAGTGTCAGTATGAAAGCCTTGGGTGAGCAAGACTTTGCTGTAGTGAATAAGGATAACGAGCAGTTTTATAGCCAAAAGTGGGGAGATCCCCATGCGCTGGTTGCCGAAACCTCCCGCTTGGCTAGACAACAAACCTCTTGTACCCCATCCGGTCAACAAGAGGATGGTGACACAAACCCAATGGATCCGCGTCAGCGAATCTCAACGCAGGGCAGCCAAGATCCAGCATTACAGTTCAGACACAGTTATGACTTCTACCCAGAAGGTTCGTTCCTGTCCGATGCCAAAGGAGATGTCTATACTCTAACTGGCGGTCGGCGGCGTAAGCTGAACATCCCTGTACCGCGTGGAATATCTCCTGTTCAGGTTGCCAAACCGGATCTGCTCGCCATTCCTGCCGGAGAAGCACTGATATCAGCGGGGGACGTGCAAGGATGGACGAGGGAGTCACAACAGGTGCATACGACAGCGGTTCATGGTTCTCACAATAGCTGGGCAGAAGGAAGTATTGTTGCCGCAGTGGATGCACCCGAAATTCGATATCAGATCAGCGGAGATAAGCGGAGACGATTTGTATCGGTCTATGCGGCAGAACGTTGGGGTGTACATTCTGGGCATATTATCAGCGTGTCTGCGGACCAACTGAATGCGATGGAAGAAGGCTGGCCCATTATCGCCCCACCTCAGCTCTTGAACCCCGATCTGTAATGTCAGGCGATCTGTTTATGCGAATCAGCAACATGATGCGGAATGGTAATCGCTCTGATTCATTCCGCATCCGAATAATTGAAAGATCAACGAATTCTTTTTACAATATGACCAACGCAGTTATCATCAAGCGTAACTTGGGATCATGAAATAGGGATAGGGAGGAAGCGGAATGAAGAATTCTGTAGTCAGACAAGCCGAACAGATTGCCAGTGAGTTTCTGCTGGAACAAGTAAAATGCTCACATCATATCATCGGTAAAGGTTTTGTTAATCAGGTCTGTCTGGTGGAGACAGCAAGTCATAAAGTGGTTGTACGCATGAAGGATCCAGATACATATTCTACCTTTGTGAAAGAAAAATGGTGCATCGAACAAGCGGCGATTGCCGGTATTCCTGGGCCAGAGACATTGTCCGTTGGGGTCAACGCTGAACATGCCTATATGATTCAAACGGTTGTGGAAGGGGATAACGGGTTGGACACGACAGTGCCCACGTCTGTGATTTGGAGGAAACTCGGTGAGTACACACAACGTATGCAATCCATCCCAGTGGCAGGTTTCGGAAGGGAAATGCATGATCCCGTACAAAACCAATTTTACTCTCCCCCTCATGCAGGATCAGATGGCAGTTGGCAAGGATATGTGCAATACAATATCAATAGTCTCACGGAGCAAGATCCATTGATTGAGCTTGGTGTCATTACGATGAAGGAATCACAGCTCGTAAGGCAGTGGTTCGAACAATTAAAAATGCAAAAGTTCCGCTTTGGTTTATGTCATGGCGATCTCTCCTTGAAGAATACAATCGTAAGTTCAACGGGTGAGATTACCCTTCTGGACTGGGGGAGTGCGGAGGTCACCGTGGTGCCGTATGGCGATATCATTCAACTCATGCAATGCCAGCTACGGGGTGAGGATCCTGACAAGGAAGAATTGAAAGCGTTTTTAGAAGGATATGGGACAAGTACACAAGAGCAAGAGCGTCAACTGAATCAAGCGAGCCATGTGTTGTTATTGAAAGCTTTTGATACCCTGAGGTGGGCTATAGATCGAAGTCCGGATCAGATCGAGTTCTACACTGATTTAGCAAAACAAGCTTTTAACCAGGTTAGGAGGGGCCAATAGCGATTCATTCCTGTAAAATAAGCCATCTTTCAAATTTATAATTTAATCTTTCTATTTGGTTATAGGTTTATTCTATTAGCAGATCCATTGACGCAGGAAGGGCACAGGAGTACATTTAGAGCCATAATTCTTATTTAACAGATGGGAATTGAAGGTCTAGGGCGTTCATATTCAATCGCCCAGATTTTGATCTTAAAACTAATCAGGAGGTATGTCGATGTCATCATCAACCAAAAAAGTCGTGCTGTGGAGCAAAACAGGCTGTCATTTCTGCGGGGAAGTGAAAGCATTTCTGACAGAGCGAAACCAGCCTTTTGAGAACATTGAAGTGCAGGGCAATGACGTGCTGCGTGATGTGCTTGAAGCAAAATATGGCATTCGGCATGTACCCGTCATTGAAGTGGGAGGGGACGGCAAGTTTGAAGCCTTGCTGGAACCTGATCTGGAGAAGCTGGCTGAACTTCTGGCACGAGCGGACGAAGCGGCAGCAGTCTAACGGGAGTTGATATATACTTTTGGAGCAAGCCGTTCCGGCTGCTGCATGATGCAAGATCGCATTTGTGCAGCAACTGGAACGTTCATAAGTTATGGCTCACTTGGGATGTAAATGGTCTTATTTACATCTTCAATGTTCATATAGAAAAAATCTATTAGTCGCGCTGTTGACCCTTTTACGGGGCAGTGATAAGATTTGTGAAATTAAAACAAACCAAACTCATAGGAATAGTTAACTTTTAAGTTATTTTGCATACGTAATCAGTTCAGTTGGCCCTTGATCATTCTTTTGAAGATTCTAATCCAAGGAAGGCGGAGTGCATATGACAGCGAAACGCAGTTTGAAATTTGGAGCCATTATTCATGGGGTTGGAGGAAGCAACACCACATGGAGACACCCGGAGGTTCTGTCGGATGCCAGCGTTAACTTTGGATTCTACAAACGTCAGGCACTGAAAGCGGAGGAAGGCAAGTTCGATCTGGTCTTTATCGCAGACGGTCTGTATATTACCGAGAAATCCATTCCGCATTTCCTCAATCGCTTCGAGCCAATCAGTATCCTCTCCGCTTTGGCTGCCGTTACTTCACGTATTGGACTGGTGGGTACCCTCTCGACATCCTATAGTGATCCGTTCACCGTAGCCAGACAGTTCGGTTCCCTCGATCAGATCAGTGATGGCCGTGCAGGCTGGAACGTCGTGACTTCTCCGCTGGAAGGTACAGCGAAGAACTATAGTAAGAGCAGTCACCCTTCACATCCGGAACGTTATCGCATTGCCGCGGAATATTTACAGGTAACCAAAGGGTTGTGGGACTCTTGGGAAGATGATGCCTTTGTAAGAGACAAAGAGAGCGGTGTATTCTTCGACCCATCCAAACTGCACACGCTTAATCATGAAGGAGAATTCTTCTCCGTACAGGGGCCGCTCAACATTGCCCGTTCACGGCAAGGACAGCCGGTGATTTTCCAGGCAGGTTCATCGGAAGATGGCAAAACGCTGGCGGCGCAAGAAGCGGATGCTGTCTTTACCGGACACGATACAATTGAAGATGCACAGACATTCTATAAGGATGTCAAAACACGTGCGGCTTCCTATGGACGTTCTGCACAGGATATTGTTATTCTGCCAGGCATCAATCCTATTGTTGGACGGACGGAAGAGGAAGCTGAACAGAAATATCAGGAGATCGCGAGCCTGGTTACCATTGATAAAGCGCTGGATTATCTGGGACGTTTCTTCGAACACCATGATTTCTCCCAATATCCGCTGGATGAACCGTTCCCGGAGCTGAATGGCATTGGAAGCAACAGTTTCCGCAGTGGAACCGACAAGATCAAGAAGGATGCCAAAGAGCAGGGATTGACCTTGCGTGAAGTGGCTCTGCGGGCAGCAACACCGCGCAGCAAATTCCTGGGAACACCGGAGCAGGTCGCTGACAAGATTCAGGAATGGTTTGAGACGGAAGCAGCGGATGGTTTCATTATTGCTTCGGAACTGCCGAGTGGATTGTCTGATTTTGTGGAACTCGTTGTGCCGATTCTGCAAGAACGCGGCCTGTATCGTACGGACTATGAACACGATACATTGCGAGGTAACCTTGGGGTACAGATTCCGGTTAACCGTTATACGGCTGCGAAGAAGCAAGTTGTATCTGATTTGGCATAACTGATAGGGAGCGAACGAGCATCTGATGTTGTCTGGCTGTTTTCTCCAACCGGTAATGAAATCAATTACTACGTTTTGTACTACTTTAAAACCGACTTAACTCATAGGATATATAGAGTATTGGTATATCAATTTAATGACACCTGTATACACAGAGGGGGAAGCGATATGAACAGGTCTATCTCATGGATGAAATATATGGCATTGGCAGCAGTATTGGTGATGGTATTATCCGGTTGCGGAGCGGCGGGAGGCAGCACGAACGGTGCAGCACAGGCTTCGGGGGGGAATCAGGCCGGGCAAGCTGAAGGAGGCAACCTGACTTTTGCACTCGCGACTTCACCGGATACGCTTGACCCTCATCGTAGTGGGCTTGCCGTAACGGTACGCGCCATCCGGACGATCTACGACAATCTGGTCGTGCAGCTGCCTGATGGTTCCATCAAACCTTGGCTTGCCACGGAATGGAGCGTATCCAAAGACGGCAAGAGTTATACGTTCAAGCTGCGTGAAGGTGTGAAGTTCCATGATGGTACACCGTTTAATGCGGAAGCCGTGAAATACAATCTGGACCGGGTGATTGATCCGGCCACCAAAGCTGCCAATTCCCTTGCCCTGATTAGACCCTATAGCTCCTCCGAAGTCATTGATGAATATACCATCAAGGTAAATCTGGAATCACCATCGCAAGCCTTTCTTGGCAACTTGAGCCAGGCACTTCTGGGGATCGTATCCCCTACAGCTGCTCAAAAATATGGTGACCAGCTAGGTAAAAATCCGGTGGGCACAGGTCCGTATACCTTTGTGAAATGGGATGAAAATGCGGATATCGTCGTTGCCAAAAACAAGGATTACACCTGGGGACCTGAGACGGTTGAAAATAAAGCTGCACCACATGTGGATACGATCACATTCAAGATTGTACCGGAAGAAGCGACGCGTATTGGAAGTGTACAGAGTAGTCAGGTACTCGCTGCCGAGACGGTTCCACCGCAAAATATCGCTGCATTAAAAAACGATCCGAACCAGCAATTGTTGCAGGCCAATACAGTTGGACTGCCATACACACTCTTTTTCAATCTGCGCAAAGCGCCTTGGGATGATGTGAAAGTAAGGCAGGCAGTACAATCCGCTGTAGATGTGGAATCGATTGTCAAAACATTGTATCTGGGCAACTACGAACGTGCGTGGTCCGCACTGTCTCCTGGAATCCTGGGTTATGATGCATCGCTGGAAGGTAGCATTAACCCGGACATCAACAAAGCCAATCAGCTGCTCGATGAACAAGGCTGGGTGAAAGGCGCTGACGGTATTCGTGCCAAAGACGGCCAGAAACTGACCCTGCGTTATGTCGATGGTTCGCCCAATCGGGAGAAACGCAATGACATTGCCGCCATTATCCAACAACAGTTGAAACAGGTTGGCATTGCCGTTGAAGTCGAGATTACAAAAGATATCGCAACAGTCATCTATCAGAACTGGGATTATGATCTCTATGGCAACAGTCAGGTCAATTCTGATCCTAATGCCTTGTACGCTTTCTATCATACGAGTGCAGAGGGCGAGCGCCCGACATTGTCCGGTTTGTCTGATCCAAAGATCGATGAACTGTTAGAGCAGGGAGCGGTCGAGACGGATCCTGATAAACGTGTTCAGATCTACAATCAAATCCAGCAATACCTGATTGAGCAAGCGGTAATTCTGCCGATCTATGTATTCCCGTATACCGTCGCTGCATCCAAAAAGGTCGAAGGCATCAAGTTTGATTCGCTGGGGTATCCACTCTTTAACGACGTCCGCATTCAGCCCTAACAGAGGTTGTTCAAAAAGTCCACTTTTGATTACGAGTCATGCCTAATGGCATGATCAGCATCGAATATGAAATTCAGCCGAAATAAGCGGGGGGCTTACGAAGGATGTTTCCTTCGGAAACATTTCAGTTGCTCACGTAGTTTCCTACGCTCCGCTACTCCATTTCTAGCTTCATTCCATCTTCTCGGTACTGAAAACTGGTCTTTTTGAACACGCACTATAGGAACGACCAATCCAGATTCAGGAAGGAGATATCCCGGTATGGTTCAAACGATACTGTCACGACTCGCAACATCGCTCCTGGTTATATTCGGAGCTTCGGTGCTGGTGTACTGCATCATGTATCTTCTGCCGGGTGATCCGGTTCTGCTCATGCTGGACCCGTCCTCGGCTACCCCGGAGATGATCGAGAATCTGCGGGTCCAGCTTGGACTGGATCAGCCGTTTTATATCCAGTTTGCGAATTATTTCGGTGATATGCTGCGTGGTGATTTCGGCAAATCGATGATTAATTCGGATCCGGTTCTGCCCAAAATCCTGGAACATTTTCCGGCTACGCTGGCTTTGACCGCACTCAGCTCGATCATTGCCATTACGATTGGAATTACACTTGGTGTATTGTCTGCGATTCATCGCAATGGCGTGATTGATTTCGTCGCCCGGCTCGTTGGACTGTTCGGCATTTCCATGCCAACCTTCTGGACGGGGATACTGCTCATCCTGTTATTCTCGGTGCAGCTTGGCTGGTTCCCGGCGATGGGTTCCGACGGGTTCAGCTCACTGGTTCTTCCGGCAGCCACGCTGGGTCTCGTGGGTGCAGGGTTTATCGTACGAATGGTGCGGAACAGCATGCTGGAAGTCATCAATGAACCGTTTATCGTGGCATTACGGGCCAAAGGACTTTCGGAACGCGCCATCATGTATGGTCATGCACTGCGTAATGCGCTTATTCCTGCTGTAACGGTAATCGGCATGCTGATTGGTGATCTGCTTGCGGGAACCGTGGTTGTGGAGACCGTCTTCTCCAGACAGGGGTATCGGCCGAATTATTGCGGATGCGCTGATGGCCAAGGATCTGCCAGTGGTGCAAGGTGTGGTTTTCTTTACATCTATCATCTACGTTGTCTTGAACCTGCTGGTGGATATCTCGTATTCGTACATTGATCCCCGGGTTCGGCGTGCAGTCCGAACATAATATTGGATGGAACAGTCAGAAGTGTCCTGACG
This sequence comes from Paenibacillus sp. W2I17, assembly GCF_030815985.1. NCBI lineage: Bacteria > Bacillati > Bacillota > Bacilli > Caryophanales > Paenibacillaceae > Paenibacillus > Paenibacillus sp. W2I17. The sequence goes on from NZ_JAUSXM010000001.1 coordinate 5,931,106, forward strand.
CGGAGTATGAAAGGAGGAGTTGTTGCTCATGAGCATGAAACCTTTGGCTGGTGACAAAAAAGCATGGGCCGGCAGTGTAGGACGTATCCGTCTGTGGAATCGCCGCCCTTGGCGCTATCGCGTATCATTCGCGGTATCCCGATTATTCTTTTATGCAGCATTGCTGGTGGTGGTGTTTACCGTGGCATGTGCGATTGTACCCGGCTGGATTGCGCCCTATGATCCAACTCAGATGATGACGGATGCCATACTGCAGGCTCCTTCTGCTGCGCATCTGTTCGGGACGGACTATTTTGGCAGGGATATCTTCAGTGTGGTTGTGCATGGAAGCAGGGATTCGCTACTCATTGGATTTGCTTCCGTTCTTGTGGGCGGTATTGTCGGTAGTGCTCTTGGTATTATCTCCGGTTATGCCGGAGGAATTGTTGATACCATCACGATGCGGGCTGTCGATATTCTGATGGCTGTACCCGGCGTGCTCCTTGCATTGTCTGTTGCAGCTGCTCTCGGGCCAGGGCTGATGAACATTGCACTGGCTGTTGCGGTTTCCTCCATTCCGGGCTACGCACGGGTGATGCGTGGTCAGGTCATATCAGTTAAAGGTCTGCCTTTCATTACAGCGACCCGTTCACTGGGCGGTTCCAATGCACGTATTTTCTGGAAACATGTACTGCCACATTCGTTATCACCCTTGCTGGTCATGGCTACGCTGGGCGTAGGGACATCAATTCTTACGGGTTCCGGACTCAGTTTTCTGGGACTTGGGGTGTTGAAGGAAATACCGGATTGGGGCGCATTGCTCTCGCAAGGTAGAGGTTATCTGACGGTTGCCTGGTGGATCTGTACGTTCCCGGGTCTGGCGATCACTTTGTTTGTACTGGCGGTTAATCTGATTGGCGACGATATTCGCGATCGGCTGGACCCCAAAGTAAAAGGAGCGGCTTGACCGCTATTCCAAGGAGGAGATATGCATGTCACATGTTGTCATTATTGCAGGATCACCTTCCAAACGTTCGCGTTTGACAGGTCTGACGGATTACAGCAGCCAGAAATTAACGGAGGCAGGCATCACCGTTGAAGTCATTCATGTTGTGGATCTGCCTGCTGAGGATCTGGTGCAAGCCCGGTTTGACAGCTCATTCATTCGTGATGCACTTGCTGTCGTGGAAGCGGCGGATGCAGTTATTGTGGCTACACCGGTATACAAGGCATCGTACTCGGGAGTACTCAAGCTGTTCCTGGATCTGATTCCGCAAGAAGGGTTACGGGGCAAGTTGACACTTCCGCTCGTTATTGGTGGCTCCATTGCTCATCTGCTCGCCATTGATTATGCATTGAAGCCTGTTCTGGCAGCCCTTGGTGGAAGACATATCTTGGGTGGCGTGTATGCAGTGGATCAGGGAATTGAACGACTGGATGATGGGAAATTTGTACTCTCGGCAGACGTTACCACACGTCTGGATCGCTCGCTGGATGAATTGATATTGACACTGGAAAAGGATGGGATTACGATATCATAAAACCAAGTAAGTATATTGGATAAATCAATATAAGATCAAACGTCTGCGGACGTGGATACGGAGGCGCTCATGAATATCGAGAATATTGAAGCATTTGTATATATCAATCATTATGGAAGCTTCAATAAGGCTGCCGAAGTACTCTTCTTGTCCCAACCTTCGGTCACAGCTCGCATTCAGTCACTGGAAAGGGAGCTGGGCTGCAAGTTGTTTGATCGGCTTGGCAAACAAATCGTGCTGACAGAAGAAGGTCGGAAATTCCTGCCGTATGCGCAGCAAGTGCTGCAAGTGATTCAGAAGGGCAAGCAGAAGATTCAGCAACGGCGATCAACACCGGATGCTCTTCGGCTCGGTAGTACAGTATCGGTATCCAACTATGTCATTCCAGATTTTCTACCCAAGATCAAGGAAGCTTACCCCGAAATTAACATCAAACTAACGACAGCAACGACGGATCAGCTGATTGCCAAACTGCTTGGTCAGGAGATCGATCTTGCTTTTGTGCGCAAGGTCATGCATCCTGCGATCCGTACGGTTGCTTTTTATGAAGATCCGATCCAGCTCTATGTGTATAAAGGGCATCCATTCATTGAGAGCGGGCATGTCAGCATGGAAGCCATCCGGAATGAGCAACTGGTCTTTTTTGAATGTGGTTCACTGGACTGGCTTCGCATTCACCGGGCTTTCGACTCGCTGGAACATCCGCCGAATATTACATATCATGTCGATAATTCGGAGACGGCGAAGAAACTGGTTATGCAAGGGGCAGGCATTGCCTTTCTCCCGGGACTCACGGTGAAGAAGGAAGTGCAGAATCAGGAGCTGTTCCCCATTCAGGTACATGAGGTAGCAGGTGTATCGTTGCAGATCAGCGTCGTCACGTTAAAAGAAGAATATTCGCCATTGGCAGAGCCCTTCGGGGAACTGCTGCGGAAGTTATAGAGCGTCTAAGGTTGAATCTGACTTTTACACCAAAACGGAGAGTGCAGAACCAATCTGAAGAAGCGAAGCGTGCGCATTTATCAACAGATTTTTCCCTTGAACCAAGGGAGTAAAGAAAATCTGGGGATAAGAGTGATCGGAAGATGGTACTGCAATCGGAGTGATAAAGTGTAACATTTCCAGTTCAACTTGATAGTGATTCAAGAATAGTGGTTCAGCACAATCAAGGAGGAGAAGGATATGAGTATTCGTGTTGGCATTTTGGATCAGACTCCCATCTATGAAGGGGAAACGGCGGTGGATGCTTTTCGACATACGATTGAGCTGGCACAGCGGGCAGAGCAGCTGGGATTCCATCGGTTCTGGGTATCGGAGCACCATGATTCAGGGCATGTTGCAGGTTCCTCCCCGGAAGTACTCATCTCCCACTTGCTTGCGCATACGAAGCGGATTCGTCTGGGGTCTGGCGGAGTAATGCTTCAGCATTACAGTCCATACAAAGTCGCCGAGAATTTCAATATCCTCGCAGCGCTCGGACCAGGAAGAGTTGACCTGGGAATCGGTCGTGCACCAGGCGGGTTACCACGTTCGACACAGGCGTTGCAGGAAGGTATTCAGGAAGCCGCATCTCTTCAAGAGAAAATTGTTCAGGTGAAACGATACATCCACAATGAGCCGCTTGAAGATCAATCGCATCCACTTGCAGGTCTCAGCGCTTCGCCTGTGTCCGACATTCCAGCGGAACTGTACGTACTTGGAGCAAGTGTCGATAGTGCGGGCATGGCTGCGGAACTGGGACTCCCATATGTCTTTTCGCTGTTCATTAACAGTAATATAGAGGTAGCGCTTGAAGCGATCCGTGTATATCGTGAACAATTCGATCGTTCCCAGGAACGAGAGCCTTATGCTGCACTAGCCATATCGTTAATTGTGGCCGAAAGTGAGGAAGAAGCGGAAGGACTAGCGAGCGAGCATATGCTGGTGAAGATCCATCTGAAGAGTGGGAAGGTGCTGACCGTCGGTTCTGTGGAACAGGCGGAAGAATTCGGACGTCAATCGAACGAAACCTATCGGATCGAGATTTTGGAGCCAAGTGTGACCCGGGGTACAAAGGAAAGCGTAGGTCAGGCGCTGCTGAAGTTCCAGCAGGAGTTTGCTGTAGAAGAGTTCATTGTGACTACAGCTACACGGGACTTTACCAAGCGAATTCGTTCATTCGAATTGTTGCGTGAGATTCTGGCAGAGCAGGGACTGAGTGAATTTGCACTGGAATCCAAGGAACAGGAAGCTGCAATCGGATAGAATTAGGCAGTTAATATAGCAGTGAATATATACGAATGGGAGGCCATGTGATGAAAAGTGATCTGGAACAGCCTAAGCAGCACTCTGAGCAACAAGTACAGGGCCCCGAGCATGAACTTCATGGTGAACGGGCGGAAGAATTTGCGGAACGTTTAATCACCATTCGGCGACACCTGCATCGTAACCCGGAATTGTCCGGCGAGGAAAAGGAGACGACGGCAGCCATTCGCAGTTGGCTGGAAGAGGAAGGCGTCCATATTGCAGACGAATATGCGCTGCGGACAGGGCTTGTCGCTGAAGTAGGCCAAGGGAACGGACCTGTGGTCGCCCTAAGAGCAGATATTGATGCGCTGCCTATTCAGGAAGAGACAAAACTTGAATTTGCCTCCCAGGTAGATGGAAAGATGCACGCATGCGGACATGACGCACACACGGCAATTCTGATCGGTGCTGCACGATTACTGAAACAGCGCGAGTCCATTCTACCGGGAAAAGTACGGTTGATATTCCAGCCATCGGAGGAAAAAGCAACGGGTGCTCGGCAAGTGATCCAGAGTGGTGCATTGTCCGATGTACGGGCCGTATTTGGGTTGCATAATAAGCCTGATCTTCAGGTAGGTACGGTGGGTATTCGGGAAGGCGCATTGATGGCAGCAGCAGACGGTTTTGTTGTCAAAGTGGAAGGTGTAGGCACCCATGCAGCCGTACCTGAAGCCGGCATTGATCCAATCGTGGTTGCCGCACATATTGTTACGGCATTACAGTCCATTGTGAGTCGCAATGTGGGAGCACAGGAGAGTGCTGTAATCAGTGTCACCAAGCTCCACAGCGGCACAGCCTGGAACGTTATTCCCGATGAAGCGATACTCGATGGCACAGTGCGTACTTTTGATGAGAAAGTGCGTGCACGGATTCGCGAGCGTTTCAATCAGGTAGTCGCCGGTGTGGCGGCAGCTTATGGCACACGGGCTACGGTTCGCTGGATTCAGGGACCTCCTGCCGTGGTCAACGATGAAGCACTGGCATCTGCGGCGGAGCAAGTTGCAAGTGAGATTGGATTAAACAGTGTTAGACCGCTACCTTCTCCAGCAGGTGAGGACTTCTCTTTTTATCAAAAAGAAGCTCCCGGCCTGTTCCTCTTCCTGGGCACCTCTGGCCCGCATGAGTGGCATCATCCTGGCTTTGATGTGGATGAACGGGCTCTGCCGCTGGGAGCATATCTTCTGGCAGCACTGGCTGAACGGGCGCTGCACAATGTGCAAGCACATCAAGAGTGATGAGTATAGTGAATCACTGGATCATATTCAGAACATATCCAGATCGAAACGGTTCCGTTCGACGGCAACCGTTTTTCGTATTTGTTGAATTTTATTAGATGGTGTAGTTATGGCTAGGGCTGGTGCAGAAGCGTCAGCTCTGTTTGGGTTTTCTTGCAGGAGGGGCAGCTAAAGGTATTGTTAAATTTATTTTTTTAATGGAAATATTTGTTGACGCTTCCCAAAAGGATGTGCTATATTTTTCTCGACCTTTAATCGTAATAATTACTATTAGACAAAAAGAAGAACAGGAGTAGTCGCTGCGATGAAACAGGAGATCGATTTTATCAAGTTCAGTCCCACTCAAAACATGACGATTCTGGTTAAAACGGATCATGCAGCAGAGAAATACAATCATATTGCAACTCGTCTAATGTCGTATGATAACGTTTACGCTGAACAAGTGGGATTCATCGAACCAACGAGGAGACCGGAAGCTGTGGCCCGTCTGGAAATGGCCGGAGGCGAGTTCTGTGGCAACGCCTGTATGGCACTTGCAGCACACCACGCATCTGAAGCAGGACTGGCACATCAGGAATCTATGGATATCATGTTGGAGGTTTCCGGAACCGATCAATTGATCATGTGCCATGTGAAGAAGCAGCAGAACGAATATGACTGCCAGGTAACCATGCCGATACCAAAGCAGATCGAACAACGAACAATCCGATACGAAGGCATCGAACTCGATATGGTGATTATCCGGTACGCTGAGTTCATCCATATCGTGATCGAAGTCGATGACTTCGACGATACGATGAAGAAGAGGGCACAGACCCTTGCAAGATTACTTGGACTAACACTGGGAGATAAGCTGATCGGTATCTTGTTATATCAATCACACTTGGAAGAAATGGCCCCACTCATCTATGTTCCGGAGCTGGATAGTCTGATCTGGGAGAGAGGGTGTGGTTCGGGTACAGCCTCAGTAGGAGCCTATCTCGCATGGAGCCAGCAGAGTCAGATTACGCAGTACATCAAGCAGCCTGGTGGTGCGATCAAAGTAGCGGTCCAGTGGAATGGCGCAGAACTTGGGAGAATTACGATTGAGGGATCGGTTGGCATCGTGGCTCAGGGCAAGGCTTTCATAGATGCTCCAGCAGAATGGAGCGTTATAAACGCATGAGGTACATGACATGATCGAGACAACGTATTGGGGGAAAAGAAATGATCACATTGGTTCATTTTCAGACATGTTTGAGTGAATTTGCAGAGAAATTTGATAAGCTCGCGAGCAAGTATGATCATACGATTCAGCATAGTGCAGAGCTGGAGGCTGTGATCAATGACTACTCCCACTTTGTGACCGATCAGGACAATAAGGCAGCCTGGGAACAGTTGGAGCATTCGGAGCTGGAAGAACTGGATTCGCTTGTGTGGGAGCTAAGAAATAAATCGGCCCAGTGTGTGGCGATCATGGAGAAATATCGTGCATTGAAGTTAGAGAACGGGGATGTGCAGATTGCCGATTATTTCAAAAACATCGAAGAGTGTATCGATAAAGAATTTGGCAGCTTCCATGTCACCTCCGATTCCAGAGTGTTGTTGGTAGGCTCCGGTTCATTCCCTATGACACCTTTACTCATCGCCAAGCGAACAGGTGCACAGGTCGTAGGGATCGATATTGATGAAGAATCCATTAGACTCGGGCAGAAGGTGGTGGAGACGCTGGGCGCGGGTTTGAAGATTCGTTTGGAGTCAACATTGCTTGAAAATCTGGAGTATACCAAGGAAGCAACACATATCATTTTCAGCTCTACCGTGGCCCCTAAATATGAGCTGCTTGATCAACTGCATGCCCTGACGAATGCGCAGGTGGTTGTAGCCATGAGATACGGTGATCAGTTGAAGTCCTTGTTCAATTATCCCATGAAAGAGACGGACAGCAGCAAGTGGAAGTTGGTGGATAAGATCCTGCGCCCGGATGATGTGTTCGATATTGCGTTGTACCAGAAAGCATAGGTATGCAAGTGCATCCAAGTGCGTCCAAATGGATTACAGATTGAACTTTGAATATAGGAGGCATATATGAGCAATCTTCAGCGAATTCTGATACTCGGAACCGGACCTGTTTCCATTCAGCTTGCGGTAACACTCAAAGACCATCTCAACTGCTGTATAGGCATTGCGGGGAGACAATCGGTTCGTTCAGCATCGATTTTTTCAGCCCTTGAAGAGAGTAATCAACGTATTCAGGTTAGCATTCAAAATGAGAAACATCAATCGCTCGCAGGTGAGTGTTACGTTGATCATGTGTTCAAGGGATATGACACCATTGAGGGCGAATGGGACACAATCATTTTGGCTGTAACAACGGATGCTTATATCGATGTATTGGAACAAATGAATGATGAATTCATCAAACAACTGAAATGTATCATTTTGATTTCTCCAACGTTTGGGTCGAATCGACTCGTGACCCATTATATGAGAGAGCGGAATGCAGAGCCGGAAGTGATCAGTTTCTCTACCTACCTTGGAGATACCCGTTGGATGCACGTACATCCGTCGAATCATGTGATTACTACAGGGGTCAAAAAAAAGGTCTATGTCGGTTCCACTCGTTACCCGTCTGAACAGGTTAGTAAGCTACGCCAAGGTTATGAGCGTTTGGGTGTTGCGCTGGAAGTGATGCGATCCCCACTGGAGGCGGAAACGAGAAATATCTCGTTGTACGTGCATCCGCCCTTGTTCATGAATGACTTCTCATTAGAAGCCATCTTTGGAGCATCGGATACTCAGAAATACGTATACAAGATGTATCCTGAAGGTCCGATTACACAAGTTTTGATTCGGGATATGCGGGCGCAGTGGCAGGAGATTATGAATATTACGGACCGACTTGATATTCAGGGAGTCAACCTGCTCCAATTCATGACGGATGACAACTATCCGGTTCGATTAGAGAGTATATCACGCCAGGATATCGAGAATTTCAATCAGCTGCAGGTCATTCATCAAGAGTATTTATTATACATACGGTACACCTCATTATTGATTGATCCATTCTCGGAACCCGATTCGAAAGGGAAATATTTTGACTTTTCAGCAGTCCCATTCCGTAAAACGTTCATGAACCACGAAGGGGAGCTGGATATTCCCCGTATGCCCAAGGAAGATTACTACCGCATCAAAATCATTCAGGGCATTGCCAGACATCTTGATGTGAGCTGTCCAACCATTGATCAATTTATCGCCAGGTATGAGGCGAAGATTCAGGAAGTGGCTGACGCACACCCGAATCAGCGCTTGTCCGATGCCTTTGTGATCCAATCCTTTGACGAGGATATCCGCATGATCTGCACCGGACTTTGAGTAATAGGGTTAATTACATCTCAAATTAATCAAGTTGAATCTGATGTTTACATCATAACGAAGAGTGCAGAACCAATCTGAAGAAGCGAAGCGGTCGCATTTATCCCCGGATTTTCTCTTTGGAAAAGAGATCAATAAAATCTGGGGATAACAGCGATCGGAAGATGGTACTGCAATCGGAGTTGCCCGATGTAACCTACAAGGTCTGCTTGTAATTTCATCATCAGGAGGAAATGTTGTGAAAAAGGGTCTTACTTTTACATCCATACTATTGCTGGTGTCTGCCATTGCGCTGCTCGCCGGATGCGCTCAGAGCACAAAAGAGAAAGAGAGCGCCCAAACGGAGCCTGCCAATAGCCAGGTACAAACTGAACTTATCTATGCTTCTGCCAAAGATATTAATGATATGAACCCCCATCTGTACACGGGTTCCATGCCTGCACAAGGGATGGTATACGAGTCACTGGTGGAAAACACGCCTGACGGGATCAAGCCATTGCTGGCTGAATCATGGGATATCTCCGAGGATGGCAAGACGTATACTTTTCATCTGCGACAAGATGTGAAATTCCATGATGGAGAGTCGTTCAACGCAGAGGCAGTTAAACAAAATATCGATGCAGTACAGGCGAATGCCGAAAAACATGCCTGGATCAAGCTGTCTACCAAAATCACGAGTGTAAAGGTAATCGATGAGCATACGGTGGAGCTAACGCTGTCGGAAGCCTATTATCCGGCACTAGTGGAATTGTCCATGACAAGACCTTACGTCTTCATATCACCCAAGGATTTCAAGGATGGCGGAACCAAAGACGGAGTAAGTGGTTTCCACGGCACAGGACCTTACAAGCTTACTGCTCATAAAGTCGAAGAGAATGCCACGTTTGAAGCCAATGAAGACTATTGGGGTGGTGCACCTGCAATCAAGAAGATCACATCCAAGGTTCTTCCGGCAGGTGAAACGACATTCCTGGCATTGCAAAAGGGAGAGATCAACTTTGTGTTCACCGATGACCGGGGAGCAGATAGTATCGATGTGGAGGCCATGGACCAATTGGCTGAATCCGGTGATTATCAAGTGGTTCGAAGTGAAGCGATGAATACCAATATGATCGTAGCCAATAGCAGTCGCGAGAATAGTCCGGTTCAGGAAACGGCAGTGCGGGAAGCGTTATGGGTGGGCATTGATCGGGAAACGATCAGTAAAGATATTTTCAACGGAACGCAGACTGTAGCGGACACGCTATTTTCAGCCAATGTCAATTACGCCAAGGTAGACCTTAAGAAACGGGAGTATGATCCGGAATTGGCTAAAAATCTTCTGGACCAAGCTGGCTGGACATTGGCAGATGGTGAAGGTGTGAGAACGAAGAACGGTCAGCCTTTAGCCATGAAATTATACTATGACAGCAACTCGTCTTCACAGAAAATACAGGCCGAAATGATTCAGTATTCCATGAAAGAATTGGGGATTCAGCTTGAAATATTGGGCGAAGAGTCCACTTCCATTGCGAATCGGAGAGCTACCGGGGAATATGATCTGCTCTTTAATCAAACCTGGGGATTGGCCTATGATCCACAGAGTACCATTGCTGCATTTACATCAGATTCGGCATACAAGCATACAACAAGCGGAATTGCCCAAGCAGATGAACTGTACAAAAAAATCGATGAGGTCATGGTTTCCACGGATGAGGCTTCACGCCAATCCCTGTATGCCGACATTATGAAGATCGTCCATGATGAAGCGTTGTTCATCCCGATTACCAACGGACGTGTCACCGTAGTCGCTCCCGAGAATCTTAATGGAATCTCATTTAAGCAGACCCAATATGAACTGCCATTTGAACAAATGAATTTTAAATAGAGCGGAGATGGATATGGGAAGTTATATCGTCAAAAGGATTCTGTTAACCATCCCTTTACTGATTATCATTTCATTTATAACGTTTGTTCTGATTAATCTATCTCCCTTGGACCCGGCGGTTGTTGTGTTACAGGCACAGGAAGTTCCGCAGATCACAGAGGAATTAATTGCCCAGACCAACAAGGCATTGGGGTTTGATCAGCCGTTCATGATCCAGTATGTGAACTGGATTAGGGCTGTTTTGCAGTTGGACTTCGGCAACTCATATGTATCGGGTGAACCGGTGTGGTCTCTGATGGGGCCGGCTTTTATGAACACATTGAAGTTAACGCTTGTCTCATCGGTATTCATTATTGCGCTGTCCATTCTGCTGGGTGTGATCTGTGCCATGAGAGAAGGCACGCTGCTGGATCGATCGGTCAGAGGTACTTCCTTTTTCCTTACCGCCATGCCATCCTACTGGCTTGCAGCCATGATGATCTGGTATTTTTCCGTCAAGCTGGACCTGTTACCTACCAGCGGCATGGACTCGTATCGAAGCTACATTCTACCGGTGATTGTAATCACGGTGAGTTATACGGGCATTTACTTCCGAACGGTTCGAAGTTCCATGCTGAGCAATATGAATGAGGACTATGTGTTATATGCACGGGCAAGTGGTTTGAGTGAGAAGAAAGTTACCCTGCATATTCTGAGAAATTCATTACAGGTGGCTGTGTCCATCTTTTGTATGGCGATCCCGATCGTGTTGGGCAGTACGGTAGTCATCGAAAATGTATTTGCCTGGCCGGGGCTCGGGAGGCTCAGCGTGAAATCCATTTTAAGCAGGGATTTTCCGATTATTCAGGCGTATGTTCTGATGTTGGCTGTCACCTTTGTCTTGTTTAACACGTTATCCGACATCATTAATGCGGCGATGAATCCCCGTTTGAGAAAGGAATTCTGATGCGAATATTGAAAAATCTGCGCAAAGACAAGCTTGCGTTGACCTCTTTGATGGTAATTATCGTCATGATTATAGCGGGCATTTTCGCCCCTCTTATTGCGCCGCATGATCCTGGACAAGTGAATATGAAGCTTCGTTATGCCTCCTCATCCTGGGAGTATCTATTAGGCAATGATCATCTGGGCAGATGTGTATTATCCCGGCTTATCTATGGTATCCGTCCAAGTGTGTTATGGGTTCTGGTTGCGTTAAGTCTGTCTGTTCTGATCGGGGCCATTGTTGGATTCATCGCAGGGTACTTCAAGGGGAAAGTGGATGCATGGATCATGAGAGTCTGTGACATTATGCTGTCTTTTCCCGGATACGTAATGACACTGGCGGTGGTTGGCATTCTGGGTGCAGGACTGGAGAATATTTTGATTGCCTTTGTGTGGATGAAATGGGCGTGGTTTGCCCGCGTTATTCGAACGTCTGTGATGCAATTCTCCGATATGGATTATGTGAAATTCGCCAAAGCCTCCGGCACACTCAATCTGAGAATTATAACCAAACATATTGTTCCGGTTACCTTTGCCGATATTGCTGTCATTGCCAGTGGTTCCATGTGTTCGATGATGTTGCAGATCTCCGGCCTTTCCTTTCTGGGGCTTGGAATCCAGGCTCCGCATGCGGAGTGGGGGATGATGCTCAATGAGGCGAGGGAAGTCATGTTCTCCAGACCTGAATTGATGTTGGCACCAGGCCTGGCCATTGTGGTGGTGGTGTCTGCTTTTAATTTTTTATCGGATGCCCTTCAAGTGGCTCTGGACCCCAAATTGATGACCTCTCAAGGTAAGTCTGACAAGTCTTACGAAAGTGAGGTGAGAAAGACGGCTTATGAATATAGTCGAGGTTGAACATTTGAAAGTATGGGATACCAATACAGGCAAAGTGATCATTCATAACAGTTCATTCGAAGTTAAGCAGGGAAGCTGTATGGCCATTGTGGGGGAAAGTGGTAGCGGGAAGTCCGTTACGTGCAGGGCTATTATGCGACTGAACAAGCCATGGATTCGCCAATCGGGCACAATGTTATTTCAGGGCGAAGACCTGAACCAGCTTTCGGAACCGGAGATGCGGCGTAAGCGGGGCAAGCATCTGTGTATGATTTTGCAGAATGGAATGAGTGCATTTGATCCCTCCTGTGTCATTGGTGTCCATATTGGGGAGACGCTTCAGCAGCATTTTGGCTGGAACACCCGCGAGATTGAACGGAAAATCATCAATGCTATGGAAAGCGTCATGCTCAGACATCCGCGCGAGATTCTGAATCAATATCCATATCAGCTGTCCGGTGGGATGCTGCAACGAATCATGATTGCACTGGCATTGGTGCTTGAGCCCGATCTCATTATTGCGGATGAGCCAACAACGGCGCTGGATACGATCTCCCAATATGAAGTGGTGGAGCAATTGATTCAATTACGCGAACGCATGGGCTGTTCCATGATGTTCATCTCCCATGATCTCGGCGTCGTTCAGAAGATTGCAGATGACGTGATGGTCATGAAAGACGGCAAGATCGTCGAGCGCGGCAGCATGCATTCTGTTTTGACAGAGCCGGAGCATGCTTATACGCAGTATCTGGTCTCTACCCGGTTGGAGCTGAGCAATCATTTTAAGGCGTTGATGCAGGAGGACTCATAGATGCTAAAGGTGGAAGGTATCGAAAAATCATATAACCAAGGCGGACTGTTCTCCAAGCACAGACAACAAGTTTTGAAACAAGTTACCTTTGAATGCCGGCCTGGCGAATGTCTGGGCATCATCGGTGAAAGTGGAAGCGGCAAATCGACGTTGGGCCGTCTGATCCTCGGCATTGAACGCCCGGATCGTGGAACGATCTCGCTCGATGGTAAAGACGTACAGGATCGACGTGTACGGATGGGTAACCTTAGCGCCGTTTTTCAAAATTATACGTCATCCATCAATCCATTTCTTAATGTGGAAGCTGCCATTATGGAACCTATGCAAGCGCAGCAGAAGCTGCGGAAGGATCAGGGCAACTCAGAAAAGGTGGATCTGTTGCTGAACCAAGTTGGACTGGACCCTTCCTATAGATCCAAATATCCGCATGAACTATCCGGCGGGGAGGCTCAGAGAGTGTGCATAGCCAGGGCCATCTCCACCGCTCCCAAATGCATCGTGTTTGATGAAGCGATCAGTTCACTGGACGTGTCTGTTCAGATTCAGGTACTGCAATTGTTGAAAGAGCTTAAGGAAATCTACAAGCTGAGCTATGTCTTTATCACGCATGATATACAGGCGGCAGCTTATATCTGTGACAGGGTTATCATTTTCAGAGAGGGTCAGATTGAAGAGATCGTTCCTATTGAGCAGCTAAAGGATGTTCAGTCAGACTATGCGAAGAAATTATTGAAGCATTTAATTACATTTTAGGGGGAACACCCATTGTGAGTGGAGCGATGTCTTGGCCTTTTCTGCGCTTGTACATATTAGTTCTTCTATATTTCAGTGCCAATGCCATTCTTAACGTGATCATCCCATTACAAGGGGAGTCCTTGGGTGCGAGCGGTACAACGATTGGACTGATCATGGGCGCTTATATGTTCACAACGATGTTCTTCAGACCCTGGGCAGGTCGGATTATTCAAAAGCATGGTCCGATTAAGATATTGCGTCTAATTCTGATTATCAATGGATTTGCGCTGATTTTATATACCTTTACGGGACTCGGCGGTTATTTGGTTGCTCGTATTTTACAAGGTGTATCGACAGCGTTTTTCTCCATGGCCTTGCAGATTGGCATTATTGATGCACTTCCGGAGAAAGATCGGTCACAGGGAATTTCGTATTATTCGCTGTTCAGTTATATACCGGGGATCGTGGGGCCTGTTATCGCGTTAGGAATCTGGCAGACGGGTGGTATGGATTATTTTACAGTGGTTCTGATCGGCATTGCCGTCTGTACGGGCGTCTTCGGATATACCGCCAAAATGGAACCAAACAAGGAGCAACCTGCTGAGAATCTTTCGGAGCAGAACGTGAGTATGTGGGAATCCTTTGCTCAGTTGGTGAAAAATCCGTTTCTGTTTCGATGCAGTGTATTGATGCTTGTGGCTTCCGTTGTATTTGGTGCAATTACGACCTTTATTCCGCTGTATGCGAGCCAAGTACCCAATGGGAATGCGGGTGTGTATCTGATGCTTCAGGCAGGAACGGTGGTGCTGGCTCGAATTATGCTCCGAAAAAGGATTCCTTCCGATGGCAGTTGGCATTCTCCTTTCATCATGGGCACCATGTGTCTGCTCGCCGTAGCTGCGCAATGTGTCAGTTTTGCCGTGACAGGCGGAGTGGTCTTTTTCTATGTGGGTGCTGTGTGCATGGGAATCGGTCAGGCGATCCTGTATCCGACACTCACGACCTATTTATCTTTTGTATTGCCTAAACTGAACCGGAACGTCCTGATCGGGTTATTTATCGCGATGGCGGATCTGGGTATTTCTCTGGGTGGGGTAATTATGGGACCCGTCGCTGACTTCTCTTCCTATTCATTTATGTACATGATGTGTGCTATCCTAGGAGCGGTAATGATCGTTTTTGCCTATGAACGGCGGAGACCCGTGACAGGTACATCTGTGAGTTGACGGCCAGAAGAGAAAGTGGTGACGAACGTTTGAAGTCTTCGATGAATGCAACATCCAATGGAAAATTAAATCCGGTATCCTTTTCGTTTATACGGTTTTATATGCTGGCCTTTTTATTTTTTGCAGCGAATTCAGCTTTGACGATTATTCTGCCTTTGCGAAGCGAAGCCGCCGGATTGAACCAGGCTGAGATTGGTCTGATGATGGGGGCATATATGTTCACCTGTATGCTCTTGAGACCTTTTGCAGCACAGCTGCTGGGTAAGCATGGGCCGCTCCGAGTGATGCAATGGCTATTACTTTTGCATGCGGGTACGCTGCTGCTGTTTGTTGTTTTTGGTGTGGAGACGTATCTGTGGTTGCGAGCCCTGCAAGGGGTGGCAACGGCCTTTTTCTCCATGACGATGCAGGCAGGCATTGTGGAAAAGCTGGAGGACAAAGACCGGGCACAAGGGTTGTCCATGTACACCCTTTTTACAATGGTTCCTTCTCTGGTCATTCCGATCCTTGCTATACAAATCTGGGAAAATGCCAGTGATCTGGCGTTTACGCTGCTGATGATTGGACTGGCGGCGCTGCCACTTCTGATTGGATATAATGTGGATCTGCCGCGGAGTACCGTGCAGAACAAATCGTACACCTTGGGCGACATGTTTCGTTCATTTGGCGGCATCTGGCGCAGCACGCCACTGCTGATCAGCAGTGTGGTGATGCTGTTTGCATCCTGCGTCTTTGGGGCGACAGCGACCTTTCTTCCCCTGTATATGGTATCCACCGGAATGGCGAGTGCAGGGGTATTTCTGACGATTCAGGGATTGGTTGTGATCCTGTGCAGATTCATTCTGCGCAAAAAAATCCCGTCCGACGGTAGCTGGAATACTTGGCTGATGGCAGGCTTAATGCTGTGTGCTGCACTGGGAACCCAGTTGCTCAGTCTGATGGAGATCATCGGGCCATTGGTGTATCTCTCCGCGGTGTTCAGCGGCTTTGCCCTGGCACTGTTGTACCCGACATTAACCACATATCTGTCTTTTGTGCTGCCTGCGGATTCCAGATATGTACTCATGGGGATCTTCATGTCCTCGTATGACCTTGGATTCTCTCTGGGTGGACTGGCGATGGGGCTTATTGTACAGGTAAGTTCGTATTCGACCATGTTTATGATCTGCACGTTGCTCTCTATTGCGGCTATGCTCCCGGTGTTGGTTTTCAGGCAACGAATGGAAGCGGGGAATAAGACCAGTTCTGTGCGATGACAGAACAACCTTCCGATCGCTGTTATCCCCAGATTTTTTGGTTCCTTTTTATAAGGTTAAATCCGGGGATAGCGTATGCTTCCGATGTAGCTTTCTTGCAGAAAGCTTGTAGGCGAAGTGTATGCTTTCGAAGTAGCTTTCCTACAGAAAGCTTGTAGCTCCGCTTCTTCAGGTTCTTTCTGTCCTCTCCGTTTCGTGTAAATGTTCAGTTCAATCTATATAGCTTTGTTGAATCTGTCGCGGTACAGGCGTACTTCTAATTTATATTGATATAGTCCGCTGTCTAGCCTATCCCGCATGTAATGCTAACATTTACAGAGGAGGTTTATGACTCACTTCTTGCCAAAACGTATCCTCAGGTTGCGAAAGTGCAAGGGCCGGTCATCAGCCTTTTTTTTGTTTTTTTGCAGATTGAATCAAAAATAGTTTGACAACGACCGTCCAACAGGATTATAGTCATTGTTGTTAATCGTAATAATTACTATTAAAGTCTGAATTACACAGACTGCACATATAAGGAGTAGATTTCTATGACACAAAAGCAAGTTCCGGTAACCGTACTGAGTGGTTACCTCGGTTCAGGGAAAACGACGGTTTTGAATCATGTGTTGAACAACAGACAGGGACTCAAAGTTGCGGTGATCGTCAACGACATGAGTGAGGTGAACATTGATGCTGCGCTGGTTAAGGGGGAGGCAAACCTTGTCTCGAACCGAAGAGAAACTGGTGGAGTTGTCGAACGGCTGTATCTGCTGCACCTTGCGGGATGATCTGATGCAAGAGATTGAGAAGCTGGTGAACGAAGGCAAGTATGACTATATTTTGATCGAATCCACCGGCATCAGTGAACCTGTTCCAGTTGCACAGACCTTTACATACGCCGATGAGGAGTCGGGTATTGATCTGACTAGCCTAGCCCGATTGGATTGTCTGGTAACGGTGGTGGATGCCAATCGATTCTGGCATGATTTTGGATCAGGGCAGAGTCTTCTGGATCGTAACCAGGCGACCGGAGATGAGGACACCCGTGACGTCGTAGACTTGTTGATCGATCAGATCGAAACCTGTGATGTACTGCTGCTGAACAAATGTGATCTGGTCGATGACACCGAGCTGAACAAGCTCGAAGGTATCATCCGCAAGTTACAGCCTAACGCCAAGATCATTCGGACCGAGAATGGACAGGTGAATCCGTCCGAGATTCTAAATACAGGCCGATTTGATTTTGAGAAGGTGAGCATGTCCGCTGGATGGATTCAGGAACTGGAGAAGGAGTCGCATACACCGGAAACCGAGGAATATGGCATTGGTTCCTTCGTTTATCGCCGCAGAAAGCCATTCCATCCTTCCCGTCTGGCTGAGTTCATGAGTTACTGGCCGGAAGAAGTGGTACGTGCCAAAGGCTTAGTATGGCTCGCGGCTGAAGGGGACGTTGCTGCAAGCCTCAGTCAGGCAGGGCCATCCATTCAGTTCGGTCCTGCGGGACATTGGGTCGCGGCGTTGCCAGAAGCGGACAAAGAAGAGATTTTACGTAACGAACCGGATGTTCTGGAGAAATGGGATGCCCAGTGGGGAGATCGTCAGACGGAGCTTGTTATGATTGGGATCGAAATGGAACGTGCGAGCATTGAAGATGAGCTGGACCAGTGCCTGCTTAGTGATGAAGAAATGCTGGCTGACTGGGGCCATTTCGACAATCCACTGCCATGGCCTGTGGAAGTCGTATAACTGGGAAGTTGATGGTTCTGAATTTGGAGTAACGCTATATAACCACATCTATATAAATTGAAATAAACATTTACACAAAACGGAGAGGACAGAAAAAACCTGAAGAAGCGGAGCGTTCGCCTACAAGCTTTCTGTAAGAAAGCTACATCGGAAGCATACGCTATCCCCGGATTTATCCTTTGTAAAAGGAATCAAAAAAATCTGGGGATAACAGCGATCGGAAGGTTGTTCTGTCATCGGAGTGTGCAGTGTAAATATTCTTTAGTTCAATTTATATAGATAAATAAACATAAATTCAATCAATAAGGAGCTGTAATTCATGGCTAAAAAATCTAAAGTGGTACGTGAGAAGCAACGTCAGGCGATCGTGGCAAAATATGCGGACCTGCGCCGGGAGTTGAAGGAAAAAGGGGATTATGAAGCATTGCAGAAATTGCCGCGGAATGCATCTCCGACTCGTTTGAAAAACCGTTGTGAAGTGACAGGCCGCCCGCGGGGTTATCTACGCAAGTTCAAGGTATCTCGGATTAAGTTCCGTGAATTGGCCCATCAAGGACAGATTCCTGGTGTAACGAAATCCAGCTGGTAAAATGATTAAGGGTGGTATTTTGCTGAAAGGATGTGCATCTTCATGTTGGACTTGTTTACACTAAAAAGGATTCAGTCCGTAATGAACGGATATATTCATGAGAAGGTTCCTTCGCCACTACGTACGATGGTGAAGTTGACATATGAGATGAATGACAATGAATTGATCCTGACCGAAGAAAGACCCGCCGAGGAACGGTATCAAT
The DNA here is from genome assembly GCF_030815985.1 of Paenibacillus sp. W2I17. Classification (NCBI taxonomy): domain Bacteria; kingdom Bacillati; phylum Bacillota; class Bacilli; order Caryophanales; family Paenibacillaceae; genus Paenibacillus; species Paenibacillus sp. W2I17. Next base: position 5,949,739 of record NZ_JAUSXM010000001.1, read on the forward strand.
GGGATAAGATGCATATTGCCCGATTTTACTGGGAAGATAATCAGTGGAAGGTGTATGCCAGAGATGAACAGAGCAGCTGGAATCCGGTAGATGTTATTACACCTTGTTCCGATTTTGAGAATGTGCTCGAGCAGGTGGAACAGGATGAGGCTGGACTGTTCTGGCGTACGTGAGCGAGTTCAAAGATAACCACATTCAGTGGCTATCTTTGGGCTTTTTTTGTGTCCAAGGATCACTGAAGTAAAGAGGGGACGATCTTTTGATCTTCCTTCTTTAATGGGCAAAAGAACTAAATAAAATCCGTTTTACAATAAAAATTTATTGTAAAACGATAAATAATATGATAAATTCATATCACTTAAAACAAGTGAGGTGCTTTTTGTGAAGCGAGGTACGACCCTCTTTTTAAAATTGGCTGTGTTACTTATTGGTGTTCCCATTCTTGCCTTATGTATATTCGGCATACCCTGGTTAGCAAACAACCCGGTGAATCCGAATTATGCAGGTGCACTATACCCCATAGTGATTATTATGTATGTGTCCGTTATTCCGTTTATTGTTGCACTGTATCAAGCATTCCGTCTGCTAAGTTACATCGACAAAAATGAAGCATTCTCTCTAATGTCGGTGAAATCCTTAAAAACAATAAAATATTGTGCTATTGTAATCAGTAGTCTCTATTTTGTGATGTTGCCATTTGTGTATGTTGTAGCAGAGAAAGATGATGCCCCAGGCCTCATTCTTATGGGGATGGTTCCTGTTTTTGCTTCATTGGTCATTGCAGTATTTTCCGCTGTGCTCCAAAGATTGTTACAGGAAGCGATTGATATCAAATCAGAAAATGACCTAGTGGTCTGAGGTGAATATATGGCCATTATAATCAATATTGATGTGATGTTGGCAAAGCGGAAAATGACGGTTACCGAGCTTGCCGAAAGAGTTGAGATCACGATCGCCAATATTTCCATATTAAAAACAGGAAAAGCCAAAGCGATCCGTTTATCCACTCTGGATGCCATCTGTAAAGCACTGGATTGTCAGCCTGGAGATATATTGGAATATAAGGCTGACGAGGACGAAGATACAAATGAACTTATATAAAAAATGAACGAAAAATACTCTGCATGTTATATGCAGAGTATTTTTTTGCATCAGCTTGTTCAAGGAATACGTCCCGTGCCCTATAACGAATGATTGTGCATCATACGGAATTGCATAGGTGTTACGTTTTCCTGGGTTTTAAAACAGCGGATGAAGTAGCTTGACTGTGAAAATCCCGTTTCCAGCGTAATTTGTTTAATGGAAAGGTTGGTTGTTGCGAGCAGCTGTTTCGCATGTAGTAGCCTGGATTCCAAGAGGAATTCCGGGAAGGAGATGCCAAACGTCTGACTGAACTTGCGGCTAAAGTATGTTGTACTGTATCCGGCAATCCCGGCAGCATGGTCAAGTGTGATGTGCTCATTACTATGAGAGCGAATATAATTCCCTGCTTCACGAATTCGCTCGGAAGTGTGATTTAAAGAAACATTGATTTGACTCGCTGCGGATTGCAATCGGGTCAGAAGCTCATATAATGTTGCTGCCATGCTGTGCTCGTCCTCCACTTGATAGCCTCTGCCTAGCTCCAGTAATCGATCCATCAGCTTGGTAATCACCGGGAGGTTGGAACATTGAAACAGCCACGGCTCGTCAACCCCTTTTCCATTTAATAGCTCTTCGAGACGAACGCCGTAAAAGTGAATCCAACGAATATTCCAAGGCTCATCCGAATCTGAATAGTAGGTTTGTCTAAGACCGGGACCATAGAGGAATCCCTGTCCACGCGTTAGCTCATAACAAGTGGTTCCAGTGTCCAGGAATCCTTTACCGTCAAGTACAAGGTGCAGGTTATAGCAATGATCCAAGTTGATATCTTTCGTTCGATATTCCCGATTCACATAATGCTTCGGAAAGTCACTGTACCCTCCAATAAAATCGGGAAAACATACATGTCTGGGGAAAACCGGCTTGGGGAGAAAGATGTGTTCTTTCACGTGCATCCTCCATTTGAACGCAACATTTTTATGTAGTGAACTGAAATAGATTCAGTCCACTGTTATTTGAATCTTAGGCAATGACAATATTTTATTATAAGTCGCATAATCTTGTCATTTATTATATGTGAAGGTTCCAATAGAATGGAGGCAATATGGCAGGTTAAGGGGGCAATTAAAGGTGGCAAAATCAATCCAAATGGATGAATTGAAAATGGGGGTCTGTTATTACCCTGAGCACTGGTCGGAAGCGTTGTGGGAGGACGATTTCCGTAGAATGAAAGAGATGAATATCACAGTTATTCGGATGGCTGAATTCGCATGGTCCATCTTTGAACCAGAAGAAGACCAGTTCGATTTTAGTTTTTTCCAGAAGGCACTGGATCTGGCGCATCAATATGGTTTAAGTGTTATTTTGGGAACACCTACTGCAACTCCACCAGCGTGGTTAACATCCAAATATCCTGAAGTATTAAACGCAAATAAGGACGGGGTGTTGTATCAACACGGTATGCGGCGTCATACCAATTACAGCAGCCCAATCTACAGACAGCAATGTGAAAAAATCGTGCGCAATATGGTGATTGCCTATAAAGATCATCCGGCTCTTATTGGCTGGCAGATCGATAACGAATTCAATTGTCATATGGATGTTTTCTATGCTGAGGCTGACCATGTCGCCTTCCGTGAATGGCTTAAGAATCGTTATGAATCGTTAGAGAATCTGAACCAGGCTTGGGGAACCGTTTTCTGGAGTCAGACCTATACCGAGTGGGAGCAAGTTCACCTTACCCGGAATATGGTCAGCCAATCGCCTAATCCTCACCTGGCATTAGATGAAAAGAGATTCATCTCCGCCAATACCATTTCATTTGCCAAGCTTCAGGTGGACATCATTCGGGAACTGGATCCGAAACATTGGATCACAACAAACGGTACGTTTGGACACTTGGATAATCATGAAATGACAGAAGACCTGTTGGATTTCTTCTCCTATGATTCGTATCCGCAGTTTGCCACGATCTTCCCAGGGACAGACGATAACTCATTACAAGATCGGGCCTGGAGCATGAAACTGTCGAACGTACGCAATATGTCACCGAACTTCTGCGTCATGGAACAACAGTCTGGGCCAGGAGGCTGGGTCGACAGTATAGGCATGGGTACGCCAAGACCGGGACAGATCCGATTATGGTCGTATCAATCTGTTCTTCACGGAACAGATCTACTCGTCTACTTTCGCTGGCGGACGGCAACATTTGGCACGGAGATGTACTGGCATGGTATCAATGATTACCATAATCAACCCAACAGAAGGGTACGCGAGGTTGCGCAAGTAGGGGAAGAGTTTGCCAAGATCGGGCGTGTTATTGCAGGTACTACATATCAAGCCGATGTTGCGATCCTACAGGATTACGATAACATCTGGGACGGAGAGTTGGACGAGTGGCACGGTCCGCTTCAGCAACAGAGTGTACGCTCTTGGTATAAGCAGCTTCAGTATCGTCATATTCCGACGGACATGGTTACACTGCAACCAACGACTACACTGAAAGAGTTATCCGAATATAAGGTGATCATTTATGCTCACCCGGCCATCATGACAGACGAGACAGCAGAACTTCTCCAAGCCTATGTCAGTCAAGGAGGCACTCTGTTTTTCGGTGCTCGCACCGGATATAAGGATCTCAAGGGGCATTGTTATATGAGACCGTTCCCTGGGGCTGTCGCTGAGTTGTGTGGTGTAACCGTAGAGGACTTTACTTTAATCAAAGGAACCGTTCCAGCAGCCAAACTGCAATGGAATGGGACGAGTGAGCGGCTTCAGGAGGGAACGTCAACGGCCGGATTTAACGAAGTTCTTCATGTGGAGCATCCTGAGGTGCAGGTCATGGCTGAGTATACATCCGAATATTATGCAGGTAGTCCTGCATTGACCAAACGTACGGTAGGTCAGGGGCAAGTATGGTATTATGGAGCGGCTTACAATGAACCAGTCGTTGATGCACTCCTGGATGAAATAGGGCTATCTTCACCTGTGGGTGATCTGGTAGAGGTACCGTCCGAAGTTGAGCTTGGTATCCGTTCCGGTAAGGATAAAACTTATGTATTTTTACTCAACTACTCGGATCAACAAGTGGCTATCAAGCTTAAGAAGCAAGCAAAAGAGTTACTGTCAGGTACAACACTTCAGAATGAGATCAATATGCCCGCGTATGGTGTATTCATCCTGGAGATTGATTTGCCACATTAAAAAATTCATTCATCCACATATGTATTATATATAGAAAGAAACACCAAAAACGCCTTGCAGCTATTGCAAGGCGTTTTGTATATGCATGATGTAATGTGTAATACACGTTGAGCATGGGCTGTTATTATCTACATTTGGTATAACTATGCTTCGTACAAAATCTCACCTGTCCGGGATACATCATATCCCTCGAATGATTGCAGTTCCTGCCTGAACTCCGGCGATTGGAGAATCCGCAGGACAGATTCTGTCCAGGCTTCATTACCTTGCTTCCTCAGCATGACCAGATCATAGCGCTCCTGAGTGAGCGGGACAAAATCAACCTGACCCACAAGTCGTGCAGCTTTTTCAATGCCAACTCCGACATCAGCTTCACCTGAACTGACTTTGGCAGCCACGCCCATGTGACTGGTTTCCTCGGTTTCATATCCGATCAGACCTGCAGCAGGAATTCCGTGCAGCCGAAGTTGCTCATCCAGCAAAACCCTCGCGCCAGAACCTTTCTCCCGATTAGCTAGTCTCAGTTCAGGCTTGCTCAGATCGGTCCAATTCTGTAAGTTCTGTGGATTGCCACGCTGTACATACAGTCCGGCAGGACGTGACAGCAGGTTCACCACAACATAGGACCGTCCTGTCAGAATTTTGCGAATATACGGCAGATTATACTCACCGGTATCTCCGTCGAGCAGATGGGTGCTGACCAGATCGGACTCACCGCGGTACATCGAGATAAGCCCATCCAGACTACCCATGAACGAGCGTAGCGGACGAATGTCCCGAGTTTGTTTTTCCATATGGCGCATTAGAATATCCAGACTGACATCCTGACCTGTTATGACCAGATGCCGTGGTACAGCAGTCATTGCATGAGCAGAACTCGCTGGAGTAATCGCAAGCGTTGACCCAACGGGTGTAGTCGATAGTAAGGAAGTTCCCTGAAAATCACCCTGACCTGGCTGGGTCCCTGATGCCGAGGTCTGATGAGGAGTCAATATACGCTGCCCTGAGGACTGTAGTTGCTTGGAGCGACGTTTATATGCCTCCAGATCGGTTGCATCAATTCGCATTTGTTTACCCACACGGTATGCGACGAGGTCTCCTTTTTTGATTAGGTCATAGACCGTCAGTTTCGATATTTTGAGCAGCTTGGATATTTCTTCGGTTGTGTAGGATTGCTCCTCCGTCATAAGTGAAGATCCTCCTTCAAAGGTATAGAGCAATTATGGTTTTGTTATGAATGTTTCTTGTACTATATCATTAATTGAGGGATGCCATAAACTTGAGAACACGCAATAAACGCATAGGACAGATAACAAAAATCAAATGTGATCTTAATCACCTTCCCATTTTTTTTGTCTTGTGTATAATTAGATATAATCAATTATAACTAGTTATATCTAAAGATAACGTTGGGGGAGAAATGAATGAGAAAGAGAATCGGATATGTGTTGGGAAGTATGTCACTGGGACTGGCTCTTGTATTGGCTGGTTGCGGCGCAAGCACAGGCACTGCGGGTACATCCACGGGTGCAGAACAAACGACCTCAACGCCAGCGGCATCAGGTGAAAGTTCATCAGCAGGAAATACCGATTCACAGGAAACGGTAGATCTGACAATCTCTGCGGCGGCAAGTCTGACCGATGCGATGAAAGAAATTGAAACCAATTATGAGTTAGCTAATCCTTATATAGAACTTAATTTTAACTTTGGCGCCTCGGGTGCCTTGCAACAGCAGATTGAACAGGGTGCCCCGGCTGATGTCTTTGTATCGGCGGCAACAAAAAATATGAATGCGCTAGTGGATGAAAACCTGATTGCATCGGGCGATCAGAAGAATCTGCTACAGAATTCACTGGTGGCCATAGTGCCAGCAGATGGGACCCACACAGTAACCAGTGAAACGGATCTCACCAGCGACTCCATCAAGACGGTAGCCATTGGGATTCCGGAAAGTGTTCCTGCGGGAACCTATGCCAAGGAAGCTCTGACCAATGCCAAGCTGTGGGATGAACTGGAAAGCAAGCTTGTGCAGGGGAAAGACGTTAGACAGGTTCTTCAATATGTAGAGACAGGTAATGCAGATGCAGGATTTGTATATAAAACGGATGCTCTTACTTCGGATCAGGTGAAAATTGCGTTTGAGGTGGACAAGAACAGCTACACACCAGCCAGTTATCCAATAGGCATTATTGAAGGAACCAAACACCGTACAGAGGCCGAACAATTTTATGCGTATTTACAAACCCCTGAAGTGCTCGATATCTTCGCTAGATACGGATTCACAATTCCCGAATGAATGTGAACGCCATAGACTGGTCCGTATTCTGGTCACCGGTGCGCCTATCGCTTCAGGTTGCGTTATTATCCAGCATAGTGGCCACGGTGCTCGGAATTGCGATAGCCTGGAAGATGTCACGTTCTTCATTTCGGGGAAAGATTCTGCTGGAAACGGCATTTATGCTGCCGCTAGTCCTTCCTCCGACGGTGGTTGGATTTCTGTTACTTGTCATACTGGGACGTAAAAGTCTGTTTGGACAATGGATTGAAGCCATATTCTCCACACCGGTTATTTTCACCTGGTGGGCTGCGGTGATTGCTTCGGTGGTGGTTGCTTTTCCACTCGTGTATCAGACGATGAAATCGGGATTCAGTGGTGTGGATCGGGATCTGGAAGATGCGGGTCGTTCGATTGGGGCAAATGAGTGGCAGGTCTTTCGTTACATCTCCCTGCCGCTCGCAGGCAGAGCATTGATGACCGCTTTCATCCTGGGCTTTGCCCGTGCACTCGGGGAATTTGGTGCGACACTAATGATCGCAGGCAATATTCCGGGCAAAACACAAACGGTACCTACGGCAATCTATGTCGCTGTGGATTCGGGCAATCAGACCATGGCTTGGGCATGGACTGTTTCCATTATTATCATCTCATTTCTCATGTTACTGATGACCAGACAGCAACGAGATGGAAAAAACGACTGATTTGATATGTGTTAATATTATATGTAAAATGATGAAAAACCCGTTTTGAGGAAAGAACTTTTTTCCTTAACGCGGGTTTTTATTACCAATTTCATATGTACCAATATCAATATCCTGCCAAATTGGTCTTAATGGAAATGTAAAGCTGTTTTAACATAAAAAAATAAAAATTTTCCCAAAATTTAATCGTTCAGTACTCGCTTTCAGTGGGCTTGTTCCTGTAAGATAGAAGTAATGGATTCCAGCCAAGTACTGAAATAAGGAGAGACGACGATGAACACTAAATCTGATTGCGGCGTTTCGTTGCAAATCGATGACTATCTGGATCTTTTGCATTTTGCCATCCAAATTCAGGATCAGGAATGGCAGCAATCCCTTATCCGCCAACTCAAAATATTTCAGACGGCGACGGAGCAGCAACGCACACCAGAAGAGGAATTATGGACACGGTTTGATTACATCAACAGCAAACTGACAGGTCTGTGCCACCAGATTCATGCCGCTCATTCCATGGACGAACGCAAGAAGTTCGAGGAACGAATCGGTCTCTTACAATTACAGCGAGTGGAAGTTGCACGTAAAATTAAATGGGCGAGTCGCAGATAGATGAGTAGTGTATACACCAAGTGATGCACCGCCAAAATGGTATAATCAGTGAGAGTCATATAAGAAGAAGCCATCCACCAATCGATATGGAGGATGGCTTTTTCTTATACACTATAGAGAAGTCCTATAACCATATCAGGATGTCCTATTAGTTTAGTTATTGCCCTAAGATGACTTGTAATGATATTCTTTGTTCAACCTAATTCCGACTATACAAGTAAGAATGGTTTGTTAATGGGGTAGAGGAATGGGAGTACACATCATATTCGCTGTGATAACAGCCTGTGGAGGAGATTGGGAATGGTTAAAAAACGGGGGATTCAAAAATTCCGGACAGCACTGCTGTTCATTACAATGCTGGCGGTACTGGCTGGATGCAGCACAGGAACTGCAAGCAATGATTCAGAATCTGCTTCGGCAGCAGGCGACACCAAAGTGAAAAAGATCATTGTAGGAACAGGTACACAGTTCCCAAATGTCTGCTTCATTGATGAGAATGGCAAGTTAACAGGTTATGATGTGGAACTGATCCGGGAGATCGACAAACGTTTACCTGAGTATGAATTCGAATTCAGCACCATGGATTTCAAAAACCTGCTGCTGAGTCTGGAAACGAAAAAAATTGACCTGATCGCTCACCAGATGGAAGTGAATGATGAGAGACAGGCCAAGTTCCTGTTTAATGATGAAGCCTATAATATTTTTCCAAATAAAATTGTCGTAAGTCAGAAAAATGAGGAAGTAAAATCGATTGAGGATCTAAAAGGGAAAAAACTGATTGTTGGTGCTACAAGTAATGCGGCTGTACTTGCTGAGAAATGGAATGCAGCGAACGGCAACGGGATTGATATCGTTTATTCCGGAGCGGGTGAGGATACCATTACTCAGATCAAAACAGGCCGGGTGGATGCCACCATCAGCACTCAGTTTGCCATTGATTATCAGAATAAGGCGGTTGATGCTCAGTTGAAAACGGTAGGAGATGCCCTCTCCAACTCCAAAGTGTACTTCATTCTGAACAAAGATGAGCAGGAGCTCAAAACCAAAGTGGACGAAGCGCTCAAAGCGATCAAAGAAGATGGAACATTAGGCAAACTGAGCACTGAGTGGCTTGGAGCTGACTATACGGTTGAAGAGTAGTCTGAGAAAGGTGTGCAGCGGTAATGGGAAAATCATTTGATCTGTCATTGGTTCTGGATTTCATCCCGGAACTGCTACGATATTTGCATATAACACTGATTGTACTGGGTGGTTCCATCGTGCTCGGACTGGTGGGCGGCGTGCTTCTGGCCGTTCCCCGGCTGTATCGAATCCCGGTACTAAGCCAGTTGGCTACCCTGTACGTTTCATTCATGCGGGGCACACCGATCCTGATCAAATTGTTCCTGGTGTATTACGGACTTCCCGAGTTGCTCAAACCCATTGGCATCGACCTATCGAGAACCGACCCGTTGTTATTTGTCATTGTGACCTATGCGCTTAGTGATGCGGCATCCTTTGCCGAGATCTTTCGCGGAGCGGTGCGCAGTGTGGATAAAGGTCAGACGGAAGCAGCCTATGCTGCGGGTATGACCACATTCCAGTCTTTTCGGCGGATTGTTGTTCCGCAGGCACTGATTGTTGCTTTTCCGAACATGGCTAACACGTTAATCGGTTCATTAAAGGATACGTCTTTGGCCTTCTCCATTGGTGTCATGGATATGGTGGGCAGAGGGCAGACGTTAATTTCGGCTACATCGCATGCACTTGAAGTGTATATCAGTCTGTCTGTGGTCTATTATGTCATTGTTATTGTGCTTGAAAAAGGATTTTCCTTTGCAGAACGCAGACTCCAGCGTCATGAACGCAAGAGAGTTGTACACAAACCGGCAATTCGAGCCAAACGCCTGAAAGAGGTTGTTCAAAAAGTCCGCTTTTGATTACGAATCATGCCTGGCGGCATCATCAGCATCGAAGATGAAATTCAGCCGAAATGTCCGTTGCTCACGTAGTTTTCCCTACGCTCCGCTACTCCATTTCTAACTTCATTCCATCTTCTCGGTACTGAAAACCAGACTTTTTGAACTCTCACTGAAACGAATAGCGGGGTGAGCATATGTCGATTGATCTCCAGTTTATCTATACATCTTTTTTTCAAATCCTGAAGGCATTGCCACTGACACTCGTCATTACGATTGTTCCGTTGATTGCAGGCTTCGGAATCGGTCTCGCTACGGCTCTGATCCGTATCTATCGTGTGCGGTGGATTCACCGCATTGCTGAGTTCTACGTTTCTTTCCTGCGTGGAACACCGATGCTGATGCATCTATTCCTCATCTATTACGGTATTCCGATGATTATCGATAAGCTGGCGGAACGTTACGGTTGGGCTTTCCAATCCTCGTCGATTCCAATTCTCGTATTTGTACTAATTGCTTTCTCGCTCACTGCGGGCGCCTATATGTCCGAGATTATCCGTTCAGGCATTCTTGCTGTGGATATCGGCCAGATGGAGGCGGCTCACGCTGTAGGCATGAGCACATTCCAGGCTTTAAGGCGTATCATTATCCCTCAAGCGATCGGGGCGGTATTGCCTAACTTGTGCAGTATGTTTGTTGGGTTCCTGCATGGATCAACACTCGCTTTTACCGTATCTCAGATGGACATCCTCGGTAAAGCGGATGTGGTGGCATCCGTCAGTCTGAAGTTTCTGGAGGCCTTTATCGCCGCAGCGTTTATCTATTGGGGGCTGACCATCATTGCCGAGCGGATCACTGCTCTGCTTGAGCGTCGGGTTGCCGTGTACAGCAAAGGAGGCGTGTCATGATTACACTAACGAACATACACAAAACTTTTGGCAAGCAGGAAGTATTGAAGGGAATTGATCTGACCGTGGAACAGGGCGATGTCGTAGCGATCCTTGGACCGAGCGGATCAGGTAAAACAACACTGCTACGCTGCGTCAATTTTCTGGAACGTGCCGATGAGGGCGAGGTTCAGATCAGTGGATTAACCGTCGATTGCAAGCATGCACGCAAACATGACATTGTGCAGTTGAGACGAAAAACGGCGATGGTGTTCCAGCATTATAATCTGTTCAAACACAAGACAGTGCTGGATAACGTCACGGAGGGATTAATTATTGCCCAGAAAATGTCCAAAGCCGACGCCCGCACGCGTGCCTTGCGAGTGCTTGAACAAGTCGGACTGTCTGCCAAAATCAATGAGTATCCAAGTATGTTGTCAGGTGGACAACAGCAACGGGTGGGCATCGCCAGAGCACTGGCACTGAATCCCGAAGTGATTTTGTTTGATGAACCGACCTCGGCGCTGGACCCCGAGCTTGTGGGTGAAGTGTTGTCTGTTATCCGCTCCATTGCTCAAGAAGGGATTACCATGATTGTAGTCACCCATGAAATGGGGTTTGCCCGTGAGGTGGCAAATCGGGTTGTTTTCATGGATGGAGGTTCCGTTGTGGAGGAAGGAACCCCAGAGGAGGTTTTTGTACGTCCCAAGCAGGAACGTACTCGCCAATTCCTCAGTCGATATTCTTCCGACTGGAGTTATGTCATCTGACGATATAGGCGCAAGCTGTAGTAACTGACGATCCCGGCCCGGCATATGCTGTAACAGGCAAATGCTGATAGGCCGGTTTTTTCTATGGGTGAAGCAGGCCGTGACGGTAAGGAGGAGGACCATGCAGAGCAAAATCGATGAAATCATCACACATATTGCACACTCTCACCAGCAGATCGCACGTGTGCTGGATGCCAAACGCCAAGTTGCTGTACGCATGTCTGAAATCATCAATCATTTGCCAGATATCGAACCGGAGTTGGATGGCGTTGACGGTCTGTTGGATAGCTCTGGGCAAATCAACAAAAGCATTATCTCTTACTTGGGGGGCCTTGCAGATCTGGAAGAGGCTGTAGCCGAAACGCTGACCCAAGTCATGCGGGAGATCGCGGTTCAAGAAGAAGAATAAGCCCGGAAGGCGGGTGAAGGAACATGAGTAGAGAACAGAGCCTCATTCTGATGCTGGACGCAGCAGCCAAAATGCAGTGGAATATTGCCCTGATCTTGGAGGCAAAAGCGATTGAGGCCGAGAAGGTACGGAACTGGACGCTGAATCATTTGAATGGGGATACCTTTCTGACGCATGGGGATCAGGTAGGCGAGCCGCTCAAAATGCATGATCAGCTGGTGGAATTGCTGGAAGGATTAACCCGAATGGAGACCGGACTGTGTAACAATCTCAAAGCGGTGATGGTACAGAACGATAGCGAAGATGGCGGCGGTATGGACGGTGGCATGTTTGGCGGCATGGATCTGGGAGACATGGGAAAATGAGTCTGATGCAGCGTGAGCAGGAAGCCAAACTGGCGCTCATTGAATCCATTGCACACAGTCAGCAGGCGCTGGCACGCATTCTGGACAGTGTAGCCAGTGTAACCGCTCATTCGGAAGTATCCGCCCGCAGTCTGGCCGAGAACATTCGTTTACTGAGTCGCTATCAGGAAGAAATGTCTCGTATGGTTACGGGAATCAGGCTGGCCCGAATCCAGCATGGGGAGCCTGGCTTGCCGTGGCTCAAAGACCCCGGGTGTGCAATTCGTATCGTTCGGGACATACAGGAGGAATGTTGACATGTTAAAGAAGAAGAAAATACGACTGAGAACCAAAAGAGCTTTGTTAATCCGTGGAGCCCGTCTGCGCAAAATTCGCAAACTGCGTGCGCTCAGAGCCAAACGTGTTCTTCACAAACGCCCACTTAAAGGACGCAGTGCGTGGCTCAAAAAAAAGAAACGTGCGGTACGGCGGCACCGGAGTCCAAAGCCCGTACAACCAGTCGTCCCGGCTACCCCTACCGATCCGAACCCGGACGGTGCGTACAGCCAGGGATACAACGAGGCGTACAACGAGGGATTCAACGCGGGTTTCGCCAAGGGATTCGAGGACGGACATCAGCTGGCGTACAAAGCACAGTAACCGAGTAGATAGGATTATTCCTGCATGGAATGATACCTGTATAACAGTTAGCCCGGGGGGACAGATCCCTCCGGGTTATTTGCATCGCCGCAAAAGCGGACATGCCCGTACAGGCGGATGTGGAGGGCATGCGCCAATTTTGCGCCTTGCAGGACACCCGTCCATGATGCATCTGACCCCGAGGCATATCCTTTAGAGGGAAGACCAATCTCGGGGAGAGTCTGGAAGTGAGATCTCCTGAAGGAAGACAGGGTGAAGAATGTGGCAAAACGAAAGCACCGTCCGCTGACCGAAGCGGAAACGGCTTACCGCGGCGGATATGCAGAAGGCCGCAGATTCGGCGGCTGTCAAGCCATGATGGAGCGGGTGCAGATGTTTGAACCGACCTTGCGGGACATGAAGGTGTTATATATCCCGCAAGGATTCGATGCCATCGATGAAGGTGTCACCTTGGCTCTGCAGCAATCTGTACGTGAATGCGTTGTTGGATCGCCAGCAGCGATGTTGCAGGAAGCCAGTCAGCATCGGCCCGATGTGGTGCTCGTCATGAATGGTCTGCATGTATTTCCCGCAGATCATGTGGAGCAGGTGAATGGCATACGTGCACTCGGTATCCGAACTGCCGTGTGGTTTGTGGATGATCCGTATTTCACCGAAGATACAACGTCCCTTTGCCAGCACTATGATGTCGTGTTCACACATGAAGAGGCCGCGGTGCCCTTTTATCTGGGACATGGAGCGAACCAGGTTATCTATATGCCACTCGCGGTGAATCCAGGCATGTTTCAACCGCGGCGCGCGGCACCGCAGCATCAGCACGACATTTGTTTTATCGGTACCGGATTCTGGAACCGGATTGCCTTGTTTGATGAGCTGGCCCCTTTTCTTGCGGACAAAAAGGTATTCATCGCGGGTAGCCAGTGGAATCGGTTGGCACGCTTTGATGTACTAGGCCGTTTCATCCACGAAGGATGGATTGCTCCTGGAGAGACAGTGGATTATTACAATGGCGCCAAGATTGTCATTAACATTCACCGGACTTGCGAGAATGGGGAAGACAATCGCAACACACATCATCTTGAAGGTCACTCGATTAATCCACGCACGTATGAGATCAGCGCCTGCGGCACAATGCAGATTACGGATGCACGTGCAGATTTACCCCGTTATTATAAGCCGGGATATGACATCGAGACGTTCACCAACGCAGCAGAACTTCAGCGCAAGATCCACTATTATCTGAAGCATGAAGAAGAACGACAGGCGATGGCGTGGCGGGGACTTCTCACCACGATGAACCAGCACACATTCACTCGCCGCATCGGTCAGTTGCTGGAACATTTGTAATTCCCATCTGAAGTGCAGCACCAACGAGAACCCTATCCCAAAAAATAAAGGAGTGGCGGTATGTCTCTCAAACACCGTAAAACCAAAAAGGTTCATGCACCCGTACTGAGCCTGGCTGATCAAGCACGCAAAAATGGGCAACATGCCGGATATGACGCAGGTAAGGAAGAAGGATATCTGCGCGGTCGCGCCAACTATATTGTGAATTGTGCACAGGAACCGTTGCCTTTCCGACAGCTTCACGTGCTGTATGTATCCTCGGGTAAAGGCTTCCCTTACTCCCCGTTGGATGAGGCCATTATGGCCACGCTACAGGGTATGGTAGCTCAAGTAACCCTCTCTGATCCGCGTCAACCGGTTTCTGAGATTGTGCTGCAGACGCGTCCTGATCTTGTGCTTGTGCTGGATGGAATGGATATCCCCATCGAGCATATCGATGCGATTCGCCAAGCGGGCATTCAGACGGCGATCTGGCTCACGGATGACCCGTACTATACAGATATGACGCTGGAAATTGTGACACATTTTGACCATGTCTTCACGTTGGAACTGAACTGTATCGATCTGTATCGACAAATCGGCTGCGCGTCAGTCCACTACCTCCCTTTTGCCGCATTCACTAATCATTACTTTCCGATTACAACTCCTTCCCCGTTAAAACGGGATGTCAGCTTTATCGGCTCGGCCTACTGGAACCGGGTATATTTCTTCAATCCGATCATGCCTCAGTTGATGTCACACAATACGGTATTTAACGGAATCTGGTGGGACCGTCTGCCTGACTATACTGCCTATGGCGAGAAGATTGAACTCGGTCGCTGGATGAGTCCGCCGGAGACCAATGATGTGTACAATGGCACCAAAATTGTCATCAACCTGCATCGATCCCACGAAGATGATTCCGTTAATAATAATCACCTCAAAATCCCGCCAGCCTCACCAAACCCGAGAACGTTTGAAATTGCCGCGTCCACGACGCTGCAGCTGACCGACGCCCGGGATGACATTGCGCGCTTCTACAAACCGGGTGTGGAGATTGAGACATATTCCTCGCCGCAGGAGTTACTCGACAAAGTGGAATATTATCTTACTCATGAAAAGGAACGCCGTGAGATTGCACTTCGTGGACTCGAACGTACACTGAAAGACCACACGTATGGCAAAAGAATTAATGAAATGTTAACCATCATATTCCCTTAATTCTGGCCGGGAGGAGGTGTGCACAGTACCCTGTATCGGATACCCGTGTACAGGGTCCGTGCGGCCATGGCAACGAAACCAAAGCTGATGTTATTTTCACATGTGTGTAATACTCGCAGCATTACAGGCGCCGAGAAGTTGCTGCTTCATTTTATGAGAGAGATCGGTGCGATCTTTGAATGTGTGCTCGTAGCCCCTCAGGAGGGGAAGCTTGCGGGGCTTGCGCGAAGATTCGGCATTCAGGTCAAAATATGCACTCTGCCGATGCTTCACGGTGTGTACACACCTTACTTGGGCATTGCAGATGATGCGGAGCATCTTCGTCATACACCAGCGTATCAGGAAGCGGTCTCCCTCATACGGGAGACTGCTCCCGATATGGTGTTAACGAACACCTGCGTTAATGTGATGCCGGCTGTAGCGGCAAAGTCCCTTCAGATTCCGGTCATCTGGAAGATTACCGAGATCATTCATACGAATGAACATACAACCGAGGCGATCCAGATGATTGGCCGTTACGCGGATTGGATTATCGGTATATCCGAGACAGCGGTGGCCCCATTCCAAGAAGCCGGCATGGGAGACAAAGTGACCATCATTTCCCCAACTTGGGAACCCGCGCTACCAGCACCGGACCGCTGGGTTCATCTGCGCGAACGTAAGCGTATGGAGCTCGGTTTCAAATCATCGCAGACCTGTATCGGTTATATTTCTTCATTTATATATGATGCCAAAGGGTTGAAACCTTTTGTGGATATGGCCTTGAGGATCTGCGAAACGCATTCGCGCTGTCGCTTCTGGATCATCGGGGCACCATCGGATAAAAAGTATTACGACGAGTGTGTATCACGGGTGAGAAAATCCGGGTATTCACGCCGATTTACCTTCACCACATTTGAAGAGAACGTATCTCTGGCGTATACCGCAATGGATATCCTGGTCATCCCAAGCATGGTCAAGGAAGGATTTGGCATGACCGCATTGGAGGGTCTCTATTTTGCCAAACCGGTCATCGCTTTCGCTCAGGGTGGACTGAAGGAGTTAATGGAATCGGTAGGCAGTGATGCATTTTTGGCCCCGCCGGGCGATACCGAAGCGCTTGTCACCTTGGCAACAACCTTGCTGAATGATGCAGAGCTGGCATCAAATACAGGATGGCGCAATCGGACAGAAGCGGAAAGGCTCTACGGCGTTGAAACCTACCGAACAAAATTGCATACGATGGTGACACAGTGGTTATTGCGTTTTCCCGGATGGTTTGCTTATATCCAACCTCCGAATGGACCTGTGTATGCCCATGGGGAGGGAGGACTACGCACTGTACTGGTTCTGGAGCCGGCTACGGTTCGGGCACTGTTATTCCCGCTGACCGTCATCCAGGCGTTGCCACATTCCTCATTACCTCCAATCGCAGTGGGTCACGATGTTCCTGGTGCCTCAGGTACTGTCCCAGCTGCAAAGCTGATTCAACAGAGGGGCAAAACACGGAAGCGTCGTCGCAAGCCACTTGCACCTCATTCTCGCCGAGACCGTGAGGGACTGAAACGTACTTCCGGAACTGGCAGACGTAAGGGGAGAACCCGTACAACGAAGGGACCGCGTCCACATGTGGGGAAATCGGCTAGTCGCAGACGCAAATCTGCCAAGGCAGGACGTAGCCGAGCAGGGCGCAAGGGTTCCAATACAAGATGAAGGCAGGGATTACGATGAAGATCATGACGGTGCTGGGTACGAGACCTGAGATCATACGGCTCAGCCTGATCATCTCCAAGCTGGACCAGTACGCGTCCAAACATATTCTGGTGCACACGGGACAGAACTTCACGGAAAGTCTCAGCGGTCTCTTTTTCAAGGAAATGGGCCTGCGCGCACCGGATTACGTTCTTCAGGATGAAGCAGCCTCTCTGGGACGACAGCTGTCCTCGATGTTTACGCAGATGGAAGATCTGATATTGCAGGAGAAGCCCGATAAATTGCTGCTGCTTGGCGATACCAATAGCGCATTATGTGCAGTATTGGCTGAGCGCATGGGTGTTCCTGTTATTCATATGGAAGCAGGCAATCGTTGCTTTGACCTGGATGTGCCTGAAGAGAAAAATCGTAAGGTTATTGATGCTATCTCCACCGTTAATATGCCTTACACGGAACAGAGCAAGAAACATTTGGTCAGCGAAGGGGTACCAAGCAGGCGCATCGTGCTCACGGGCAATCCCATCTATGAAGTAATGCAGCACTACGATGTGCAAGTAAGTTCCAGCAAAATACTCAAAAAGCTCAAGCTGAAGTCCGGGCAATACTTCTTGGTTACTGCCCATCGAGCTGAGAATGTGGATCATGCCCCTCATTTGCTGGAGATTATGAAAGGACTGAACCAGGTCGCAGAGGAACACGGGTTGCGTGTGATTTGCAGTATTCATCCGCGTACCGCGATCCGGATTGCGGAGCATCTGCATCTGGAGATGAACCCGCTGGTGGAATTTCACGAACCGTTTGGATTCTTCGACTTTGTAATGCTTGAACGTCATGCACGCTGTGCACTTACGGATAGCGGTACCGTGCAGGAGGAGTGTTGCATTATGGGCGTGCCGACCGTAACGATGCGTCGAACTACCGAGCGGCCGGAAACGGTCGATTGCGGCAGCAATGTAGTCTCCGGTCTGGATGCCGCGCGCATCGCTGATTGCGTGAAAGTCATGACAAAGATGTCTAGCGACTGGGATTGCCCGCAAGGTTACAAAGCCACAGATGTATCCAGTAAAGTGGTTAAATTTCTGCTTGGAGGGAAAATGCATGTTTGAAAATAAGCGTATACTCGTGACTGGCGGTACGGGATCATGGGGTTATGAACTTGTGGCTCAACTACTGCCCCAGCAGCCCAAAGAAATTATTGTATATTCCCGGAACGAGTCCAGCCAAGTGGCTATGAGTCGTGAATTTGAAGACCCGCGTCTTCATTTCCGGATTGGAGATATTCGTGACAAGGATGCTTTGACGGCGGCTTGCCAGCATGTGGACTATGTATTTCATCTGGCTGCGCTCAAGCATGTTCCGGTGTGTGAAGACCAACCGTACGAAGCACTCAAAACCAATGTGATTGGTACACAGAACGTAATTGAGGCCGCTATTGAGAACAAGGTGGAAAAAGTAATCTATATCTCGACTGACAAGGCTGCCAATCCGTCCAACTTCTATGGCATGACAAAAGCGATCGGCGAGAAATTAATTGTATATGCAAACTTGTTACACAGTGATACCAAGTTTGTTACGGTACGGGGTGGGAATGTACTGGGGACAAATGGAAGTGTGGTACATCTGTTCAAGAATCAGATCCGCCAGAAAGGGCAGGTCTCCATCACGGATATGAGTATGACTCGATTCTTTCTTACGCTGAAGGATGCAATCACCTTACTGTTCAAAGCTTCGGTGGAAAGTGTCGGCGGAGAGATCTTTGTCATGACGATGCCTACCTGCAAAATCGTTGATCTTGCGGAAGTGCTGATTGAGGATTCCGGTGTGGAGAATGTGAGTATTGTGGAACGTGGCATTCGTCCAGGGGAGAAAATCCATGAAATATTGATGAGTGAATTCGAGAGCATGACCACCGTTGTCTACGATGAGCAGTACCTGGTTATTCTTCCTACCCTGGGTATACCGGGTCTGCGTGAACATTATACCAATTGTCCCCCGGTCTCCTTTAACAGTTTCAGTTCTGAACACCAACTCATGACCAAAGAGGAGATTCGTGAAATTCTGAAACGCGGAGGATTCTTGTCATGAAACTGCTGATACTTGGTGGAAACGGAATGGCCGGCCATATTCTGGTCGACTATTTCCGCCGTCAAGGTGTACACAGCGTCTTCTACACATCTCGGGATGTAACGGACCCCAATGGTCTGCTCCTGGATGTGAACGACAGCTTCATGGTTGATCGATTGGTAGAAGCTGTGCACCCGGATGTGATTATTAATGCTGTAGGTGTGTTGAACAACTTCGCAGATGAGGACAAAATTACTGCATATCATATTAACGGTTTCCTGCCACATCGTCTGCGGCGGGTTGCAGATACGATTGGTGCACGCCTGATTCATATCAGCACGGACTGTGTGTTCAGCGGAGAACGGGGAGCGTACCGGGAAGATGATGTTACGGATGGGACTTCAGCTTACGCCATCACCAAAGCACTTGGCGAAGTTCAGGATGAAGGTCATCTGACGATCCGTACGTCCATCATTGGACCCGAGATTCGGCAGGGCGGCATTGGTCTGATGCAATGGTTTATGTCCAGCACAGGTGAAGTCGGGGGGTATACCCGCGTATTCTGGAACGGTGTGACCACACTTGAGCTGGCCAAATGGGTAGACCATTACCTGGCCTCATCGGTTAGTGGTCTGATCCACCTAGCTCATCCGGCACCTGTCAGCAAGCATGACCTGCTTGTATTGTTCAAGCAGACCTGGGATAAGCAGGATGTGACGATTGTGCGTGATGACAGTGTAGTGCAGGACCGTACACTGGTGTCCACTCGCGAGGATGTGAAGACAGACCTGCCGGATTATTCTACAATGCTGAAGGAGTTGGCATTATGGATGGAGCAGAGCTGAGAGGCAAGAAAGTACTGATTACAGGCGCCTCCGGTTTTACCGGGCGACATGCCGTATCTTATTTTCGGGAAGTTGGTGCAGTGGTTGCGGCGGTAGTCCGGAGGCCGGATGTGTATTTGTTTGGTAAAGGTACTCAGGTCCATGTCTGTGATCTGAACGATAAACAGCAAGTGCGTCATCTGATCGGTGAGGTGCAGCCCGACTATGTGCTGCATCTCGCTGGCAAAAATTCAGTGCCTGATTCGTGGTCTGATCCGCTACTGGTCCTGGAGACCAATGTGATGGCCGTGCTGTATCTGCTGGATGCGCTTCGCAGTTGTCCGACAGCACGAACCGTTATTGTAGGATCGCGGTTAAAATATACGCCGGAACCTGGCCGGATTCCCCAGCCTCCGCATCCATACAGCCTCAGTAAAGCGCTGGAAGAGATGGTGTCCTTGTCGTGGATGTCGCTCTTCGGACAACAGATCATGCTGGCAGAGCCAGGCAATCTGATTGGTGCGGGTCCTTCCACAGGCATCTGTTCACTGCTTGCACGCCATGTTGTTGCCTGTGAGCAGGCGGGCAAAACCGAGGCATTCCGTCTGTCCGGACGGGACAATACCCGTGACTTTCTGGATGTGCGGGATGCCGTCAGAGCGTATGCGACCCTCCTGGTACACGGGTCCAGTGGTACAGTATACCCGGTGGTGTCTGGAGTCGAGCGCAGTCTTGGTGAAATTGCAGATCTGCTGTTGTCCATGACAGAAGCGGAAGTCCCTGTTCGCTGGGATGGGGCATCTTCTGGTCCGGATGGTTCGGGGAAACAGGAGGAATTATCACTGCTGCGCAAGCTTGGCTGGCAGCCGATGATTCCATTTGCCACATCGCTTCAGGATATCCTGAGTGATGTTCGTGTCCAGCAAGGGAGGACGACAAGTTGAATCCGAGAGTATCCATTGTCATTCCATTCTACAACTGCCCTTATGTGCCTCAGGCGATTCAGAGTGCGCTGAACCAGACGTATCCCGATGTGGAGATCGTTGTTGTGAATGACGGTTCAACCCGGCATGCAGAGTTGCTTCAACCCTATCTTCCTTATATTAATGTGCTTGGCAAAAGCAATGGCGGTACGGCTTCGGCACTTAATCATGGCATCCGCCATGCCTCTGGTGATTATGTAGCCTGGCTCAGTTCGGATGATTATCTGTACCCGGATAAAATTCGTTATCAGCTGGAGTTTATGCAGCGTGAGAATGTGCTCGTCTCACATACCAACTTTCACTATATCAATGAACATTCGGCAGTTACCAGAATGCATGGTGGGCCTGAACCGATGTCGGATATGGATTTACTACGACGGTTTGTTAGCGGCAATCCGGTCAACGGTTGTACCGTCATGATTCGCAAGGATCTCTTTAGCGGAGTGGGGCTGTTCGATGAACTTCTTCCCTACACCCATGATCTGGATCTCTGGATGCGGATTTTGCTGAACGGTCATCGGTTCCCATACCTGAATGAACCGCTTACTGCCTATCGGTGGCATGGGGGAATGGGATCGGTACGTCATGCGGATGTCATCGGCAGAGAGGCATCCATGGTATGGTCCAGATATCGGGAACCGTTGTTGCAGCGAATAGCGACGCTTGGCGGGTAGCGTAGGGAGGGCGGTTAAGAAAGCCAAAAGATGGCTGATTAACGCCCTCTTTGCGCAGCATTTTACCTAAGACAGTAAGAGGAGGGGAAGGCCCGAATGGAGCCAAAAGTATCGATCGTCATTCCTTTTTACAATTGTGCTTATATCGAGCAGGCTGTTCACAGTGCCACTCACCAGACGTATCCGCATATCGAAGTCATCGTGGTGGATGATGGGTCAACCGAGCACGTGGAGAAGCTACAACCATTCATGGATTCCATCCGCTATATTCACAAAGAAAACGGTGGAACCGCGACAGCATTAAATGAGGGCATCAAGCATGCAACAGGGGATTACTTTGTCTGGCTCAGCTCGGATGATGTGATGCTGCTGGACCGGGTGGAGAAACAACTGAAGTTTATGCGAGAGGTCAAGGCTTCATTCTGCCATGGTGCCTACCATTATGTGAATGAGAAAAGTGAATGGTTGGATACGGTGCATCCGGAAGTGGGAAGTCGTCTGGAGATGTTGCAGGTACTGCTGGAAGGTTGTCCAATCAACGGCTGTACTGTCATGTTAGAGATGGAAGCATTTGAGCGGTTTGGACTGTTCGACACTGATTTTCGCTACACCCATGACTATGAGATGTGGATGAGGCTGTTTCCAATGTATGAGCTGTTCTACTACAATGAACCTCTGATGTGCTACCGATTGCATGAGTCCATGGGGACCAAACGCCATTTCAAGGCACTGGTTGCCGAGATGGAACGGGTTCAGGCGAAGCATAGACCTATTTTGCTCAATTTACTTCAGGTTGGCGGGTACTGGAAGTAGGTGGATTTGGCAATGATGGATGAATGGAATAGATGTTAAATGGACAGGAGAGCACCCTTATGAAGCACTTTTTAAGTGTTATAAGTGGTAAGCTCTTTTTTTGCTCTATGGACAGATTAGTGGACAGAAAGGGTGATCGATTGCTGAAGTCTCTGTATAATGAAATGATTCATACACGGAAGGGACTGGACTATGCGCAGATATCAATATCTTAAACCCAACTATTAATAAACTAATGGAGGTAAGAGTATTGATTACAGAGTTACACACAGAACGGTTATATTTGCGAAAAATGAACGTATCGGATTCGGCCAGCTTGTTTAAGATTTGGTCTGATCCGGATGTGACTAGATTTATGAATATCACTCATTTTACGGATGAAAATCAAGCTATAGCCATGATTAATCTTCTGAATGATCTTTCTTATGAAAACAAGGCCATTCGGTTCTCTATCTTTGCGCAAGAGTCCAACGAAATCATAGGTTCCTGTGGTTATAATTCACTGGATTTTGACAATCTTAAAGCAGAAATCGGGTATGACATTGCCAGATCACACTGGGGGAAAGGATATGCTACGGAAGCGATCTCTTCTTTGTTAGCTCATGCATTCTCAACTATGAAGCTGAATCGAATGGAAGCAAAGGTTGACCCCGGTAATGTGAATTCAATAAAGCTATTACAAAAGCTCAATTTCACATATGAAGGCACCCTCAGGGCATACGAGAGGGTAGGCGAAACGTTCAGTGATCTGAATATGTATTCCAAGTTGGCGACAGATTAGAGAGATCTGTAAATAGCGTGTTCTCAGTCTGTTAGAACACATTTGAAGCGAGCAAGGGGTGTCCTCAGTCATTCATATGACAGATGGGACACCCCTTGTTTGATATTTCGGCATGTTATATGAAGACGGCATATCATTGGACAACTCAATCTTTTGAATTCATGATCGCCATGGATGCAGGATCGGGAAATACATATCCTTTTGGCAGCTTCTTCATCAATTCATTCATTACAGCGTAGTCCACGTTGATGTGAGGTGTGGAAACTGGAGTCGAAAACCAGCGATTGTACAGATCACTCGGTACAAGTAACGTCATATCGTATGTCCTCCTCTGTAGATGGCTTCTTGGTAGACTTGAAATGTACGCAATCCCATCACTTCCAGTGAACGGTGTTGTTCAGCCCAGGCTTTCGCCGCCGCACCCACTGTTCTCCGGGTAACATTATCCTCAAGTAGTGCATCCAACAGTTCACGGAGCGAGTCGACATCCTGCGGAGGAACAACCCATCCCGTACGTCCAGGTTCAACCATCTCGGGCATGCCGGCTGTACCACTGACAATAACGGGTACACCCGCCAGTTGCGCTTCGGTAACGGAGAAAGGCTGGGTGTCCTGCAGGCTGGGCTGGACATAGATATCTGCATGGCGCAGGAAGGAAGGAATATTATCCAGTTTGCCCCAGAACACAACATCGGCTCCAATACCCGTTGACGCGGCCTGTGACCGCAATTCATCGGTTAGATTGCCTTCTCCTGCGATCCAGCAGACCCAATCGGAACGTTTGTTTTTCAGACTGGCTAAGGCCTTGATTAACACATGAACGCCCTTGATGTATTCAAGTCGTCCGGTAAAGGCAATGACTTTCTTGCCCGCAGGTGGTCGCTGGCGGAACTTCACAGCTGCTGAGGCACGGTAGGCTGGGAGATCTACAGCATAGGGAATCTGTCTGAACTTTGATTCAGGCACGGCAAGCTCTGTAAGCGTACTCTTGATCCAGTGGCTTGACACGAGAATGAGCTCGGACTGTGCCGCACTTCGCTCTTCCAATGAGAGAAAATAACGTCCACGCTTGGATTGCAAATATGAAGGGAGAGTAAGCTGTGGGTTGGAATTTTGAGCATCGTAAAATGCTTCGCGTGCAAGAGCGCCATGATAGCTTGTAACCAGTGGGATATTGCGGTTCAAGATGCGTTTTATGGCTACGGCAGCTACCGGATCTTGCGCATGAATAACGTCATAGTGGTCCACTCCCAGATAAGCGGCTGCCATCTCGAAGGCATATCTATTCAGTTCATAATAAGCGAGAAGAGGATCGGCAGTGAATTGTGGCAGATCAGTCGGATTGAGTTTGGCTTGCAGCATGGGCCACACCTTATCCTTGGAGAAAGCGCGGTTCAGATTACGAACATATACTTCGTTATTGGCACCATTTGTGCCCATGATATCAACCTCTACACCAAGTGCGATTAATCTGTCGGCCAGTTGTTTAACATATGTCCATATGCCTCCCATATGTGTAAGCTCCCAATACGTAACGAGCAGAACTTTCATAGCGACCTCCTTGTCACGGCCTGCACCGGCCGAGCTTCTATCCTTTTATTCTATGAAAAAAGAGGACCGGAAGGTCGGGCATTTCCGTGTAATTGGTCGAAAATGGGTGAATGCAAATGGCAATGGACGAGAGGAAGCATATCCTATGTACAGGAAGGTTCATGTGCTCCGAAGGAGGGATCCACAGTGGCGGTATATTTACTTGAGATTCATGAGAATCTGTTACAGACATTTGTTCCCGTCAAGTACATGGATGTGGAGTTGGCCTATGTGGGCGGCGAGGAAGGGACGGATGTATTTGTTGGTGGAGCCAGTATTCACGGAGAATTGTACCGACACCTTTTTCACCTAACGTCAAATTCGGGGGGAGTGGGCGGTAATCAGGTCATTCATAATCTGGATGTAACATCCGAGCCTTATGAACTGAGGGTCATCAGCAACAGTTCTTCACCGAATCATCTGGTTATTCGAATATATTGCAGAAGTATTGACGGTCAGACACTGGGCATACTATCAGAATATCAGATGATGAAGCTTGCAGATTGATATGGTTATAATTAAATAGTCATGATTACCAACGTGTGGAGCAGGGAAGGTGCCTGTTCCATTTTTTTGTGGTGCATCCATAGTAGAATTGTCTGAAAAAATAGCTTGACAGCAAAGGTATTTTCATTAGAATTAGATCAGTATTAAACGAAAGTTTAAAACGACGATTTAAAACGATAGTTTGAAATTAGTCGTCAATATAGGCTGAGTGAGACGCATGGATAAACCTGCGATCTAATGGCTGGAAAAGAGTGTGGAGAACGTGAAAGAACAAACAGCAGTATCCCAGGAGCCCGCAGAGTTTTCAATCAAAACGATTATACTGCCACTCCTGGCTATTATCGTCGGTATGATCATGGTTATACTGGACAGCACGGTGGTGAATGTAGCCATTCCGAATCTCGTTCAATATTTCGAGACGGATCTTAAGACCATCCAATGGACGGTTACGGGTTACACCTTGGCTTTGTCTGCAGTTATTCCACTGGCAGGCTGGTTAACGGACCGTTTTGGTGCCAAAAGAGTGTTCCTGTTCACCATTGCCATGTTTACCTTGGGTTCTGTATTATGCTCGATTGCCCAATCACCTGAGCAATTGATCATTTACCGTATCATTCAAGGCCTTGGTGGAGGCATGGTTGCTCCTATTGGTATGGCAATGGTCTTTCGTCTGGCTCCTCCTGAGCGAAGAGGTTCCATCATGGGGATGCTGGGAATTCCGATGCTGCTTGCCCCTGCATTGGGTCCAGTCTTGTCCGGGTGGTTTATTGAATCACTGAGCTGGCACTGGATCTTCCTGATTAACTTGCCCATTGGTATTGCAGCTTTCATTCTATGTATCAAGTTTTTGCCGGATACAGATCGTGGACGCACACCTGCACTGGATCTGCTCGGCATGATTCTGGCGCCAATTGCGTTCTCGATGCTCGCTTACGGTGTGAGTGAGGGTGGAACGAGCTGGACGTCTGCAACAACTTTGACGGGTGTCATTGTGGGTGGTGTAGCGCTCATTTTGTTCATTATTGTGGAGCTTCGTCATCAAAATCCATTGCTCGAACTCCGGGTATTCAAATCATCTGATTTCTCACGGGGAATTATTCTCGCATGGGTGTCTCAAGTGGCGCTGTTCGGTGCGATGATCCTGATCCCGCTTTATTTGCAGCAGATCAAAGGATACACTGCACTGGAAACAGGATTGATTCTACTGCCACAGGCGTTGGCTTCCGGAGTGGGTATGCCGCTTGGTGGTCGATTGTTTGATAAAATCGGTGCTAGACCTTTGGCCTTCGTGGGTCTGGGTATTATATCGGGAGCATTGTTTATTCTGTCCTCCATTACGGCAGAGACAGGTCTTGGCCTGATTATAACGGCTCTGGTCATGATGGGTCTGGGTATGGGCTTGTCCATGATGCCACTCAATACGCATGTATTAAATGCTGCACCGCGCAAGTTGGTTGGACGGGTTACACCGCTCACGGCCGCTGCACAGCAAGTGGTTGTGTCCTTTGCGGTTGCAGGGCTTACAGGCTTCCTTACTTCAAGAATCGCAGACAATACAACGAGTACAGAGCCGACCGCTATCGTTCATGGTTTGGTGGCTGGTTTCAATGATACGTTCTTCCTGGCCGCTTGTATTGCATTGTTCGGATGTTTGCTCAGTCTGATTCTGCGCAAACCTAAGCCGATGCCGAAAGAAGAACTTCAAAATGGCGACAAGCCTGATCCCGCGATGATGATGGGACACTAAGATTTCTTAAAAACCATACTAAGGCAGTTCAGAGAAATTTTGCTGAACTGCCTTTTTTGTTATGCTCAATGGAAAATTCGCAGTGCTGTCATCATTTCACGGAAAGAAATGGCATATCGATCTGGTGAAAAAGACAAGCTCATATGCTGTCTGCCCTGAATGCGAATATACTCACGCAGTTTCTTGTTATTCATAAGGTCCCTTGCTTCGGCTACAGCGGCCTCTACATTTCCAATTGGATAAAACTTACCAGTCTTATTATGTGTGATAAATGAACGCACACCATCCGAATCCGTGCTGAGCACCGGGCAGCCACAACTGATGGCTTCAGCGACGGCATAACCGAATCCTTCAAGCAGGGAAGTGGATAACATGATGCCGCCTGAAGCGGCAATCATGGAATAATATGCAGGCATCTGAGAATGAGGAACATTGATAAAGATGCCAATCCGATCCTCAAGCCCGTATTCTGCCAGCATGTGCCGGAACATGACTTCATCTTCTGGATTAGCCAAAGTTGGATCGTGGAACAACCATAGTCTGGCTTCCGGATTTTTTTTGACGATTTCACTCGATATGATTAAATATTCACGCCAGTTTTTGTTGTGTTCAAGTCGTCCTACCCAAGCCAGCACCGGATATGGTGGGGTATCCACCAAGATTGGTGCGAAGGTGTCGGTATCCAGCATATTGGGAATAACAAACCGATGAAGCCAAGGACAGATATGAATGAACATATCCAGCAGGTGGTCTGTGGGAGGTATAACGGCAGCATCGCAATGGGCCTGAAGGTATGGGACACCCATCTGTATTGTTTCCAGAGCTTGATCGCGTGTTCCGAGTCCCTGCGCTTCAAAAATAATTCGCCCGGTATAACCAAGTCCTCTCAAGCGGCCGGGCATAGCGATGTCTGAAGTGGCAATGATGGCATCATAATGATGAGTATGAATGATATGATGGATATCCTCGTCACTGGACGCGGTGAAAATGGGCGTATCACTGTTGTTCTGCAATCCCGAGCCTGTGCTGAGATACAATAGGTGCGCTTCAATGCCATGGCGTTTCAGAACAGCGGTGCGCAGTCGATTCAACGTATCCACGCCACCGCTCGGAACATAAAACGTGAATAATACTTTCACACGATTCACCCTCTGACTTTTGGTCAGGAGCACATTCTCCTGTACTCTATGTTACGTTGGCTTTAAGCGCAGGGTGTGGGTGTTGGTCAGTATGTTCACATTTTGGACAAAAATTTTTAAGCTGTCTTTTAAGTGACATTAAGCTGAGGCTAGGCTAGCTCACGTAAGATACAAGGAACTTCCCGTGTCCAACATCTATTACATAAGTTCAACATAACATTTACACGATAACGGAGAGGGCAGAAATAACTTGAAGAAGCGAAGCAGTCACCTTTATCACCGGATTTTTCCATATAAGAAGGAATCAAAAAAATCTGGGGATAACAGTGATCGGAAGGTTATTCTGCCATCGGAGTCCAAGTGTAAATATTTTCAGTTGAATTTATATAACGAACGATGGTGCACGGGTATTTTAACGGGAAAGGATGAATGATGTGCTCGAAGTGAAACAGGTCAGCAAAGTTTACGAAGGGCAGCGCGGCGTACATCAACTGGATTTCACCATGGAACGTGGTGAGATTGTTGGCTTTCTCGGACCCAATGGTGCCGGAAAAACAACAACGATGCGTATGATTACGGGTTATGTGCATCCAACCGCAGGTTCCATTATGGTGGATGGGGTATCGGTGCATGAGCAGGGTCAGCGTGTTCGTTCCAAGATTGGGTATCTGCCTGAAACGCCGCCACTGTATCCCGATATGACGGTGCAGTCCTATCTTAAATTCGTAGCCAATTTGCGAGATGTCCCGGCACGTGAGGTTAAGCTGCGGGTCAGTGAGATGGTTAGCAGACTGGGACTTCAGGGTCGGGAAAGACAAATGGTACGTGGGTTATCCAAAGGATACAAACAACGCCTTGGGCTGGCAGGAGCCATTATTCACAAGCCGGATCTGCTGGTCCTGGATGAGCCAACATCGGGCCTTGATCCAAACCAGATTATCGAGATTAGGGATCTGATTCGGGAACTTGGTGAGAACCATACGGTGCTGCTCAGTACGCATATTTTGCCTGAAGTGAGCACGCTCTGTAATCGAATGTTGATCATCAATCAGGGACAGCTCGTGCTGGATGGTTCACCTCAGCATTTCGGATCAGCAATGGGGGATCAGTTCAAAGTGTCGATTGAAGTGAAGGCGACTGCGGAGCAATTACATAATGTGCTGACACCATGGGAGAAGGTGCGGAGTGAAGTTATTCAGACATCGGATGTGAATACCAGCAAAGATACTTCACTTAATTCAGATTTAGCGAATACGGTTAAAATGCTTCTTACTGGAGAAAACTCGGAAGATTTCCGGGAGGAGCTGTTCTACCTTTTGTCAGGTGCAGGATTACCGATTCTGGAGATGAAGAAGGAGAACCTGAGTCTGGAGCAAATCTTCCTGAAGCTGACCACAACCGAGGCAACAGACACAGACGCAAATTCGGCAGATGTGGATAAGGTTACTGGGGCAGAGATGGATCAGGACGTAACTTCGGACATCGACTCGTCGAGTATATCGGGAACATCAGTTGGTTCAGCAGCCGATGCTTCGCCCCAAGCTCGCAAAGGGGAGGAGTCCAAATGAGACGAATGATGGCGGTATGCAATAAAGAGCTACAAGCTTATTTTCTGTCACCAACGTCCTATTTTGCTTTTGCCGTATATGTACTGATGACCAGTCTGCTGTTCTATTCAAGCTTTGTATATTACCAGCCGAGCATTGTCGATTATCGTCTCGTGTTGGGCGATACGTTGTCCATGCTACTGTTTGTTGTGCCATTGTTAACGATGCGACTGGTTGCAGAGGAATTTAGACAGGGAACGGATGAATTGTTGCTGACTTCTCCGGCACGAGTAACCGAGATTATTTTTGGCAAATATCTTGCTTCTCTGGCCATTCTGGTTGTGCTCATCCTGTGCAGTCTGGTGTACCCTTTCATCATGTCGTTCTATGGGACATTGGATATGACGACGGTATGGATGTCTGCGCTGGGGTTATTTTTCCTGGGCGGAAGCATGATGGCGATTGGATTGTTCGCTTCTACATTATCCCAGCATCAGATGGTGTCTGCGGTGGCGGGTTTTATTATTTTGCTCGTTTTGTGGATGCTTGATTCATTTGCAGGCAATACAGGTTCTGCTTTGCAACAGTGGCTTGACCCGTTTGCCCTGACTAACCGGTTCGACAGCTTCATGAAAGGTGTGCTTAGTGGGCCGGATATCTTGTATTATGTCACCCTTTCGGGTGTGTTTCTGCTGTTAAGTATTCAAATTGTGGAACGGAAGCGGTGGAGGTGAGAAGATGAAAAAATGGTTAAGTCATACCAACAGTACCGTGCTGTCCGTAGCGGTGATTGGCATCTTTATTTTGCTAACACTGTTCCTGAATTCACTTGGCGGCTTCCAGCTGGATCTGACCTCGAACAAACAATACACGTTATCTGACCAGTCCCTTACTGCGATCAAAAATGTGAAGGATGACGTCAACATTCTGGTGTTAACTGTCGAAAATGCCAACAACACCGTCCTGAACCGTGAGGTCACGGATATGGTCGAGGAATACACGAAACGTAACAGCAAGTTGAAACTAAAACAATATAATCTGACGCAGGAACCTGCGCTTGCATCCAAATACGGCATAACAGGCAGCTCCATTGTGCTGGAGCAGGGAGATCAACACAAAGTGATTGATATCGCCAGTTTGTTCACCGCGACAGGTGACGGAAGTGACGGATCATATCAATTCACAGGTGAGGAAAAACTTACGCAGGCGCTCATGAATATGTCATCCACGGAGATGCACAAAATGGTCTTTTTGACCGGACATGAAGAGTTGAGTCTTGATCAGATGACCACGCTACAATCCTCCTTGGAACAGAACAATGTGCAAACGGAAGAATTGCAGCTGAATCAAGCTGGCAAGGTCCCGGAAGATGCAGATGTGCTGGCCATTATTGGACCACAACGTGATCTCAGTGATACGGAAATGAAGGCTATTCGCACTTATCTGAGTAATGGAGGCAAGCTGTTATTATCCCTCGGATTTGTAGAAGATATGAAATCCAGTTGGAAAAACATCGATGCCCTCATGGCTGACTATGGCGTCGTTGATGAGCATGCGGTCATGGTGGATAATCAGCAAGCCAGTACGATGGGGCCACTCTGGGTGGTGCCGGAGTATGGTACACATGCAATTACGGACAAACTCGCTGCGAGCCAATTGTATCCGATGTTGTCGCTGTCGATTGCGTTGACCAGCAAAGAACAGGATAAATATACCCTTTCACCGTTAATTCATTCTTCGAATGACAGTTATGGGGAGACAAATATCGGCGGCTTATTGCAGAATGAAACAACCAATGATGCCGAAGAGGACATTCAGGGACCCGTTGAATTAGGGTATGCAGCCGATACGACGGATGGTAAACCGAAGGCGGTTATTCTTGGCTCGTCCATTTTCATGCAGGATTCGGAAATTGCAAATGGTGGCAATCGGGACTTTATTTTGAATACGGTAAACTATCTGAGTGAGAAAGAAAATGGATTGACGATTCGCCCACGGGTACAAGCCGGGTATGAGATGGCATACCTGAATGGCGAACAGGCCAGAACGATTTTCTTCGTGGCTATTGTAGCATTCCCACTCATCTTTGTTATCATTGGTGTACTCTTATGGTGGAGGCGCAGACGAGTATGAGAAAATGGGTTCCAACGATTCTGGTGGTCATCGTACTAATTGTGGGCTGGGTGTACGCGGCCAGTCAAAATTATTTTCGGGAAGAAGAAGCGGTACAAGCCAAGTTGCTCGGTATTCAATCCGGGGATATCCAATCCATCACAATACATGACACAACGGAGGAGACATCCGGTGCAGCAGCATCTTCGACTTTGTCGCTTGAAAATGGCGTATGGCACATGGTTGAGCCGAAAGCCTATCCTCTGAACGGTTACAGTGTAAGCAGCTGGCTGGATGCTCTGAGTGGTACGAACCAGGAACTGGTGGTGGAAGAAGCGCCAACGGATCTGGATAAGTACGGATTAGGAACAGATGCTACACGTATGGATATCAAACTCAAAGATAATCGGGAGATCAAACTGGCTATTGGCGGCCAGCTTCCAGCAGATGATGCACGTTATGTTCGTGTTGATTCGGGCCCTGTGGTTGCCGTGCAGACAGAGGCGATTACCAGCATAGCCTTGTCTCGTCGTGATTTGTTGGACACTACACCTTTTAACATGGATGAGACAAATGTTGGGTCTCTGGAGTGGGAAGGTGAAGCAGCTACTTGGATGTTAACATCGACATCGAAGAACGATGCGGCAGAGCATACCTGGACACTGAATGGAAAAACGATTGAAGCCACAGATGCCGTATCTCTTATCGGCAAAATCAAAAACCTGTCGACAGCAGATGATGTGCGTAAAGCATCCGAGCTAAAGAATTCCGTTCCACGATTCACCCTGTCTGTTGAACAGACGGTCAATGGGCAACAAGTTCGAGATGTGTATCGAGGAATTACGGTGCCATCCGAACCGGATCAGATCTGGGTCATTACGCCGGATGGTCAATGGGCATATGGCATGGATGCGACGAGTCTAACGGAAGCAGAGAAATTCCCGGATACAATTAAAGCATCCACAACTTCTTCGGAAGAGTCATCGAGTTCTGCAAATGACGAAACGACTTCCTCATCAACAGACGGGAAATGAGCAGGGCGCAAGATAAGTGATGTTATTGTGTTGAGATGCAAATATTATTTCGAGGCAGTGCTGCGAACAAGCAGCACTGTTTTTTTTATTTTATATAGCGAAGAAACTCGGTCCACTGATCAAAACCCAAAGACCAATAAACAAAGAACAAAACAAGAAGACCCAAATCTACAGGGTAAGGTACCATATCCTTTCAGCATATCGGTACGTACAGAAGCGCATCCTATCTTTGTGACCAAAACCAACAAACATTGGAGGATGAGTACATGCCAGCAGTCAAAAAAGGCAACAGCTATTACGTTATCATTATCTACTGCAATCTTTGTAATGGCCGGTTTGACAGGTTGTGGCACGAATCGGGATACCAACAATATGCATACGCAAAGTGTTCGTCAGCAAGCCAACGGGATTAACCGTTATGGTGTGGAAACAAATGGCATGGATGGCATCCGTGCGAAAAGTTATCGCATGCACAATGTGACTGACCTGAAATCCAGTGAAGAGCTGGCAAAACGCATCACGGAGATGAAGGAAGTTAAATCCGCCCGTGTCATGTTAACGGATCGTAATGCTTATGTGGCTGTTCGTTTGGCAGATGGTCATGCAGGCAAGTTGGAAAGCAAGTCCAATGGTCGTACGAGCATGCTGAATGGAACGATGCGTAATAATGCCAGTGATACCATGCGTGGGGGCAACATGAATCACGATATGGGTGGTATGCGTGTGAATGGCGGTACAGGCACAATGTCTCCGTACAGCACTAGCGGAATTGCTCCAGGACTGAACACAAATTCAGCAACGGATCGCAGCCATATGGGGAATGACCGGAGCATCTATGGAACCATGGGCACAGGCACAATTGGCATGATGCGTGGTCTGACAAACAGCGGCAAAGCACGTGGGACGGACGATGGGCATTATTATGGTATGAAAAGTGAAGGACAACGTGTAGATAGCACGGACGATAACACATCAGCTGAGATAAAGGGTAAGATTTCAGCCAAAATCAAGCAGTTTGCACCAAACATCGAGAATGTATATGTATCAGCCAATCCGGAGTTTGTGGAGCATGTGGAGAACTATGCCACAGATATTCGTAACGGTAAGCCCGTTAGTGGCATGATTGATACGTTCCAATCGATGGTAGAGCGCATTTTCCCAACGAACGGAACAGATACAAATAACCGTGATGGCATCCTTAACGATGGTCTGATGAACCGTAATAATAACGATGGCATGATGAATCGAATGAACCGGTAGTTCTGAAGACAGATGAACAAGTGTGCCTTTGCGCCGATGGTAACATCCGCTGCAGGGGCATGTTTGTTTTACATGATCCAATACATAGACAATTGAATACGTTCTCTTTGGACAATGAATCACATGTTTACTGCCCATTTTTCTTATAAAACTGAACCAACGCCCTTGACCTTACATAAGATGAGTTGACTGTATCCCCTTAACCTTGTTACACCAACACAACCCGAGCAAGGAGGGGTGAACATTGAAGGGTATCGATCATAAAAGCAAATTTTTGTTGACCCACCGTGAACGCGAAGTATTCGAATTACTGGTTCAAGACAAAACAACGCGTGACATCGCAGGGCAGTTATTCATCAGCGAGAAAACGGTGCGTAACCATATTTCGAATGTGATGTGTAAAAGTGTCATAAAGTTAAGACGACTGAAAAGCAGTCGTCTTTTTTTTATTTCAGGTAATAAAACAAACATGATCCTACTTACTTCAAAATACATTGTAGAAAGGGAGGTGCTCATACATGAAGAAGAATTACAATAGCGGATTTACAAACAAAAAGGAAAGTGAAAATCAAAAGAAGTGTTATTTATGTGGAAATTGGGATAGGTACATTTATAGTGTTCTTCTTAAAAGCAGTAAAATTAAAGTTTTGGTTTGCTTTCAATGCTATCACGAAGGACTAAATAAAAATTTTGAAGATATTTGAAAAATATTGAAGGTTATTTACTAATTTGGTCGAATAAAACCACGATAATATTATTGGAGGTGGCCAAATGATTAAATTATACGATCAGAAAAAAGGCTCGCAGTGGAGAAAATGGGATTTACATATCCATTCGACGTATTCTAAAGAGTCGAGTGCAAAGCTAAGTATAAAAAAGATCTTTGATGAAGCAATTTCAAAAGGGATATCAGTCATCTCTGTTACTGACCATTCAAATGTTAAGTCATTGGATGAAATTTGGGAAGTGTATCAGTCCAGTTTTACAACAAATGATGGAGTTGAATTAAAGTATAAAGATTTTTATAAGTTTTATACCCG
Organism: Paenibacillus sp. W2I17; assembly: GCF_030815985.1. Classification (NCBI taxonomy): domain Bacteria; kingdom Bacillati; phylum Bacillota; class Bacilli; order Caryophanales; family Paenibacillaceae; genus Paenibacillus; species Paenibacillus sp. W2I17. The sequence continues at coordinate 5,984,934 of NZ_JAUSXM010000001.1, forward strand.
GGGTTGAATTGAAAACAGATAAGGGTCAAAAACCAATTCACATGGTTGTCCTATTCCCTACTATTGTTGACAGGGGTAAGTATAAAGAAGAGGTAACCACAAAGTATCTTGAAGATAATTTCCTAAGCAAGATTAACTGTACTGACTCTGTGATCACACAATATGGCGAGGGTGATTATGCGAGAGGGCTTTTAGAAATTCAAGTTGATTTTGAAGAAACTTGCAAATTGGCTCGTTCTTTAGGTGGAATAACAATCGTTCATAATGGTTCAAAAGATGGAGGGTTTGATCGAGGTTTAAGTCATGCAAAAACTCCAACCCCTACTCACGAAGATATTATCAGTTCTTTCGATGCATTAAAGGGTAAGTTAATGATTGAATGTGTTGATATATGTGAAATTCCCAACAATAGTGAATCGAATCTGAGAACAAAACAATTTTATCTGGATACCTTTAATAAACCTTGCATAATCTCTTCGGATTCACATTCTCAATATGAAGGCAAAAAATATTCATGGATAAAAGCCGAGCCCACAATTGAAGGACTTAGACAAGTGATTTATGAACCCAAGCACCGTGTACATCTTGGTGAATATTCACCAGTAGACCCCGTTCACAAGATAAATATAGTGAAAATGAATTTCCCAGAAACCACAAAAATTGTAGGAGAAGATTTTTGTGTGAGAGGTGACCTGGAGATACCATTCAGTCCAAACTTGACTTGTTTTATTGGTGGGAGAGGTAGTGGAAAGAGTACTATATTAAATTTAATACATGAAAAGTTAAAACCAGGAGAAAATCTATTCTTTAAAAAATTTAAACTTGAAAATTTACCTAAAGAGAAGGAAATTGGGGATTATATACAGATAGATGATAACGACGACGAAAAGTTTATTGAATTTCTTAGTCAAAATGAAATTGAAGACTTCGCTATAAATTATGAGAAATTCACAACATCTTTATTTCCAAGGTTATTGAAGGTGTCTGAATCTGCAAGATATATTGAATTAAATAATCAATTGGGAAAATACATAGAAAGTATTGATGAAAAGAAAGATTGTCTTGTTAAGCAATTTAAATTACAGGTACAAAAAAAGTCTAACGAGAAGCAAAAGAAGACTTTTGAGAACATCGTCAACTCCCTAAAGGATGAAACTTATACCCTTTTAAATATGAAGATAAAAGACACAGATAAAGAGATAAAACAGATAAAAAAATCAAAGGAATCGTTTGTTAATTATGTGAAAGAAATTGAGAACATAAACTCATCTTACGTTGTTGATTCATCTAATATGATAAACAATATCTACGAAAAGAAGAAAGATGAAATGATCAAATCTATAAGCAAAGTAGTCGATGAGTACTCAAAAGACGATAACTTTACTATAATTAATGATCGTTTAAATGCATTAGAGGATCAGTTGTTAACAGAAAGACAAAGTATAAATGAATATCTTACTTCAAAGGGATTGACCGGTGAGAATTTAGCGGACGTTGCATCGGCCACTCAAGAAGTTAATAAATATGATGCCCTTATCCGAGAAGATGGAGAAAATATTGACATCTTGCAGGAAAGAATAGATACTTTTATCCAAAATGATACCCTTAAAGATCAGTTGATAGATGAAATTAATGGTATGATTCAGAATTTAAATTTATCACTTATGAATCTGAGTGAGCATGTTAAACCTATTGAAGTATCTTTTTCTTTTGATTTTGAGAAGGCAAAGAAAGAAATACTTAATGCAATGAAAGTTAGTTTCGAAAAGTTTGATTATTTTAACAATATAAAGATGAGCGATATTGAAAAGTACTTATTTTGTGTTGAGCCTAATGAAATTAATGATTTTGATATATATCTAACGGCTCTTCAAGCGGTAGGAATAAAGTCAAAAACATTTAATGCGTTAAACGAATATTTCTCAGTACCAATTAGATTCGCAATTTTCAAGCTAATTATCAAGAAAAATCTTATGGATGTAGATTCTTATAAAACTCTAAAAGTTCAATATGATGGTAAGAAATTAGAGAATACGTCTTTCGGACAAAGATGTACTGCTGCGATTGTGCTTTTATTAAAACTTGGGAACAATCCAATTATAATTGATGAACCTGAAGCGCATTTAGATGGTACTGTTATTGCAGAATATCTGGTGGATTTAATCAAAGAAAATAAACAAAACAGACAAATTATTTTTTCTACCCACAATGCAAATTTTGCAATAAATGGTGATGCAGAATTAATTAATATATTAGATGTAAGTGAACTTAATAAAACTCAAATTACTTCGACCTCTATTGAAGATATCGAAAATAGGGATAAATTACTTCGATTGGAAGGCGGAAAATTGGCATTTGAAAATAGAGAGAAAAAGTATCAGTTCTAAAAATAAGCCATCCTTGTTACTACAGGGATGGCTTTTTAAATACTGTCTTACCAAGTTCTGTTCACTATAAAACTTTAAAGCTTAAGGTGTTATTAGCCAAATCAAATTCGTTGATGTCCGAATTGATTATTTGTCAGGTGAAGAAGTTGAAGAAATACATAAAGCGTAAAAAGTAAAGAATTTCAGCATTAATGAACATTCAATACATCATCAGTCGAAATCTAAGACGTATAGCTTCAATTTTTATCAGTCTAATCATTAAGTGATAAGCGATCTCTAAAAAACATCTTAGAAGCGAAATTTGAACCCCATAAATTGAATTGAAAAAACTTCTGTTTTCAGGGTCAATTATTATTCTGTTTTACGGTCTTTATATATGAGGAAGCAAAATGAAAGCTTTCTTCCTTCATTGTGTGGTTGTTGTCGTCAAACATTTACCTCACTAAGGAACGAAGCTTCTTTATTTTGAAAGGAGACAAAGTTCATATGACAGAAGAAGCACGCAAAACAATGAACGATTACCAACGAAAATGGCGCAAAGCAAATCAAGAAAAATTAAAAGAGTATCGCATACGATATCGTGAAAAATCCAGAGAATGTAAACGAAAATGGCGCGCGGCTAATCCGGAAAAAACAAAAGAATATCAAAAACGTTATTGGGAAAAGAAAGTCAAATCTAAAAATAAAAAGGATGATCAATAATGCAAGAGTTAATAGAAAAGCTGAAAGCCGATAAATTAGCATATCAAGCTGAATTAACCAATCGAAAAATGATGTGGTTGAATGAAGAAGAGAAGTTGAAGGACTTGAAGGAAAGAGTTAAACAGTTAACTTTAACGCATGCTCCAGTGGAAGAATTGGATGTTGTTTATGAAGAAATCAATAAACAAGAAGTTATCGTTAATCGGAGAAAAAATGAATATGAATTAATCTCGGAAAATTCCGTTTTTGAATTCTCTTTGCCAATGGATGAAATCATGAGACAAGCTAAGAATTACGAAGATCAAGAAAAAGCTATTTGTGATTCTATCTTGGAAGAAGTGTTGCAGAAAAAGCAAGAATACCTTGATCTTATCGGGAAATTAGAAGATCGAGTGTATGATATGCATAAGCAAAAGAAGGCAATGAATATTCAGTTGAATCATGTAAATGGCTCGGTACTACAATTGCCTGATTTATGGAGTATGTATAACCAAAAAGCTTCTTTCAAAACTTTAACAATTCCTGTGCTTCCGATAAAACATAGAGAAGTATGGTAAGGGAGGAATATAAAATGAAGAATAAAGAAAATTCAGGTGTATTTGCAAGCTTATTTAAGCAAGAAGCACCGATTGAAGATAAATCAAAGTCAATTGATATGGAAGCAATTGCTGATAACATTGCAGAAGGAGTGCTTAATATTATTAATTCAAAGAAGAATGACGAAAAGGTTGAAATCAAGAAAGAAGAAGGTAACGTATTTACAAGTTTATTCAAGGGAATTGAATAGTTAAAAAAGCGGACAAGCACTTATATAGCACATATAAGAGTTGAACAATAGAAATCAAAAGCCAAGCTACACGAGATGAGCAAGGGAAAATCCTAAACTCAGACCGTGTAGCTTTTTTGTGGTAAGGAGGAAAGAAAGTGATCGACCAAAATAAAGTTGCATGGACGACTGGAGAACCGGACAAGCGAAAAGATATTCCAGGGTTGAAGAATGCTCGTGTATGTTCTGCAGTAAGCAGACGAACGGGAAATCCGTGTAAAGCAAAAGCGATGTCCAATGGTAAGTGTCAACATCATGGAGGGAAGACCAATCCGGAGGCTATTTCAGCGGCTATGATAGGAAACGAAAATCAAGTAAAAACCCATGCACATCAACGATTAGTGCAAGGTGCATTTAAAGGTGATGAACTTGAATATATCGATAACGAAGAAAATCTTTCACCTTTGGAATCAGCGTATTCAAACAGGAAAATCTTGTTCGTTCGTTTGTTGCGCATGCAAAGGCGATATGACTTATTACAAGAGAAGTATGGGGAAGACGGTCTGAAGCTTGTTACGATCGAAACAGAACGCGGTACAAGTTCTTCGAAGTATAAGCGCACAAACACAATCAAGGAAGTGCGCTCTGATTTCACAGGACAAATACTTGCACTTGAATCCGAAATGTCGAAAGTTCAAGGACAAATAATTAAACAAGATAATACAATTGCCCAATTAGAAGAACAAAATGGAACACCGGAAGATACAAGCGGAGCGGATAAATTCATTGAAGCGTTAAATAGGGCAGCGGCTGCAATAAGATGGGAAAATGAAGGAGAATGAATAATATGGAATATACAGAAACCTTGATTGATTCTGCAGTAATAAAGATTAGGTGTGCTCAACGTCGAACCATGAAGAAGATAAGTGAATTGGATAAGGAAGGATTACATAACCTTCCACAAATCATGGAGCATGAAGAAGAAATGAATACACTTCACAATTCAATGTTATGGCTTCTTGAAAAGAAATTCGAATTGGATCGGTCAAAGAAAGTAATTAATTTTATAATATCGAATGTATAATCACGGCATGCCGTCCTAATTGACATATTAGCGACTGCATGCCTTCTTTTTTATTATGAGAATTGTTGAATCGAACACAATGGCTATTTTGTTCGATTCGTATAAATGACGTAAAGCCTTGATACATCAACGTTTTTTGAATTAGCGATAAATTAAAATGACCTCTACACAAAATGAATCGAACATAATATAATGAATTTATAAATTAAGTTCGATTCAAAGGAGGACGATAAGACGATGGAATTTGTTGAACCTATCCGAGATAAGAAGAAGATTGAAGCAATGAAGAAGGTGTTAAAAGGATCAAACATGAGGGATTATTGCTTGTTCGTATTGGGCATTAATTCTGGGTTGAGAATAAGCGATATTTTGAATCTAAGGATTGATGATGTGATAGATGTTAATCGCAAGTTGAAAGAACGAATCATAATCAAAGAGAAGAAAACAGGAAAGCCCAAAGATTTTCCTATCAATGAATCGACGGGTAAAGCGATTCGTGAATATTTAGACACCCGATTGAATTACCAAATGGATGAACCGCTGTTCATCAGTCGCAAGAAAGGTGCTCCATTGCAAAGAACAACAGCATGGACAATATTAAATGAAACGGCTGAAATGGTTGGAATTAAAAACATCGGAACGCACACTTTACGAAAAACATTCGGGTATCACTATTACAAAGAAACAAAGGATGTAGCAATGCTTCAAAAAATCTTCAATCATTCAGCGCCAAGTATCACATTACGTTACATCGGAATAAGCCGAGATGAACAAGATGAAGCATACCTAAACTTCAACTTATAAAAACTTCATGAACCCTTAAAAAAACTTTAAAACCCTTGGAGGATGATTTTTATGACGAAACGTGAAATCCGAGATTACGCAAGAACGCTGTATCAATTAGCTAAGTTGACCGCCAAGAAGGATCGACAACAATCCATCGAATACGCAAAGCAAGCAATGGAGGAAGTCGTAGATCAATTAGAAACCAATAAAAAAGCGGTTGAATTGTACAAGAAGGCCGAAGAGATTTACAAAATGAAATCAAAGCAGATGACTGCATAATGCAATCTAACTATCCCTTGAAGGTTAATCCTTCAGGGGATTTTTTATTAATGTAATAAAAGAGCTCATGTAAGAAGGTCATAGCGTATCGGGAAACGTTGTAGCTTCGTAGCTATGACGTTTTTTTGTTGATTGAATAGGAAAGGTTGTTGAAAGCCTTCGACCCGCTAAATTCAAAGCTAAGCGTATGACGAGTACGCTTAAAATAACGTGCTCTTTTTTTATATGAATTTATACAAGTATGCCTAATCATTTTCTTCCTTCTATTTAACTTGATTAATAGATGACACATTACGAGAAAGTTAGGAAGCGATATTCAATGAATAAAAGAATTGAAAGAATGCAAGGTACAAGCATATCAGAATCACAAATGGTTACAGTTAAAACAATGCGAGATTATGTTGAAGTGACTGCAGTTGATAAAGCAAATACAGGATTCAGTAAGAATAAGAAGATATCTAAAACGGAATACGTTAATACGGAAACAGGTGAAATTCATCAATATAAAACAAGTTCCGAAAAAGGTAAAAGCAAGATTAGTGCAAGGAAATCTACAAATATGATCAATGACTTGATTCACACTAACTTTCAAGCAAGGAAAAATGAATGGTCTATCGTATTAACTTATGCTGAACACATGACATGTCCTATGCAACTATATGAAGATTTTGAAAAGTTTTGGAAGAAGGTCAAATACAAATATGGTAAAAACATCGATTACATTTCAATTGCTGAACCACATGAAAGCGGATCATGGCATTTGCATGTGCTGATAAGGTTCAATGACAAAGAAGAAATCCCTATCAAACCGAGTGATATAAATTATCTTTGGGTGAAGGGTCATGTTTCAATAAAGGAGATTTATGACGTTCCAGGATTAGCGGGATACCTTTCAAAGGGAGAAAGACTTATGCATTATCCTCCCGGAATGAATATGTACAGAGCAAGCAGGGGAATTAAAAAACCGAAGAAGGAAAAAGTTCCTTATGGTCAACTAAAAGAAAGAATCAAGGATGCGACCCTCGATTCTCCTTCATTTACGCTCAACATATATGATGATGAACGCTTGGTGAATAAAATTAGTAAGGAAAAGTATATCATGAAACAAAAATCGAGAATAGTTGGAAGTTAATCCTCCGTCCATCTTTTTAATGAATATATAATGATTATTTTATTTTTGGACGCACTTAAAAATTTGCGTTCATTTTTTATATGTCAGTCAAACATCATGAAAGGATGAAGTGACTGACATGAATTCGTCGTGTACAACTGATCCAAGATTAATTAGTAATGGGACAATTTTAGGTGCTCATATGAATGAATATGGGGTGAAGCCTATGCATAAGAAAAAGGGGTTTTACATTCGTTATCACCAAGTTGAAGGTGATTTGCAAAGTGTTATATCCGAACTTGCACAGGAAAAGGTCTTGTCTGTTCTTAATAATAGTATATATAATCCTACTATTCCATTTTATGACAAACATATTACAGTAGGAGATGTGAACGATGCAAAGAGCGGCAATCTACGTAAGGGTATCAAGTAAGAAAGAATCTCAAAAGGATTCTCCGGAGCACCAAGAGTCATTATGTCGTTCATTTTGTCAAGAAAATGAGCTCGAAATCGTAAAGGTTTATAAAGATCAAGATTCCGGTACTTCGATTGTAGGAAGACCTGATGTTCAACGAATGATTGAAGACGCAGAAAATGGAGAGTTCGACGCTGTAATATTTGCATCGTTGTCGAGGTTTTCAAGGGATTCTTTTGATGCGTTGCTCTTAAAGCGTACGTTTCATGGTGCTTTGAGAAAACGATTGGTATCAATAGAAGATTTATACGACACTGCAAAAGGCGATAACGATTTAATGTTTAATGTTGTGTCAGCAGTCAATCAAAAGATGAGCGAACAGACAAGTACGGCCTCGCGAAGAGGGATTCAACAGTCGGCATTAAAGGGGAATTTTACTGGTTCATTTGCGCCATATGGATACGAAAAGGCCAATATAGATGGACGCAAAACACTTGTAATTGATCAAGAAGCGGCAGAGGTTGTAAAGATGATTTTTGATCTATATGTAAATCGCAAAATGGGGGAGAAAGCTATTGTGAATTATTTGAATTCTCCTGAGGTTGCGATACCTTCGCCAAGGCAAAAGGGAGCTTGGGGGATAACTACTATTCAAAGGATTTTACAAAATGAAGTTTATATGGGGTTTAACGTGTTCAGCAAATATAAAAAAATAATTCATTACGATGACCATAAAAATCTTCAAGATCGTAGAAAGAAGATGGTTCAACAAGACAAGGAAAAGTGGTTAAGAACTGATTTCAAAACTCATGAGGCTATCATAGAGGAAGATTTGTTTAATCGAGTAAAGGAAGTTCGGCGTTTGCGAAGTGGCGGTACACGAGGAAGCCACAAACAGCCTGTTAATGTTTTTCGAAAGATTATCTTTTGCAAGCATTGTGGTTCCGCTATGGTTACAATGAGTTCCAAGATGAGAGGGAAAAAATATCAGTATCTTATGTGTTCCAGAAGACGTAGGACAGGTGTAACTGGTTGTGAAAATGGTAAATGGGTTCCTTATCAAGAAATGAGAGATGAATTGATTGCATGGGTAGGTAAGAAGATCAGCGAACAGTTGAACGTTGACTCATACACAGATTCAGTTATCAATCAATTGAAGTCACAAGAGAACAAGAAAAAGAATTCGGAAAATGAAATCAAGAAGATTCAAAAGCAAATTGAACAAAACAGGGAATTATTATTTAAGTTAAGAAAGTTGTACATGCTTGAAGAGTTGGATGATGTCCAATACAAGTATGACAAGGACAAGTACGAGACGAAAATTGCCGAACTTGAAGAAAAGTTGGAAAAGATTCAAAGTGAATCTATTCAACAAAAAGATTATGAACAAGAACGCTTACGCATACAAGATGCACTAAACGAGTTAATCACATTCAGTAATTACGAAGAAGTTGAAAAGGTTCGAGCGGTTCTTAGCAAGTTGATCAAGAATATAACCGTTGATTCAGAAGGCAATATTGATGTTTACTCTTTGCTTGGTAAGCTTGCATAAGTCCACCTTGTTTATGACAGTTATATATATTTCGAATGTGATGCAGAAACTCAATGTTAAGGGTCGTTCGCAGGCAGTTGTCGAGCTGATTAAGCTTGGAGAACTGAAGATTTAGTTGCGAATTACAGTTAGGATTAAGTAGCAGCATGAAAGCCTTTCTCTATTCTTTGTCATGAAGAATGGGGCAAGGCTTTTTTGCTGCTGACTTATAGTTTATAAAATTAACATCAGATTGTGTGTTGTTACAGGATTAAGTCACCCAACCATGGTGTACAAAAATAAGCCACGCAACGACAACCATTCAAAGGTTATCATTACATGGCTTATGTTGAAAATTGAACATCCATTAATTCAAAGTCAACTTTGCATGAGGTTCCTGAGAAAAATTCTTCTACAACCTCAACATCGCTTCTGCTCGTATGAAATACATATAACTCGCGCGTCGGATGGAGCTTGTGCAGTTCTTTATAACCGCTCCAGGCTTCTTGAGGATTATCATAGTTTTGAATAACAGCTATATCCTCTAGTTGACGGATACGGTTGCTGGAGCTTGCCTTGATTGCTTCCACAAGCACAAAACGATCTGGGTGTAATTCAGTAATCTCTCCCCATTTCATCGGCGTCACCTCGCTTGGATAGTCGTATTTTTATTATAGCATAGTCGTTTAAGGATGCAGGAAGTGAGCGCGTTAATTGTAATTATGTGGTACCTTGTAGTTATCGAGAGACCTATATAGCAACAGGGCGGGGATATGAATATCTCGTTAACCGTTTCGGCCCGAATCAATGGTTTTGAAAAGACATTTGAATCTTAAACTGCATTGAAAATGAAAGGATGAGCTAAATGGACCATTTTTTAAGTGAATTTGAAATTCAATTTCGAGCGGGTTTTCTATCCGATCTGGAACAAACGCTGGCTAAGGTGCAACATGAAAAAGTATACGCTTGTGCATTTGGAACAGACAGTGATTGGGTAACGCTGTTCATGGCGGTAAATACAGAGGAGTCATTAAGCAAACATATTACCAATATGAAGGAACAGGGGTTGTGCGACAGCGAGCAGGATGAGGTCTATTACAGATGGGGCTGTTCCGAATATCAATATGGCGAGGAGACGCACTTTAACCATATCAGCCGGTTGTTGTATGCAACAGAGGAGGTCCAGGGGTATAAGGATGAGATTATTCGAATCATTGCCAAAGTTGTAAATGAGACAGCAGATGACGTTTTTGCCCGGTATGGACAAGCAAAAGCAGACATTACGTTCTTTGTTTCTCTAACAGATGACGATCTGGCGGAAGAGATTGAAAATCAATCGGTTCATCAAATGACTGTCCCCAGCTTAGCCAGCAAGTTCTTAAAACGATATGATGGCATGAATCAGAACGAGTTGACTTGAGTTAAATTGAATCAAAAGAATTGAATCGTTGTACCGCGAAAGTCTTTCCTATTCTTTTATCCAAAGAAGGGAAGAGGCTTTTTTGTTTTAGCGTGAAAAAATGAAACAACCGAATTCATATCACTTATAGATTCCTATTCATTTGAAGGAACGTCCTCCATATTTTCTTCGAAAATGGCTGATAAAAGAGCTGCTTCAGCTGCTCGAACTGTGCATCATTCAGATGAAGATGGAGCGCTCTTTTTGCTATTTTGGCGGCAGGCTGGGAAGAAGATTTCCGGCCTCCGGCTTTTCGTTTGATCGGAATATGAAATTGCAGCAAGTCTTCAAGTCGATTCCAGCCTTCCCAACTCAGCCGACCTCCGCGTTTCCAGTCAATAGCATAGAGGGCATAATAGGCATGTGCTTCTGTTTGTTTGGTAGCAATAATCCAGGTGGAAGGAATGAACTTTCTCCGTTGTCTTCGATTCATTCAATTGCTCCTTCTTTTGATATTGCAAAAGTCATGTTAAATTCCTCTTGATTTGCAGGATCGTCTTGATTAGAATAAAGTTATAAAAATGATTTTCTTAATTTATTAAAAATAAATAAAAATAATTTTCAAAAAGTGAGGTCCTCATGGCAGCCATTTTACGTGCGTTGCAGCAAGAACTGAATAACCTTCCGTCTCAGGAGCGACGTATCGCCGAAGTCATTATGCAATCTCCATCGGACATTCCTGGCTGGACGATTAGTCATCTGGCAGAGCAGAGTGGCACAAGTGCGGCAACGGTGACCCGCTTTTGCAAGTCGTTTCATTTCAAAGGCTTTCCTGATTTCAAAATGAAACTCGCCGCAGAATTGTCCCACGCATCTGATGAAACGGCGTATCAGGATATTGTAGCGGGCAATTCCCTATCCAAAATTGTTGAAGCTATCGAAGCCAACCACCTCGCGTCGATTGCTGATACCACCCGTTTGCTGGATTTGGGCAGATTGGAGCAAGCCGTTCAATTATTGTGCCAGGCTCGCCGCATTGATCTGTACGGTGTGGCTACCTCTTCGATCGTTACACAGGATTTCTATCAGAAACTGGTGCGGATCGGCAAAAGCTGTACGGCTTTCTCCGACTCACACATGCAGATTACATCCGCATCTTCGCTCGCAGAGGGAGATGTGGCGATGGCCGTATCCTATTCAGGCGAAACACCAGAGACCATCGATGCCCTGCATTGTGCCAAACAGGCTGGAGCTTCTACGATTTCACTGACTTCCTACGGAAGTAACAAACTCGCAACGGTATCGGATATTCCACTATTCACCTCTTCTCTGGAAGAAGGCATGAGGCGTGGAGATATGGCTTCCCGCATTGCACTGCTGCATGTGGTCGATATTTTGTTCACAGGCATGGTAAGTGCCGACTTCGACCGTTTTATCCCTAGGCTGGAACAATCCTATCATAATGTGCAATCTTATCGAGTCCAACACAACGGAGGTGCCTGACAGATGAATATCCGCATTTTTGAAAATGAAGAAGATCTAAACGCCACGGGTGCTGGCCTCATTGCCAGCTTGTTGCAAACCAAACCACGGGCTGTATTGGGGCTTGCGACAGGAAGTTCTCCTGTAGGCATATATAAACAGCTGATCACGTTGTACCAGAAGGGGCTGGTTAGCTTCTCACAGGCTTCTTCTTTTAATCTCGATGAGTATGTTGGACTTCCAACAGAACATCGTGAAAGTTACCGCAGTTTCATGAATGAACAATTATTCAATCATATCGATATAGATATTGCTAGAACACAAGTGCCTGATGGTCAGGCTGCTGATCTGGAACAGGAATGTAATTCCTATGAACAGCGCTTAGACGATCGTGGACCGGTAGACCTTCAACTGCTGGGCATAGGACATAATGGTCATATTGGCTTCAATGAACCGGGAACTGAACTTACAGGACGAACACATGTCGTGGATCTGAAAGACGAGACGAGAAAGGCAAACGCACGTTTCTTTGACAGCATTGATGAAGTTCCGGCTCAGGCGATTACAATGGGTGTTGGTACCATTTTGAAAGCCAAACAAATTCTGCTCATTGCCCGTGGCGAGGAAAAAGCCGAGATTATCCGCGAAGCTTTTATGGGCCCAATCACAACGGCATGTCCTGCATCGCTTTTGCAATGTCATCCAAATGTGGTGGTATTGCTGGACCGTGCAGCAGGGAGGCTAGTGAGATGACCGGAGCGAATAGCCATGAACCTGGGAGCCAGCGTGATGAAAATATTTTTCTTCTTCGGGGCAAGCTGCTCCTTTCAAATGAGATATTGGAAGACGGTGTATTAGCTTGGAGGGATGGGAAAATCATCTATGCTGGGATACCGGAAGGTCTTCCTGAACAGATTCGGCGAGAGGCTTCGCCGCTGTCTGTACCGGAACGCGGCCTCATTGTGCCTGGATTCATAGATATCCATGTACATGGTGGGAACGGAGAAGACTTTATGGACGCAAGCCCGGAGGTGTTGGACAAGATCACTTCTTTTCATAGTACACAGGGCACAACAGCGATGCTTGCGACTTCCATGACGGCTCCGAAAGAGCGACTGGATAGCGTACTTGCTGAAGTGGACCGCTACCGTTCGAGTGAAATGCCATATGCACAGCTTGAGGGTGTACATCTGGAGGGTCCGTTTTTCAGTCCGAAATGGCCTGGTGCGCAAAATCCGGAACACATCATTCTGCCTGATGTAACTTGGCTCGAAGCATGGGAAAAGCAATATCCCGGCCTGATCCGTCAAGTTACGTTGGCACCGGAGCGTGAAGGTGCGCTGGAAGTCATTTCATGGCTGCGAGAACAACGGATTACAGCGGCACTCGGCCACACGGATGCGACTTATGAAGAGGTGGAGCGGGCAGTGGAAGCAGGACTTCATCATGCGGTTCATACGTTTAATGCCATGACACCGCTGCATCACCGGCTACCGGGAGCTGCCGGAGCCGTGCTGAGTGATCCACGCATCAGCGCCGAGGTAATTGCCGATGGTATTCACGTACACCCTGCGGCGATATCAATTCTTGCTGAATTGAAGCAACATAACGATCAACTCGTGTTGATCACGGATGCCATGTCTGCTGCGGGATTGGATGACGGGGAATACAAGATTGGTGACCTGCCCGTAATCGTAAAGCATGGCGAGGCCAGACTGAAGGACGGCGGCGCATTGGCGGGAAGCACACTGACGATGATTCGCGGTTTCCGTTACCTGGTACAGGAAGTGGGCTTGAGCCTGAACGCTGCATCACGTGCAGCAAGTCTGACCCCGGCACGCCTGCTGGGCATTGATCACCGGACAGGTTCCCTGACTCAAGGAAAACAGGCAGATATCGTTTTGCTGAACGCGGAGCTGGATATTGAGGGTGTGTGGGTGAAGGGCAGACGGATCGGCGAGTCATATTAGATTTAGAAAATTAGTATCGAGCTAATAACTCTCATTTGTGATGCATCAGTCTTCGGAGTTAAAACTTGGCTTTTATCTGTGGAGAGGCAACACCTTGCACAATATGTTAAAATAGATCTCAAAAAGACGGGATCTGCGGATCACGCATAACGGAGGCGTGAAACATGGAACGTAACGCTATGCTCGAACATGATCCGTTCATCACAGTGTTGGCGGAGAAGTTGCACATACACGGATATTATGCCTTTTATGGCGAGCATTACAATGAGACCGATATGGAGCTGTACCGCAGGCATCTGTTCACATCATTCAGCAACATCGTATGGGTAGAGCTGGATGCACGCAAAAAGTATATGATTGTCGATCATCGTGGACGCAACACGGTCATGAAACTGATTGAAGGTATGCTGAACACACGTAGAACACTGCGGGCGAATCAGGCAATGGCTGGAACGGATACCTCTGGAGTCCAGCAGGAAATCGCACATTTATCCCGCCTTGTTCACATGCTGAAGTTCACAACATTCCGCACATAATGGGGATGAGGGGAGTAGAATCTGGAGGATGTCCCGAAAGTGGGTTACTCCTTCTAGTTACAGGGCTAATGAACGTCAGCCACGTTATTCCGGTAGAAAATGGATGAATGACATGCAAAACGAGGAAATAAAGCGTCTACGATTCGTTATATTGTCAAAACTGCGGATTTTCGTCGAATAGCAAGTGCGCAGTTCGTTAAAAAGTAAATACCGAACCATTGAAACGAAATAGATCTAGATCACCAATTATAAAAGGGGTGTACCGTCATGAAGTTGGACGGCACACCCCTTTTATACTACTCTATGAAGTTGAGTAAATAATTTACACGTTAACGGAGTGGGGAGAAAAAAGCTGAAGAAGCGGAGCGTTCGCCTTTATCACCCGAATTTCTCCCTTTAGAAAAGGGGATCAAAGAAATCGGGGGATAACAGCGATCGGAAGCTTATTCTCCCCGCGTAGTGACCTCCGTGTAAGAGTGTTTACAAACTCTTCAAAAACTGAACAATCGTCAACAACCCTTTATCAAAGTTCTCCAGGTTGAAGTGCTCGTTCGGTGCATGCAGGTTCTCATCCGGTAAACCAAAGCCCATCATAACAGCAGGGATTTCGAGTACACGTGAGAGCTTCTCAACAATCGGAATGGAGCCGCCATCTTTGGTAAAGAGGGCACGAACGCCATACACGTGCTCATACGCATCTGCTGCTTTTTGCAGAATTGGATTCGAAGGATCGGTATTGAAAGCAAAAGCTTTCTCAATCTGTTTCACATGCAGCGTTGCACCCGGTTGAACGTGAGCGCGCAGATGTGCTTCGATACGATCCAATACATGTTGTGGATCTTGATCCGCCACGAGGCGGCAGGTGATTTTGGCATGAGCTTCCTTTGGAATAACCGTTTTGCTACCTTCGCCTTGGAAACCACCCCATACGCCGTTCAATTCCAATGTTGGACGAGCGCCAACACGTTCCACGAACGAGTAACCTTCTTCGCCGTACAATTGCTCCAGCCCGAGGTCTTGACGAAGCTGTTCTTCATTGAAGCCTTGTTTTACAAATTCTTCTCTCATCTCAGGAGACAGTGGCAGTACGCCGTCGTAGAAACCATCTACGCTTACACGACCTTGCTCATCATGCAACGAAGCGAGCAGGGATACGAGTGCGTGCAGTGCGTTCGGTACGCCGCCGCCAAATGAACCGGAGTGCAAGTCGGTATTGGCTGTGTTCAGATCCACATGCATGGAACATAGGCCGCGCAGGCCAGTGGAGATTGCCGGTTTTCCTTTTTCAAGCAGGGACGTATCCGAGATCAGTACCATGTCTGCACGCAGCTTGTCTGTATGTTCATTCAGATAGATGGGCAGGTTCGGGCTGGAGATTTCCTCTTCACCTTCGATACAGAACTTGATATTAACTGGAAGTTCCTTGTTTTCGGCGAGAATGGCTTCAACTGCCTTGATATGTAGGAAGATCTGTCCTTTGTCATCCGTCGCACCACGGGCATACAGCTTGCCATCACGAACGGTCGGTTCGAAAGGAGGCGTGTCCCACAGGTTAAGGGGGTCTACAGGTTGTACATCATAGTGTCCATAGATCAGAGCCGTCGGTTTGCCGGGTGCATGCAGGTGATCTGCATAGACAATCGGATGTCCAGCCGTTTGAATGACCTCTACGTTTTCCATGCCTGCACGTGTGAGCGCATCTGCTGCCCATTGTGCTGCACGGTTAATATCCTCTTTATGCTCTGAAATGGCAGAGATACTTGGAATGGACAACCATTCATTCAGTTCTGCCAGGTGTTTTTCTCTATTTTGTTCAAAATAAGTCTGTTCTTTCATTAAAAAGGCCTCCTTCATGTTTGCTATATCTCATTGTAATCCATTTTGTCATGTTAATAAAACATTGGTTAAAAAAATGATCGGTTACAGATCGTTTCATTCACCTGAGGATTGTGCGTATAATACAAGAAAAGGATTTCATCCATATATTCTCAGGGGAGTTGAGGAAGTTTCCATGACAGTCAGACCCGATGCAAGCAGGCAGGTGAGCAGCGATGGAACCGACTAGGAGCGATCGAATATTTGGCAGATTCAAGCGGTTATCCGATTTGAAGGCTGGAAGGCATAAAGGACGATTTTATCGAAACAGCCTCATGCTTATTTTACTCATTGCCAGCATTCCCGGACTAATCACAGGTATCGTCATGTATCAACAGGTTGTTGGCCGGATGGAAACCGAGTTCAATCAGATGCATCAGAACCAGATCGAGAACCGGGCACGCAATGTGGATGACCAGCTGGCTTATCTGGAGATGAACTTATCCCATTGGGCTTTTGAACCGAGGTTTGGCAATGCTTTGCGAACGCTGGATTTTGTGTATTATTTCAATGAAACGCAGGAGATTGTGACTACCTTATATGTATTACAAGGTTCCCATCCACTGATCAAGTCAGCACAGCTGTATTTACAGGAGCCTAAGCCAATCTTGTTTAATCGGGATTATACCGAATTGAACGATGAAGCCAAAGTACAAGCATATGATCGATACCTTTCCATGGGGAACCACGTGTACTGGACAGACTGGGTTTCCAGCATCAACAGAGATACCGAACCTTCGACCAACGATAGTCCACTGCATACGGATGCAGGCAATGCACTTGTTCTAGTACATAAGATACCGGGGGAGAGCATTAATCCGTTTGGTGCACTGATTATCACGCTGGATAACGAAAAAGTCGCCAGTTTGTTGAAAACGCTTACTCCATACGACGAAGGGTTAACGTTCCTCATGGATCAGGAAGGAAACACACTGGTTACCGGTAATCCGGGAACTGCGGGAGAGACTTCTGCTTTTGAGCAGCAGCTAAAAGAAGAAGTAGCCCTGCATGCGGGCAGCCGCTCATTCCTGTTCCGATATGAGGATCAGACCTATTCTGTCTCATACGGTTCATTGAGTCGGATCGATTCAGACTGGACTTACGTCTCCGCAGCACCTTTGACCTCAGTCACTTCGCCAGTAAAACTGGTATCCAAAATCATCGTCATTGCCAGTGCAGGCAGTCTCATCCTGGGATTATTGTTATCCTGGTTTGCTTCCCGCTGCATCTATTCGCCTGTAGCACGGATGTTGCATCTGCTTACGCCTGGCAGAAACGAAACAACACCAACGGATGCCAAGCTGGACGAGTTTGAGCTGCTGGAGCAACAGTGGAACGAACTGACCTCCCGGAGTGTAACGGCACATCGCCAGTTGCAGGAGCAGCTTCCCCATCTGCGCGACAGTTTTGTCTTACAACTTGTGCAGGGGCATCTATATGCCTATAACGAGCAGGATCTTCAGCAGCGGATGCGTCATCTCGGATTTGAGCTGGAGGGTCAGCAGTATTTGCTGGTGCAGATGTATTTTACGGGGTACGAGCAGCTGCAAGGCAGATTTGGAAGCCAGGACACGGGATTAGTCACCTTTGCAGCAGTGAATATCACTCAGGAAGTGGCGAAAAATTATTTCAGGCAGATCAGTGTCATGAACTTTCATGACCTATCTTCCGCCATGCTTGTGATCGCTCCTCAGGACGAACCTGTGAAGTCACAAGCGCTGTTATGGGGACAGGAACTGGTGGAAGTCATTGGACGTACGCTCAAAATGAAGGTGACCTTGATGGTCAGTCGCCCAGCAGCTTCACTTCAGGAACTGCCCGGACGATTCGTTGAGATGGAACAGGCCGTGGCTTATCGCAGTGTGGAGGAAGGAAGTCAGATCCTCGATCTGGAGGATGAGGAGTGTTTCCGCAGAAATGAAGCAGCTTCCTATCCGCTTGGGCTGGAACGGGAGTTGTTACAGGCGGTCAGGCTGGGCAAACAAGCCGAAGCGGAACGTGTGCTGGAACAATTCATGAGTGAGATTACGCGGACGGGCAGTACCGAATTTCAGGTGCAACAGATGATGCTTCAATTGCTCGGCAGTATTCAGCACATGATGCTGCAAACGGGGGTCACACCTTATAAGCTGTTTGGTGGTTGCAACATGTATGAGCGACTATCCGGTATTCGTGAACCTGTACAGATGAGACAATGGATGATGAATGAGGTATTCATACCTTATATACAAGAGGTTGAAGTACGATCGCAGGAACCGCTGAAACTGGTGGTGGAACGAACGATGTCGTACATCGATACACATTACCGCAGCGACATTTCGCTGGAAAACTGTGCTGACGAGGAGCAGATGACACCCTATGCACTGAGCAAGGCATTCAAACAGGTATCGGGCATCAATTTTATTGATTATTTGACACGTGTGAGAATGGATGCGGCGAAGCAATTGTTACGGGAGACAACGATGAAAATCAATGATGTTGCGGCGGCTGTGGGATATCAGCATAGTTACTTTAATCGGATTTTCAAGAAACAGGAGGGAGTTACCCCGAGTCAGTATCGCGATCAATGGTTTGGACAATAACCGTTTATATCTTTGTCATTTCAGACCGGCATTCTGCTTTAGCGGATGCCGGTTGTTTCTTTTTTTACCGTGATACAAAGAAGGATAAACCCGCAAAAATGTGCAATTCTACCTGCTACGTTATGTTCAGTTTCTTGTGAAAATGGCGTTATAGCGGGCTTTTCGGCCATCATGTCGTAGCAATGCAAAAAATGAAGGTTGCCGGAAAAAGATCGGCTGTATAGTCTGAGTATCAGGTTAATTGATAACGCTTACATCGTTGAGGGAGGGGAGACATGATGAACGGGAAGACGGACTGGAATACCAACGCCACTGCAACTGCTCAAGCGGATATGGCAACAAGACCATTAAAACAGGAGTCCAATTGGAAAAGGCAGATCAAACGAAACAAATGGTTATATGTGCTTGTGCTTCCCGGCTTTTTGTACTTTGTCATCTTTAAATACTTGCCCATGTGGGGGATCATCATTGCCTTTCAGGACTACCAGCCTTTTCTGGGCATCCGGGAGAGTAACTGGGTCGGGCTAGAGAACTTTACGAACTTTTTCTCCAATCCAGACTTCTATCGACTATTACGCAATACGCTGGTTCTTGCTCTGTATGATCTTATCTTCTTTTTCCCGGCACCGATCATTATAGCTTTATTATTAAATGAAATTCGGGTCGCTTTCTTCAAAAGAACGATTCAAACGCTGGTCTATGTACCCCATTTTGTATCCATGGTGATTATCGCCAGTATCACGTACGTGTTTCTGACCCCGCAGGGCGGGGTGTTATACGACCTGATCGCCTGGATTACAGGCAAGCCTATTGATGTACTCTCCAGTCCGGGTTCGTTCCGTCCGCTCATTATTGTTCAGATGATGTGGAAGGAGATGGGTTGGGGCACAATCATTTTCTTGGCAGCCCTCGCAGGTGTCGATACGGAACAATATGAAGCCTCCATTGTGGATGGCGCCGGACGATTACGGCGGATGTGGCATATCACGCTTCCAGCCATTCGTACGACCATAGTCATTTTGCTCATTCTCAGACTGGGGAACTTCCTCGATACCGGTTTTGAGCAGATCTATCTGATGACCAACTCCCTCAACCGGGATGTCGCAGACGTATTTGATACGTATGTGTACACGGTGGGGATTACGCAAGGTGCATTCAGTTACAGTACCGCTGTGGGACTATTCAAGTCTGTGGTGGGGATCATCCTGGTGCTCGGCAGTAATAAACTTGCGAAAAAATTCGGCCATCCCGGAATTTATTAAGGAGGAGCGCCCATGAACAGCCGTCTATACAACAGCCCTGCCGGCAAGGTATTTGATATCTTCAATTACGTCATGCTGGGGATTCTGGGCATATTAACCGTCCTTCCGTTCCTGTATATTATAGGGAATTCTTTCGCAACGGAAGCCGAGATCACCGAACGCAGTTTTTTCCTCATTCCGAAGGTGTTTTCCTTCAGTGCGTATGAGTATATTTTCTCCTCGTCCACGATCTTTCGTAGCATTGGTGTTTCCATTTTCATCACGGTGGCAGGTACACTGGTCAATCTGTTCTTCACACTAACGATGGCCTATCCACTATCCAGAAGTGATTTCTGGGGCCGTAACGTCATGATGAACATGGTGATTTTCTCGATGTTATTTGGTGGTGGCATGATTCCAACGTATCTCGTCATTCGTGGAATGGGACTGCTCGATTCTTACTGGGCTCTTATGCTTCCTGGCGCGATCAGCGCTTTTAACTTAATAGTTGTCAAAAACTTTTTTCAGCAAATGCCACCCGGGCTGGAGGAAGCGGCCCGCATCGACGGCTGTTCAGATCTCGGGGTGCTGTGGCGAATTGTTCTGCCTTTATCAAAGCCAGTCATTGCCACGTTTGCCTTGTTCTACGCCGTAGGCCACTGGAACAATTTTTTCTCGGCACTGCTGTACATTTCCGACAGTGACAAATGGCCGTTACAAGTCATGCTGAGACAGATCGTGTTGCTCTCACAAGCCAGTGTCGGAGATATGGCTAACATGGACCCCAATTTTGTTCAGCCACCAGAGCAGTCGATCAAAATGGCGGTGATCGTTGTAGGTACCATCCCGATTTTGTTGGTGTATCCGTTTTTGCAGAAGCATTTTGCCAAAGGTGTCATGTTAGGTTCAATCAAAGGCTAAAGCCAAGGGGGAGAACGTATGGGACAAAAAACGGGATTCAAAAAAGGTGCACTGTTACTCTCTGCGTCACTGGTATTGAGTACAATTCTGGGAGCATGCTCCACGGACAAAGCAGGTTCAGGGACCGCTGCGGGTGGAACTGACGAGATTACCATTATGCTTCCGAACTTCGAAGCGGAGAATCCGCCGGAGAACAGCCCGGTCATACAGAAGCTTGAAGAACTGACCAAGGTGGATGTGAACCTGCAGTGGGTGCCAAGCAGCTCGTATGAAGACAAATTCAACATTACACTGGCCTCGGGAAAGCTGCCTCAGATTATGGTGGTGTTAGGGAAGTCTCCAAGTTTCATTAATGCGGCCCGAACCGGAGCATTCTGGGAGCTTGGTCCTTATCTGAAAGATTATCCGAATCTGAGCCAAATGAATGAAATCATCACCAACAATGCGTCAATCGATGGCAAAACCTATGGGATCTACCGGGCACGTGCCCTAGGACGTAATGGGGTCACAATCCGCAAAGATTGGCTGGAGAATCTGGGGCTGGAAGAGCCAAAGACGATTGATGAATTTTATAATTTGTTAAAAGCGTTCACGAAGGATGATCCAGACGGTAACGGCAAGGATGATACGTACGGTCTGGTTGCCAGCAAATTCACGGGTCCATGGGATAACATGCAGGTATGGTTCGGTGCACCCAACAAATGGGGAGATGATGGCAGCGGAGGTCTGATTCCGGCGCATGAGACACCAGAATACATGGAAGCTCTGAAATTTTTCCGGCAAATCTATAGTGAAGGTCTGGTCAACAAGGACTTTGCCGTGATGGATGCAACGAAACTTCCTGATCCATTTGTGAATGGTCAAGCAGGTGTCATGGTGGATGTAGCAGATAATGCGCAGCGGATGGATCAGAAAATACTCGATAAAGACCCAAATGCGACAGGACGTGTGGATGTGCTGCAAGCGATGGAAGGTCCAAAGGGATTGCGTGATATGCCAACGTCTGGCTACTCCGGCCTGATTGCGATCTCCAAAAGCAGTGTCAAAACGGAAGAAGACCTGAAGAAGGTACTGAGCTTTCTGGATCAGCTGAATGAACCGGAATTGCAGGCATTGTTGTACAACGGACTGGAAGGTAAGCAATACGAGAAAAAAGAAGACTACATCATACCGAGCACTGACAAGCTTGCGCTTCGCGACCTGCAAGGCTTAAATCAGATTTTGATGTTTGTGCCGGAAGACAGAACGCTTCGTGTACAACAGACACCTGTCCGTGAAAAGGTTGCACAGGTGCAGAAAGCCAACGAAGAGATTGTCATCGCCAATCCTGGCGAACCGCTGATCTCTGATGTTTACGCTCAGAAAGGACCGCAGCTGGACAATATCATCAACGATGCGCGGATCAAATATATCGTAGGTCAGATTGATGAGAAAGGATTCGAAGATGCTGTTGCCCTGTGGAAGAATAACGGCGGAGACGATTATGTGAAAGAAGTCAATGAACTGTACGCTGCACTGAAGTAGTCGTATAAGCCAAAGCCCGGTAGCCGTACTTTCAGCGTAACGGAAACAGCCGGGCTTTTCTTATCGCTGTGATGGCTTGATCCATGAACAAAATTTCATCCAAATTTCTGGAAAATACGACTTCCTGAATATGGTTTTTGATGTATAATCAAAACAAAACAAACCTATATAAACTGAAATGAACGTTATTGGTAAAGTTTAACGACTACTCTTGAACATGCAGGGAGGAAGGCAACATGTGGAACGGGAATGCTTTTGAAAATCCCGAGGCGCAGTACAGGGTCCATCCCTTTTGGTTCTGGAACGGGGATATGGAAGAAGAACAGATTAAGCGGCAAGTGGCTGAGATGGCGGCGCAAGGTGTAGGTGGATTCTTCATCTGTCCACGTCAGGGACTACAGATTCCTTATCTCTCTGAAGCATGGTTCGATAAGGTACGGGTTGCAGTGCGGGCAGCTGCCGACCATGGCATGCAGGTATGGTTATATGACGAATATCCATATCCAAGCGGGATGGCTGGTGGGGAAGTGACCCTTGATTTCCCTGAAGCGAAGCAGCGACAGCTCGTGCATCACCAACTGGTGGTTCAGGGCGGAGAAGCTGTGGAGCTGGAGTTACCGTGGGGACGAGTCTTGGTTGCCAAGGCGATTCCCAAGGATGAACAGGGCAAGCGTCTGTGGCATGGGTCCATCGATCTGCGCAGCAAAATCGGCAATATCCAGACCGATCAGGTCTATCAGGAGACCGGACTCACATCGTATAACCGTAAGCGGTTCTTCACCTACCGAACAGCATTCCGCGTGTTGTGGGAAGTTCCGGCAGGTGATTGGGAGTTGATTATATTTCAGGAAAAAGAGATCGATGATTTCAAATATTACGGCAACTTTGTTGATCCTTGCCACAAGGAAGCGATGAGTCGTTTTATTGAACTGACACATGAGCGTTATAAGTCAGCGGTTGGAGATCAATTTGAAAGCGTAATCAAAGGTATGTTCTCGGATGAGATCGCACCATTGGGTCGTATCCCCTGGTCGCCACAACTTCCCCGTTATTTCAGTGAGCGTTGTGGTTATAGTCTGATCGATTCGCTACCGGCCCTGTTATATGGTGATGTTCCGGACGCGCATCGAATTCGGTATGACTATTACCAGTCGCTGCACCTGCTTCTCCGGGAGTCCTATCACAAACAGGTGCATGATTGGTGTGAGGAAGCAGGAATCCAGTATGCGGCCGAAGTGCCTGGCGTACGGATGACGACCCAGTTGTTCAGCCATATGCCAGGGGGGGATTCGGCACATGAGAAAATTGGACGGTCCTTATCGTGGATTCTGGAACGATACGGCCAAAAGATGCGTGACAATCCCAAGATGGTCAGTTCGCTTGCCCGACAGCTGGGCCGAAGTCGCAATCTGATTGAATGTTTTCACAGTGTAGGCTGGTCGATGACGCTACAGGATGCCAAGTGGATGATTGATCGCATGGCCGCCATGGGCACCAATTTTTATAACTTTCACGCCTTTTTCTATACGATTGGTGGGCTTGCGAAGCATGACGCACCACCGTCTCAATTTCTGCAGAATCCTTATTGGAAGCATTTCCGGCAGTTGGGGGATTACACCGGACGTTTGAGCTATCTCATGAGCACCGGAACAGCAGACATCCGTATTGCCGTGCTTGACCCAACGACGACATTCTGGAGTCTGATGGGCAATCCGCTGCATGGATTTGAATATAGCGGCGAGGACGAAGCCGAGCGGGTACAACTGGATCGTCTAACGAAGGACTGGATGAGGATCACGACACATCTGCTCGAAAACAGACGGGACTATGACCACCTTGACCCCGAATTGTTGGCTGAAGCTGAATTAACGGATGGCATCATTCAGATCGGTGTTGCCCGTTATGACGTACTGATCTTGCCACCGATGTTGAATCTGGAGTCTGTGGCTTGGGAACAGGTGAAGAGATTCGTTCGACAGGGAGGAACTGTCATCTCTGTTGGGATGCCTCCGCATATTGCCATTCAGCCGGGAAGTCCGGAGGGGGAGGAAGCTGCCCAGTTCTTTGGTGCGGGCGAGCAGGCGCAAGAGGTGTACTGGGGACGTAACGTGACAACAGATCACGATAACCGTGAAACCATGTGGCATCAGGGTGAGGGGAATTCCTATTTTCTACCCGCAGGAACAGGGCAGGGAGATGACTTTTCGCTCGAGCTGATCTCTCTCTTGCTCGATCAGGTACTGCCTGAACCCATCTGCTGGATCATGGAGGAGGAAAGTGCCTCCCTGCTGATGCACACCCGTCAATTGTCGGCTGGAGAACACATGGTTTTCTTGACCAATCAGGAGGGTCAGGAATTGAAGGGGCAATTAAAGCTGGTTGCCAGACAGCTGTGGGATGGAGAGGAGCTGGCAGAGAACACTTGTCTCCTGGCAGAACGACTCGATCTGGAGACAGGGCAGCTTCAGACATTACCGTATACGAGCAGTGGCGGGGAATGGTGCATTTCACTAACGCTGGCGCCTTATGAAGCACATGCTGTTCGTCTTACTTTACAAGCTGTGAAGGAAGAGGCATTAACAGCGAAGTTGGATGTAACAGACAAAATGGGTTCGGCGTTCGGAGCGGATGTTTCGGCAGGGGCCAGTCAAGCCAGTAAGATCAGAGTTCCTTCGGAAGGGCCATGGCGACTGGAAACGGTGCAGCCTAACATTTTGCGAATGGGACAATTCCATCTTCAGGCTTCCAATGTTAATGGTGTGATTCTGGAAAGCCAGCATGTAGCTGTAAAACCGTTTATTGATCAGGCGGCAGAATTATCGGAGCAGCAGCATCTGCCAGTCCAGTTTAATCAGGTATTTGGCACACCGAAAAAATCATCTATTGCTTATCCGATCGAGTGTCGATATACGACCACATTTGAGCTGAGAACGGCATTGCCTGCATGCCTTTTATTTATGGACAGAGCGGCGATTTCGGGCACTTGGTCGATGGAGATTAATGGGCAACCGCTTGAAAAGGAACAATTCGATCCAATCGAAATAACCGACCACAATAACATCGCATGTGAGATTACGGAACTTCTGCATAGCGGTCTCAACGAAATGACGGTGATTGTGCAGGTAACGAAAGATGAGGATGGTATCGTTGATCCCTTGTATCTACAGGGAAGATTCGGCGTGGAGTTCCATCATGAAGGCATGGCTTCGCTCGTGCGGGAGTCGGACACGGCCCTTTGTATCGGACCTGAACCGCAGCCGCTGTATCCCCATTTTGCCGGGGAAATGAGTTATAAACGTACGTTCTGGCTGGATGAGTCAAGAGAAGATATTACCTCGTTTGAACTGGAATTTAGCGATTGGCGTGTGCAGGATGTGGTGGAAGTGCGGGTAAACGGACATAGCCTGGGTGTAAGATGCTGGTCTCCGTATCGTTGGAAGGGAGAGGCCTCCTGGTTGCGTCCGGGAGACAACGACATTGAAGTGCGAATTACCAACACATTGATCGGCCTGCTGGAAGGTACGTATTTTGATTCGGAACATCATCGATTACAGGATGCAGGTCATGTACCTGTTGAAGAATTGGGATAAAGGAGTGGAAGTAAGGAATGGGACATCGTATTCAGTTTGACCGCTATCCAGGTGGTGTGATGAAAGCGTTAACGCTCAGTTATGACGATGGAGTGGTGCATGATCGCAGACTGGTGGAGATCTGTAATCGGTATGGTCTGCGGGGAACCTTTAATCTGAACTCCGGTACCCTGGGTAATCCAGGCCGCATTGAGGCTGGGGAAGTCGCTGAACTTTATACGGGGCATGAAGTAGCCGTTCACACGGTTACTCACCCTACGCTGCCTTATGTTCCGAATGAACTATTGACTGAAGAGATTATCGAAGACCGAAAAGCATTGGAGCAACTCGTCGGTTATCCGGTACGAGGCATGGCTTATCCCAACGGAGGGTATGACCGTGCGTTAAGTACCAAGCTGGAGTGGCTCGGCATTGATTATGCCCGTACCGTTGAATCACATGACAGATACACGTTGCCAGATCGGCCGCTTGAATGGCATCCGACGTGTCATCATAACCATGATCTGGCGGGGCATGCCAAACGTTTTATCCAACATTCCAAAACAGGTACACCACTATTACTCTACGTCTGGGGTCACAGTTATGAGTTCAATGACAACGACAATTGGGAGATCATCGAACAGTTTGGTGAGCAGATTGGCGGCAGGGACGATATCTGGTACGCGACAAACATCGAAGTGATTGCATACTGGAAAGCAGTGCAACGACTGGAGTGTTCAGCTGATCGATCCATCATCCATAATCCGTCTGCCATCCCGGTTTGGTTTACGACTGACCAGCAGGTTGTTGAAGTGCAAGGCGGAGAGACATTGCGGCTAAGCGAACGAATCAAGGTATAAGGAAGGGAGCTGACGATCATTCGTTATTTTCATGAGAACGAGGCGATTGCAGGCAAGGTGTACGATTCAATTCCAGATATATTAACTACGGTGGCTCAGCGTTATATTGGTGATCATCCGAAACATTCCTTTTTGTTCAGAGCTTATCATCAGGGAGGTTTCCGCAGGCTAGGGGATTATCGCTACGACCTGAATCTGAATGAGAAATGCCTAGAGGTGCGTGCTGGGCAATACGTGTATGTATGGGGCAAGTTATGGAGCGAGCAGAATACAACGTTAAATACGGGCCTGAACTGTTATAGTCCGGTGACGATTTACGTGAACGGTGAAGAGGTATTCAAGTCCGAGTTGTTGCAGGAGTTATTTCCCGAGCGAAGAACCCAGATTCCAATTTCCGTTAACTATGGCTGGAATGATGTGTTGCTGTGTTTTGTCAAAACAGAAGTGGGATTCGGCGGTATCTACGGAACAGCCTCGTTCAAAAATTTCCCGCTGCACTTCCTCACTCCTGGGGCAGATCGTCAGGGTCAGGAAGGCTGGTTATATTCGGAACCCGTCGATGAACCTGTATTATCTCTTCCTCGTGACGGCATGACGGAAGAAGAAACGGGCCTTTCCTGGTATCCGCGAAGAGGGTGGACAGATGAGGAGCAGAGCGCAGGTTCATTTGCCCGGATCTTTGGTACAGAAAAGCCCGCTGTTGCCTACGCATGGTCCAGATTGGATGTAACCTTGCCAGGATCAAAGCCAGTTATTTTACAAGGGTTTCATGATGGAGCTTTGACCCTGTATGTGGATGGCACGGAAGTATACTCTGCTGGAGGTAGTGGTAACTTTCAAGTTGAACTCCCGCGAGGTTACGGTTCCTCTGATTTGATCGCAAAAGGTGAAATCCAAACACTTGGCTGCTCATGGGGATTCACGTTGGAAGATGCCGAGCGCTCGGGTTCCACAGGCTGGAGACTGAAATCGCCTCATCCGGTTGCAGGGTGCTCTGATCCCTGGCTGTACACAGGTGTGTTTGCTCCCGGTGCTGAACCATCCCACGCCGACATCGTGAGAACCGATACCGTATTTGATGATGGCGCACAAGGTGTGTATTGGCGGGTAGATCTTCCCGACACCCATGTTCGTCCTTACCTGGAAAATACACATTACGGAAAGTGGAATTATCCGCTTGGAGTTACCCTGCTTGGACTTCTCCAGACGGGACAGGAATTGGGACGAGATGATTACATTCAGTATGTACGGCAACATATTGAACTGAGTACTTCATTTGACCGCTATGGTCTGTGGGATCGGGAAGGGTACGGTGCGGCAGGAATCAATAATCAACTGTCTGCCATCGACAGCCTGGATGATTGCGGTTCGTTTGGGTCTACGCTGCTTGCTGCGATGGAGTTTGGCGATATTCGTGGGGGAAGAGATACCGCGGATCGGATTGCGGGTTACATTACGGATGAGCAGGAGCGTCTGGAGGATGGTGCCTTTTACCGGGTTCGCGGCAGTGGGGAGATGCGTCAGGAGACGATGTGGTGTGATGACTTGTACATGAGTACACCTTTTCTAATGCGTTATGGTCAGTTGACAGGTGATGCGACGTATTGGGATGATGCGGTCAATCAGTTCTTGATGTTCCGTAAATACCTCTACCTTCCCGATCAACAAATCATGTCCCATGTGTATGATTTTGTGCGTGGTCGGGCGACAGGTATTCCATGGGGACGCGGGAACGGATGGGTGCTCTTCTCTTTAACCGAATTGTTATCCATCCTGCCACATGATCATGTGAAACGGTCGGAACTGCTAACTTTCTATCGTGATTTAAGTCAAGGTTATCTGGCGCTGCAAGGGGGAAATGGACTATGGCATCAGGTGCTGAACCGCCCGGATTCATATGAAGAAACCTCCTGCACATCCATGTTCATCTACGCTTATGCCCGTGGTATTCGGGAAGGCTGGCTGGAACAGCCTGAGCCTTATCTGGAGGCCGTACGCAAAGGATGGGAAGGCATAACGCGCTTGTCGATTGATTATAAAGGTAATATATACGGGGTATGCCGGGGTTCGGGGTACTCGTTTACCGCCTTGTATTATCGCGATGATCTGGGATGGAATCTGAACGATACCCACGGGATTGGCATTGTGCTCTTGGCTGGCATTGAAGCGCATAAAATGAATCAGCAGCTCCGTGAGGCGCATATCGATTCTTCGGTTACAGCCGCACAGCGCTGATGTTTGACGCAACGAAACGAATGTATGTGGATAGTCTTCTATAGGTAGATTACCAGCTAAAGAAAGCGGCAATGCCCTCAGGCTTGCCGCTTTTAGTTTTATTCCAATCCCGAATCTGATCTGCATAATAACAATATATAAATACACTTACCTTCACCCAATAATATGAATAACTCCGTTTTTAGCACGCATTAAAATAGCTCCAGTTGCTCCGGTCCTTCTTCCTGCTCTGGTTCAGTACGGTCAGGAAAAGGCTTCACTGGCTGGTCCAGCAGGTCCATCATCATCTGGGCATTCGCCGCTGCATCGCCACCGGAGTTGTTGTTGAAAATAACGTAGACATCCTTGCTTTGCTCCTGCAATTGCTCCAGATAACCTTTCCACTCCAACAGCTCTTCCTTATTGTAACGGTACAAATAACGGGTCTCGCGCCAATTGGGCGCACCATTCTGATGCCAGCCGGACACGTTGCGTCCGTGCATGCGAACCAGTGTCATCTCCGAATCCGTCGCCTGTGGAACGATGGGAATGGAACCTGGACCCGCCTGAGGTTCGTCACAGACGCTGTGAATCCATCCTTGCTCTTTCAGGAACGCAAGCGTGCGCTCTCGCATGTCACCTTCATACCAGCTACGATGACGAAATTCGAGGGCACACGGAATACCTTCCATTCTCAGTTTCACTTCACGAAGCTCTTTCACGTTGTCCTTATTGCACTCAAACCAGGGCGGATATTGAAACAAGGCTGCCTGCATCTTGCCGGCTTCAATGACCGGTTCCAGTGATTCCCGAAAAGCCTTATACATCTCCGACGTGCTGGTGAAGTAGGGCTTGCCCCGTAAATGTCCGGTCATTCCCTGATAGGCTTTGATGATAAAAGCAAAGGATTCGGGCGTCTCTGCAGCCCACCGTGCCATTCGATCCCGCGGCTGAACGGCGTAGAAGGAACTATCCACCTCCACGGTGGAGAAGTACTGTCCGTATAGACTGAGCTTGTCTTTGGCTTTGGTACGGTTTGGATAGAGATCTTCCTGATCCCCCCATCCGGTAAGTCCGATGCGAATCATAAGAACACCTCCTGTTGCTTTTTGAACAACCTCTTATAATTAACCGATTTACAGGCATATGTCTAACATTATATCGTGTGAATTTTGGCTCTTCAATGTTGGAAAATTACTGGAATTTTTTTGAGTTTGCAGAATAAAGACGTTACAATACATTAAAGCTAGGGGAAATGATCAGGCCTGTACAAAGCGTACTATAGATAGAGAGCCAGTGACCAAGTGGAGGGCGAGAATGGAGGACGGAGAACAACTGAAAGTATTACGTGCCATTCATCGTATGCTTCGCCCGGGTGGCAGCTTTATAATTGATTTTATGAATACGGCTTTGATGTCCATGAATTGATAAATTAATTTGTATAAAAGATAATATAATAATACCTTTAAATTATAAGGAGGATACTTAGAGTGGATCATGTTGATAACCAAATCCTTTTACACCTTCAAAATCAAGCTAGGATTTCCATGACTGAACTCGGTAGATTGGTGGGGCTATCCCAACCTGCTGTAACGGAAAGAGTCAAACGGATGGAGGAAAAGGGAATTATTCAGGAATATCGCACGATCATTTCTCCGCAAAAAACCGGAAAAAATGTTGCCGCCTATTTCCTGTTTAGTACTAGAAACTGTAATATTTTTCTCGATTTTGCTCGGTCGTCCCCCTTTGTTGTCGAGTGTCATCGTATAAGCGGAGAACACAATTTTTTAATGAAAGTCATTGCCGACTCTACATACGCACTTGAAGAGTTCGGCAATGACTGTGATAAATATGGAACGTATACGATTCTAATTGTTATGTCTTCACCCATTGATTATAAACCCATCATTCCATCTCTCGAAGAGTTGAAAAATGAGTCTATCCACTCTTTGTTGTGAATCCATGTTCTTTCGCTTTCCATACTACGAGTAGCGCAATGAGTACGAGAATAAGCATAACCCATGGAAATGAGAGGACATCAACTGTTACAAGAAGGGCCGCACCAATTAACCCGCCAGCGCTTACAGCCAAATTCCATGCTGTTACCAGCATAGACTGAGCCACGTCCACATTATCACCAGAAGCTTCAGCTACAGCCGTTTGAAGCAGTGAAGCGGCTCCGCCAAAAGTCAGCCCCCACAATGCAGCAGCCAAAAAGATCCCTACTGGCTGACTGCTACTTATCCCAAACATCATAGATGCTAGGGCAAAACCCGCAAGGCTGCATAGTATCAATGGACGAAGCATGCGGTCAATCCATATTCCTGTAATCCAGAGCCCCACAACCGATGCAATACCAAAAACAAATAGTATAATGTCAACACGTTGACCAAGCCCAACTTGAGCGAGGTAAGGCGTAATATATGTGTATAGAATATTGTGAGCTAGTACCCATATTAGTACGACAAACAAGATAGGGCGAATCCCCGGTTTAACGAAAACTTTATGAAGGGGAAGTCTCTTATTCGTTGATTGACCAGCAAAGTCTGGAACTTTTAAGAGTATCCAGACGATTAACAAGACAGTAAACACTGACATGATTCCAAAAACTGTACGCCAGCCTACAAGATTACCGAGTATTGTTCCTGCGGGGACACCAAGCGCCATAGCCAAAGGTGTACCTATTCCTGCTACCGCCATAGCTCGACCTTTGAGCGAATCAGGTACCATGCGGCTAGCATAACCTGCTAACATTCCCCACAAAACACCTCCGGCTGCACCTGCCAAGAATCGGGCAATAAGAGTTATTGTGTAACTGGAAGATAGAGCTGTAACACTGTTAAACAAGAAAAAACAAATCAAGCTTAGCAACAACAGTGGCCGCCTCCGCCAACCGCGTGTAGCTGTAGTTAGGGGAATTGCTGCCAAGACAGAGCCAAGGGCATACAACGTTATGAATTGCCCAGCTAATGCCTCTGAGATTCCAAGTCCTTCGCTTATCTGTGGCAATAAACCAGCCGGAATGATTTCAGTTAAGAGACTTATAAATCCAGCTAAGGCAAGCGGAATTAGCCCTACCCATGGGAGGCGGACAGAAGATGCAGCATCCGCAGTGTTACTATGTGTGGTTTTAAGTTTTTTCAATTTATGCCCTCTCCTTTTGAAAATCTTGTACTTACAAAAATATTGCTCAATTGGCATATATAAGCTTATCAAATCAAATAGCAACCTTACATAATCGAATTAAAGTAAATGTATTTTTAAACCTATATATTATATTTAGAATGAGGATATTTCCTTTGATTTTAATGTAAGCGTTGTTGCCACTTAAAAATTCATGAATCAGATCCATAACAGATTAACTGTTACAGACAATATTTGAGACTTATAAATAGATACCTCTACAGATTATGTTAAACAACCTCTCTAAGAAGGGAAAAACTTCTATTCCTCGAATTTTTTTGATTATGTATTTAAAATTAATGAACAGAATACGATTCAAAAATAAGCTATAAGTTAACTGAAATAAAGATAGGAAAAGAAGGTAGTCCAGAATAAAATTCTGGCTACCTTCTTTATTCAAACGGTTCTTTCTATTAAAGCTGGGTTTTTATTAACGTTGATTTGTGTAAATATTATTCATTTATGTACATGTTTTAAGTGCTCAAGGTTAATTATGTACATTTTAATAATGTTGTACATTCAATAAACAGAGTATTCCCTCGTGTGCATTTTGGCTCTTCAATGTAGGACGTGTCTCAAAACTCACTGAAGTACCTCTTTTACCGCCTTTTCGCCCCCTGCTGCGTCACTTTCCCTTGACGTGCCCCGGCACGCCGGCGGATAACTTTCTGGCTTGGAACGAAAATTTGGCAAAATCCGCTTCCTTCAGAGTTTTTAGACACACCCTAGATGATCTACTGGAATTTTTTGAGTTTGCAGAATAAAGACGTTACAATACATTAAAGCTAGGGGAAATGATCAGGCCTGTACAAAGCGTACTACAGATAGAGAGCCAGTGACCAAGTGGAGGGCGAGAATGGATGACGGAATGGTATGAAAAGAGTTTTGGAGAAGATTATCTGCTCGTATACAAGCACCGGGATGTGCAGGGTGCCTATCAGGAAGTACATAAAATGATCAATTGGTTGAAGCTTGAGCCTAACTCTGAAGTATTGGATCTATGCTGCGGTATGGGACGGCACTCATTGGCACTTGCTGATGCGGGATTACGAGTGACCGGAGTTGATCTGTCCGATGTGCTTCTACGTGAAGCGCGCCTAATGGACACCGAACACCGAGTATCGTGGTGTCATGCAGACATGCGTGAACTGCCGTTGAAAGGTGGCTTTGACGCTGTAGTTAATCTGTTCACATCGTTTGGTTATTTCCTGGAGGACGGAGAACAACTGAAAGTATTACATGCCATTCATCGTATGCTTCGCCCGGGTGGCAGCTTTATAATTGATTTTATGAATACGGCTTATGTGACTCGGCATCTGGTGCCACACTCCGTCCGAGAGGATGAGGGGCAGCGGATTGAGGAGTATCGCAAGATTGAGGATGGATTTGTGCAAAAGGAGATTCGCATTACGGATACCGCATCCGGACATGAACCGCGGGTATATCAGGAGCGTGTGAAGTTGTACACACGGGATCAACTGAGTCAGATGTTAAGTGCCGCCGGACTCCGGGTAGATCAGGTACATGGCGGCTATGACGAAGAGAAATATGACGAGCAGACTTCTCCACGCATGATTTTTGTGGGTCGTCGTCCTGTCGAGTGAACAGAGACAGTCTGGAAGGGGGATAACATGAAGCGAACAGAAGAGATGCCCATGACAGAGGGCATACACCGGGTTAAGATCAGCATGTCGTTTCCCTTACGATGGGTGAACAGTTATGTGTTATCAGAACCGGATGGAAAGATAACCATTATAGATCCGGGACCGCGTAATTCGGAAACAGAACAGGAGTGGAGTGAAGCACTGGCAGATCTTGGCCGGACCTTTAGCGATATTCGTCAAATTGTACTCACCCACCATCACCCCGATCATCTTGGGTTGTCGGGTTGGATGCAACAGATGATGGGGGCACCCGTTCGAATGTCCACACGCTCCCGCCAAGAGGCCGATTATATGTGGGGACCAGATTCACGCATTAATACAAAATTACCTGATTTTTATGGTCGTCATGGTATGCCGGAAGACAAGACTGAGCAGATACATGAACATATGAAGGCATTTACTTCGCAGATCACGCCACTTCCAAATGTGACACCCATTGAAGATGGCGAGTGGCTCGATATGGGCGGGAGACGTTGGGTTGCTGTGGAGACGGGTGGACATGCCCCAGGCCATTTATCCTTTTATGCGCCGGAGTCCATGGAGATTCTGTGCGGAGATGCAGTTTTGCCACAGATTTCACCAAATATCAGTCTGCAACCCGGCAGTGACCCTCAGCCATTATTGTCTTATATGGAAGGATTGCAACGTCTCGGGGAGCTGAACGTCAAGCAGGCGTATCCGGGGCATCGGAATCCTTTTGCCCAGTTCACCGAACGGACAGTTCAATTGCTGGCTCATCACGAGGAACGTCTTCAGAAGATGACGGAGCGAATTCAGGAGTCACCGGCGAATGCTTATGACATCTGTGTGCACATGTTTGGGAATCGGCTGGGTACCCATCAACTGCGGTTTGCCATGAGTGAGACGTTAGCCCATTTGCAGGAGTTAATTCGACGCGAAGTAGTGAAGCAAGAGCAACAACCGGATGGCGCGTTCTATTTTCGATTTTAACGGAATGATGATATCGATATGAAATGATAATACGATCTTATATAGAGGCTCGGGACAGGAAATTCACCTGTTCGGGGTCTTTTTAGCCTTTCTTAACGGTTCATTCATCTATTTTTAAGCCAGCGCGCCTATGATACATCTATGAACTTCGCTAAAGAAAGCAGGGAAGAGCGATGACCAGAAGAAAACGGAATCAATGGAGAAAATGGCAAGCTTCAGCGGCAGCAACGTTGACTGTGGCTGCACTCTTTCAATATGTAAGAACTTCGGATGCCTTTGATGTGGCCTATGCAGCAGCGAATGGCACAGATACAAGTGTTACTGCTTCAAGCCAAGTGGATACGCATGATGATGTGATGGATGAATGGATCAACAGTACAACGGACAGCAACAACTGGAACACGCAGGACAATGACAATGATGATAGTCAATATAATGGAACATCTGATAGCACACAAGCAGCTCAGCCAGATCAGAGCGTGAGTAACAAGGATAATTATTCAGATTCTCAGCGTTTTGGACAAAATAACCAAAGTACAGACTCCGGATACAGCAGTGGCAGCTATCAGTCACGTACAGGTGCATCATGAGCCGCACAGAGCAAGTTGCTCGTCCGCTCCGATTTCAATTCCGTGCGATGAACACGGATGTTGAAGTGCAACTGTCCGCTGGGCGGGAAGAAGCTGAACATGCAGCAACCGTGGTGAAGAATTGGTTTGAGACGCAGGAGCAGCGCTTCAGCCGATTTGTGGCAGACAGTGAACTGAATCGTCTGAATGGTTCGACCGGATGGATGCCCATCTCCGCTGCGATGGATGAAGTTTTGAGTCTAGCCTATGGATATATTGGACTGACTGAAGGGATTTTTCAACCGGGTATCTCGCAGGCTCTTCAGGCTTCGGGATATGATCTAAGCTTCGAGAAGGTGCAGCAACGACAATTGCAACGTCCATTAATTGAACGCATATTGCGAACGAGAACACCTGAATCATCAGGCGGGATGGAAGATCGATATGACCACAGCCGTCCGAGCTGGATTCAGCGGGAAGGTAGTCGGATGGTTCATCTGGACCCCGGAGCTGAGTTGGACCTGGGAGGCATTGTTAAGGGCTGGGCAGTGGAGCGTATCGCAGACTGGTTGCAGCGAACATTGCATATTCCAGCGGGTCTGATTAACGCGGGTGGAGATATCCAAGTATGGGGCACATCAGACCATCCCCAGTGGACCTTGGAAGTAGCAGATCCTTTGCATGATCAGGAGAATGTGTCAGGTGTGGTTCGTTTACAGCGAGGAGCTGTTGCCACTTCGGGTATTTCCCGCAGACAATGGCAGAATACGGATGGAAGCTGTGCACACCACCTCATTGACCCCCGGACGATGGAGTCGGCAGATACGGACGTATTGCAGTGTACCGTTATGGGACAGCATGCTTCGCAATGCGAGATCATTGCCAAGACGGTATGCATTCTGGGAAGTGCCGAAGCCGTGGGCTGGTTAAACCGACATTACGATCGGCATGACGTCCTGTGGATGACAAGGGAAGGGATTACTTATTTTAGAGGGAATACGGATACGCTTGCTGAGCACTGGCTCGGTTTTGATCCGGATCATCGCTTCAGTCTGATATAAACGAGGACAAGTCTAACAGATATGGGGGAGCCGGTTATGGCACAATGGATTGTAGATTACCTGCCGACGTGGAATATCATTCGAATTAGTGGGATAGCTGCTTATGTACTGCTCTTTGCTGGTGTGTTTCTGGGCATTGCGCAAGGGATGCCTATGGCCAAAGGTAAACCAAAAGCAGCCATGTTCAAATGGCATACTCGAACGACCTGGCTCGCCTTCGGACTTGGACTCGTGCACGCATTAACGTTATATATTGATCACTATAGCCCGTTTACCTGGGGAGAACTTCTGATTCCTTTTACAGCTTCCGTGCATCCGATCGGCAGTGGTCTGGGAACGTTAGCCTTCTACGGATTAGTGATTGTCCTGTTATCCAGTGATCTGCGGAACAAGCTGGGCCGTAAATGGTGGTTCATGTTCCACCTGTTGTCCTATCCGGTGTTCATTGGTCTGCTGGTTCACGGCATGGTTACCGGAACGGATTCTGGCAATATCATCATGCGGATGATGTATGTATTTACCGGACTCAGCATCGTTGGAATCACTGTGCTGCGTGGCATGTTGCGAGAACGCAAAGGCCCGGAAATCACGATTGGACCGAAACGGGCAACATCTGGTTCACCTTCCGAGCAGAATTGGGTTGAAGGTTTTGGTTTGGTGGGAACGGTACGACCTAAACATCTGAAATAATAACATGTGGATTATCCAATATGTTCGTTACACATGCAAAAGAAGCGGCCATCAGGCCGCTTTTTTCATGAATAGTTATTTCCTCAAACAGTTATTTCACGAAGCATCCACACATGTCCAATGTTCCACATGGCTTCAGATATGAAACGGGTTACGCATTATACAGCGTCATCACTGACAGGTTTTTCTCCCAGTGCTTCTTCAAGCTCGGATTGTTTGCGATGTGCGATCCGACTGCTTGCTGCCGATGCAATCGCACCGACAATATCATCGAAGAACGTGTGGACAGGGCCCAGGCTCTTGTCATTCAGTCGTTCAAGCACCCCTGGTTTCAGCTTGTCCACATAACCATAATTCGTAAATCCAATGCTGCCATATACATTGACGATGGAGAATGCCAAAATCTCATCCACGCCATACAGTCCTTCATCGTTCTCAATCATCTCCTGCAAAGGAGATATGAGCTGCCCCTGTTCTGCCAGAATATCAAGCTGAATCCCGGTCAGAACAGCGTTCTGTACCTCGCGTTTACGGAGAACCATCTCCACATTTTCAATACATTCTTCCATCGTAAGACCTGGATAATATTTTTTCTGCAATAACATGACCAGCTCTGCGATCTCAGGGATCGTGACGCCCCGCTTATGCAGCCATTCCCTTGTTGCCTCCGCGACCTTGCGGCTATTCAGGCTGTAAGGGATTTTTTCTTGCTCAGGATGTTCCATGGGCGATTCCTCCTCTGAAGTTAGCAATGTCCCTACTCTTGCTTCCTAATACGTTATTAACCTGTTTTACGTTTCTTTAAGATAATATATAAGTTTTCAGCAAAGCGATTATCTTTTAGTTATTTTTTGGACAAAGGCTCGTATACATGGTAGTACAAACTGTAAAAATGATGAGGGGGAACGTGATCATGAGAAAGATCCAATCTTTGCGTACGGTATCGGCAGCAGCGCTGCTGAGTATTCCTATGGTATTGTCAGGCTGCGGCATGTTTGGAGCACAGTCTTCCGAAGCTGTTGATCCACCACCGCCCATTCAGGAAGCAGCCATGATTCAGGCAGCCGAAGGAAATGGTGCACTCGCAACGCTCCCATTAACGACGGTATATCTGCAAGACCAGCAGGGGCTGCTCGCTCCGGTATCCCTGACACTTCCTTCTGGAACAGACGCAAGCAGTCCAAAGACAGCACTGGATACACTTGTCACAGGCGGGGCCTATGCGGGTATGCTGCCTGAAGGATTCCAGGGCGTTCTCCCGCAGGGAACGGTTGTGCAGAATGTAACGATTCACGCGGATGACAAGCTGGCGGTTGTTGAGTTCTCGGGTAATTTTGCCAAGTATGATGCGAAGGAAGAACGGAAAATGCTAGAAGCTGTCACGTGGACATTGACGGGAACACCTGATGTGGAGAATGTGCAGATCTGGGTGGATGGCAAAAAGTTAACGCAAATGCCGGTAAACAGCACGCCGCTGCCTGAACCGCTGAATCGGGCTGTGGGAATCAATCTGGATCTGGGTGATACGTTTGTGACGAACAGCAGCCCGGTCACGGTCTATTTCTCCGCTGCTTCACCAGCAGGCATCCAATATTATGTTCCGGTGACACGTCTGGTTACACCTGGTGAAGATCGGGTGCAGGCAGCATTGAACGAACTCATCAAAGGACCTGACAAAGGTGGAGAACTGGAAGAGGTCATGACAGGCGGAACGGAGCTGCAATCGGTCAAAACGGCAGAGGATGGCACGGTCACGGTTGCCTTGAAAGATGATATGTTTGCCGAAGGGGATATCGTGCCAAGCGAGCTGTTACAGTCTGTCGTATTAACCACTGCGGAGAACACAGCAAGCAAGGATGCCAAAGTACAGATCGAATGGAACGGCCAAAAAACGGTCATGGGTGACGACAACAGGGATTACAGTGCGCCGGTTTCCAAGCCTGAATATATCAACGAAATTCCGATTTAATGAACGCAGAATGCTTAAGGATGCTTTTAACCGAACTCTTTGGTAAAATATAAGGGATTCGTAAAATACGTGTTCAAAAAGATCGGTTTTCAGGACCGAGAAGATGGGATGAAGCTAGAAATGGAGTAGCGGAGCGTAGG
The DNA here is from genome assembly GCF_030815985.1 of Paenibacillus sp. W2I17. Classification (NCBI taxonomy): domain Bacteria; kingdom Bacillati; phylum Bacillota; class Bacilli; order Caryophanales; family Paenibacillaceae; genus Paenibacillus; species Paenibacillus sp. W2I17. The sequence continues at coordinate 6,024,395 of NZ_JAUSXM010000001.1, forward strand.
CAAACTACGTGAGCAACTACAATGTTTCCGAAGGAAACATACTTCGTAAGCTTATGCTTATTCGGCTGAATTCCATATTCGATGCTGATGATGCCTTAAGGCATTTTTCGTAATCAAAAGCGAGCTTTTTGAACAATCTCTAAAAGTGTGAATAAGTTCAACATTACAGGATGCTTAAGTCGTAGGAGGCAGAAAATATGAGATCAAACGGACGAACCAGCGAACAGCTGCGCCCGCTGAATTTAACAGTGAACATGAATAAATACGCCGAGGGTTCTGTACTGATTGAAGTTGGAGATACAAAGGTGATCTGTACAGCTACAGTGGAGGAACGTGTTCCTCCCTTTATGAAAGGGCAAGGAAAAGGCTGGGTAACAGCTGAATATTCCATGCTGCCACGTGCAACACATACCCGGAACCAACGTGAAGCCAATCGCGGCAAATTAACTGGACGCACCATGGAAATTCAGCGTCTGATTGGTCGGGCACTGCGCTCGGTAGTTAATCTGCAGGCTCTTGGTGAGCGTACGATTACCTTGGACTGTGATGTTATTCAAGCCGATGGAGGCACACGCACAACGTCCATTACCGGTGCGTTTGTAGCGCTGGCGCTTGCCGTGAACAAAATCTCCCAACAGCACAAACTGCAAGTGTTCCCAATTACGGATTTCATTGCCGCAGTAAGTGTGGGTGTTGTGGGTGAACAGCCTGTACTGGATCTGAACTATGATGAAGATTCCAAAGCCAAGGTGGACATGAACCTGGTGATGACAGGCGGCGGTAAATACGTCGAGCTTCAGGGAACAGGTGAGGAAGCACCATTTGATCGCCGTGAGCTGAACGCCATGTTGGAACTGGGCGAACAGGGAATTCTGGAAATGATCGAGCGTCAAAAAGAAGTGCTCGGACCGATTGCGCTCAAGATCGGCGCGCGTGGATTAGGGGAAGCCTAAGATGAGTTTGGACAGCCCAATCCTCATTGTTGCAACCCGTAATGCGGGTAAAGTCCGTGAATTCGCTCATGCTTTCGCACCGCTTGGCAAAGAGGTTAAGAGCATGTTTGACTACCCGGAGCTGCCGGATGTGGTAGAAGATGGCGTAACGTTTGCGGAGAATGCTTGGAAGAAAGCCAAGGCGGTTGGTGATGCGCTTGGATTGCCTGTTCTGGCAGACGATTCAGGACTTTGCGTAGACCTGTTGGATGGTGAGCCAGGGGTATATTCAGCGAGATATGCAGGCGAAGGAGCAACGGATGCACAGAATAATGCGAAGTTGCTGGAGACACTGGAATCGTTGAAATCCGGTGAGGACACCGAGCAGCCGCTACTAAGTCCGGCTCGTTTTGTCTGTGCGTTGGTACTGTACGATCCGACAACAGGTGATAAGTATGAATCGGAAGGCACTGCGGAAGGCTGGATCACGGCTCAAGCTGCAGGTGCTGGCGGTTTTGGATATGACCCACTCTTCTATGTACCTGAATACGAGATGACGATGGCAGAGCTGACGCTTGAGCAAAAACAGGCGATTAGCCACCGTGGTCATGCGCTGAGAGCGCTTGTATCCAGACTTGAAGGCTGAGACTAAACGAAACATCTTGATTTAACTTCATGATATGTGAACATCAAAGCGTTAATGGAAGGACAGAAGCATTCCGAAGGGATGGTTCATCCGCCATTAACGCTTTTTGTATGAAATGAAGTATTTGATCGGGTTAGGTGAAGGTCCATCCATATACCTAATTGAAGATAGCTATTTCTGCGATTACATATCAGAACGTATGTTCTTGTACCTACATGAGAAATGGTTTACATTGCACGATTGGGAATCTCATTGGGACTGGAGTTGGAAGAAGTTGCAAGCCTTGTGTGGTATGGGTTAACATTCAAACTAACGAATCACATATGAACCTTAAACGGAGGGATCTACTCATGCAAGAAGTGAAGCTTGTTGTATCTTACGATGATTATGAGGACGGCATTCGTATGGAAAAATTAATTAAGGAACTGGCAGCTAAACCGGAGGCTAGCTCATTGGAAAGTCTGGTCATCGGAGATTGGGGGCAGGCTTATGAAAATTCGCCTGATGAGTTTATTGGTACGCTCGTCGAGTCTGCTCCAAGCTTTCCGTCATTGAAGAAACTGTTTATTGGAGATATGGGATTCGAAGAATGTGAAGTATCGTGGATTATCCAGACAAATCTCACACCACTGTTAGGTGCTTTTCCAGAATTAAAATCATTCTCTGTAATGGGCAGTAGCGGCCTCAGTCTGGAACCACTACAGCATGCCAAGCTTGAAGAATTAATTATTATTTGTGGTGGTCTCCCGAAAGAAGTCTTATCTTCAATCACCCATGCCAAGTTGCCTGAATTGCGTAAACTGGAACTGTACCTGGGTGTGGATAATTATGGTTTCAATGGATCACTTGAAGATGTACTCCCGTTGTTAGAAAAAGGATTGTTTCCAAAGCTGGTTTACTTGGGTCTGAAAGACAGTGAAATTCAGGATGAGATTGCCAAAGCAGCAGCTGAAGCACCTATTCTGGATCAACTTGAAGTACTGGATCTATCGCAAGGAACGTTGTCCGATGAAGGGGCTAAGGCGTTGCTTGCCAGTGACAAGATCAAGAAACTGAAACATCTTGATCTAAGTTACCATTACATGACCAATGAAATGATCATTCGCTGGAACCAATTGGGTATATCTGTAGATGTTAGTGACCAGCAACAGAGTGATGAGGATGACTGGCGCTATCCATCGTTAACGGAATAGTTGATGTCAGGCGTAAAGGAAATGAATGAGAGTCTGCATCAACCAATAGATGTACCTGATCTAACGGAAGATCAGCCCTTTTTATTGATCGGAAACCCTGATAACCGACGAACACAAGGGCTGCAAGAGGCGAGGCATAGATTGGGTTTGAAACCTGCGGTTGTACTGCCATATGCTCAATTGCTCCAGAATTGGAGACACGGTCGAACCATCGCTGATACAGTAGATTCCAATCTGCCCGTACCCCTGATTCGTATTGATGCTCCTGGAGAGGATTGGGAAGTGGAACGTGAACTACTGTTCCTTGGAGCTATGAACGATTCATCAACATTAACGGGTGGAATGGGTACAGAAGCATTTTCCGCAGAACAGGCACTTGCGCTGGAACAGGAGTGGGGAAGGATTTACGCTCCTGCCCAGTGGTTTCGTGGTTGGAAAGCATGTCTGGATCGAATCGGCCGTGAGTCTCGGGAAATATGGCCTGAAGTCCGATTCATGAATGATCCCGCTGAGATCCAATTGATGTTTGACAAAAGAACATGCCAGCAGCATCTATCTTCACATGGAGTTGATGTACCTCCTGCGCTTCAATCTTCGCAGCCAATCCGCAATTATACGGACTTGCGTAGCTCAATGAAGGCTACCGAGATGCATCGTGTGTTTGTGAAGCTTGCGTACGGCTCCGGGGCTTCAGGAGTTGTTGCCTATCAAATCAATCCCCGAACGGGTGATGAAATCGCTGTAACAACGATGGGGATGGAACAGAGACAGGGCAAGAGGATTTTCTTCAATGAAGGACGTCTACGCAAGTATACCCGCAGTGAAGAGATTGCTACGCTGATGAACTGGTTATGTGCAGAAGGTGCACAGATTGAACGATGGATGCCCAAAGCCACGCTTGATCAACGGGCCTATGATATCCGCCAACTGGTTGCGGGTGGACAGGCAGGTCATGCGATTATGCGGCTGAGCCATACGCCAATTACCAATCTGCATCTGCGCAATGAACGTATGCTGCCTGCTGAAGCAGGGCTGGGTGAACAGCGGATGTCGCTGGTTCAGTCGGCAGCGCAAGCAGCCATGTCTGCATTTCCCAACTCGTGGTCAGCCGGGATTGATGTGATGCTTACTAGTGGTTCGAATCGGCGTGCCTATGTGCTGGATGTGAATCCATTTGGAGATCTGTTATACAGGGTTGAGCATCATGGCCTCGGAACCTATGAGTGGGAAATGGAACTTTTACGAAAGGAGGAGCCTATTCAACATGCCTGATATGAACACCATTGTGGGCTCCCATGATCTGTTAATGATTACGCTGGATACGTTACGCTATGACGTAGCCAAGCTGGAAGAGGAGAATTGTCCTAATCTGTGTGGTTCGGGTCCGTGGGAGAAACGTCATACCCCAGGCAGTTTTACATATGCGGCGCACCATGCTTTTTTTGGTGGTTTTATGCCGACTCCTGCCAATACAGATAAGGCATCTCATGTAAGGCTATTTCATTCCCGGAATACCGGACTCAAGACACATCCGCACACCTGGCTGTTTGATACACCGGATATCGTATCTGGGTTCGCAGCTGAAGGTTACCGTACCATCTGTATTGGCGGTGTCATCTTTTTTACGAAAAAAAACCCGCTTGCAAAAGTATTGCCTGGCTATTTCCAACAGAGCTACTGGCGAATGAACTTTGGGGTAACCAACCCCAAATCAACAGAGCATCAGGTACAGCATGCATTGAAGTTGCTTGAACAGACATCGCCGGATGAAAAGATATTTATGTTTTTGAACGTGTCTGCCATTCATGGACCCAATGGTTACTTTGTAGAAGGAGCCAAGGAGGACTCGGTGGAGACTCAGCGGGCTGCACTTCGATATGTAGATGAGGCTCTTGGACCATTGTTCGAGGCGATGAGGAAACGCGCCCGGCCTGCGTATTGCCTGGCTTTTTCCGATCATGGTACAGCTTACGGTGAAGACGGGTATCAAGGACACCGGCTTGCGCATGATGTCGTCTGGACGGTGCCTTACCGTGAATTTTTAGTATAGAATGTATTGATCTTATGAGGACAACAACCGGAGACAGGAGGGAACCGATGGAGAAACATATACAACATACAACAACAGGCCATTCCACACAGTCCGGATCCAATATTGCTACAAGTCTCAGTGAAGTACTGGCATTCCCTTATCGTTCTTACTTATACTCGTACCCGCACAAGACCGCCTATCGGGAGCTTGACCCACCACTGCCGTTAGGGCCACTGTGGGAACGAGAGAATACCGATACGTATTTTTTATATATGCACATTCCCTTTTGCGCTGCTCGTTGCGGATTCTGTAATCTGTTCACACTGCCGGATCGACGGGATGATACGCATGAACGCTATGTAGATGCACTAGAACGTCAGGCGAAGCAGTGGGCACTCATTACATCTCGAAGGCCGTATTCGAGGTTCGCGATTGGTGGAGGAACGCCTACGTTATTAAATGAGGTTCAGTTGAATCGTCTGTTTGATATTGCTGAACATGTGATGGGGCTGGACCCTGCGCAAGCATCGATATCGGTGGAAACGTCGCCGGATACCGTTACGGAAGCCAAGCTGGCCATCATGAAGGAACGAAGTGTGGATCGTATCAGTATGGGTATCCAGAGTTTTATCGAAGCTGAAGCATCTGCCATCTATCGTCCACAAAAACCGCAGGAGGTCGAACGAGCGCTTGAGAAGCTTACTCGGTATGATTTCCCGTTGTTGAATCTGGATCTGATCTATGGTCTGCCAGGACAAACGGTGGAATCGTGGATCTATTCATTGGAAAGAGTTCTGGCCTACGAACCAGGCGAAATCTTTATCTATCCCTTGTATACACGGGAAAATACAATCGTGAAGCCTGATGATATTCGCCGTCAGGGACCTGACATCCGGATGGAATTGTATAAAGCTGCACGTGAGACTTTAAAAAGTAAAGGTTATGTGCAATATTCGATGCGCAGATTTGCCAAAGAACAGTCGTCCTCCAAAGTGCTTCTGCCTTATAGCTGTCAGGAGGAGGGCATGGTTGGTCTGGGATGTGGCGCACGCTCTTATACGAGTGAAGTACATTATGCTTCCAAGTATGGCGTGAGTTACAAGGCCACACAAAGCATCATTGCCGATTATGTGGCGACCGAGCGCTACGATGTGGCGGATTATGGCATCGTGTTAAGCCGTGAGGAACAGAGACGGCGCTTTATTCTGAAAGCCTTGCTGCATCGGGAGGGATTGACGTTGTCTGACTACCAACAGCGCTTTGGTACCGATGTGATGTCCGACTATGTCTGGTTGGCTGAACTGTTGACAGAGGGCATGGCGGAGTTGGAGAGCGATGAGGGCAAGCAGGTGCTGCGTCTGACAGAAGAAGGACTGGGTTACTCCGATGCGATTGGAGATTGGCTTATATCTGCTGAAATTCGTGAACAGATGGAAGGGTTTGTTTTCTCATGAGAGCGACTTTGTATTATCGGGGGAAGTTGTCTTCCTGTAATTACGACTGTCCATACTGCCCTTTTAGCAAAACCGTGGATTCCAAAGAGACGTTGGAAGTGGATGAACAACAATTGCGGCAATTTGTAAATTGGGTCAGGGAGCAAGAGAGTGCCGGGCATCAATTTTCGATTTTCTTCAATCCCTACGGTGAAGCTTTGGTGCGCCGTTGGTACCGGGAAGCGATGGTTGAGCTGTCACATATGCCACATGTGGATAAAGTTGCAATTCAAACCAACCTGTCCGTCAAACTGGATTGGGCGAGGGAGCTGGATGCGAATAAAGCAGCCTTTTGGGCGACGTATCATCCTCGTGAGACAAAAGAGGCTTCTTTTGTAAAACAATGTCTGACCTTGCGTCAGATGGGACTTGCTTTTAGTGTCGGTACTGTCGGACTTCGTAGTGCTTTCCCCGCAATTGAGTCCATGAGACAGGCTTTGCCGGATGATGTGTATATGTGGGTAAATGCCTTCAAAGATCGGCCCAAGTATTACACACCGGAAGAGATTCAGTTTTTACGTGGGCTTGATCCGCTTTTTGAAGGTAATCTGCAGGATTATGAGAGCTTGGGCAAACGATGTGCTGCCGGTTCGGAAGTGTTTTATGTACAGGGGTCCGGGCATGTGAAGAGGTGTTACAAGGATCGTCGAATCATTGGACATCTATATCGCGATGGTTTGCAGGCTTTGTCTGAGGATCGGCCTTGTCGCATGAAAAAATGTGGCTGTTACATCGGTTATATCCATATGGAGGATTCCCCGTTCAGGGAAACGTTTGGCAGCGGGTTGCTTGAACGAAATCCGGCCATGATTCGTTGACCGGCATTTCATATTTAGCTATTCCACTGGGGAGCTAGAATATTGTTTATCCGTTTCTAAACCACATATCAGCGTAACTTCAAATGCATCTTTTAGTATAGGCAGGATCAGACCTTTGGTTTGGACTTGCCTTCTGGAAGGTGTTTTTTTGTTTTACCGGACCAGAGTTAGTGTTTGTGTTCTTTATTAAAAGGGCCTTGACAATTTTGAAAAATAATATTTTTAAGTTTATGATTCAAATTTTATATTTTATGGGTTAGTATGAATAGGAAAAAAGACCCTGTTATGAATAGTATTTGTACATATAATCGCGAATTATATTTTTAATTGGGTCTAAAGTCTCAATTTAATTGAAAGGAGGGTGGATGTAAGAAGTATCATGCACGTTATCTGAACTTTCGGGGGAGTACACATGAAAAAAATCTCAATTAGCCGTAAATTACTTATGGGTTTCTCATCTGTGCTGTTATTATTGGTGGCTATAACGGTTATAACATATACGCAGTTTATAGCCGTTGAGAAAACGTATACAGAATTAATTAATGATAGAACAAGCAAACTATTACTCATTAAAAATATGTCGATTGATCTTAAATCACAGCAGATTGCTTTGAGAAATTATATTCTGGAAGACAGTGCGGAGAACGAACAGGCATTTAATAAAGCTTATGAAGATTACATAGCATTAAATGAAGAATTAAAATCAACTGTTTCAAGTTCAAAGATGAAAGATTACCTTTCACGATCGGATGAAGCGATGAGCCAATATTATGAACTTGCGCAGCAGATTATGACATTGACAAGACAGGGGAATAACAGTGAAATCTCAAGATTACTGAAGGATACAGCCCCAAGTCTGATCTCTGAATTTGAAGGCATTGTGGAAGGTATGGAAACACATCAACAAGATGCCATGAACTCAGGCGTTGTGGAGGCTAATCTTCAGATTGTGCAGGTCCTTAGGTGGATTGCAATTATTGGAGTGGCTTCTCTTCTAATCGGGGCACTTGTGGCGTATGTCATTGGCAGAATGATATCCTTGCCTGTTGCTGCTGTTGCCCAATCCGCGAGCCGAATTGCAGACGGAGATCTGACTGGTGAGCCTATTGTGGTCCGTAACAAGGATGAGATTGGTGATCTCGCCCAAGCCTTTAACATCATGTCTGCAAATTTGCGTACACTCATTCATCAGGTAGGAGACAGTGCAGAACGGGTAGCTGCCTCTTCAGAGGAGTTGACGGCAAGCACCGAACAGACAGCAACCGCCACAGAGCAAGTGGCCATCACAATGGGTGAGATTGCAACAGGTATGGATACACAGGTTCGAATGGCGAGTGATGGATTCCAGACGATGAATGAGTTAACGACAGGCTTTCAGCAAGTTACGGAGAACACACTCCATATGTCTGAAGAAGCTACCAAAGTCTCCGTAAAAACAATATCGGGTAGCGAGTCAGTTCAGTCTGCGATAGGTCAAATGAATTCTATACAAGGGACGGTGTCGAATCTGTCGGTCGTGATCCAGGAACTGAGCAGACACTCTCAGGATATTGTGAAAATGGTGGACAGCATCTCGGAAATATCAGCACAGACGAATCTCCTATCCCTTAATGCTGCTATTGAGGCTGCACGAGCTGGCGAACAGGGAAGAGGGTTTCAGGTTGTTGCTACAGAGGTGCGGAAGCTGTCTGAGCAGTCTGCGCTTTCTGCTAATCAAATTGTTCCATTGGTGGCATCGATTGAGAAGGGAATGCGAAATGCTGCTGAATCTATGGTGGTTGTATCCGCAGAGGTTCAAGAGGGGATTACACTTGTTCACCAGGCGGGAGCCACATTTGAAGAAATTCGTGAGGCGGTTGGGGGCGTAGCGGGGCAAACACAGGAAGTCTCTGCTTCAATTGAGCAAATGTCAACAGGGGTAGAACAGATTAATAGGTCTATGAAAACAATCATGGAAGTGACCGAAACGGAGGCCGCTGGAACAGAAGAAGTGAGTGCATCTTCAGAGGAGCAGTTGTCTGCGATGCAGGAGATTGCTTCCGCAGCCAATGATCTCTCCTTGATGGCAGAACAGTTGCAACAGACCGTCAGTCGTTTCAAAGTGCAATAAATCGAACTGAGTGGAATGTGGATGAAGAACGAGCGCATACGTACAGAGATTCTTATAAAAAAGTAATAAAAGGGTGTCCGAACACAGTAGTTACTGTTTGGGCACCCTTAAATAATTCATCATGCTGAATCAATGCATAACTTGATCTTAACGAATAGCGACTTTATATGTCCGCAACCAGGTATTGATCTGAGTCAGATAAGCAAATAACTGGGGACCCGACATTAACTGTCCAAACCAGGGGAGATTGGAAGCTGCATCTGGTGAAGACGCAAGGTTCCGGATCTGAGTTTTGTCGATCAAAGGCAAAATCGGCGAAGTGGGATCATCCAGGATATCAAGTACCTGCTGTTTGACCGCGGCCAGATATTGCGGATTATGTGTTTTTGGGTACGGACTCTTTTTGCGATATAACACATCGTCAGGCAGGACACCTTCGAGTGCTTTACGCAGAATACCTTTTTCCCGTCCACCCGTTATTTTCATTTCCCAAGGGATGTTAAACACATACTGGATCAGACGATGGTCACAGTAAGGTACCCGCACTTCCAGTCCTGCCCCCATGCTCATCCGGTCTTTGCGATCCAGAAGTGTAGGCATGAAACGTGTAATGTTCAGGTAGGACATCACCCGCATTTGTGCAGCTTTACCCGTTTCCCCGTCCAACAGAGGCACTTCAGCCACTGCATCCGAATAGCGGTCTGACAAATAATCGAGTGGCCGAATCCATTCCCGAATATCCGGGGATAACAACGCTGCTCGCATATCAGGCGCTACAGACCACGGAAACGTACCGGAGTTCAGCATATCTTCTCGATGAAACCAGGGGTAACCGCCAAACACTTCATCCGCTGCTTCGCCTGAAATGGCAACCGTGGCTCCTTTTTTGATTTCTTTACAGAACAAATAGAGCGAGGAGTCTACATCCGCCATACCTGGCAGATCCCTTACTAGCATGGCCTGTGTCAGTGCATGAACCAGTTCTCCGTTCTCAATCTCAATCCAGTGATGGTCGGTCTTGAGTTCATCCACCATTCGCTTAATCCAGGGACCATCTGCACCCGGCTGAAAGGAATGCGCCTGAAAATGCTTGGCGTTATCCACATAATCGACCGAATACGTACTGACTTGGCCTTGCCCAGTCCGGTTGTAATAATCTACGGCTAATGCAGACAAGGCACTGGAGTCCAGTCCTCCTGATAAAAGAGAGCATACCGGAACATCCGAAGCCAACTGGCGCTCCAGTGTATCTTGCAAGAGAGTTCGCACCTCGGCTGCCGTCTCTTCCAGGTTATGTTCGTGATTCTGGCTTTCCAGTTTCCAGTAGGCATAGGTTCGGATCCCGTTTCGGTTGTAGATCAACGCGTGCGCAGGCTTGAGTTCGCTCAGTGAAGAGTATACGCCGTGTCCTGGTGTCCGTGCAGGCCCTACGATAAACACTTCGGCCAATCCTTCCGGGCCAACAGCCGCTTCCACATCCGGGTGAATAAGCAGAGCTTTGGGCTCAGAGCCAAATACGAGTGTGTCTTTGGCATTACTGTAGAACAAAGGTTTCACGCCGAGGCGATCTCGTGCGATAAAAACCTGTTCGCGTCCCCCATCCCATATGGCAAAAGCAAAAATACCGTTAAACCGGTCAACACATGCCGGTCCCCACTCAATATAAGAGGCGAGCAACACTTCCGTATCACATTGCGTGCGGAACTGATGCCCTCGCTGGAGTAATTCCTTTTTCAACTCGGGTGCATTGTATAGTTCTCCGTTATACACGACGGTATAGGAGGTATCTCCCTGTAACGCATGCATGGGCTGTGCGCCGTTCTCGGGGTCCATTACACTAAGACGCCGATGTCCAAAGGCACAAGGATTGGAGATCCATGTACCTGAAGCGTCGGGCCCCCGGTTCGACAAGCTATCCGTCATACGGACCAGCAGCTCTGATTCCTGGGTCAAATCCCGATTCCACTGTATGAAGCCGGTAATACCGCACATGGTTTGTTCATCCTTTCTTGGTCGAGTCATTCATCCGTATGGCTGCTTAGTTACTGGCAACCAGCAAATGTTGTCTTTTTAGTCAGAGGTCGTAACAAATATATGCCGAAAGCAGGCATAAAATGTCTGTCCTCTTCGGAAACTAGTTCTAGGGACAACGGCCTCAACATGCCTGTGAAGGAGAGAACATGCAATGGACAGTATGAAGTATTATGTGTCTGTCATGGGCCGCTCCGTTATTCCGGATCCGTCGGTAACATCATATGAATGGATCATTCAGGCAACGCCGCAGGAAGCGGAGCAATTACTGGGACTGCTGAGCCTCATGCAGGAAAAGGAGGAAGAGGCCTTTCCTGGCATGGTATTCCCATGGCCAGATACACCGGAGGAGTCCGTAAACCGAGCGTATGAAACGGTATTACAACAGGTGTATCGGGAAATTTACCGATTGGGCACACCAGAGACACGATACCAGATTGAACAAAGTACATGATAAGCACAAAGGAAAAGGAGCGCGATGACGAATGTATGCCATTCAAGATGCCAAAATACGCAGATTAACCGAGGTAGATGGATTGTCCTGTGCAGAGGTTGAAGTGCAGCCTGGAAATGCCGGAGATCCGTCGTTACTTGTATACGTGGCCTCAACACAGCCCGGAAATTCGCTGGAAGTCGTTCGAATTGTACGCAATCACTCCGATTCGGCGATCGACTGGTATAACAATAATATGCATACCGCGTTTGAAGAGGCGACAGATACCGCATTTGAGAACAGCGAAGGTATGACAGTCGAAGAAGATAAAGCTAGGTTTCAAAGTGAGTTGTTTGCCTTTGGTTTGCTTGGTCCAACACTTCAGCGTTATCTAATCGGGCAGGCTTAACAGGTAACGCTCCAGCAACACATGTGGCGATAGTGGGATAGAATTTAATGTCGAGCATACGTAAACAGTGACCTGTTGCTGGTTGCTGTGACAACATCTGTAACTGGAAAAACCCGCCGTTGTTGAACGGCGGGTTTTGTTATGCGATGGTCAGATCAGGTGGAGATGTGATCAAGCATACTCGCGCAGTACTTGAATCCCTTTAACCACATTGTACACAAAGCTTAATCCGTAAATCACAAAGAATAGAATGACAAACCCAACGGCGGAACCCAGACTATGCGCAGTTACGAAGAAATAAAATAACGGAATGGCAGCGAGAAAGGGGAATACATGTGAGAATAAGGCACGTTTTGCATGTCCCTCAATGTAATCATCCTTGGCAACAATCCATATAATGATCGGAAACAGGAACGGAGCAAAGAAAATACTAAAGTAGGATAGGGCTGATAAAAGTTGTCTCATGACGATTCTCTCCTTCAATGGATCATTGAATGTATGTATGCAAAAGATTACCCAGCAATTCTGACATTGAAAATGTCTGATGTTAATCTTACTCTAAATGTCCCAATCTCCTCAATATAACCTGGTTCAAGCTATCATATTCTCAAAGGGGCTGGAGTATGAGAGTAACACCGAAAAGTACATGTTTGAGCCCGCATTTAAGTATAATTATTAATTTTTTTATAAAACTATTGAAAAATATAGAAATCAGAGTATAATAAGAACCGCGCCGAAAATTTATTATACATATTTGTCTCAGTAGCTCAGCTGGATAGAGCAACGCCCTTCTAAGGCGTCGGTCGGGGGTTCGAATCCCTCCTGGGACGTAAAAAGAAAACTTCCTTCGGGAAGTTTTTTTGCGTTCAGGGGAAGAGAACCACCAATGGTTCGTCGGAGCATCCCCTTCGTTAGCGCTACTTCGCAGTCTCGACTGCAAGGAGAGTATCCCTCCTGGGACGTAAAAAGAAAACTTCCTTCGGGAAGTTTTTTTGCGTTCAGAGGAAGAGAACCCCCAATGGTTCGTCGGAGCATCTGCTTCGTTAGCACTACATCGCAGTCTCGACTGGAAAGGGAGTATTCCTCCTGGGGCGTATTAAAAAGAAACTTCCTTCGGGAGTTTTTTTTCGTTCAGAGGAAGTCTTCTATTGGTTATACCTATAAATAATATAGAATTTATATATTTAAAGAATAAACAATTCTATGCCACAATGAGGATATCAATAATGAAAGCGACGGTGGTATCCATGAAATCATTAAATCAATGGCAAGCAGATGAGTATGACAACAAACTGGCTTTTGTGTCCGGATACGGCAAAAACCTGATCTCTTGGCTTCAACCCCAAAAAGGGGAATACATTCTTGATCTGGGGTGCGGGACGGGGGATTTGACGTATGAAATTTCTCTGGCCGAAGCTGAAGTTATCGGCATGGATGCATCGACGGATATGATTCGCCATGCGAGGGAGAAATTCCCTGAACTTGAGTTTGTGGAAGGAGACGGTCATCAGTTTGAGACAAATAGACTTTATGATGCCGTCTTCTCCAATGCAGCCCTGCACTGGATGCGAAGCCCGCGATTAGTAGTCGATAGTATATGGAAATCTTTGAAGACCGGAGGGCGTTTTGTCGCAGAATTTGGTGGTAAAGGGAATGTGCAGACCATTGTGAATGCATTAGAGCAGGTTATGGAGCGAAACACGGGCATTCGTGCATCGGAACGCAATCCTTGGTATTTTCCTTCGATCGGAGAATATAGCCATATTTTAGAGCAACGTGGTTTTGTGGTGCGTCATGCCTATCACTATGACCGTCCTACCAGACTGGCAGATGGTGAGCAGGGTATAGTAGGCTGGTTGGCTCATTTTGGAGGCGACTATTTTGCAGGTCTCAGTCATGAAGAGATACAACAAATATGCCATGAAACCAGTCAGATCGTGATGCCTCACCTTTGGAAAGATGATGCTCTGTATGCCGATTACAAGCGTCTGCGTATTGAAGCCGTGAAGCCAGAATAAAGTGGAATCTTGTGAAATGTAGCAATTTTTATAGATGTTAGACGAATTATGGTGATCCTTTGTATACCAACCACGCTTCCCCTATACACCAGGAATCTCTTTCGGATAAAGAGGCTCTTGGTTTTTTTGATGCATTATTTTAAAAATGAAATATTCAAACGACAAATAATTACAAATGGATATTTTTATCATACTCAAGACCCATATAAGTAATTTCTATATCATAATTGTAAGTATTTAGAAGGAAAATGTGGTATTTTGATAGAATAATTTACCAAGGGTCAATCTCTCTTGCAGATAGGCGGTGAAATTGGAGTGCGTATTGCAGTACGAACTAACAGCAGGAACCCATCATTTGGTGACGTATTCACATTTAAAAGGAGGGGCTAAGTCTTGAGTAAACGATTGATATCCACGTTATTAAGTGTTCTGATGGTCTTTTCCATTATTCTCCCCGCGGCTGGAGCCGCTCCCGCAGATTCAGTTATTCAGCTTGAGAACTTACCAAGTACAGCCGAAGCCAAACAATGGAGAGAGATTCTTGCAGGACGGGAATCAAAACTTGCCGCAGATCCATTTTTGGATAAAAGCTTGAAAGGTCTGGGTGGAGAGAACACCCGAGTGATCGTTGAGCTTTCCAATAAACCTGTTGCAGTAGCGCAAGGTGAATCAACCCTCTCCGGAAAATCTTTTACCTCCTCTATGGAAACAAAGGCTGTGACTCAAGTTGAGCAACAACAACAGTCATTTGTACATAGCCTCACTCAGAAGAAAATCAAACATGAAGTATTGGAAGAATATGCATATGCCCTGAATGGTGTAGCGATTGAGCTTAAAGGAAACCAGGTGGGACAATTGCTTCAAATACCTGGCGTGGTCAGCGTATATCCAGACCTTGAAATTACAATAGCGCCCGAGACAGATGAAGTGAACCCGTACATGAAAGACACAGCTCCTTTTATTGGTGCACCTGAAGTATGGGATCTGGGTTACAAAGGAAATGGCATTAAAGTCGGCGTCATTGATACAGGTATTGACTATGAACATCCTAATTTGCAAGAAGCCTACAAAGGTGGATGGGATTTTGTTGGAAACGACAATGATCCGTATGAAACAACATATCAAGAATGGAAAGGATCGGGCGAGCCTGAGCTTAACGAGCTTGGAAGCCCCTATTACACATCTCACGGTACACACGTAGCGGGTACCGTTGCTGCTCGCGAAGCGGGGGACTACGGTATTGTTGGTGTTGCTCCTGAAGCAGATATCTATGCTTACCGTGTACTTGGACCGTATGGTAGTGGTCAAACCTCATGGGTACTCGGCGGGATTGATCGTTCTGTTCAAGATGGCATGGACGTAATCAATCTCTCGTTGGGTAACGCCGCCAACGACCCAAGTTATATTACTTCAGTTGCCCTGAACAATGCGATGTTGTCTGGTGTGACAGCGGTTGTAGCAAGTGGTAACAGCGGACCTAACCGTTATACACTCGGTTCTCCGGGTGCGTCTGCAATGGCCATTACGGTAGGTAACTCTACAGGACCTAGCCAGGTGATTACAGCTGATACTCACTTCTGGATTGGTGAGGAAGGCGAAGAGACACAACCTGAACAACAACCGGTGCCAGAGGTTGAACAATCTCCTGAACTGGGGACGGCACCTGGAACAGAAGCACCAGAAGTTTCAGAGCAAGGTGTACCCGTAACTGCTGATGAGGAAAGTGCAGCAGCTGTGGAGGACGCGGTTTCCGACGAAGCTGAAGTTCCGAATGTAGAAGAAGCTACAACAGAAGAAAATACTCCATCTGTATCACCTTCTGCACCCGTTGAAGCTTCTCCTGAAGCTGCCCCTGTGGAAGAAGAGTCTGTAATTGCTCCGACTGAAGCTCCACTGGCTATTACAGAGTCGGTTTACCGTCTGGATCTGATGGGATGGAGCCTGTCAGCAGACCCTGAAACTGTTTTGACAGGGAAATATGAGCTTGAATATGCAGCACTGGGTAAGCCAACTGATTTTGAAGGTAAGGATTTTACAGGTAAAGTGGTATTAATACAGCGTGGTGAAATCGCATTTGTAGAGAAAATCGCCAATGCTAAAGCGGCCGGAGCCTTGGCTGTTATTGTATATAACAACATTCCTGGCCCAATCGGTGTAAGTCTGGGCGATAACTTTGAACTCATTCCAACACTGAGCATGTCCAAGGAAGATGGAGATGTGATCAAGGCTGAGCTGGACGCAGGCCAAGCCGTTGAAGTGAGCTTTAGTGATTTTGAACGTTCCCAAACTCCGGGCGATGAAATGAATTCATCCAGTTCGCGTGGACCTGCAAAGGTAACACTGGACATCAAACCGGATATTGTTGCACCAGGTACAAGCATTTTGTCTACGATTCCTGCCTACGGCAAGGATGAGCCAGACGCAGATTACGCACAAGCTTATGATCGTAAATCAGGTACAAGTATGGCTACACCTCATGTAGCAGGTTTGATTGCGCTTCTGATCGAGAAGCATCCGGAATGGACACCATTTGATATCAAAGTTGCACTGATGAACAATAGTAAGGTGCTGGATACAACCAAGTTTGATGTATTTGATCAAGGTGCTGGCCGTATTCAGGCTGTGAATACCATTGATCCTGCGGCTTTTGTCAAAGTGCTTGATGTAACTCAATACACAGAAAGTGGCTCTGTTGTTGAAAAGGAGAATATCACGGGAAGTATCAACTACGGTAATTTCCTGAGCACAGATGAAAAGACGATTACCAAAACGATTAAAGTTGAAGCGCTGAATGGTAGTGGTGGGGATTACACCGTAAATGTGAATCCAACTCGTAATGTCGCTGGTGTATCCGTTGCCGTGGACAAGAGTTCCTTCACATTGAATGGTGAGGAAGAACTTGCAGTAACAATCACCGTTCCACGAGGGGTTACTGCAACTACAGAAGCACAAGGATACATTGAGTTCTCAAACGGAACCAATACTTTTACTGTGCCATATGTTGCTCATTTCAACGTTACGTTGAGTGGAGTTAAGTATATTGAAACCGTAAAAGGCACTGAGAAAAATCCATTCCACTATCCATTGAAGGCTGATGGTACGTTGGATACCCTTAATGTAGCGATGGAATTCTATAATCCGATGACATTTGCCCTGATTGAGATCTATGATGGTCTTAATCCGGAAGGTGGATATTATCAAGATGGTTATATTGGCTCCATCTTTGGTAACTATTTCAACTTCAATGCCAATGCAAGATACAATCTTGCTTGGGACGGCTCCTATGCAGATTACACAACCGATGAAGTGACTGAGATTCCGGATGGTTTATATACGGTAGACATCACTACTATTGGTACAGACGGCAAAACCTATAAGGAAGACACTTCGCCATTTTTGGTGAAAAAGACAGCTCCGGCTGTAACTGCACCAGAAGCGTTGGAGTTCAAAGAGGATGAGTCTGTTGTCCTTAACGGTAGCGTGGAAGACTTGTACTTCCGTGTAGCTCCTGCGCTTGCCAGCGGCTGGGACATCACGTTTGATCCGGCCGCTTCCCTGGAAGCAACGTATGTTGTGAAAAAAGAGGATGGTTCGGTTTATAAAGAAGGAGTCTTTGAAGTACAAGCTGATGGCAGCTTCAGCCTTCCTTTGGAGGGGATTGTAGCGGGTGAGTATGCTGTTGAACTTACGGTAAAAGACCAACAGGGGCTTTCGGGTACAGCCAATACGGCACTGAAATTGGAAGCCGTGGAGACCGAACCTGAAACTCCGGCAACCAAGGCCCCAGGTACGCCTGTATTGTCTCACAATAACTGGGTAGGCAACGGCTTACCAGAGGGCGCGTATATCGTTACAATGAACCTGTGGTGGGGCGAGAACGCAACTAGCTACAAGTTATATGAGGACGGGGTTTTGGTAGATACGCAGAAGTTGACTTACAACGCGCCTTGGGCGCAGTTTGCTCAGACGAAGATCACGGGCAAAGCCAATGGCACGTATACGTACGTGGCTGAGCTGACCAACGACAAGGGAACAACGCGTAGTCAGACGTTGACTGTTCGGGTTACCAACGCAACGCCAGGCAAAGCGGTTATTTCTCACGATAACTGGGATGGCGATGGCCATTATAAGGTGACCATGAACCTGTGGTGGGGGACCAACGCTACAGAGTATCGTCTCTATGAAAATGATAAGTTGATCGATACGCAAGAACTCCGTTCGGCTACACCTTATGCACAAAGTGCTGTGACTACACTGTCCGGGAAAACATCGGGCACGTATACGTATCGGGCAGAGTTAATTAACGCAGGCGGTGTTACCAGCACAGACACGATTAAGGTAAAAGTGAAGTAAGTTCATTCCTCATTGAAATTGATTAAAATGGATTCAATTAATGAAGGAATTGTTCTATGCATAAACGGCCTCCATCCTGATTTGCAGGATGGAGGCCGTTTTGTTTTTTTATAAATGAATTGTATGGCTAACCGATCATTCTATTTTTGCTGGCCTGAATCCCTGCGATTAACAAAGCGATGGCCAGAATGACCTGTATTAGCAACGGCAGGGTCCATCCTTTTGTCCAGTCATGAAGCATACCGAACAGTAAAGGTCCAACTGCCGCTAGCATATATCCGAAGGACTGGGCCATACCGGACAGGCTGGCAGCTTGTCTGGCATCTTTTGTGCGAAGGACGAAGAACATCGTTACCATTCCAAATGAAGCTCCAGCGCCTATTCCTGCCAACGTGACACCGATGGTAACGAGCGAAGCGATACCACTTAACAATAAAGCATACCCGACAATTAAAGAAGAGCACGTTATCGCGGTTAGAACACGCTGATCTCGCGTTCGGCCGGCGAGGATTGGAACGATAAAGGTAGCCGGTACACTAACCATCTGCATTAGGGATAGCATCCACCCTGCTGAGGTGGGGCTGAATCCTTGCTCAGCAAGAATTTCGGGAAGCCAGGTAATCGTTGTATAGAATATTAGAGATTGCAGACCCATAAATAAAGTAATGAACCAGGCCAGGGAAGAGGTCCGTAGACGTACAGGCGTCCCTTCACTCTGTGTGGCTATGAATAACATTCGCTGACGTCCTGCGGCGATCTGGGGGAGCCACAAGAGAAGTGCCAATATGGACAACAAGGCCCACATGCCTAACGAAGCACGCCAACCCATAGATGTGGCTCCTGCTACGGGCACACTCACACCTGAGGCGATGGCGCCAAATATGTTCATGGATACAGAGTATAATCCGGTGACGATACCTACCCGTAATGGGAAATCACGTTTGATCAAACTTGGCAAAAGCACGTTGCTTAATGCAATGCCGCACCCCAAAATTGCGGTTCCTACATATAAGGATAGAACGGAAGGCAACAAGCGTAAGGCAACCCCAACGGTTACAATCATAACAGCCAATAGCAGAGCAGATTCGAGTCCTAAACGTTTGGCAAGACGTGGTGCAAAAGGAGAGACTGCTGCAAAGGCGAGCAAAGGAAGTGAGGTCAGAAGCCCGACCATCGTATGGCCGATACCTGTATCTGAGCGGATCATCTCCACTACAGGTCCGGTTGCTGTAATCGGTGACCTCATGGTAGCGGCGATAACGATAATGCCTGCTAATAACAGGCCGAATCTTTTGGATGTCGAAGAATGTTCTTCCTCAGTATGGATAGATGAGTGTTGCTGTATTGAAGATGACATTGATAAAATCTCCTGTTTTCTAAGAAGTTAATATGTATGGATTGTTACATAATCCACTCCGTAAGCATAACATTCTATGTCAATATTGAGCAATGAAATGAAAAAACACCCAATGGATCGTGGGTGCCTTGACTAGCCTGTGAATTCTAACGAATCCACGAGGTCTTATAATGGGTAAAACTGCTATTTTCAGATTCTAACGAAACTCAGCGACGTTAATCAGGCTATGAAGTGCGAATAAGTGAGTTAATACCCCAGAATTGGTGAGATAAGCTCTCTAAGATTCGTTAGAATTCCATGATGCTGAATTTGGAGCAAATAAAGTGTCCTATGTTCGTAAGAACATCGATACTTTCAACGTGTTGCTTATAGAGTGAGCGAATGCGGACGCTCCAATGCAGCGACATAGAGCATGTAACGAAGCGAATGCTCCGACAAACGGTTGGGGTTATCATCCCTAGAACGCAAAAAAAGCTTCCCGAAGGAAGCTTCTTTTAATACGTCCCAGGAGGGATTCGAACCCCCGACCGACGCCTTAGAAGGGCGTTGCTCTATCCAGCTGAGCTACTGAGACATGAATTTTTTTCAAGCAAAATTGATTTTATCATATGCAAACAGGAATATCAAGCATTTTATTTTAAACTATTTTTCGTATATGATATTTGGCGGCAGTAACGTTTTTTTCATTATATTTAAGGTTATGTTAGAATATCAGGAGAACTCAGAAAATAGATCAACAATCGTTTTAATATATACATCTATTTATGTTGATTCCGACTGGAGATTCAGGATATAGAGGAGGTGCTCCCATTAAGGAATCCACGACCCCGGAAACCGAGCATAACAACAATATTGTGCTGTTTCCTAAGACGCTGGACTATTACCAGATTCAATTGACAGTTATGCTTGAAAATGAACGGTATGGTGAAGCGATGAAATTGCTTCACTTTTTGCTGCAATGTCAGGGACAGGAAGAGCGCCACTATGATGAATGGCGGGCTCTGCTCGAATGGCTTCAGGCTGCGTTTCCTCAATATGAAGAAACCTCGCCTGCCGTTCTTGAAGAACGAGAAGAGGAAGAAGAGATTAGTGAGGAAGACATGGCACGGCAGCATGCCCGAATGAAGCTTGAACAGGATGATGGCTATGCTGATAAGATGCTTCGCACAGTAATGGAAGAGCCGCTGTCTGAACAGACGATGCTGGCTTTGGAGCAGCTGGCCTATCTTGATCTACCGAAGATTGACGAGGCACTTACCAGTTGGTTAAAAGATAAGTCGCTTCACCCTCTGCTTCAATTTCGGGTGCTGCAAACCTTGCGTCGACGAGGTGTTCAAGGTATGATCCTGTTTACGAGAGGCGAAGAGCAGGTTGAAGTCGAGATCGACACCGTGCCTCTTAGACCAGAGGAATTCCCGCTCCAAATCGTTCAGATTCTGGAACGAGTGGCAGATCAGACGGAGGTTCATGAACCTACGCTCTTTTATTTTGCCCAGGAACTGTGGATACAATATGTCATGGCGGTGTATGGAACCCGTGATTATGTATCGATGCTGGAAGAAAATGATTCCATGACAGATATATGGGCAGCAGCTCTACATATGACCGTTGCAGACAGTCTGGGTGGTTCTCATGATGAGGAAAATACCCGCTCAATGTATGCTGTGACAGGCGCGATGCGCTTTCGACTGGAGCAGGCTTATCGTTCCATGAAACAATTTGTATCTGCCGGTTTGGATGGTTAATCGAGGCCGGAAACGTTTTCCTTAAACCGTATCAAGGGATTCCCCTTGAAAAAGAATCTAATCTTGTTTATACTAAAATGGTTATTTTGTACGTGATTGCCTACGTGAACATGTGAATTTTGGAGGGGAAAGTATACAATGAAAGCAACTTGGGAAAAGATAGAGAAGAACCTTGGGGTTCTTGAGGTTGAAGTGGATGCAGATCGTGTAACTGCAGCACTCGACAAAGCTTTTAATAAAGTGGTTAAACAAGCAAACGTACCTGGATTCCGTAAAGGTAAAGTACCACGTTCCATTTTCGAAGCACGTTTTGGTGTAGAGAGCCTTTATCAAGAAGCAATCGACATTTTGCTTCCTGAAGCTTATACAGAAGCAATCGACCAAACGGATATCTTCCCGGTTGATCGTCCTGACGTAGATGTTGAACAATTTGCTAAAGGACAAACATTCAAGTTCAAAGCAAAAGTAACTGTGAAACCTGAAGTTACCCTGGGTGACTACAAAGGAATCGAAGTTGCTGTAGCAAAAGGCGAAGTAACTGACGCAGAAGTGGCTGAAGAACTTGAGCGTCTTCAACAACGTCACGCTGAACTCGTTGTAATCGACGAAGGTTCCGCTGCTAACGGCGACGTTGCAGTAATCGACTTCGACGGTTCCGTTGATGGTGTACCTTTCGAAGGTGGACAAGCTGAGCGTTATTCCCTCGAACTGGGTTCCAACACATTCATTCCTGGATTTGAAGAACAAGTTGTGGGTCTGTCCACAGGTGACTTCAAAGACGTAGAAGTGACTTTCCCAGAGAGCTACCATGCAGCAGAACTTGCTGGCAAACAAGCGGTATTCAAAGTGAAAATTCACGAAATCAAACGCAAACAGCTTCCTGCATTGGATGATGAGTTTGCTAAAGATGTTAGCGAATTCGACACACTGGAAGAGTACAAAGCTGACCTGAAAACACAATTGGAATCCCGTAAAGCTGACGAAGCCAAAGCTGCACAAGAAAATGCAGTTGTAGAAAAAGTGGCTGAGAACGCTGAAGTGGACATTCCAGCTGCAATGGTTGACAGCGAAGTACAAAACATGATGCGTGATTTCGATAACCGTTTGCGTAACCAAGGTATGAACCTTGAAATGTTCCTGAGCTTCTCTGGCCAGACTCAAGCTGACCTGAGAGGACAAATGCAAGAAGATGCTTCCAAACGTGTTCGCAACAACCTGGTGCTTGAAGCTGTAGGTAAAGCGGAAAACATTGAAGTATCTGACGAAGAAGTGAATCAAGAACTCGAGAAAATGGCTGAATCTTACAAGCGTCCTGCTGATGAGATCCGTGGCATCCTCGAAGGTAATGGTTCCCTGGACAGCCTTCGCGATGAAGTGAAACTGCGTAAAACGATTGACGTTCTTGTTGAGAACAGCACAGTTGTTGAACCGGTTGAAGCTCCAGCTGAAGAAGTTGTTGCAGAAGCTGACGAAAAATAAGACAAGCTGTTATCAACTTGTCAGTTGAATAAACGATAAGGCACGTGAATTATTGCGTGCCTTATTTTTAAATTATTACATCCATTTTATAGAAAATGAAGTAATTATATGGATGAACACTAATTTTATTGATCCACGTACACTTTTTACATACCTATGTACTTCATGCAAATAAAAAACGGCAAGACGGCATAGGATGGCTTCAATTTGCACATACATAGAAAACATGGTTAAATATGATCAGGCTAAAAAAGTAAACAAACGGATGTCTGACCCCTCTTGTGAAAAATGACATTGTCACAGGAAAGTGTTAGAATGAATTTGGGTTTGCTTTACAGGTGGCCTATGTCTAATTACATGTAGAAAAGAGGTTGGTCTCATGAGTCTGGTGCCAATGGTTATAGAACAAACCAATCGAGGCGAGCGGTCTTACGATATATATTCACGTTTGCTGAAAGATCGCATTATCTTTCTAACCAGTGCGATTGATGACGATGTAGCCAATCTTGTCATAGCACAGCTTTTGTTTTTGGCAGCCGACGATCCTGAGAAGGATATCAGCTTGTACATTAACTCACCTGGTGGTTCTGTCACCGCAGGGATGGGTATATACGATACGATGCAATTTATCAAGCCGGATGTATCTACCATTTGCGTTGGGATGGCAGCGAGCATGGGCTCGTTATTGCTGACAGCCGGTGCACCTGGCAAGAGATATGCGCTGACAAACAGCGAAGTTATGATTCATCAGCCGCTTGGCGGCATTCAAGGACAGGCTGCGGATATTAAGATACACGCAGAATGGATTATTAAAACACGTCAGAAACTGAATCAAATATACGTTGATCGTACGGGTCAGCCTCTTGAGAAAATTGAGCGGGATACAGACCGTGACTTCTTCATGAGCGCTGAAGAAGCTAAGACGTACGGCATTATTGACCAGGTGCTCAGTAGACCGATCAATTCCTAAAGGGGTGGTTTCATGTTTAAGTTTAACGATGAGAAAGGGCAACTGAAATGCTCTTTTTGCGGTAAATCTCAGGAGCAGGTACGCAAGTTGGTCGCTGGACCAGGCGTGTACATTTGTGATGAATGTATCGAACTTTGCACCGAAATCGTTGAGGAAGAACTTGGTCATGATGAAGAAGTAGACCTGAAAGATATTCCGAAACCAAAAGAAATTCGTAATATTCTGGATCAATATGTTATTGGACAGGAACAAGCGAAAAAATCATTGTCTGTTGCCGTGTATAATCACTACAAACGGATCAACACACAAAGCAAGATTGAAGATGTTGAACTGTCGAAGAGTAACATTTTGCTGTTAGGACCTACGGGTTCTGGTAAAACGTTGCTTGCGCAAACGATGGCAAAAATTTTGAATGTTCCTTTTGCTATTGCGGATGCTACGTCATTAACAGAAGCGGGTTATGTAGGTGAGGATGTAGAGAATATCCTGCTGAAACTGATTCAAGCTGCTGATTATGATGTGGAAAAAGCAGAGCGTGGCATTATTTATATCGATGAGATTGATAAAGTAGCGCGTAAATCCGAAAACCCATCCATTACTCGTGATGTATCGGGCGAAGGTGTGCAACAGGCTCTCTTGAAAATTCTTGAAGGAACTGTGGCTTCTGTACCACCACAAGGTGGTCGTAAACACCCTCATCAAGAATTCATTCAGATCGATACAACGAACATCCTGTTCATTTGCGGCGGTGCCTTTGATGGTCTGGAGCAAATGATCAAACGCCGGATCGGTAAAAAAGTCATTGGCTTCAATACCGTTTCTGAGCAAAAAGATCTGAAACCAGGTGAATACCTGGGTATGGTATTGCCGGAAGATTTGCTGAAATTTGGTCTGATTCCGGAATTTGTAGGCCGTCTGCCAGTCATCTCCACTTTGGAGCCATTGGATGAAGATACGCTGGTACGGATTCTTTCCGAACCAAAAAACGCGCTTACCAAACAGTACCAAAAACTGCTTGAGCTGGATAATGTGAATCTGGTATTTGAACCAGCTGCATTGCTTGCGATTGCCAAAGAAGCAATTAAACGTAACACAGGTGCACGTGGATTACGTGCCATCATTGAAGGTATCATGCTTGAAATCATGTATGAAGTGCCTTCACGTGATGATGTTACGAACTGTGTCATTACCGAAGAAGTTGTTGAAAAAAGAGTCGTGCCTGAACTAAGCCAATCGAAGGACGATAAGCAGGAAGAGAGCGCCTAATAAAGGCCTGAATCCCGTTGAACTCTGAAATATAGACTTGTCAGTTCTCCACTTTGGCAGAAGGCGAATTCATGTCTCTGTCAGGGTGGAGCTTTGACGTTGTGGGGAGAGAAATCACTCATGTATTTAAGACAGGATACACGTCCCGTAAAAGTGGGAAACGTAACGATCGGTGGCAGTAACGAAGTCATTATCCAAAGTATGTGTACAACCAAAACGGCAGACGTTGAAGCAACGGTTGCAGAGATTCTGCGACTGGAAGAAGCAGGTTGTCAAGTGGTACGTGTAACGGTGAATAATGAGGAAGCTGCCGCAGCCATCAAGGAAATCAAAAAACGCATTCATATACCGCTCGTAGCGGACATTCATTTCAACTATAAGCTGGCTTTGCTTGCGATTGAGAACGGCATCGATAAAGTTCGGATTAATCCAGGTAACATTGGTAAACGTGCAAAAGTGGAAGAAGTGGTTAAGGCTTGTAAAGACCGCGGCATTCCGATTCGGATTGGAGTAAATGCGGGGTCTTTGGAAAACCATCTGCTTGAGAAGTACGGGTACCCGACGGCTGATGCTATGGTAGAAAGTGCATTGTATCACATTGGTATTTTGGAAGAGCTTGATTTCCATGATATCATCGTGTCTCTCAAAGCATCGGATGTGCCGATGGCGATTGAGGCTTATACCAAAGCAGCTCAAATCATTCCGTATCCGTTGCATCTCGGGATTACCGAAGCAGGTACACTGTTCTCGGGTACGATCAAAAGCTCCGCAGGTATGGGAGCCTTGCTCTCTATGGGTATTGGTTCAACGATGCGGATCTCACTGAGTGCGGACCCGGTAGAAGAAATCAAGGTTGCTCGTGATCTGCTCAAAACATTTGGACTCATTACAAATGCAGCCACATTGATCTCCTGCCCAACGTGTGGACGTTTGGATATCGACCTGTTCTCCATTGCCAACGAAGTGGAAGAGTATATCTCCAAACTGAAGGTGCCGATTAAAGTATCGGTGTTGGGTTGTGCGGTTAATGGTCCAGGTGAGGCCAAAGAAGCGGATATCGGGATTGCCGGTGCGCGTGGAGAAGGTCTCTTGTTCCGTCACGGCAAGATGATCCGTAAAGTGCCTGAAGAAATCATGGTTGAGGAATTAAAAAAAGAGATCGACAAAATCGTCGAAGCCTACGAAGAGACAGGTGTTATTCCTGGTCGTTCGCACTGATTGATTCATATCTTGTTACAACAAAAGCTCGCCAGCGATGGCGGGCTTTTTATTTTCTCGCATACAAATTCCGCATCGCCCGTTTACGTCGCGTCGAAAAGGCTATACTACCAAGTATTAGCATGATCTCATATGAGAATAGTGACAAAATAGGAGGATGTGAAGACATGGAATTTGGTATGGTCATCATGTTGATTCAGTTATTTTTTGGAGTGGTGATTGGTTTGTATTTCTGGAACCTGCTGCGTGGTCAGAAAACAAACCGCAGTGCCGTTGAGCGTGAATCTCGCAAGGAACTGGAGAAGCTGCGCAAGCTGCGTTCGATCTCACTCACCAAACCGCTTTCGGAGAAGACGCGTCCAGCTACCATTAACGATATTGTTGGGCAAAAAGATGGGTTGCGTGCCCTTAAAGCTGCATTATGCAGTGCAAATCCGCAACATGTTATCATTTATGGCCCACCCGGAGTCGGGAAGACAGCTGCCGCAAGGGTTGTGTTGGAAGAGGCTAAGAAGAATCCATCTTCTCCATTCAAGCCAGACGCCAAATTCACGGAGCTGGATGCAACAACAGCCCGTTTTGATGAGCGTGGTATTGCGGACCCCTTAATTGGTTCGGTTCATGATCCGATATATCAGGGAGCAGGAGCTATGGGCGTTGCTGGTATTCCCCAACCAAAACCGGGCGCTGTGACAAAAGCGCATGGGGGAATGCTTTTTATTGATGAAATTGGTGAATTACATTCGATTCAGATGAATAAGCTGTTGAAAGTGTTGGAGGATCGCAAGGTGTTTTTGGAGAGTGCGTACTATAACTCGGAAGACACGCATACTCCTGCTTATATCCACGATATTTTTCAAAATGGCCTACCGGCCGATTTCCGTCTTGTTGGAGCAACGACACGATCGCCTCATGAACTGCCACCAGCTTTGCGTTCACGCTGCATGGAAGTTTATTTCCGTCCTTTGTTGCCTGAGGAGATTGGGCGAATTGCAGAGGATGCTGTTCAGAAAATAGGGTTCAGTCCATGTCCGGATGCCGTTGATGTGGTCAAGCGATATGCAACCAATGGACGTGAAGCGGTTAATATCATCCAGCTGGCTGCTGGACTTGCGCTGACAGAGAAGCGTGAGACGCTTCAGGCGTCTGATGTGGAGTGGGTGGCGGGTAGCAGCCAGATTCAGCCACGGCCTGATCGGAAGGTCCCTACAAAGCCCCAAGTGGGGTTTGTTAACGGCTTGGCGGTATACGGACCGAATATGGGAACCATTTTGGAGATCGAAGTGTCTGCTGTTCCGGCTCTTAAAGATCAAGGCCGAATCAACATTACAGGCGTTGTGGATGAAGAAGAGATTGGAGGCGGTTCGCGTACACTCCGGCGAAAAAGTATGGCCAAAGGCTCGGTTGAAAATGTGTTAACCGTATTAAAAGCCATGGGTATTCGTCCGAATGATTACGATTTACACGTGAATTTCCCAGGTGGGACGCCTATTGATGGTCCATCCGCCGGGATCGCGATGGCGACTGCCATTACATCAGCCATTCAGAGGCGTCCTGTGGATCATGAGACAGCGATGACTGGCGAGATCAGTATTCATGGTCGGGTTAAGCCTATCGGTGGCGTGCTGGCCAAGGTCGAGGCTGCCTTTCAGGCAGGAGCGAAGACCGTTATTATTCCCGCGGAGAACTGGCAGTCCATTTTTGAGAATCTGGATGGCTTGCGCGTTATCCCGGTAGATACGGTACAGGACGTATTCCGTGAAGTATTTGCCTGGGTTCCGGAATCACAACAGATGGAACAAACGAAGCTTGCAGAGGAGACAGTTGCACCTGCACCGGAGATTTTTCCACCGGCATCCGCTTCTTATTTACGGGCGGACGTGCCTCGTCCAGGACAGGTTACAGATTCGGGAAGCTGCTAAGCGCTTCCCTTCATTGGTTTTTTATGTGAACATTTGATAGAATAATGAATGACTACAACCTGAGAGCCATTGGAGGTGCGAAAGCGATGGGACCGAGCAAAGCGAAAGGTCGTCGTTTTCCTTTACTGCCTTTAAGAGGACTTCTCGTCTACCCGAGTATGGTACTGCATCTCGATGTGGGCCGGGAGAAATCGGTCAAGGCTTTAGAAAAAGCGATGGTAGAAGAACATCTGATTCTCCTATGTTCCCAAGCCGAAGTAAATATTGAAGAACCAACACAAGAGGACATTTTCAGAATCGGAACCGTGGCCAAGGTCAGACAGATGCTGAAGCTTCCGAACGGTACGATTCGTGTACTCGTGGAAGGCTTGGAACGGGCTGAAATTATTGAATATACGGACAACGAGGAATATTATGAAGTACTGGCTAAAGAGCTGCCTGAAGAGGAGAATACCCATCCGGAGACGGATGCCTTGATGCGTACTGTTCTGAACCAGTTCGAGAATTATATTAATCTGTCCAAAAAAGTCACACCAGAGACACTCGCAGCGGTGTCTGACATCGAAGAACCAGGGCGTCTGGCTGATGTTATCACGAGTCACCTGTCCTTGAAGATCAAGGATAAACAGGAAATTCTGGAGACCATCGACGTTCGGGAACGTCTGGAGAAATTGCTGGATATCCTGAACAATGAGCGCGAAGTGCTGGAGCTTGAACGCAAGATCAGCCAACGTGTGAAGAAACAGATGGAGAAAACGCAGAAGGAATATTATTTGCGCGAGCAGATGAAAGCGATCCAGAAAGAACTGGGTGAAAAAGAAGGCCGTGCGGGTGAGGTCGAGGAACTTCGCACTCAGATGGAAGAACTCGGTTTGCCGGACAAGGTGAAAGAGAAGGTCGAGAAAGAAATTGATCGACTGGAGAAAATGCCTGCAAGTTCAGCCGAGGGCGGAGTCATTCGCAACTACGTGGATTGGCTGCTTGGCCTTCCTTGGAGTCAGATGACAGCGGATGATCTGGATATCCAAAAAGCCGAAGATGTGCTCAATGCAGATCATTACGGACTGGAAAAGCCCAAAGAGCGTGTGCTTGAATATCTGGCTGTCCAGAAGCTCGTCAAGAAGCTCAAAGGGCCAATTCTCTGTCTGGTTGGACCTCCAGGGGTCGGTAAAACATCACTTGCCCGTTCGATCGCCAGATCGCTGGGCCGGGAGTTTGTAAGAATATCTCTTGGCGGCGTGCGTGATGAAGCCGAGATCCGTGGTCACCGACGCACCTATGTAGGGGCTATGCCTGGGCGTATCATCCAGGGGATGAAAACGGCTGGTTCACTTAATCCGGTATTCCTGCTGGACGAGATTGATAAGATGGCTTCAGACTTCCGCGGAGATCCTTCCGCAGCGTTACTTGAGGTACTTGATCCGGAACAGAATAATACGTTTAGTGATCACTTTGTAGAATTGCCGTTTGACTTATCCAACGTTATGTTTATAACAACTGCCAACACGGTACACAATATTCCGCGTCCATTGCTGGATCGGATGGAAATGCTCAACATTCCTGGTTACACGGAGCTGGAGAAGCTGCAAATTGCGGAAAAACTATTTGTTGCCCAAACAGAAGCAGGACCATGGTCTGGAAGAAGAGCAATTGGAAATCCCGGATGACGCGTTGTTGCGTGTAATTCGTGAATATACACGGGAGTCAGGTGTGCGTAATCTGGAACAGCAGATGGCTTCGTTGTGCCGGAAAGCTGCCAAGAACATCGTATCTGGTGTGGAAGGTCAGATTAACATCTCATCAGATGAGATCAAAGACTATCTTGGACCGGGCAAGTTCCGTTATGGTATGGCCGAACTGGAAGATCAGATTGGTACCGTAACGGGTCTGGCGTGGACTGAAGTGGGTGGAGATACCCTTATCATTGAAGTGACTGTTGTGCCTGGAACAGGTAAATTGACTCTCACAGGTAAACTGGGGGATGTCATGAAGGAATCGGCACAAGCCGCATTCAGTTACACCCGTTCCAAAGCTACACAGCTTGGAATTTCGCCTGACTTCCATGAGAAGAACGATATCCATATCCACGTTCCGGAAGGAGCGATTCCGAAGGATGGTCCATCTGCCGGGATTACGATGGCAACAGCTTTAATCTCAGCCTTGACGAACAAACATGTGTCCAAGGATATCGCCATGACTGGTGAAATAACACTGCGTGGACGGGTACTGCCGATTGGTGGTCTGAAAGAGAAATCACTGGCAGCCCATCGTGCCGGCTATAAAAAAATATTATTGCCTAAGGATAACGAACGGGACCTGCGTGACATTCCAGACAGCATCAAGGAAGATGTGGAGTTTGTCCCTGTAGCCCATATGGATCAGGTATTGCAGCATGCACTTGTTGAACAGACAGGAATTCACCTGTAATCCACGTATCCGAAAGGTTCGTATGAAGATTAGACCGTTCTGCGGAGGCTTCGGCGTCCGCTGGAACGGTTTTTTTTGGTATGATAGAACAATCCATGGCATAATACCTTCAACAGGTGATGCATAGCACAGGTTTTCAAGAGAGGAAAGATACAATATGAAAGTAAATCAATCTGAATTTATTATCAGTGCCGTTCGGCCTGAACAATACCCCGATGACGGTCTGCCAGAGATTGCTTTGGCGGGACGCTCCAATGTGGGGAAATCTTCCTTGATCAACCGTTTGATCAATCGTAAAAATTTGGCTCGGACGAGCTCTACACCGGGTAAGACACAGCAACTCAACTATTATAAAATTAATCAGGATCTCTACTTCGTCGATTTCCCGGGATATGGCTACGCTAAAGTTTCCAAAGAGCAACGCTTTGCCTGGGGCAAAATGATGGAGAAATATTTGTTGGGACGCGAGGAATTGAAACTGGTCATGCAGATGGTGGATATGAGACATGAACCGTCCAAGGAGGACAAGATGATGAACGAATGGCTTCGTCATAATGGACTGCCTTTGGTTGTAGTAGCAACCAAGATGGACAAGATTCCAAAAACACGCAGAGCCAAATATATCAAAGTCATTAAGGAATCACTGGGTCTTCGTTCAGGGGATTTGTTTGTGCCGTTTTCATCCGAAGAGGGATTGGGGAAAGAAGAGTTATGGGACATCATTACCCGCCATGCCCGGATAGATAAGTATGCACCAGTGCTGGATGCAGAGGGTGCTTCTGATGAGGAAGAAACCAACGAAATTAACGGATAACCGAGATAGTATCCCGTTTTAGTGCAGGAAAGTGAGCATGCTAAGTGAATCTTTGATGAGATCCAGATTAATCCGGTTTTTTAAGGAATTTCGTGACAATTCATCATCTGGGTCTGGAGAAAAATAACGTTAGGGTAGTGTATAATGAGCATAGGTGCATATTGCCAACAGTACCAAAATTACCGGCCATGCCGGCCTGAAGAATTTTGAGATGACTGCTACATGTGCAGGAAGACAAAACAATCGGGAAAGAATTGAGGGATTTGTATGGCTCAGCGGTTAGCCACAGAGTACGTTAAGGCCACTATGAAATTGTCAGAACCCCAGATGCATCAGTTTTTGCGCATGACAGAAGACGGCAGGCTTCATCACCGGGTTAAGGTGTTGGACAATGGTTGTCAGGAGGTTGTGCTGGGGGATGTAAGTGGAGAAGAAGTGCATTTCCCTTTTGACCGCATAGAAGGGTTTTATATCTGTGAGTTATCTTGCCGCCTGGTGAACCTGCATCTGACCAACGTTGTCCGGAAGCTCTTTGTGACTTTTAAAGGTGACGGGGTCGTTCATCGGATCTATAAAGGGTTCACCATGACGTATGTTTATGCTCAAGGCACTGTCCACAAAATTGTGGAGAAGACCGGGGAGAACACCCGAGTGATCTATGAATACAAAAATACGTTGCTTGAATTGCAACATCTGTTCCAGGCCAGAGATGTAGAACGCGAAATCAACCGTGTGTATGCCGAGATCGATTCACTGCTGGACACTAGAAAAGATGCGACTGCTGAACAGCTCCATCAGATTGATGAGACCCTTGCTCGTCATCAAAAACGGTTGTTTGAGCTTGAAGCTTATTAACTTAAAATTGTATGTTTATAAACGTATATGAATGTAATCAATCCCCTTGTTTCTTCCGGGCAGTGGCACTCGCCAATGTGGAGGTTTCAGGGGGATTTTTTGATGTGAGATCGAATATTCCGATTAGAAAATATTTATTTTACAATCTTTTGGAAAAGGGTTGATTTCACTCTGATTCAATGTTATTTTTAATCTCGTTGAAAACAATATAGGAACCAGGATTCACTCAGGACATTATATGTTGCGAGAGATTTTTCCCTCGGGAAGTGAATGACGTAGGTCCTAGCGGATGAAATTTTTCAAACATTTTATTCCTAGGAAGGGGGAACCGAAGGATGGAATATTCAACTTTCGGAAGACACGTTGCTGTTGATACTTGGGGTGTCGACTTTAATCTACTGAACAATGCAGAGTATCTGGAAGCCCAAATGATTGAAGCAGCGGAGGCATGTGGCGCGACAGTGATGTCCGTACAGTCCAAGCAGTTTGATCCACAGGGAGCGACCGTACTTGTACTATTGTCTGAGAGCCATCTCTCCATTCATACGTATCCTGAGAGAGGTTTTGCAGCGATTGATTGTTACACTTGTGGGGAGACTGTAGATCCACAGCTTGCTATTGACTACCTGGTATCCGTATTAAAGCCTGAAAAAACGTATGCAAAGAAGTTGGTACGTGGATTGGGCGAATTGCAAGTTGAAACACCAGAGATGAACAACCAGACTGAACGGGTTTAAATAAAAAGTATATTGCATACACAATGTTCACATATCGGGATGGACACATAACCTCCCAAACTCTAATAGTCATGGAATAATTCCATGGCTATTTGTTTTAATATGCGTATCGTTATGAATATTCATAATCGACACTTTTTAACGCATAACGGTGAACTTTGGTGAGACACTACAATAAATGACAGTGCATATGATGATGAACATGGTGATTTCATAAACATTTCATAAAAATGACCCGGTCACGGCTATGATGTGTGATATAATTAACCATGTCAATCATAAATGGATAGACATATGCAGTAAGCACTTTGATTGGAAATTTATTAGGCAGGTGAACTTGCAATGCACATCGTTGTCGTTGGTTTGAATTATCGCACGGCGCCTGTAGAGGTTAGGGAACGATTCACATTTGCAGAAAAGGATTTGTCTGAAGCGCTGCAGCAGCTCAAGCTGACCAAGAGTGTATTGGAAGGTGTAATCGTAGCCACATGTAACCGTACCGAGTTGTATGTTGTGGTGGACCGTCTTCACATGTGTGGTTATTTTATTCGAACATTCATGGAACAATGGTTTAATGTACCACGGGAAGAATTTACGCAACACTTATATATATATGAAGATGATCAAGCCATGCGCCATTTGTTCCGTGTCATCTGCGGACTAGATTCCATGGTCATTGGTGAGACTCAGATTCTTGGACAGGTGAAACAGGCTTTTCTTAAAGCGCAGGAAGAGAAATCAACAGGTACCTGGTTTAATAAGTTATTTAAGCAGGCAGTTACATTGGGCAAACGGGCACATTCGGAGACTTCCATTGGGGAGAGCGCCGTATCTGTCAGTTATGCTGCTGTTGAACTCGGTAAGAGGATTTTTGGCATGTTCACAGATAAGAAGGTGCTCATTTTGGGTGCCGGCAAGATGAGTGAACTAACCGTGAAACATCTCTATGCCAACGGGGCATCTGAGGTCATTGTGGCGAATCGCACGCTCGCAAGAGCTGAAGAATTGGCAGCCAAGTTCCGGGGTACACCTTGTACGATGGAACAGGCATTAGATCGACTTAATGAAGTTGATATTGTGATAAGTTCCACTGGAGCTGAACGTTATGTCATGGATGCAGCAGTGGTACGAGAGAGTATGAAGCGTCGTCAATCTCGTCCATTGTTCCTGATTGATATTGCGGTTCCACGCGATATTGATCCGGCGATAGGTGAATTATCCAACGTATTTCTCTATGACATTGATGATCTGGAAGGAATCGTGGAGAGCAACCTGGAGATGCGTAAGGTGGAAGCTGCCAAAATTGAGAGAATGATTGAGCTTGAGATGGAGGATTATTACCATTGGCTCAAAACGTTGGGTGTTCGTCCCGTTATTCGCGCTTTGCAGGAAAAAGGTGTCTCCATTCATGAAGAAACGATGGATAGCCTGTTTAATAAACTGCCTGAGCTCGATGAACATCAACGGAAAGTCATTCGTCGTTTGACCAAGAGTATTGTGAACCAAATGACAACAGATCCGATTAATCGGATTAAGGAAATGGCAGGCACGAAGCAAGGTGATGAAGCTCTGCGCATGTTTACTCAGATTTTCGCTCTGGAAGATGCAGTAGAGATGGCCGCTGAAAAAGTGAGTCAGAGTGATGCTACAGCTCTGGCGAAACCAGCTGCTCACCTTAACGAAAACCGGCAAGACCCCGTGCCGGCTTATGCTCCGGCAGGCGTATAAGGCGGGTGGGCAGCTTGACCCTTGCTGAACAAGTTTATGAAGCTCTAATCTATATGTATGCCCTGAGCCTACTGTTCTATTTCTCGGACTGCATTCGACGCAATGCGGGGGCGAAGCGGACAGGCACAGGGTTTCTTGTCGTTGTTTGGGGATTGCAGGTAACGCATGTCATATTGCGCATGTGGACTGAAGGCCATTTCCCCATCTATACCACCTTTGATTTTTTGTTTATATTTTCATTCAGTATTGTGCTGATGTCTCTCGTTATGACTCGCATCCAGCGTTCCGAATTTGTGATTTTGTTGCTGAATGTTGTAGGTTTTTCCGTTACGGTATTAAATCGACTGTGGTTTACGGCCGGAGAGATATCACTGCATAACTGGCAAACGGTACATGGATTACTCATTATGCATATTACCTTGGCGAATCTTGGTTTTGCGGCGTTAACCGTTGCTACGGTATTTGCCTTGTTATATCTGTTCTTGCACCGTAAGTTGAAGAAAAAAAAGTGGAATGATACGATGCGACGGCTGCCAAGCCTGGAAGTGATCGGTAAGTATATGGATGGTGCTACGTTGATAGGAACACCGCTCCTTGGTGTTTCTGTGATGCTTGCCGTATTATCCATTGTGGCGGAAAGACGCTGGATTCTGCTCTTGGATCTCAAAGTTATTTCGACAGGTCTTGCTATAGCCATCTATGTGGGTTATTTCGTATCCAAGAGAAGGAAACAGTTCTCTACGATTATCATGGCAAGATGGACACTGATCGGGTACGGATTTGTCATTATAAGTTTTTTATCCAATGCGTATTCAGCGTTTCATCGTTGGACGGGAGAGTGAAGGAGATGGACCGTTACACACCGATATTTGTGAATACTTCAGGCAAGAAGTGCTGCGTGGTTGGTGGTGGACGTGTTGCCGAACGTAAAATTAAGGGATTGCTGCATGCCGAGGCACAGATTACGGTCATTAGTCCGGAGCTTACTCCCGTATTAAAACAACTGCATCATGAATCCCGAATTCAATGGATAGACCGGTCCTACCGCAATGGAGATTTGCGGGGGGCCTTTCTCGTATATGCAGCGACTGACCATTCAGAGGTCAATTCAACTGTGGTTCGGGATGCTGAGGCTGCGGGCATATTGGTGAATGACGCAATGTCTTCGGAGCACAGCAGCTTTATTACGCCAAGCGTGGTAAGGCGCGGGAGATTAAGTATAGCGATATCCACAGCAGGAGCGGGACCGGCAGCAGCTGCTGAGATACGTGCCACACTCGAACGACAGTTCGGTGATGAGTATGAGACGTACCTTGAGTTTTTGCACCAGATGAGGACCGAGGTGAAGTCACGCGTATCTTCTTCAAGTCTCAGAAGTACGTTGCTTCGGCAATTAACTGAAATGCACATATTAGAAGATATTCGTACAGGCCATTTTCGGTGGTGGACCGAAGAAGAAATCGGGGACTGGATATCCCGCAATCAGGAGGAAGTGTAGATATGCGTACAATTAAAGTTGGAAGTAGACAGAGCGCGCTTGCGCTAACCCAGACAGGCCATGTCATTCAGGATTTACGCGATATTTGTGAGCGGGAAGGATTAGCTTTTGACTTTGAAGTACATAAGATTGTTACCAAGGGAGATCTCATTCTGGATGTAACGTTGTCAAAAGTGGGAGGCAAAGGTTTGTTTGTGAAAGAGATTGAGCAAGCGATGCTTGATCGTACCATTGATATGGCTGTGCATAGTATGAAGGATATGCCTTCCGAGTTACCCGAAGGATTAATCAATGGTGCTATTCCCCGTCGTGCAGATCCACGGGATGCGCTGATCTCCAACGGTGGACTTACTCTGGATCAACTGCCAGAAGGAGCTAGAGTTGGAACAAGCAGTCTGCGCCGGTCGAGTCAATTAAAGGCCTATCGTCCAGATTTGCAATTGGAATCGATTCGAGGCAATATTGATTCCCGTCTGCGGAAGCTGGAGACCGAAGGATTCGATGCGATTATTCTGGCAGCTGCCGGATTGTACCGTATGGGCTGGGAAGACCGGATCACAGAGTACTTGACGGAAACAGCTTGCCTTCCTGCTGTGGGCCAGGGTGCACTTGGGATCGAATGTCGTGAAGACGATGAGGAACTGTTGCACTTACTGCAGCTGTATAACGATCCCGAGACAGCATTTCCTGTACAGGCGGAACGTCGTTTTCTCAGTGTATTAAATGGGGGCTGTCAGGTTCCGATCGGTGCTCATGCGGTGTGGGTGCCTCAGCAAGATGCAGATTCCCTGAATGGTGAAAACACGTTACAATTAACAGGTATGGTCGGCACGCCGGATGGTGGACTGATTCTTAAGGAAGCTATGATCGGCAAGGACCCGGTTCGTCTGGGTGAAGAAGTGGCGTGGAGATTGATCGAACGGGGAGCAGAGCAGATACTGGCAGAAGTTAGGGGATGAAGACATGGTGGGAAAGGTCTTTTTGGTAGGGGCAGGTCCCGGGGATGCAAAGCTGATTACGGTAAAAGGGTGGGAATCCATCGGTAAAGCCGATGCTGTAGTCTATGATCGTTTGGCAAGTCCGAGATTGTTGAAACAAATGAAACCCGGCGCAGTCAAGATTTACGTGGGCAAGCGCCCGGATCGGCATACGATGAAACAGGAAGAGATCAATCAACTGTTGGTTGATCTGGCGCTTGAAGGCAAGGTTGTGGTTCGGCTTAAGGGCGGCGATCCAACTATCTTTGGACGCGTGGGCGAAGAGGCGGGTTTGCTGCATAAAAACGGAATTCCGTTTGAAATTGTACCTGGGGTTACCGCTGCAATAAGTGTACCTGCGTATGCCGGAATTCCCGTCACTCACCGTGACTATGCATCTTCCATCTCTATTATTACGGGGCATGAGAGTCCGGACAAGCTTGATCGCAGTATCCATTGGGATAAAGTGACGAATGCAACGGGCACACTTGTATTTATGATGGGGGTTGCCAAAATTGGATATATCAGCGAACAATTGATTCGTCATGGTCGTCCAGCGCAAACACCGGTAGCTCTGATTCGTTGGGGAACACGAGCGGAACAGGATACCCTTACAGGTACCCTTGAAGATATAGAAGCGAAAGTGATTGCAGCCAATTTCCAACCGCCAGCTGTTATTGTGGTGGGGGATGTCGTCAATCAAAGGGAACAATTGAAATGGGCAGAAGCGCTGCCGTTGTTTGGCAAACGAATTCTGGTAACCCGTGCTCGCAGTCAGGCGAGTGAACTGGTGAATCGCATTGAGGAACTCGGCGGCGAACCGTATGAGTTTCCGGTTATTGAGACGGTCATGCCGTCCAGTGAATCTGCGCAGCAAAGTGTCAAAGACGCCTTCAGTGCTTTAAATACCTATGACTGGGTGTTTTTCACAAGTGTGAACGGCGTGGAGTTTTTCTTCCGCCATCTGGAACAGGAAGGCAAGGACATTCGCTCGATTCATCAAGCGAGAATTGCTGCCGTAGGACCTTCTACAGCAGACGCTTTACGCAAACATGGCATCGTTGCAGAGGTTGTCAAAGGTCCTTTCCAGGCCGAAGGCATGCTTGAGGCTTTTGAAAGTGAACTGAAGGAAGGTCAGAGAGTACTGCTTCCGCACGGTGATCTTGCACGTACGTGGTTGCGCGACCAGTTGAGAGAACGAGGACTTCATGTCACCGAAGCCATCACCTACGATACGATCCTCGCTGGTGAGGATGATGATGAACTGCTTAAGTTGCTTGAAGAAGGTGGCATTCATGCGGTGACCTTTACAAGTTCATCGACGGTTACCAACTTCATGAGTATGTTGAAACGTATGGGGTTGCAAGATCCGCTGCCTTTATTGAAAGATGTGGAGGTTGCGTGTATCGGACCTGTTACAGCGAGGACGGCAGAAGCCGCTGGACTTAAGGTTACACTGATGGCAGAGGAAGCAACGATGGATAGCTTGATCACAGTGCTATGCGACTGGAAACGGACAGGCACCAAAGAAGGCGCTCTTCGAAATTAATACACATGTAATCATGTCAACATATGAAGCGTGCTGAATTCGATAGGATACCAGCGCGCTTCCCTTTTTGCTCTATTTAACTTTCAGGGAGGTTTTACTCGTATGAGTTTTCCAATTGTACGGCATCGCCGTTTACGTCAATCCACAGGTATTCGTAATATGGTCAGAGAGACCCATCTAACCGTGGACGACTTTATTCAACCGATCTATGTGACGTATGGAGAAAATGTAAAGTCTGAAATTAAATCCATGCCTGGCGTATTCCGCTTCTCGCTGGATCGTCTTCAGGAGGAAGTAACGGAAATTGCCGAGCTGGGAATTCCAGCCGTGTTATTGTTTGGTATTCCCGAGACTAAGGACAGTGTGGGTTCATCTGGCTTCGCTGAAGATGGCATTGTGCAAGAAGCAACGAGATTGATCAAATCCTGGTATCCAGAACTGCTGGTTGTTGCTGACACTTGTCTGTGTGAATTCACGGATCACGGTCACTGCGGTATGGTACACACCGTGGAGATTGACGGTCACATCTGCGGAGATGTGTTAAATGACGAATCACTTGATCTGCTCGTGCAAACGGCAGTGTCTCAAGCCAAAGCAGGAGCGGACATTATTGCACCATCCAACATGATGGATGGATTTGTACAAGCGATCCGTGCCGGGCTGGATGAGAATGGATTCAGTCATATTCCGATTATGTCTTACTCTGTTAAATATGCATCCGCATTTTATGGTCCATTCCGTGAAGCCGCGGATTCCACACCACAATTCGGAGACCGCAAGTCGTATCAGATGGACCCGGCGAACGCGCGTGAAGCCTTGCGTGAAGCAGAGACGGATGTGCTCGAA
Organism: Paenibacillus sp. W2I17; assembly: GCF_030815985.1. NCBI lineage: Bacteria > Bacillati > Bacillota > Bacilli > Caryophanales > Paenibacillaceae > Paenibacillus > Paenibacillus sp. W2I17. Next base: position 6,064,251 of record NZ_JAUSXM010000001.1, read on the forward strand.
GGAGCGGACATGTTGATGGTAAAACCATCCCTTTCCTATCTTGATGTCATGCGTACGATTAAGGATCAATTTGATCTTCCGCTTGTTGCCTATAATGTAAGTGGCGAGTATGCCATGGTGAAGGCGGCGGCGATTCAAGGCTGGATCGATGAGAAAAAAGTTGCTATGGAAATCCTGCTCAGCATGAAACGCGCAGGTGCAGATATGATCATTACCTACTACGGAAAAGACGCTTCACGCTGGCTGGCTGAGAAATAAAATAAATTACATTAAGGAGGATATTCATGACTGCACAACAAGGTAATCATCGCAAAGATGAGCGCTCACGCAGCGCGTTTGAGGAAGCGAAGCAGTACATACCCGGGGGTGTGAACAGCCCTGTACGCGCATTCAAATCGGTGGGACTTACTCCGATCTATGCAGAACGCGGCGAAGGGTCCAAAATCTACGATATTGATGGCAATGTTTTTATTGACTATGTAGGATCGTGGGGCCCACTCATTATGGGGCATGCACACCCTGACGTTGTAGAAGCTTTGCGTGAGACAGCTTTGAAAGGAACAAGCTTTGGTGCACCGACTTTGCTGGAGACCGAGATGGCAAAACTGGTCTGTGAGCGTGTACCTTCTATCGATATCGTGCGGATGGTTAATTCCGGTACGGAAGCAACGATGAGTGCCATTCGACTGGCACGCGGGGTAACCGGACGCAGTAAAATTCTGAAGTTTGAAGGATCATATCATGGACATGCCGACAGCTTGCTGATCAAGGCGGGTTCAGGTGTTGCAACACTGGGTCTACCGGATAGTCCAGGTGTACCTGAAGGTGTAGCTGTGAATACAATTACGGTACCTTACAACGATCTGGAGTCCGTTAAGCTTGCTTTTGAACGTTATGGTGAAGAACTGGCCGCTGTTATTGTGGAACCTGTGGCAGGTAACATGGGGGTTGTACCTCCGGCTTCCGGTTTCCTTGAAGGCCTGCGCAGTTTGACGACCCAATATGGCAGCCTGCTTATTTTTGATGAAGTCATGACTGGTTTCCGCGTAGGGTTGAACTGTGCTCAGGGACGGTATGGGGTTACACCTGACCTGACTTGTCTTGGTAAAGTTATCGGTGGCGGACTCCCGGTTGGTGCTTATGGTGGTCGTCGGGATCTGATGGAACAGATTGCTCCAACAGGACCGATCTATCAGGCGGGTACACTTAGTGGGAACCCGCTGGCTATGGCAGCAGGATATACCACGCTCAAATTGTTAACACCAGAGGTCTATGACCGTCTGGAGACATTGTCTGCACGTCTGCAAGCCGGATTCGAGAAAAATGCAGCTGAGACGGGTGTTGCCATAACTATTAACCGTGTGGGTTCCATGGTTTGTCCATTCTTCAGTGCTGTTCCAGTAACCAATTATGATATTGCCAAAGAAAGCAATCTGGATCAATTCCGTCGTTATTTTGCGGCCATGATTGATCAAGGTGTGAGTGTTGCGCCTTCGCAATACGAAGGCATGTTTGTCTCTGGTGTGCACACAGAGCAGGATATTGACGATACGATTGAGGCGAATCGTAAAGCTCTTCAATCGCTATGACCATCAAAAGTTGGAAACGCCGCGGGGAATGGCTTGAGCTGATGCCAGGGAAAGCCGTAACAAGCAGTTCGGACAAACCGATGGCTGCAGAGCAGTGGCTATTGTCTGAGCTGCAGTTTCCAGTGAAACTGCTCCGTCAGCTGAAAGAAAACCAAGGAATACAACTTGCAGGGGACCGGCTTCGGCTGGCCCTTTTTGCGTCCCAGCCAATCGATGTTGAGCCACGCTGGGCTGATGTGGATGTATTGTATGAGGATGATTTCTGTCTGGTTATGCACAAACCGGCAGGCATGAAACTGCATCCAGATGGAAGCCGTGCTGATCAGGCCATCACGCTGGATCATGTGGTTGCCTCTTATTATGAAATGAACGGAATACAGGCGAGCGTACGCCATGTTCATCGACTGGATGAGGATACAACCGGACCTGTCCTGTATGCCAAAAATGCTTTTGCCCTCGCCAAACTGGATGAAGCGATGCGTCGCAAAGAGATTGGCCGCCATTATGTAGCCATTGCAGGTGGACAAATCCCCCTTGAACTCCACAAAATTGATGCTCCGATTGGCAAGGACAGACATCACAAACAGCGCAGACGTGTCTCCGAAGGTGGACAGGAAGCTGTTACTCATGTGGAGATCGTCGAAGTATGGGAACGAGCAAGCCTTGTACGATTAAAGCTGGATACAGGACGAACACACCAAATTCGTGTACACCTGAGTTATGCTGGACACCCGCTTATTGGTGATGCGTTGTATGGAGGTAGAGCGGATGCCATTGGGCGACAAGCACTTCACGGAGAGGTGCTTAAGTTTAGTCATCCTTTAACCGGAGCGATGATTGAAGTGAACGACCCGTGGCCGTCCGATTTCACACAATTGGCAGAGCGTGAAAAGATGTATTCATAAATGATATAAAGCGAACTTTAACAGTTACACGAGAATGGAGAGGACAGAAATAACGTGAAGAAGCGGAGCGTTCGCCTAAAAGCTTTCTGAAAGAAAGCTGCTTCGGAAGCATAAGCTATCCCGGGATTTTCCCTTTGAAGGAGGGAATCAAAAAAATCTGGATAACAGTGATCGGAAGGTTATCCTGTCATCGAAGTGGCTAGGTGCAACATTCTCTATTTCGCTTTATATAACAAGGTTTTTCAAAAGGTGGCATGCTCCTCTCATTCAAGGCATATAGATGGGGTAACGAAGGATTTGGACCATGGATCAGTCCCATGAGAAGGATCATGGTGAACATATGCCGAAAGGAGGACGCCACCTTTGTTGAATCAACCTTATGGTTTGCGGTTCGATATTTATGAGCGCGTTCATTTGTCTGAGGGAGTCCCTGCGATTGAGGAATTGGAGGAGATTGAACTATACCCGCGTATTCAAGTCATAGGACAGGATGATCATGCCACGTTAAGAGGGCATCTTTTACTTACAGGTGCGTACAGAGGAGAAAATGAGGCTTCAGAGGAACTCAAACATTTCATTCCCGTGGAGATCACAGTGCCGCTGAACCGGGTCAGATCGATTGAGGATATTTCCATCGAGATCGAAAATTTTGACGTGGATCTGTTATCCAATCGCAGTCTGAACATTACAGGCGTGTTGTCGCTACGAGGCATCGAAGGTTTTCCTGTTGAAGAGCCACAAGTGTGGTCAGCAGATGAGTTTACAGTTGTCCACTCACCTGATGCTCAGCAATCCAACCGTTCCGATGAAGCAGCACAGACAGGCAGCGACCCCAACACATTTGCACAGGAGTACCTGCTCCAGCGGAGTGAGGAAGAGAGACTTGCGAATGCAGCAGAACTTGCCTATGGTGCTCCTGAATTCGCTGACCTGTCCACAAGGGAAGAGACATTAGGGAATAGCGAAGAATGGCAGCAGGAATATGCGAATTCGTCATTGGCCGAGCCACTTCAATCTGAGGAGCAAAGTGCGGAGTACGCTAACGAAAACAGACAACCTGATGCAAACGAAGATCCCGCATCTCTGACAGCGAATGCAGATGAATTGGCATCTCATGAGCAATACAGCGAACCTTCTCCGATCTCATCATTTATGGCTGAGACCGCTGATCGGTTAGCTTCTTACCCTGAGTCGGAACCATTGCTGCCTCTGGAAGACGAGTCTTCGGGTTGGTCCGAGCCTTCCGTGGATGTATTGCCTGCGAACTCGAGAAGTGCAGATCAAGAAGTCTCAGAGCCTATTGCTCAATCATCTAATGAGTTGGCAGCACCGGATGTACCGGACACACCAGAGGTATGGCACTTCGAATCAGCGAGATCTGTACCTCAGCAGGAGAATCAGGCAGTTGCCGATGTCCCGGGCGAATCACAGGCGGAGAACTGGCAAGGTGTATTTGCTTCGTCCGAATCAGGCAACGCTGAGGAAGACCGGCCGCCTTTTGAAGCGACTGGGGTAGACGAGTTCGTACAGAACGAAGCATTTGTTCCTGAACCTGTGGCTGAGACGGAAGACAAGCCGGAGCTGAAGGTTGCTTTTGGCAGCAAAAAAGAATCCGCACCACGGCAAGAAGAGGGCGTAGGTATCTCTTCCTTGTTATCCTCGGGCAGAGCCGGCACGCGATGCTGAAGTGGAGAGAGGCGATGAGGTTCCTGCGGGTGTGGTACAGGAAGAAACGTATCCAGCTGATGATGTGGAATGGAAGAACCTGTTCCTGGGAACGATCGTGGACCAGACCCCATTCCGCAAGGTGAAACTGTGCATCGTTCAGCGAGAAGATACACTGGATGCCATTGCAGATCGATATCAATTGAGCACGAGGGAACTTCAGTTGTATAACCGATTATCTGAGCAGGTTGTGGAAGAAGGTCAGATATTGTACATCCCTTAATCCGTAGTTAAAGCCTTCGTTACGACCCGTGATCCCCTTGAGGATTGCGGGTTTTTGCATGATTCGTCCTAAACCTGCATTCCAGCGCTCTTTATCCGCTGTTGTCAGGTTGACTATCGCGCACGAGCAAGGTATGATGTGTGTAGGTTTTTTGAAGAACAACGTGGAACGGGAGTAGTAGACAGTATGACCTTTCAGAGAGTGGAATTGCAGCGCTGTGAGATTCCGCAGGAACCAACTGATCGAAGTCGCCCGGGAGTTGCCTGTTTGAATACAAGGGATGAATGAGATTTATCGTCATTTATTTCTGAGGTAGGATGGGCCGGTAGCAGCCGTTATCTGCTTGAAGTGTCACGTCATGTACAGAGGGTGAAGTCTATCTTGCTGTAGGCGTGAAACAAAGGTGGTACCGCGAAAGCTAACCTTTCGTCCTTTGATGGATGAAAGGTTTTTTTGTTTTTTTTGGCGAAGATGATGAAGTAACGGAGGAATGACACATGTCTGAGGAAAAAAAATCAGCTGCAACAGAAATGCCGACTACTTACGATCCTAAGGCGGCAGAGGATAAATGGTACTCCACTTGGATGGAACGTGGATATTTCAAAGCCGGTCAACGTAAAGATGCCGAGCCGTATACGATTGTAATTCCACCCCCAAATGTGACCGGGATGCTGCACATTGGGCATGCGCTTGATTTTACACTGCAGGATATTTTGATCCGCACCAAACGGATGCAAGGTTATGACGCACTGTGGCTTCCGGGTTCCGACCATGCAGGTATTGCTACCCAAACCAAAGTGGAGCAGAAGCTGCGTGAAGAAGGTCTGACTCGTTATGATCTGGGACGTGAGAAGTTTCTGGAGAAAGTATGGGACTGGAAAGATCAATATGCCACTACCATTCGTCAACAATGGGGCAAAATGGGATTGTCGCTTGATTACTCACGTGAACGTTTTACGCTGGATGAAGGTCTGTCCCAAGCGGTTCGCAAAGTATTTGTTCAACTGTATGAAAAAGGTCTTATTTACCGAGGCAAACGCATCATTAACTGGGACCCGGTGAACCGGACAGCTCTGTCCGACATTGAGGTTGAATATAAAGAGGTTCAGGGTCACTTGTACCATCTGCGTTACCCGCTCAAAGACGGAAGTGGCTACGTTACAGTGGCAACAACGCGTCCTGAAACGATGCTGGGTGATACAGCGGTTGCTGTACATCCGAAGGATGAGCGTTATGCAGATATGATTGGTAAAGTACTTGTACTGCCTATCATTGGACGCGAAATTCCAATTATCGCTGATGATTATGTGGATAAAGAGTTTGGAAGTGGTGCAGTTAAAATCACGCCTGCGCATGATCCAAATGACTTTGAAGTAGGTCTTCGTCATGATCTTCCTCAGATTACGGTAATGGATGAGAGCGGCACAATGAATGCTGAGGCTGGCAAGTATCAGGGACTGGATCGCAGTGATTGCCGCAAGCAGATTGTTGCTGACTTGAAAGAGCAGGGCGTATTGATCAATATCGAGGATCACACGCATCAGGTTGGACACAGTGAACGTACCGGAGCTGTTGTTGAGCCGTATCTGTCTACACAGTGGTTCGTTGAGATGAAGCCACTTGCAGAGAGAGCGATTAAAAAACAACAGAGCGGCGAAGGGGTTAATTTTGTTCCAGATCGTTTTGAGAAAACGTATCTGAACTGGATTGAAAACGTTCGTGACTGGTGTATTTCTCGTCAACTGTGGTGGGGACATCGTATTCCTGCCTGGTATGATGAGGAAACGGGTGAAATCATCGTATCTGCTGAAGATCCAACAACGCTGCCAGAGAATGCTGGTCGCAAGCTCAGACAGGACGAAGACGTACTCGATACTTGGTTTAGCTCCGGTTTATGGCCATTCTCCACATTGGGCTGGCCGGAGGATACGGAAGACCTGAAACGTTATTATCCGACAAGTGTACTTGTGACAGGGTATGACATCATATATTTCTGGGTTGCACGTATGATTTTCACTGCATTGGAATTCACCGATGAGATTCCGTTCAAGGATGTACTGATGCATGGTCTTGTCCGTGATGCAGATGGACGCAAAATGTCCAAATCACTGGGCAACGGTGTAGATCCGCTGGATGTGATTGAGAAATACGGCGCAGACGCAATGCGTTACATGATCTCAACTAGCAGCACGCCAGGTCAGGATCTGCGTTTCCGTTGGGAACGGGTGGAGCAGGCTCGTAATTTTGCCAACAAGATCTGGAATGCTTCGCGCTTTGCATTGATGAATCTGGAAGGATTCACCTATGAGGAACGTGACATCAGCGGAGAGCTTGGTACAGCGGATTATTGGATTTTGCATCGTCTGAACGAAACTTCCCGCGATATTACGCGTCTAATCGAAGCGTATGAATTTGGGGAAACGGGTCGTGTGTTGTATAACTTTATCTGGGATGACCTGTGTGACTGGTACATTGAGTTTGCTAAACTGTCCTTCTATGGGGAAGATCCGGTTGCCAAGAAGAAAACACAATCCGTGCTTGCTTATGTGCTGGATCAGACCATGCGCCTGATTCATCCGTTTATGCCATACATCTCCGAAGAGATCTGGCAGCATCTGCCACATGAAGGTGAGACCATTACGCTGGCATCATGGCCGGTATATGATCCTGCTCTTGAGAACCCAGAGGCTGTTGCCGAGATGAACCTGCTCATGGATACCATTCGTGCAGTTCGAAATATTCGTGCAGAAGTGAACGTGCCGATGAGCAAAAAGATCGAGTTGATGGTCAAAGCAAATAGTGCTGAGACGTCCAGCATCATTGCGCGTAACAGTCACTACATCAAACGTTTCTGTAATACGTCCGAGTTCGATAGTGGGCTGGATTTAAACTCACCGGATAAGGCAATGACTGCGATCATTACGGGGGCAGAACTATACTTGCCGCTCGCAGGTCTTATTGATATCGAGCAGGAAGTGGCTCGTTTGGAGAAAGAGTTGGAGAACCTTGAGGGCGAAGTTCTCCGTGTAGAGAAAAAGCTGGCGAACGAAGGCTTTGTTGCCAAAGCTCCTGCCAAAGTTATTGAGGAAGAACGCGCCAAGCAAGCAGATTATTCCGATAAACGGGATAAAGTGATTGCACGAATCAAGGAGCTTAAAGGTTAATATATTTGGGTCGGATGGAGAGCCATTATGCCATCCGGCCGCTTTTTTCACTCAAACTCGGGACCGAAGGTGAATTAGATGACGGAATTAGACGGGACAGATGCAGCAGCTCCTTTACTTACGTATAACGAGGCCGTGGACTGGATCAATGGCCTTATTCCTTTTGGCATCCGACCTGGATTGGAACGAATCGAGAGTCTGATGTCCATGTTAGGCAACCCACACCAACGTCTCAAATTTATTCATGTCGCGGGAACGAACGGCAAAGGTTCGACTTGCGCTTTTTTGACGTCAGTGCTTCTTCAGGCTGGATATGATGTGGGTACCTTTACGTCGCCTTATATCACCAAGTTTACAAACCGTTTTCAATACAACGGTGAGGATATTCCTGAAGAAATCCTGCTGAAGCTCTCGAACCGATTGCATCCACTGGTCGTGGAAATGGCCTCCACTCCGCTTGGATCACCCACGATGTTTGAGGTGTCCACGGCTCTCGCGCTTCTGTACTATGCAGAGGAGTGTTACCCTGACGTTGTGGTATGGGAGACGGGGCTAGGGAGGAAGGATGGACGTAACGAATATTGTCGCACCTGTTGTGTCCGTCATCACCAACATTGGTATGGATCATACGGATGTGCTTGGAGATACGATTGAGCAGATTGCTGGAGAAAAGGCAGGTATTATCAAGCCGGGAGTACCCGTTGTGACTTGCGCGACTCAACCCGAAGCTGTGAAGGTGATTCAGGAGAAAGCACAGCAGCTTCAATCAAGCGTGTATTTGGCTGGAGATCAATTCTCTTATCATAGACTGGACAGCAATGAGAACGGACAATCTTTTCATTTTACAGGCCCGTTTCGTGATCTGGACGTTCGCATACGCATGCAGGGCTCACATCAATGTGACAATGCAGCGGCCGCACTTATGGTGCTTGAATTGCTTAGACAATACATGGCATTTATGCTGGATGACAACGATATTGCACTTGGACTGGAGAATGCTTTCTGGGCAGGAAGATTCGAAAAAGTCGTCGATGAACCCCGAATTGTGCTTGATGGAGCACATAATCCGGAAGGTGCAGAGTCACTGGCCAAGAGCATTATGGATGTCTATCCGCACAACAAGTTAATTTTGATGATGGGTATGTTGGCAAATAAGCATCACGAAGCGTATTTGCAGCATATACTGCCACTAGTGGATACGCTGATCCTGACCGAGCCAGATTTCCGACGCAAAATGGATGCAGCCGAATTGCTGCAGATTGTCGAACGGGTACGTCCCGCCATTGCGAAGAAGGAACTGGAAATCATCGTCGAGCCCGAATGGGCAAAGGCACTTGATCTATTGAAGTCACGGACGGAAGCGGAAGATCTGGGGGTGGTCTCCGGCACACTGTACCTGATTGCGGATGTGCGGGCAGCCCTTTTGCATCAAACCGATTCTGAAAAAGGTTGGTGAAAGTTTTGTTAAATACATCGGAACACGTTCATTTTATAGGGATTGGCGGATATGGCATGAGTGCCATCGCAAGAGTTATGTTGGAAATGGGATACACCGTTACCGGATCGGATGTCGCTTCACAGGAGTTGACCGAGAAGTTGGCAGCCAAGGGAGCGAAAATATATATCGGACATACAGCAGAGCACGTCACTGGAGCAGATCTTGTTGTCTACTCTACGGCAGCGCCTGCTGATAATGTGGAACGGGTAGCAGCTGCAGAGCTGAACATTCCGATTCTGCATCGTTCCCAGATGCTTGCACGTTTGTTGAATGAACGTAAAGGTGTGGCTGTGGCGGGAGCTCACGGTAAAACTACCACCTCATCCATGATTGCACTTGTTATGGATAAATGTGATACGGACCCGACATATATCATTGGCGGAGAAATCATGAATGTGGGCACCAACGCCAAGGCAGGCCAGGGAGACTGGGTAGTCGCTGAGGCGGACGAGAGCGATGGTTCATTTTTGCAGTACCATCCATGGCTCGGTATTGTAACCAATATTGAGGCAGATCATCTGGAGAATTACAACAGTGATTTTGAGGAGCTCAAAAAGGCTTATGTGCAGTTCTTGAGCCAGATTCGTCCGGAAGGAACAGCGATTGTGTGTTCTGACGACGAGAATGTTCAAGCGATTTTGCCAGAACTCAAGTCACGGATTACAACCTATGGTATTGATCGTGCTGCAGATTATACGGCAACGGATATTGTATTGGGCGATCGCCGTATCTCCTTTACGATGAATCATCAGGGTGCTGCTATGGGCATGGTGGAATTATCAGTGCCGGGTAAGCATAACGTTTATAATGCGATGGCTACTGTGATTACCTGTCTGGAAGCAGGTATCCCATTTGAGAAGATTGTGGCAGCTATCATCCAGTTCCACGGAGCCAAACGCAGATTCCAGGTATTGGGCGAGGCGCGTGATATGCTGATCATCGATGATTATGCTCATCACCCGACTGAGATTGAAGCTACCATTAGTGCCGCCAAAGCAACGGGCAAACGTATTATTGCGGTATTCCAGCCACAGCGTTATACGCGTACGTTCTTCCTGCTGGATGCGTTCAGTCGTGCTTTCGCGGAAGCGGATGAGGTGCTTATTACGGATATCTATTCTCCTGCGGGCGAAAAACAGATCGAAGGGGTAACCTCAGCCAGACTGGTTGAACTGATCGTTCAAAACAGTAATGCTTCTGCACGTTACCTCCCTACAAAAGAAGAAGTTGTCGCTGATCTGCAGCATCGTCTGCAGCCAGGAGATCTTGTGATTACGATGGGTGCAGGTGATATTTGGAAAGTCGGCGATACACTTGCCAAAGGTTTGAAATAGATCAATTGAGAAATCGCCTGTCTTCGATACGAAGCAGGCGTTTTTTGCGTTATATGGAATGTATTCCCCAGTCTCTGCATATAGCTTATATAAATGGGACAAAGGAGAGGGTACGGGTGAGCAATGCTAGAATGACGTTTCGCTTCGGGGATCATGAGTCGGACAAGCCTGAAAACAAGAGGATATCCGCGTCCAGTCCATTGGTGACGTTAAGTGAAGAATTACCGCATAATCAACCGCTAACGCCTAAGCAGATGGATACAACCCCATCATGGACGCCTGAGGATATCCCCGGAGACTGGGGAGAGACGGTGCTGACAAGCTCTACTGTACCTGAACCTGACGAGCGGGTGAGCCATGATTCGAACTTGAACTTGGATGAGGCCCATTATTTTGGGAACCGTACCGCTTACGGTTATGTTAATCACACCGATAATCCGGAGGAAGAGCGTCGTGATCTGTCCAATACCCATGATGATCAAGGCCACGACTGGCTTGCAGATTCGGAGAACTATTCCTATAAACGCAATCGCCCTCCAAGGGGATGGAAAATGATTGGTTCTGTCACTGGGGCACTTGTTACCGGAGCGCTTTTCGGCATGGTTATTCTTTCATTTTTCAATAAAGAAGGAGCCGTCAAGCCAGGCGACCTTCTTCCCGTCAATCAGGCAGTTTCCACTGTGACGGGTCAGGAGGGGGCTGCAGGTACAGAACAGCAGGTTCAGACAGCGGCGACTGGCAGCACGTATTATGCACTTCAATACGGCGTGTTCAGTTCTCCAGAACGAGCTGAGCAGGCCAAGCTTGAGCTGGCTCAGGCAGGTATAGCCGCAGGTTCTGATCCTGAAGATGGCAATCGAGTATATGCAGGCATTTCGGCTGATCGTGAAGAGGCCAAGCTACTTAGCTCCAGGTTAAAAGCCCAGGGAGTTGAACTGTACGTCAAGGAGATCGTGAACCCTGAGGTCAATCCGGCTATATTCGGTGGCAAGCAAGAGGATGTGCAGCTTTTCTTCACAAACAGTTCTGCGCTGGTTGAACAATTATCTACCTTGTCCATTCAGCAGCTGGGACAGTCTGCTCCGGCAGCAGTCTCTACGGAAACGATGACCGCAATTCAGAATAAGCACGAGTCATGGCTGACGGGATTGAATAGTCTTACACCTGGCCTGACCGCAGATGTACAACCTATTATTGGTGGAATGGAGAAATCAATGAACAGTGCAATTACGGCTATCGCGGAGTACAACAAAAACCCGGATGATGTGCACATGTGGTCCGTGCAGTCCGATCTGATGGAATATGTACTGCAGCAGAAAAAATGGCTCGAAGCGATAAAGCAGTAACATGCTCTTTCCCATAACAACGCTTGGAAATACCCATCCGGCAAGGAACTGGAAATAGTTCCCCTTGCCGGATTTGTGTTTGTATTGACGTACAAAACCCCGTATAATAATGTGGGTGTCAAAAAATGGCGAGGGAAGATTACCGATGAAAAAAAACTTCGGCATGTTATTGCTGTTTCTGCTGCTTGGCTGGATGGCCGGAGCGTGGATCGCCAAGGCACTGCAGCCTGTAAAGGCAGTAGCCTTTCTTACGAAAGCCACGACCATACGTTGGTCGCCGCAGGCTGATCTGGATATTATCAGTTATGATATTTCACTTCAATTTCAAATGAGCCTTCTGAGTCTGATCGGTATGATTGCCGCTGTGTGGCTGTATCGCAGACTGTAGGAGAATGACGAGTTATGACGAAAAAAATTAAACCAGTGACATCTATTATCGTGATCCGGACAGGATGTTGCCGTGGCATAAGGAGCCGTTCATTTTGGATAACACACAACAGCGCCCTATTATTCTGGCCTCCACTTCGCCTCGGCGCAAAGAACTGATCGCATCACTCCACCTAGCGTTTGATGTAATACCAAGTCATGCCAATGAAGATACACCACCAGAGTGGACACCTGAACAGACGGTACAGGAGCTTGCTTTGCGCAAGGCGCTTGCCGTGTATCGCGGGCTTGAAGGCCGCGAGCAGGAAGCCATTATTGTTGGTAGTGACACCGTTGTTGTTCTGGATGGTGAGATTCTAGGCAAACCTGTAGACGAAGCGGATGCTGAACGTATGTTATCCCGGCTGCAGGGCCGCGTACATCGGGTGTTTACGGGTGTCGCTTGTATTGATGCGGGCAATGGACAGTCGTTAGTTCATTATCGCCAGACCGATGTAACGATGAAAGAGCTGTCGGATGCGACCATCCGTGCTTATGTGCAGACAGGTGAGCCTTTAGACAAGGCAGGATCATATGCCATTCAGGGCATTGGTGCTTCACTGATCGACCGCATTGAAGGATGTTATTTTAATGTGGTTGGCTTGCCGCTATCCTTGCTAAGTGATATGTTGGACGGGTTCGGCGTACATGTGTTGCCACGAACATGAATGAAGCCAAATGTTGTGAAATGAAAAGAGGGAACATATGGAGTCGCCTCAATACATGATGCGCGACATCCCCCAGGAAGAACGCCCGAGAGAACGCATGATGGAATACGGGGCGGGCGCCCTAAGCCATGCTGAATTGCTGGCAATTTTACTTCGAACAGGCACAAGACAGGAATCCGCGGTGCATATGGCACAGCGGATTCTGGCCGAAGCGGGTGGCATTCGCTCGTTGATGGATTTGAGTCTGGAAGAACTGACCGCGATGAAAGGGATCGGCAATGCCAAGGCTGTGCAATTGAAAGCTGGCATTGAGCTGGGTCATCGGATTGCCAAGAGCAGACTCACACAGTCGACTTCAATTCGTACACCCCGTGATGCAGCTGATATCCTGATCGAACAATTGCGTTACTTGCAAAAAGAACATTTTGTGTGTCTCTTTCTGAATAGCAAAAATCATATTATTGCCCAGGAAACACTCTCCATGGGCAGCCTTAACGCTTCGATTGTACATCCACGTGAAGTGTTCCGGGCTGCCATCAAATGCAGCAGCGCATCGATTGTGTGCGCACACAACCATCCGAGTGGTGATCCTACGCCCAGTCCGGAGGATATCCAAATAACCAAGAGACTGATTGAAGCAGGCGCTATTGTTGGCATTGACGTGCTTGATCATATTATTATCGGAGATGGAACGTACGTAAGTTTGAAGGAGAAGGGCTTAGTATAATATAATGGTTGGCGTTGATGTTTTCCTATGAATGTTAACGGCGTTGTCCGTAAAAGATAGGTTCACTTTACAAATGAAAAAAAACAAATGCGAATATTAGCTCCACGTGTTGCGTGGGAATGAAATTATTACGCTCTGGATCAGAATGGAGCGGCTATATGAGGCAGAAAAGGAGATTATGTTATGTTTGGTGGTTTTACGAAAGATTTGGGTATTGACTTGGGGACAGCAAATACGTTGGTTTATGTACGAGGAAAAGGAATTGTGGTGCGAGAACCTTCGGTTGTCGCTATACGGACAGATACAAATAGCATCGAGGCAGTAGGTGAAGCCGCCAAAAAAATGATTGGACGTACACCAGGTAACATTCGTGCCATTCGTCCAATGAAAGATGGCGTTATTGCCGATTTTGATACAACAGCAACGATGATCAAATATTTCATCCGTGAGGCGCAAAAACAACGCTCCATGTTCCAGCGTCATCCAAACGTGATGGTATGTGTACCATCCGGGATCACGGCAGTAGAACAACGTGCGGTTGAAGATGCAACCAAACAGGCTGGAGCACGTGAAGCCTATACGATTGAAGAGCCTTTTGCTGCTGCAATCGGTGCAGATCTGCCTGTATGGGAACCAACGGGTAGTATGGTTGTAGATATCGGGGGCGGTACAACGGAAGTGGCTGTTATCTCTCTTGGTGGTATTGTAACGAGCCGTTCGGTTCGTGTAGCAGGTGACGAGATGGATGAATCCGTTATCCAGTACATCAAACGCCAATACAATCTGATGATCGGTGAGCGTACATCGGAGCAATTGAAGATGGACATCGGATCAGCTATGCCATTGGAACAAGTAGAAACGATGGAAATTCGTGGACGTGACCTTGTAACAGGTCTGCCGAAGACAATTACGATTACTTCGGACGAGATCAGTGAAGCGCTGGCTGATACCGTGAATGCAATTGTTGAAGCGGTAAAAGTAACACTGGAAAAATGCCCGCCTGAACTTGCTGCCGATATCATGGATCGGGGTATCGTTCTTACAGGTGGTGGGGCTTTGCTTCGCAACCTGGACAAGCTTCTCGCTGGTGAGACAGGAATGCCTGTCATTGTGGCTGAGAACCCGCTGGATTGTGTAGCAATCGGAACAGGTAAAGCGCTAGAGAATATTCATTTGTTCAAAAGCAGAAGCAGTTCGGCAGTTCGTTCCAAACGTTAATTGGTATTTGCCTAACTTGGCATAGCGACCAAGTGGCAAGATATCTTTATAGAGGACCCGGTTAACCCCGGGGATGAGCTATTACCCGCTTAACAGGGGAGGATCGGCTGATATTCTCGCAGGGACTACAGGTCTGACAGTCTCCCCGCCGGGCATGGCTCGGAAGAGAATATGGATGTTAGAGGGTGTTCGAACTGTTTAAACTGCTAGGCAACAAAAGACTTTTTGTTTTGCTGGTGGGCCTTGTTACATTTATCGCGTTAATGGGCTTTACGCTCAGTCCGCGAACCACTCTATCCTGGCCGGAGAAATTCCTGAAGGATTCAGTTGGATTTGTACAATACGTATTTTACAAGCCCGCTTCCTATGTAGCGGGCTTTTTCAAAGATGTAGCGAACATGCGTACGGTATATGATGAGAATGAAGAGCTTCGCATCGCGATGGGTCACTATACCCGGGATCGGCTGAAGTACAATGATATGGAGCAAGTGAATGAGCAACTTCAGAAAGCGCTCAATTTCACAGAAGAACAGAAGAATCGCTATAATTACGGTTCACGAATTGCTCAGGTTATCAGTGCTAATTCGGATCCAAATAGCAGAACCATTAACATTGATATCGGTGAAAATGCGGGAATCAAGCCGGGGATGGCCGTTACCTCCCAGGAAGGGCTGGTCGGCGTGATCAGTCATGTCAGCTCATATACATCAACGGTTAATCTGTTAACGTCCATGGACGCCAATGATCCGACATCCAATGCCATTGCAGCAACGGCAGTAGGTAAGGAGAAAGTGTTTGGTATGATTGAGAGCTACGATCCGAAGACGGGCATGCTCAAGATGACCAAAATCTCGGAGGATTCAAACATCAAAAAGGATGATGAGATCATCTCTTCGGGGATCATCAATAACTTTCCCAAGTATATGCGGATTGGTGAAGTGGAAAAGGTTGAAGTTGGGGAGTACGGTTTAACGCGGACTGCGATTATCAAACCATACGCAAGCTTCCTTGATTGGAAAGAACTGATTGTCATTATCCCGCCTGAGGTAAAAGAATAATGGTAACGCGCAAGCAAGTTTTGTTCCTGTTACTATTCGTTTTGTTCATTGCGGAAGGCACAATTTTGCCGCTGCTCATCCCTTCTGGCTGGCAGATGCGTATTTCTGCCAATCTGGTCTATATCGTAATTTTGTTTATCGCTGTATATCATCATCGACACACGGCACTAGTACTCGGTATATTTTTTGGACTATTGCATGACGTTGTATTCTACGGCGAGATGATTGGACCTTATGGATTCTCAATGGGATTATCGGCATATATGATGGGACTCATTTTTCAAGCACCGCGTGCACCACTGCCGGTTATGGTATCGGTTGTCATCTTGGGAAGTCTGCTTAATGACACCATGCTATTTTTCCTGTACAAGCTCTTCCAACTTAACCACGTGACCTTTGACTGGGCGTTGATTGAATACATGATTCCTAATTTGTTCATTCATTTTGTGTTTGCCTTGATCATTTATGTCCCGCTTCGGAAACAACTGGAGCGGATCGGCAAGAGACGGAGCAAGACAGAAGAAGCTTCCTAAATACATTTATGGAGCGCAAAGCAGGAACTTGGGGCCCCGGGCACGAAATGTAATGAGATGGGAGGGACAGGCTTATGACGGTAAAATCGAATCACGTAACGATTAAAGGCATCCGAGACGGCCTGGTTTTCCTGTTGGACGATCAATGTGAATTCGAGGAATTGCTCTATGAGCTCCGCTATAAGCTGGAACACAGCCATCAAAATATTTTGACCGGACCGATTGTTCATGTGGATATCAAGTTGGGTGCCCGCGAAGTGACAGAGGACCAGAAAGAATCAATCCTCGATATATTGAAGCAAAAAGGGAATCTGCTTATTCGATCCATCGACTCACCTGCACTCCAACCGGAGGTTAAAGGACCGCCGCCGATTGTAACCATGTGTGGTATGGTGCGTTCAGGTCAGGTGCTTCATCATGAAGGAAATCTCCTGTTTCTTGGGGATATCAATCCGGGGGGCACAGTGACGTGTACCGGAGATATATATGTGTTGGGTTCACTCAGAGGTATGGCTCATGCCGGAATTGGCGGGGACGAGGAAGCGATCATTGCCGCTTCGGTATTTGCACCGACGCAGCTACGGATTGCGGATATCATCAGTCGTCCTCCCGATGAATGGGAGAGCCGAGAGACCGGAATGGAATTTGCTTACTTACAGGACAATCAGATGCAGATAGACAAAATGAGCAATATCGTTCGGTTACGCCGAGATTTTAATGTGTTTAAAGGAGTGTAGCTCATGGGAGAGGCGATCGTGATCACTTCGGGTAAAGGCGGCGTGGGTAAAACAACCACCTCGGCAAACATCGGGACAGCGCTGGCGTTGCTCGGCAAAAAGGTTTGTCTGGTAGATACCGATATCGGCCTTCGTAATTTGGATGTCGTGATGGGACTCGAAAACCGTATTATTTACGATCTGTGCGACGTTGCAGACGGCCGCTGCCGTCTGAATCAGGCTTTGGTCAAAGACAAGCGTTTCGAAGAATTATACATGTTGCCTGCTGCGCAGACGAGAGACAAAAACTCAGTATCGCCAGAACAGGTCAAGGATATTATCCTTGAATTGAAAAAAGATTTTGAATACGTCATTATTGATTGCCCAGCCGGCATAGAGCAGGGTTTCAAAAATGCGGTAGCAGGAGCAGATCAGGCCATCGTGGTCACTACACCGGAAAATGCTGCAGTGCGTGATGCGGATCGTGTCATCGGCCTGCTGGAGAGTTCACACATTCAATCACCAAAGCTGGTGGTGAATCGAATTCGCAATAATATGGTTAAATCGGGTGACATGTTAGATATCGATGGTATTTTACAAGTACTTAATATTGACCTGATTGGCATCGTGCCTGATGATGAACTGGTCATCAAAGCTGCCAATTCAGGAGAACCTACGGTCATGAATCCGGATTCACTTGCGGCGATTGCCTATCGAAATATCGCACGACGCATTCTGGGAGATACGGTCCCATTGATGCAGCTGGAGCAGAAAAAGGGCGCTTTTACTCGTTTCAAAAAGTTCTTCGGAATGGGTTAACTCGTTAAACGAACTTATTCATAAAGCAATTACATGACAGCCGTGGCTCATAGCCCGGCTTTTTTTGTTACCTGCTGGCAGGCTTGTTCATATTATCATGCGCCTCTTCATAGGATGTAGTAAACAAGCCTCGGCGGGAGGACATTCCATGAACACGAAACTCAGAATCAAGCAGAGACGAGAAGAACGCATCCGGCGACTGATGGATGGTGCCACTGTGGAGGTCTTACAGGAGCAGAAATTAGGTTCACTGTTGGACAAGAATGAGATCATACACACAAAACCATTTACGCCTAGTGAGGGGATACAGGAAAGAGATCCGGAATGGTTGTGGAAAAAAGAGAATGGTCATTTCGTTCCAGGGGGGCATTCGAGATTCAACCTGTTCAAGTCACTTCTCAAACGGATGGTCATTAGCGCTTTGATATTTGGCGGAGTATGGGGTCTGTTTCAGTTGGATACATCGTGGACGACATCACCCAAAACAGTAATTGCGGATGCACTCCATCGGGATATGGATTTTGCCTCAGCAGCGGCTTGGTATGAACGGCATTTTGGAGGAACGCCTTCATTTCTTCCGGTCCTTGGACATACGACGGATGCCGTGAACGGATTGAAAGTAAGGCAGTTACTGGGCAAACCGATCTCAGGCACAGTGGTTCAGCCATTCGCGCTGAGCATGAAGGGAATTGAGATCGTTCCGGATGCCGCAGGTGCAGAACTTATACAGGTCGCAAGTTCTGATGCTGGGCGTGTCATGGAGGTTATCGGCGATGCAGCAAGTGGATTCACAGTTGTCATCCAGCATACAGGCAATGTGACGGCAATATACGGTCGGCTGAACGAAAGTGAAGTGAGCGTGAATGATTGGGTGGAAGCGGGGAATCCAGTGGGGAGTCTCAAGGCTACGGGTGGTGAACAACCGGCCACGCTCTATTTTGCAGTCAAAGAGGGGGAGGAGTACGTAGACCCGGCGGAAGTTGTTGCCCTTGATTAGGGTGTGGGGAGTCCGTATTACGTTTCATCCGTTTTTTGTAATTATCATGATGGCCTCCCTTCTGACTGGACATTTTATTGAACTTATTACGTTGTTTGCCATCGTATTCATTCATGAATGTGGACATGCTGCTGCGGCGGCACTTCTGGGCTATCGTGTCTTGTCGATCCAGATGCTTCCTTTTGGAGGAGTAGCGGTTATCGAAGATGGAGGTACGATCACGGCCTACCGGGAAATCATGATTGCTCTAGCTGGTCCATTACAAAACATCCTGATGGTTGGTGTAGTTTTGCTGTTGCAGTATGGCAATCTGAGCGATCCGGTTTTTCTCAACTATATCATTCAGGGGAACCTGCTCATTGCTCTATTTAATCTGCTGCCTGTACTTCCTCTGGACGGAGGTAAAATTGTTCAGGCACTTGTCAGTCTGTGGGCACCCTACTATACAACATTAATGTGGACTTACAGAATTAGCATTCTGTGTAGCGTAGGGGTTATTTTATATGCTATCAGCCGATGGTTTACTGGAGACTACGGCCTACCGCTCAACATTCTGTTAATCGGCCTTTTTTTGTTCTATTCCAACGTAACGGATTACCGAAATGTGCCCTATCGCTTCATCCGTTTTCTGATGAATCGGGAAGGCGCGTTCGCTCGTCACGCGGCTACTGGCAGTTTGGCGCAGCCAATAATCTCATTTCCGGCGAAACCTTTGGACACTATTTTGCGTCTATTAAAGAGAGAAAGATATCATATGGTATACGTGATGAACAGACAGGGGCGAATTATGGCCGTCTTGCCTGAGCAACGGATAATCGGTTCCTATTTTCAACAAAATGGTGATAAATTGTAGTGTTCTGGTGAACCTGTTCTGAAATGGGTTAATACATGTACAATGAGAATTGAAAAGATACTGAAATGGATGTGGATGAATTGAATTGTCTTCTAGAGGTGAAGCCATGAAACAAATGATAGTACATAATGAACATAACCTCATGCAAATGGCGCTTCTGGAAGAAGGCAAAGCTGTGGAATTTACGGCAGAGCGTACACGCGAGCGTGGACTGCTGGGTTCCTTTTTCAAGGGACGGGTCGTGAATGTGTTACCAGGTATGCAAGCTGCTTTTGTGGATATTGGTCAGAAAAAGAATGCTTTTCTCTATGTGGACGATGTGTTGCATCCCCATCTGGAGAAACAGCCCAAGGTGAAGCCTTCCATCTCGGAGTTGCTTCGTCCGGGTCAGGAAGTCATTGTTCAGGTGCTGAAAGAACCGGTAGGAGGCAAAGGAGCCCGGGTGACGACTCATTATTCACTCCCGGGCCGTTGGCTTGTCTACATGCCTGTTGCTGACTATGTAGCCGTATCCAAGAAAATTGCCCGTGAAGGGGACCGATCCCGTCTTAAGGCACTTGGGGAGCAACTGAGGCGAGATGAAGAAGGACTTATTATTCGGACCGTATCTGGAGAAGAGCAACATGAAGCCATTAAGTCGGACTTGGAAACATTACGCGCACAGTGGTATCTGATTCGTGAAAAAGCGGACAGTTTGCCTTCACCAAGCCTCTTGCATCGGGATCATAGCATGGTACAGCGAATCATCAGAGATGTGTATACGCCAGGGAGTGACGAAGTCATCACTGATAGTGAAGGACAAGCCCGTGAGGTAAAAGCATTGCTGGAAGAGATTAGTCCTGGTCATCAACCCAAAGTACAGGTGTATCGGGGAACAGAATCCATCTTTGCTGCCTATGGTGTGCAGGAACAGTTGAATAAGGATTTTGCCCGGAAAGTGTGGTTGCCCGGAGGCGGATACATTGTCATTGATCATACCGAAGCTCTGACGGTAGTGGATGTGAACACAGGCAAATATACGGGAGCTGGCGGTGACAGTCTGGAAGAGACCGTGACAGAGACCAACATACAGGCAGCAGTGGAGATTGCCCGTCTAATGCGCCTACGAGATATCGGTGGCATGATTATTGTCGACTTCATTGATATGGAGGAAGACTCGAATCGGCATGAAGTCGCGGCAACCTTGGAGGGTGAGCTCAAGAAGGATCGGACCAAAGCGTTTGTAATGGGTTGGACCAAACTGGGCTTGCTCGAACTTACCCGTAAGAAAGTGCGGGAAGAAAGTACGCTGCCCTATGTGGAGCCGTGTTCTTCCTGCCATGGTACGGGAAAAAGATATATTTCACCTTTGCATTGATTTTTGATATATTGCGTGATATAATCTTCAAGTATGTGTTTAGCCTAATGGTCTTGCACATGCTGTAACCGCACTGGCCTGGTATAAGAACAGTTCCGCAAGGACACTGTCACCTGAGAACGGGCGAGTCTGAGACATGAGGAGGTGCAAGGCAAATGTACGCAATTATTGAAACAGGCGGCAAACAGTACAAAGTCCAAGAGGGCGATGTTCTGTTCATCGAGAAATTAACTGCGAACGATGGCGAAAGCGTAACGTTCGACCGTGTCCTGGCTGTATCTAACGATCAAGGTTTGACAGCAGGTACACCATTGATTTCCGGAGCTACTGTAACGGCTAAAGTGGAGAAACATGGCAAAGGACAAAAGGTTATCGTATACAAATACAAACCTAAAAAGAACTACCATGTGAAGCAAGGTCACCGTCAACCGTACACTAAAGTAACTATCGAAACAATCAAAGCGTAAAGAAGGTGCGATAAGTGATTATCGTTCAAATCTTTCGTGATGAGGACGGGAACATCGAACGTTTTTCCATCGAAGGGCATGCTAATTTTGCCAAGCGGGGAGAAGACATCGTATGTGCCGGGGTATCCGCTGTTACAGTGGGTACGGTGAACTCGATTGAAACATTGACCGGTGTCGAAATGGATGCCAAGATGAAGAATGGCTTTTTAAGCGGTTCTTTACCTTTGTTAGAGAGAGGGGAAACCTGGTCCCAGGTACAATTGTTACTCGAATCCATGGTGGTTATGCTCTCTAATATTGCAGAGTCATACGGGAAGTATATTAAAATACAGCAATTCAAATAAGCAAAGAAGGAGGACAACCAATCATGTTGAAATTAAATCTTCAGTTATTCGCATCGAAAAAAGGTGTAGGTTCCACGAAGAACGGACGTGACAGTAATGCTCAACGTCTGGGTGTTAAACGTGCTGATGGTCAAACTGTAACTGGTGGTAGCATTCTCGTTCGCCAACGCGGAACGAAAATTCACCCTGGAACTAACGTTGGCATCGGTAAAGATGACACTTTGTTCGCGAAAATCGACGGCGTTGTAAAATTCGAACGTTGGGGACGCGATCGCAAAAAAGTAAGCATCTATCCTGTTAATGTTGCTCCTGTAGCAGCAGCAGTAGAAGCGTAATATCGGCATTCCGCCTAAGGAGCCTTCGGCATTTTTGCCGAAGGTTTTTTGTATTCAACGGTTATTCGATAATGAACTGGCAGAAAAGACATGTTATACTTGGTTACGGTGGGTGTAGACCAACCGAGTTTTGTAGAACGGGGAGAAGCCATGAAATCTTGGAAAAGAGTGCCGTGGATTGCGGCATGTTCACTTCTGATTCCTTTGGTTTTCGTTATGTTGTATCCGGCGATGATCTCAAGCGTCGTGTGCGCATTGTGGTCCGTCGCAGTATTGCTCATTTCTGTGAATGCGATGAAGAAACAGGCGGAGGCGGAACGCAGAGCCATCATACAATCCATGGAAAAAACAGCAATTGCTTCATTAAATCATCATCGACACGACTGGATGAACGACCTTCAGGTGTTATATGGATATCTTCGGCTGGGCAAACTTGATAAATCCTTGCAATGTGTGGAAAGAATAAAAGAGCGGGTTACAGAAGAAAGCCGAATCTCCAGATTAGGTATTCCTTCCCTCGTATTTTATCTTCAGTCTTTTCGCGCCAGTGGAATTGCGCTGGACTTGCATGTGGAAATAGAAGATGAGTTGCAGCTTAGTGCTCTGGTCTCTCCCGAGGATGGCGAGTCACTTACCGGGGCGATTGCTGATGCAATCAGGGCCTATCAATATGGCGGCGGCCGGTCTTCTTGGGGAGAGGTTCGCAAACTGACCTTAAACTTCGGACAGGATCATGGAGATGTGGTTGTCCGACTGGATGGGGATCAAACACCCGATCCGGAAACACTGCGGCAGCTTACTGCCGTACTCAAAGGAAAAAAAGTCAGAACGGAGCAGTTTCCGTCTGAGGATACGTTTATACAATTCAGAATGCCGTGTGGAATATAGGAAGAAGGGGTTAACCAATGTTTGTAGATAAAGCGAAGATTTATGTAAAAGCCGGTGACGGAGGGGACGGAATTATTTCGTTCCGTCGTGAGAAGTATGTACCAAACGGCGGACCTGCCGGGGGCGATGGAGGCAGAGGAGCTGACATCATTTTCCGCGTGGATGAAGGTTTGCGGACGTTGATGGATTTCCGTTATCAGCGTCACTTCAAGGCCCCACGTGGTGAGAAGGGACGTAACAAAAGTCAGCATGGTGCAAACGCGGAGAACATGATTGTGCGCATTCCACCAGGAACTATCATCTTGGATGAAGACAGTGGAGAAGTACTGGCGGATATGACACGTCACGGTCAACAGGTTGTTATTGCTCGTGGTGGTCGGGG
Organism: Paenibacillus sp. W2I17; assembly: GCF_030815985.1. NCBI lineage: Bacteria > Bacillati > Bacillota > Bacilli > Caryophanales > Paenibacillaceae > Paenibacillus > Paenibacillus sp. W2I17. The sequence continues at coordinate 6,087,823 of NZ_JAUSXM010000001.1, forward strand.
CGGACGGGGTAACATCCGATTTGCTACACCGAACAATCCTGCACCTGAACTTGCCGAGAATGGTGAAGAAGGACAAGAGCGTTACATCGTACTCGAACTGAAAGTTATGGCAGATGTTGGTCTGGTTGGTTTCCCGAGTGTCGGGAAATCCACATTGCTTTCTGTCGTTTCGTCAGCCAAGCCAAAGATCGGTGCATACCATTTCACAACCATTACACCGAATCTGGGTGTAGTGGGTGTAGGAGAAGGCCGAAGCTTCGTCATGGCCGATTTGCCTGGACTGATTGAAGGTGCGCATGAAGGGGTCGGACTGGGACATGAGTTCCTGCGTCATGTCGAGCGTACTCGTATTATTGTTCATGTCGTAGATATGTCGGGTTCGGAAGGACGCGATCCTTTTGAAGACTGGCAGAAAATCAATGACGAATTGAAGTTGTACAATCCGCTTCTCGCCGAGAGAACGCAAATTGTAGCAGCTAACAAGATGGATATGCCAGACTCTGAAGCGAACCTGGAGCAATTTTTACAGCAAGTTCGTGAAGTTCAACCAGATATTGAAGTGATGCCAATTTCATCCTTGACCCGGAAAGGGATTCAAGAGCTTCTGTATCGTGCAGCTGATCTGCTGGATCAGGTTCCAGACGAGCGAGTGGTTGAAGAGGTAGCAGATGTATCTGAACGTAAAGTATACAGTCTGGACAAAAAAGAAGACGATGGTTTCAAAATTGTGCGTGAGAATGAAATGTTCGTTGTCGAAAGTGCCAAGATTGACCGCATGATGAAACGGATGCAATTGAACTCACATGAAGCTATACTGAAACTCGCACGTACACTGCGTTATATGGGTGTGGACGCTGAGTTGCGTAAGCGTGGAGCTGTAGAAGGCACCATCGTGCGTATTGGAGACTTTGAATTCGAATTCGTGGAAGGCAGCAGTTACTACTAAGTAGCTGTCTTCCGTGGAGAGACAGATCGATATAGGAACGCAGAGAAGTGGGAAGTTGACCCGCAACTCTGCGTTTTTTTGTTTTTTCCTGACATGGGAGAGGGATAAACTTGTATACTGTGAGGAACGTATTTCAAAAAATTAGGCGTGTCATGTATTGCCCTTTTGTCATAGATCCTATATAATGTCCACTATATGAATACATGAGTCTTTGAGGAGAGGACGTTCTGTGAACGAACGCTATTACTTAGTACGGGAAGATATTTTACCAGAGGCAGTGGTGAAGACCATGCAGGTAAAAGAACTACTGGCTTCTGGTGATGTTAAAACAGTGCATGAGGCGGTTGAACAGGTCGGATTAAGCCGGAGTGCCTTTTACAAGTACAAAGATGGAATTCATCTGATCAACCAGCTTGAGCGCGAGAGAATTGTAACGATCTCCATTGATCTGGAGCATCAGTCGGGTATCTTGTCTCGTGTGCTTGGACATGTAGCTGGTTATGGAGCTAATGTACTTACGATTAATCAGAGTATCCCGCTTCAAGGAAGAGCCAATGTTGTCATTTCAGTGGAAACGACACATCTTCATGGCGAAATTGGTGAAATGCTGGATCGAATGCAAGATATGCCTGGCGTAAGACGTACGCGTATTGTAGGCCAAGGGTAATTAGGCTTTAACATACAGGACTGACAGACAAGAATAGACATTAGGGGGTAGATCGTTAGTGAAACCAGTAAAAGTCGGATTGTTGGGTCTGGGAACTGTCGGAACGGGAGTCGTTCGTATTGTGGAAGGGAATCAAGAGGATCTGAGCAGTCAGGTTGGATCGCCGATTGTCATCGAGAAGATCGCAGTGAAAAATACAGAGAAAGAACGTGTTATTGCTGTAGACCGTGCCAAGCTTACGGAAGATCCTTGGGAAGTCATTCGTCATCCAGATATTGATGTCATCGTTGAAGTCATGGGCGGTATTGATCAGACGAAGGAGTATATTCTTGAAGCGTTGGAACGAGGGAAGCATATCGTAACAGCAAACAAAGATCTCATGGCACTACATGGTACAGAGATTTTGGCGAAGGCACAGGAAAAACAATGTGACGTGTTCTATGAGGCGAGTGTTGCTGGAGGGATTCCGATCATTCGTACGCTGATTGAAGGTTTCTCTTCTGATCGGATTACCCGCATTATGGGGATTGTGAACGGAACAACGAACTTTATTCTGACCAAAATGAGTCAGGAAGGTGCATCCTATGAAGAAGTACTGGCTGAAGCACAGGCTCTGGGATACGCCGAATCCGATCCAACTTCCGATGTGGAGGGACTTGACGCAGCTCGCAAAATGGCGATCTTGAGTACACTCGGTTTCCGCACCAATGTGGAGCTGAAGGATGTAACCGTTAAAGGAATATCCTCCGTAACTCGTGAAGACATTATGTATGCCAAAAGACTGGGCTATGAGATGAAGTTACTTGGTATTGCGGACCGTATTGGCGATGAGATCACGATCAGCGTTCAGCCGACAATGGTTAGACAGAATCACCCGATTGCTTCAGTCAACGGTGTGTTCAACGCAGTATATGTACACGGTGAAGCTGTAGGGGAGACGATGTTCTACGGTGCGGGTGCGGGAGAACTCCCAACGGCAACTTCGGTTGTAGCTGACATTGTGGCGGTTACCAAAAACCTTAAACTTGGCGTGAACGGTCTCAAAGCAATTGTGCCTTATAAGATTAAGCGACTACAAAGCGACGAGCAGATCGTGTCAAAAAACTTTATTTTACTACACGTAGACGACAAAGCCGGTGTATTGGCTCAAATCACACAAATTTTCGCAGAATATGATGTCAGTCTGGCATCGGTTGTTCAACAGCCGAATGAGCACAACCCGGATGCCGAGATCATTATCGTTACACATAATGCAAGTAAGGCAAGCATGGATAAAGTGTTAAAACATTTTGAATCACTCAGCGTCATTCGCCGCATTAAGAGTGTCTACCGGGTCGAAGGATAATTGTCCGTATCCCATACGCTCTCAATTATTTCAGTTATAACGCACAAGTTAATCATATCCAGTTCAACAGGTCATCATTTCAGATTATTAAAACATAAAGGAGTTTACCCACAATGAGATATCAAGGACTTTTGCAAACGTACAGAGAGCACCTTCCAGTTAATGAAAATACACCCCTGCTTACGCTTCAGGAAGGAAATACACCGTTGATTCATGCAGAGAATCTGTCTGAGGAACTCGGTTTGAATGTTTATTTCAAGTATGAAGGTTTGAACCCTACGGGATCTTTCAAAGACCGCGGTATGGTTATGGCTGTTGCCAAAGCTATGGAAGAGGGCAGTCGTACGATCATGTGTGCATCCACAGGTAATACGTCAGCAGCAGCAGCGGCCTACGCCGCACGTGGTGGCCTCAATTGTATCGTACTGATTCCGAATAACAACATTGCACTGGGTAAACTAGCCCAAGCCATGATCTATGGAGCCAAAGTGATTGCGATCAATGGTAACTTTGACCGTGCACTGGAGATTGTGCGTGAGATCACAGCCAAACATCCGATCACGCTTGTAAACTCTGTGAATCCGTTCCGGATTGAAGGACAGAAGACAGCAGCGTTTGAAGTAATTGAACAACTTGGCGAAGCGCCTGACGTTCTGGCTATTCCAGTCGGTAATGCGGGGAATATCTCGGCTTACTGGAAAGGTTTTAAGGAATATAAAGAGGCTGGTAAATCCAACACGCTTCCACGTATGGTTGGTTTCGAAGCAGAAGGTGCGATGGCCATTGTCAAAGGTGAGCCGATCCTTGAACCTGAAACAGTAGCAACAGCAATTCGAATCGGTAATCCGGCGAGCTGGAAAACGGCAGTAGCTGCAGCTGAGGAATCTGGTGGACAGATCAACTATGTAACGGATGAACAAATTCTGACAGCGTATCGTACACTTGCTTCTCGGGAAGGGATTTTTGCTGAACCTGCTTCTGCGGCTTCCCTTGCCGGTGTATACAAACTGAAGAGTGAAGGGTACTTTAAAGGCGGAGAGACTGTAGTTTGTGTACTGACAGGTAATGGCCTGAAAGATCCTAATATTGCGATCAAAACAGTAGCGACTGAGCCACTTGTTGTTGAAGATACGGAAGAAGCAGTAATGGCGGCCATTGCACAACTGGAGCAGCAATCTGTATGAGTTTGCGTGAAAAGGTAACTGTAAAAATACCTGCAAGCACAGCCAATCTCGGTCCGGGGTTTGATACCCTGGGAATGGCATTGTCTTTGTATGCCTGGTTGGAAATGAAACCTGCCGAGCAGACGTCATTTCATCTTCACGGCAATCATTTGACAGGTCTGCCAACAGACAAATCGAATTTGATTTACGAAGTTGCACAGATGGTATTCAATGAAGCTGGGGTATCCATCCCTGAATTGGAGATTTCCATGTATTCCGATATTCCGCTTACGCGGGGACTCGGGAGCAGTGCATCAGCCATCGTTGGTGCATTGGCAGCAGCGAACGCATTAATTGGTGCTCCTTTATCCGATGCGAAGCTTCTGGATATGGCCACATCCCTCGAGAAGCATCCTGATAATGTGGGGGCATCTCTGTATGGCGGTATTATTACGGCTGCATGGAATGGTCAACAGGTAGATCATATACGTATTGAACCACACCAGGATCTGCAGACTTTGGTTATTGTACCTGAATTCCAGTTGTCTACTTCAAAAGCAAGGAATGTGATTCCAGAGCAATTTGGCATGTCTGATGTGGTGCATAACATTAGCAGATCCTCACTGCTCGTTGCCGCTTTGGCGAGTGGACGACTGGATATGATTCAGAAGGCGATGTCAGATCGAATTCACCAACCATATCGGGCATCATTGGTGCCAGGCATGGCTGAGATATTGGAACATGCCGTCGATCATGGAGCGTTGGGAGCTGCCCTGAGCGGAGCTGGACCGACCGTATTGACTTTAGTAGATCGTCATGACACCCGGAAAGCGGGATTGGAACAATATTTGCTGGACACCATGGAGCGGGAGGGCATATCTGCTTCTGCACTGTGGCTCGATCCGGATTTGGACGGTGTAACCGTGCTGCCTGATCAAGACGAACGTCCTTTTCTGGACAGAATCAAAGGGGAAGTTAATGCATGAAACGAATTGCAGTATTACCTGAAGGCTCAGTCTCTCATGAGGCAATTGATTTCCTTTTCAACGGGGAACCATTAGATTTGCTTCATTCCAAGCTGATTTCGGATGTTTTTCGAGCAACGGATAGCGGGATTGCGCAATACAGTGTCATTCCGATTGAAAATACCATTGAAGGCTCTGTTAGTCTTCATATGGACTGGCTTGTGAATGAAGTGGACATTCCGATGCAAGCAGAGTGGGTATACCCATCCATCCAGAATGTTATTGGACATGGCTCGGAATTTAAGACAGAGAGTGGCGAGTATGACTTTGGTAGAATCACCAAGATTATGTCTCACCCTGTGGCTATTCCGCAGTGTCAGAATTTTATTCGGATGCATTCACCCGGGGCGGACCTTGAAGGTGTGAACAGTACAGCCGAAGCTGTAGAAATTGTGAAAAAAAATCCGGGTAAGGGCTGGGTGGCGATTGGTACCAAGCTTGCTGCTCAGAAGCATGGCTTGGACATTATGGCTGAGCGGGTTACAGATCATGACAACAACTATACCCGTTTTGTGCTCATCGGCCATGAACCTGTGAACATTCCACGTGAACCGGATCATGTAAAAACCAGCTTGCTGGTGACATTGCCAGAAGATGCACCGGGTGCGTTGCATCAGGTATTATCAGCTTTTGCATGGCGGAAGCTGAACTTGACCCGTCTCGAATCTCGTCCAACGAAGAAACGATTGGGCAGTTACTATTTTTACATTGATGTTGTGGAAACGGTCGATTCGGTATTGCTTACCGCAGCCATGGCAGAGATTGAAGCATTGAATTGTCAGGTGCGCGTTCTGGGTAGCTATCCTTGTTATACATATCCTTCGAGATAATTGACCTGATGGTGTTTGGGAATGTTAGAAGGTTGTCATAAGTCGGGGTAGAATGAGCGAGTAATGGCTTGTCATTTGGTGTACAATGGACGGGTTAATAACGTTTCGGAGTACAGGGAATGGATATTTTATGGAGGTGCAGTCATCGGTGGCAGAACAATGGATCTATTTGGATGGTCAGTATGTGACCAAGGAGAACGCAACCGTTTCGGTATATGACCATGGATTTTTGTATGGAGACGGAATTTTCGAAGGTATTCGGATCTATAACGGAAATATTTTCAGATGTAAGGCCCACTTGGATCGTTTGTATGATTCGGCAAAATCCATTAGTTTGAACATTCCGCTGTCCATTGATGAGATGCTGGAAGTCATGGCTGAAACGGTACGCCGCAATGATATGCGTAATGGTTATATTCGTCTTATTGTATCGCGTGGCCCTGGTAATCTGGGGTTGGACCCGTTACGTTGCCCTAAGGCATCCGTAATCATCATCGTGGAGCAATTGGCGATCTATCCGGAGGAAGCGTATCTTACTGGCTTGAAAGCCGTTTCTGTATCCCAACGCCGGAACATTCCGGACGCATTGAATCCGAAAATTAAATCGTTAAACTATCTGAATAACATCCTGGTTAAAATCCAGTCTAACTATTCAGGTGCTGGTGAAGCAATTATGCTGAACTCCCAAGGTTACGTTACTGAGGGTTCAAGTGATAACATCTTCATCATCAAAAATGGTGTAGTGTACACGCCGCCTTGTTATCTCGGAGCACTTGAAGGGATTACACGTCAAGCGATTATCGATCTATGTGGCGAACTGGAGCTTGAATTAAAAGAAGTGCCATTCACCCTGCATGATGTGTATATCGCAGACGAAGTCTTTTTCACCGGGACAGCTGCAGAAGTTATCGCTGCATATGAAGTCGATGGAAGAACAATTGGCACGGGAGTAGCAGGTCCGGTAACGCTGCGACTGCTGGAAGCATTCCGTCAGATTGTTGACAAAGATGGATATAAAGTGTGGGAATCTTAAGTTAGAATTGCATAGCATAGGGAACAGGAATCCTCCTTGTCCGATAAAATTCTGCATACCTGGTGTGTGGGGATTTTAGAGACAGGAGGATTTTTTTTGTTTAGTTGATGTCATTAGCCCGGTTTCTGCATAGGATGTAGTAACGGTATGGGCGAATGTACTGCCCAAGTATGACGTCTAGGAGGTTAGTTCCCTGTGAAAATACACATGGTGAAAAAAGGCGACACATTATATCTGCTGTCCCAAAAATACAATGTAGCGCTGGACAAATTGATCGCGGCTAATCCGCAAATCACAAATCCCGACAAGTTGGATATTGGCATGAAGGTCAAAATCCCTGCCGAGCCAGTAACACCGAAACCGGAGGGGGTGCTCCACAGTCACAAGGTGCAGCAAGGAGATTCGTTATGGAAGTTGGCACAAGCCTGGGGAGTTCCTTTAAAAGATATGGTCAATGCCAATCCACAGTTGAAAAATCCGAACGCTCTGCTGGTGGGGGAGACAGTTTATATTCCATCTATGCACGCACAAGGAAACAGCACATCTAATTCGGGTGCCGGCAACATTGCTGCTCATGAAAAGTTGTCACCTGAAGGTAAGGAATACACGGGAGTCAAAGAACCGGAACCACCGGCTCCAGTTACGCCAACTCCCCCTGCTCCGGTAGCAGAGGTTCCTGTTCCGGTCCCGGTGCCTGCTCCACCACCAGCCAATACGGAGAAGCCGAATGTGAAGCCTGAACTGGAGGTATTGCCGCAGTTACCAGAGCTTCCTGAAGTGAAACCCGAAAAGGAAACGCACAAAAAAGAAGAGGTTAAACCCGAAATTTATGTAAAACCGGTAGCAGAATCCAAGAAATACACAATGCCTAATCTTTCGCCTGAAATTATGCCTTTGCCTGTAATGCCTAATACAAAGTCTCCAACTGAGGTTGCACCAGCAACGAAAAAGCCTTGTGGTTGTGGTAATAAGTTGCATCATGCGCCAGCCGAGCACCCTTATGTTCAAATCCCGGTTCCTGTACAAGAGGTGTATGGTGCGCAGCAAGACATGTACACGGCTGGAGCGAGTAACAATGCGTCGTTTCCAGGGATTCCGGAAGTTAGTCCTTATAGTGGCAGTGATCTGCCTAACAGTCCGTGGACTGGCGCGGAGCAGGGTTATAACCACAATAACGTTATGCCGAATCTGTCCGCAGAAATGCAAAACAACTCATTTCCGATTGCGCCAGCTGGCGAAGTGAATAGTCCATTCCCAACGTATGCAGCACCTAGTCATATGAATCATCAGCCGCCTTTCATATCTCCATACTCAATGCTTCCGTACCCTCCATGCGGATGTGGCTCACATACACATATGCCTCAGTATACTTATCCTTCTCATGGTTATCAGGATCCGGCTTGGAATATGTACGGTCCTTCGTACGGTATGCTGCCTGAAATGTCCACATCAACGATGCCGAACCAGCCAATTGAGTATGCTTATCAGAACCCATACCCTACTCAGAACATGGTTCCCCCGTCCCCGCTTGGAGCATTTGGTGAAATGTATCCTCCTCAAGGGCAAGGGAAGGGTGGTAAAAAAAGGGGGGCGTGAAGACGCTAACTTAAGTCAGGTAGCAATTGAAGAGGTTGGATCAGATTCGGAAGGGAAGTCCAAGCAAGCAGGAAATAAGCCGGCAGCTGCAAAACGCAGAACAACCAAGGCTCCTCTGAAGAATAAATCCAAGGTATCCGTGTCTGGGAAAACATCCAGAGAGGGTGCAGCTACTTCCAACCAACGGAAATCCGATAATAAAAAACGTCGTAATCCATGGATACAAAACTAACCTAGCGGATTGCGATTGATGAAAAAGTCAGGTGCTTGTTTTATTTAGTGGGAAGTCTGCTCTGTAATGGAGAGAGGCTTTCCACTTTCCTTAATAAACATTGAGTTTTGCATTACGGAGATATAGTTGTTCTGGAAATGATAAAGAGTATTTTATTGAGATGCTGTTGTAAACCCTTTCATAAATGTGTTAAAATATTTGTACCCTATGAGCGTAACCTATTATGATAGGACAAGATAGGGAACGGATATGGTAGCTTTAGCTAATGCAAAACTACTAAAGAAAAGAAATGAAAAAAACTGTTGCATTACATTCAGCCGTATGATATATTATTTAAGTCGCCGCTGAAACACACGGCTGACATGGGAAACACAAGAGATAATGAAATAAGTTTGATCTTTGAAAACTGAACAACGAGTGAGTAAACATTCTGCTTGCAGAATGAACGCGAAAGTTTGAAACAAGCCTTGGCTTGAATCGACTGGAGCACAAATGAGATTTTTAATCTCGTCAGATTCAAAATGAGCTTATCGCTCTTTTCAATACTTTATTGGAGAGTTTGATCCTAGCTCAGGACGAACGCTGGCGGCATGCCTAATACATGCAAGTCGAGCGGACTTGATGAGAAGCTTGCTTCTCTGATAGTTAGCGGCGGACGGGTGAGTAACACGTAGGCAACCTGCCCTCAAGTTTGGGACAACTACCGGAAACGGTAGCTAATACCGAATAATTGTTTTCTTCGCCTGAAGAGAACTGGAAAGACGGAGCAATCTGTCACTTGGGGATGGGCCTGCGGCGCATTAGCTAGTTGGTGAGGTAACGGCTCACCAAGGCGACGATGCGTAGCCGACCTGAGAGGGTGATCGGCCACACTGGGACTGAGACACGGCCCAGACTCCTACGGGAGGCAGCAGTAGGGAATCTTCCGCAATGGGCGAAAGCCTGACGGAGCAATGCCGCGTGAGTGATGAAGGTTTTCGGATCGTAAAGCTCTGTTGCCAGGGAAGAACGCTTGGGAGAGTAACTGCTCTCAAGGTGACGGTACCTGAGAAGAAAGCCCCGGCTAACTACGTGCCAGCAGCCGCGGTAATACGTAGGGGGCAAGCGTTGTCCGGAATTATTGGGCGTAAAGCGCGCGCAGGCGGTCATTTAAGTCTGGTGTTTAATCCCGGGGCTCAACCCCGGATCGCACTGGAAACTGGGTGACTTGAGTGCAGAAGAGGAGAGTGGAATTCCACGTGTAGCGGTGAAATGCGTAGATATGTGGAGGAACACCAGTGGCGAAGGCGACTCTCTGGGCTGTAACTGACGCTGAGGCGCGAAAGCGTGGGGAGCAAACAGGATTAGATACCCTGGTAGTCCACGCCGTAAACGATGAGTGCTAGGTGTTAGGGGTTTCGATACCCTTGGTGCCGAAGTTAACACATTAAGCACTCCGCCTGGGGAGTACGGTCGCAAGACTGAAACTCAAAGGAATTGACGGGGACCCGCACAAGCAGTGGAGTATGTGGTTTAATTCGAAGCAACGCGAAGAACCTTACCAGGTCTTGACATCCCTCTGACCGGTACAGAGATGTATCTTTCCTTCGGGACAGAGGAGACAGGTGGTGCATGGTTGTCGTCAGCTCGTGTCGTGAGATGTTGGGTTAAGTCCCGCAACGAGCGCAACCCTTATATTTAGTTGCCAGCACTTCGGGTGGGCACTCTAGATAGACTGCCGGTGACAAACCGGAGGAAGGTGGGGATGACGTCAAATCATCATGCCCCTTATGACCTGGGCTACACACGTACTACAATGGCCGGTACAACGGGCTGCGAAATCGCGAGATGGAGCCAATCCCAACAAAGCCGGTCTCAGTTCGGATTGCAGGCTGCAACTCGCCTGCATGAAGTCGGAATTGCTAGTAATCGCGGATCAGCATGCCGCGGTGAATACGTTCCCGGGTCTTGTACACACCGCCCGTCACACCACGAGAGTTTATAACACCCGAAGTCGGTGGGGTAACCGCAAGGAGCCAGCCGCCGAAGGTGGGATAGATGATTGGGGTGAAGTCGTAACAAGGTAGCCGTATCGGAAGGTGCGGCTGGATCACCTCCTTTCTATGGAGAATCGTTTCCCGAGTGGAAACATTCAAATATGCAGCTTAGCTGCAAAACACTCACTCGTTGTTCGGTTTTGAGAGCTCAAACTCTCAAACAGCTTGCTTTTGCATGGAGCTTGTTCTTTGAAAACTAGATATCGAAACGAAACAAACGCGAATTAGAACATTCCTTTTTAGCTGAACTTGTGCAAACAAGTTTCAATAAAAACGGTAGATTGCTATTGCTCATATTGAGCAATTGGTTAAGCTACTAAGAGCACACGGAGGATGCCTAGGCGCTAGGAGCCGATGAAGGACGTGGCGAACAACGAAACTGCCTCGGGGAGCTGTAAGCAAGCTTTGATCCGGGGGTGTCCGAATGGGGAAACCCAGCTGGGGTAATTTCCAGTTACACCTAACTGAATACATAGGTTAGTGTGAGGCATACCAGGGGAACTGAAACATCTAAGTACCCTGAGGAAGAGAAAACAATAGTGATTCCGTCAGTAGCGGCGAGCGAACGCGGAGAAGCCCAAACCAGAGAGCTTGCTCTTTGGGGTTGTGGGACGTCTCACATGGAGTTACAAAGGAACCGGTTAAGCGAAGAGGTCTGGAAAGGCCCGCCAAAGAAGGTAAAAGCCCTGTAGTTGAAAGTTGGTTCCCTCCGAGACGAATCCCGAGTAGTGCGGGGCACGTGAAACCCCGTATGAATCCGGCAGGACCATCTGCCAAGGCTAAATACTTCCTAGCGACCGATAGTGAAGCAGTACCGTGAGGGAAAGGTGAAAAGCACCCCGGAAGGGGAGTGAAATAGAACCTGAAACCGTGTGCTTACAAAAAGTCAGAGCCCGTTTTAGGGGTGATGGCGTGCCTTTTGTAGAATGAACCGGCGAGTTACGTTCCCGTGCAAGGTTAAGGTGAAGAGCCGGAGCCGCAGCGAAAGCGAGTCTGAATAGGGCGACATAGTACGTGGACGTAGACCCGAAACCGGGTGATCTACCCCTGTCCAGGGTGAAGGTGCGGTAACACGCACTGGAGGCCCGAACCCACGCATGTTGAAAAATGCGGGGATGAGGTGGGGGTAGCGGAGAAATTCCAATCGAACTCGGAGATAGCTGGTTCTCCCCGAAATAGCTTTAGGGCTAGCCTCGGAAAACAGAGTCGTGGAGGTAGAGCACTGATTGGGTGCGGGGCCCGCAAGGGTTACCAAGCTCAGTCAAACTCCGAATGCCATAGACTTACTTCCGGGAGTCAGACAGTGAGTGCTAAGATCCATTGTCAAAAGGGAAACAGCCCAGACCATCAGCTAAGGTCCCCAAGTGTGTGTTAAGTGGGAAAGGATGTGGAGTTGCACAGACAACCAGGATGTTGGCTTAGAAGCAGCCACCATTGAAAGAGTGCGTAATAGCTCACTGGTCGAGTGACTCTGCGCCGAAAATGTAACGGGGCTAAACACACCACCGAAGCTATGGCTTGATGCTTTGCATCAGGGGTAGGGGAGCGTTGTATAAGGGTTGAAGGTGTACCGTAAGGAGCGCTGGACATTATACAAGTGAGAATGCCGGTATGAGTAACGAAAAGATCAGTGAGAATCTGATCCGCCGAAAGCCTAAGGGTTCCTGAGGAAGGCTCGTCCGCTCAGGGTAAGTCGGGACCTAAGGCGAGGCCGAAAGGCGTAGTCGAAGGACAACAGGTCGAAATTCCTGTACCACCGTAAGCCGTTATGAGCAATGGGGGGACGCAGTAGGGTAGTGACGCGGACTGATGGATGTCCGTCTAAGCAGTAAGGCTGATGTGTAGGCAAATCCGCACATTGTAAGGCTGAGCTGTGATGGGGAGCGAAAATTATAGTAGCGAAGGTCATGATCTCACACTGCCAAGAAAAGCCTCTAGCCAGGTGATGGTGCCCGTACCGCAAACCGACACAGGTAGGCGAGAAGAGTATTCTAAGGCGCGCGGAAGAACTCTCGTTAAGGAACTCGGCAAAATGACCCCGTAACTTCGGGAGAAGGGGTGCCCCGGTAGTGTGAATAGCACGAGGGGGCCGCAGTGAAAAGGCCCAAGCGACTGTTTAGCAAAAACACAGGTCTGTGCGAAGCCGTAAGGCGAAGTATACGGGCTGACGCCTGCCCGGTGCTGGAAGGTTAAGGGGAGTGGTTAGGGAGTAATCCCGAAGCTGTGAACCGAAGCCCCAGTAAACGGCGGCCGTAACTATAACGGTCCTAAGGTAGCGAAATTCCTTGTCAGGTAAATTCTGACCCGCACGAATGGCGTAACGACTTGGGCGCTGTCTCAACGAGAGATCCGGTGAAATTTTAATACCTGTGAAGATGCAGGTTACCCGCGACAAGACGGAAAGACCCCATGGAGCTTTACTGCAGCTTGATATTGAATTTGGGTACGATCTGTACAGGATAGGTGGGAGCCTTTGAAACGTGAGCGCCAGCTTGCGTGGAGGCAACGTTGGGATACCACCCTGATCGTATCTAGGTTCTAACCTGGTACCGTAATCCGGTGCGGGGACAGTGTCAGGTGGGCAGTTTGACTGGGGCGGTCGCCTCCTAAAGAGTAACGGAGGCGCCCAAAGGTTCCCTCAGAATGGTTGGAAATCATTCGAAGAGTGCAAAGGCATAAGGGAGCTTGACTGCGAGACCTACAAGTCGAGCAGGGACGAAAGTCGGGCTTAGTGATCCGGTGGTACCGCATGGAAGGGCCATCGCTCAACGGATAAAAGCTACCCTGGGGATAACAGGCTTATCTCCCCCAAGAGTCCACATCGACGGGGAGGTTTGGCACCTCGATGTCGGCTCATCGCATCCTGGGGCTGAAGTAGGTCCCAAGGGTTGGGCTGTTCGCCCATTAAAGCGGTACGCGAGCTGGGTTCAGAACGTCGTGAGACAGTTCGGTCCCTATCTGTCGTGGGCGTAGGAAATTTGAGAGGAGCTGTCCTTAGTACGAGAGGACCGGGATGGACGTACCGCTGGTGTACCAGTTGTTCCGCCAGGAGCACCGCTGGGTAGCTATGTACGGACGGGATAAACGCTGAAAGCATCTAAGCGTGAAGCCCCCCTCAAGATGAGATTTCCCAGTATGTAAGACCCCTTGAAGACGACGAGGTAGATAGGCTGGGGGTGGAAGTGCAGCAATGCATGGAGCTGACCAGTACTAATCGGTCGAGGGCTTATCCAATTAGCAAGTTGTAATTCGCGTGTTTCGTTTCGAATCTAGTTTTCAGAGAACAACCACTCTGAAATGTAAGCTAAGCTATGCGTTTGGTGGCGATGGCGGAGGGGTTCCACACGTACCCATCCCGAACACGACCGTTAAGCCCTCTAGCGCCGATGGTACTTGGACCGCAGGGTCCTGGGAGAGTAGGACGCCGCCAAGCGAACTCTTTCATCATACATAGAAAACAGGCTCTGCATGTTGATGTTGTACGATGAATTGCATTTGCACTGCAAATGCATATATTCCCTGATAGCTCAGTTGGTAGAGCACTCGACTGTTAATCGAGTTGTCACAGGTTCGAGCCCTGTTCGGGGAGCCAGTAAGGCCCGTTGGTCAAGGGGTTAAGACACCTCCCTTTCACGGAGGTAACAGGGGTTCGAATCCCCTACGGGTCATATAGATGGAGGCTTAGCTCAGCTGGGAGAGCATCTGCCTTACAAGCAGAGGGTCGGGGGTTCGATCCCCTCAGCCTCCACCATATAAACTTTTATAACGACGCGGGGTGGAGCAGCCCGGTAGCTCGTCGGGCTCATAACCCGAAGGCCGCAGGTTCAAATCCTGCCCCCGCAATTATACTTTCCTTTGAGAAAGTGATCTGGAACCGTGGTGTAGTTGGCCTAACATGCCTGCCTGTCACGCAGGAGATCGCGGGTTCGAATCCCGTCGGTTCCGCCATTTTTATATTAATAATACCGTGTGCGGAAGTGGCTCAGCGGTAGAGCATCGCCTTGCCAAGGCGAGGGTCGCGGGTTCGATTCCCGTCTTCCGCTCCAATATTTGCGCCCTTAGCTCAGCTGGATAGAGCGTTTGACTACGAATCAAAAGGCCGGGAGTTCGAATCTCTCAGGGCGCGCCATTATAACTTCAAATTTGCCGGCGTGGCGGAATGGCAGACGCGCTCGACTCAAAATCGAGTGGGAAACCGTGGAGGTTCGAGTCCTCTCGCCGGTATATATAACGGGATGTAGCTCAGCTTGGTAGAGCACCTGGTTTGGGACCAGGGGGTCGCATGTTCAAATCGTGTCATCCCGATCTCTAAAAACACTATCTATAATTAGATAGTGTTTTTTTATATTTATCTATATAAGATTCTATAAATGCAGGTTCCGGTATTCACTATGACAAATTCTCTAACCTAACACATGTGGGTTCCTTCTTCAGAGAACAAGTTAGTGTGCATAAAGCCTCGTTCTTTAGGTCACAATAGGTTTAAAAAGTGATAGAAGGGGTTCATGTGAACACGTTTAACTTCAGAAAACAATTCAAGAGACGCTGGCGACGGTGGAAACGAACAGTATGGATGACGGCGGCTTTGCTTGCAGTTACGATATTGGCTTACAGCGGATTGACCATCTCATCGGCGATTGAGCGTTTGCTGACAACTAATTTTAGTGAGGCAACCAGTGTGATGGGCCCTGTTACGAAGGAAACAAGATCTGAACAGGAGATTCAGGCGTTAGTAGAGCAACTTGATTCTGATCGGGATCATTTAACGAGTGTGGTTTTGGAGACACAGTACATCTGCGGAGTGGAGACAGAGCAGTTAGGCAAGATGGCTAGAACGCAGTTGAAAATGCTGCTGGCTCAACATCCGGAATGGGATGCTACCGTTGGAACATCAGATGAGTTGCATCTGAAGCAACGTGTAGATGACCTTTCACCGCTTTGTAAACAACAGGCTTATATCAGCATAGATGCTGTAGGGAACCTTAATTTGTACGAGGGCAAGCCTGCAGAAGAGAAGGTTATTCGTACGTTCTTTCAATTGGATGTTGGGACATTGGAGAGTTCTTTGCCTGAAGGGGTGCTGGAGCAATTGCAGCAGGGTATTCGGATTCAAGACAAGGATGAGTATGATAGCGTAATCTCTACGTTCAGTGACTATGCCGTGGATGAAGATCATCATTTAATCCGCAATGGCGGGTAATCCAAACACCCTCACCTACAGTATTAAGATTGTTACGTACTGAAACGATGATGGCAATAGCAATAACATGGGTGGTTTACTTAACCAAGCGATAGAATCTAAAATACGTGGAATGTGATGAAGGACATCGAAGAGATGTCCTTTTTGTCGTTTATACTAAAATATTTGAAAATACGAATAAACATGTAAAAAATCCGCGAATAAAGACGAGTAATCAGTTAGACAAAGTTTTTCCTGCCGCAGGGTCTATCTTTTGTTATAATGATATGAACGATACATATGTTCGCTTTTGTGAGGGAGAGATGGTTTTGCGTTTTTTGGGAATTGACCCGGGGATTGCGATTGTTGGTTTTGGTTTTGTGGATAAAATCGGCAGTAAGGTGGTACCCGTACAATATGGATGTATTCAGACGGAAGCTCATACCCCTGAAGAGGAACGGTTGCTTCATGTATATGAAGGTATGGTGCAATTGATTGATAAATACAAACCGGACGCAGTAGCGCTAGAGAAACTTTTTTTCAATCGGAACGTTACAACAGCGATGTCTGTCAGTCAGGCGAGAGGCGTTATGGTACTCGCTGCCGCACAGAAGGGTTTGCCTATTGCAGAGTATACGCCAATGCAGATCAAGCAGGCTGTTGTGGGGTACGGTAAAGCAGAGAAGAAGCAAGTACAGGAGATGGTCAAAATGTTCTTGCGTCTTCAGGTCGTTCCTAAGCCGGATGACGTAGCGGATGCATTGGCTGTAGCCGTGTGCCACGCACACTCTTATACATTAAATTCCAAGTTGAATGAGGTATTGCGAAAATGATTGATTTTCTAAGAGGACAGTTCATTCATGTAGAGAATGATTATATTGTGCTGGATGTTCATGGTGTAGGGTATCGCGTATTCTGTCCAAATCCATTTGCCTTTGCGAAGCAAGAAGGCGAAATTACCGTGTACACTTACCATCATGTGCGTGAGGATGCGATGTTACTGTTTGGATTTGTGACACGGGATGAGCAGCGTTTGTTCCGTAAACTGATTGAAGTATCCGGTATTGGTCCAAAAGTAGCACTGGGCATACTCGCTGGAGGTACACCAGAACATGTGGTTACGGCGATTTACCAGGAGAATCTTACGTTCTTGACCAAATTGCCAGGCATCGGCAAGAAGACTGCACAACGCATGATTCTGGATCTCAAGGATAAGCTGGATAGTTTTGGCGCGGCAGCGTATGCAACAGGGTTGTTCGCTCCTCCATCGGAAGAGTCGGGAAGTGGTTCAGCCTGGGATGAGGCACGTGAAGGTCTCAAGGCACTTGGGTATACTGACAGTGAGCTTGATAAAGTATGGCTCAAATTGAAAAAGGATGTTACTACAGCAGATTCCGTTGATGTGTTGATGAAAAAGGCGCTGCAAATGCTGTTTACGGGATAATACAAATTGCATATTATAATATAGCTGTAGCCTGCAAAAAAAGGTAGGGATGAACATGGATGATCGGATTATTTCCGCGAACCTGATGATGGAGGACCAAAATGTTGAGTTGAGTCTTCGTCCCCGGTATCTGAATGAATATATCGGGCAGAATCAGGTGAAGGAAAATTTAAAGATATATATTGAAGCTGCCAAATTTCGTAATGAGGCATTGGATCACGTTTTGTTATATGGCCCACCTGGACTGGGTAAAACGACACTTGCCAACATTATTGCCAACGAATTGGGTGTTAATTTACGAACTACGTCAGGCCCGGCTATTGAACGCCCGGGTGATCTTGCAGCATTGTTAACCAATCTGCAGGAAGGCGATGTCCTGTTTATTGATGAGATTCATCGTTTGCATCGTACAGTTGAAGAAGTCATGTACCCCGCTATGGAAGATTCGGCATTGGATATTATGATTGGTAAAGGTCCAAGTGCACGTTCCGTTCGGTTGGATCTGCCGCCATTCACTCTGATTGGGGCTACAACGCGTGCTGGCTTGCTGTCTGCTCCACTTCGAGATCGATTTGGTGTTATCAGTCGATTGGAATTCTATACGGTTGATGAGCTGGCTTATATCGTCTCACGCTCTACCGAAATTTTGGGTGTGGAAATTGTGGGAGATGCTGCGCAAGAGATTGCATTGCGCTCACGTGGGACACCGAGGATCGCTAACCGTTTGTTAAAACGAGTACGCGACTTTGCACAGGTGCGTGGTGATGGGATTATAACGCAGACACTGGCGGAAGAAGCGCTGCAACGTCTCCAGATTGATCCGCGTGGCCTGGATGACATTGACCATAAGATGCTCAAATCGATGATCAACAGCTTCCGGGGAGGTCCCGTAGGATTGGATACAATTGCTGCTACAATCGGTGAAGAAAGTCAGACGATCGAGGATGTCTATGAACCGTATCTGCTTCAGATTGGTATGATTCAGCGTACACCAAGGGGCAGGATCGTAACAGATCTCGCCTATCATCATTTGGGTCTTCCTGTTCCACCAAGAGATGGGAAATAATCGAATCTGTTGAACATGCTCATTTGAACGTTCACCATAAACCTTGAAATAATCACGTGTTAACCCGATATAAAATGAAAGAAATGCATGGAGAGGAGTCTGATTGTGGGAAAACCAATACGAACGAAGAAGTGGAGTCGTCGATTGAAGGTACTGGCGGCAGCTCTTTTGACAGTGGGTTGTTTGCAAGTGCCTGCGTATGCAGCAGCAAATGGTGGACAGACGATCCGGGTAGCCATGTTTGCAAATCTGGGCAGTACGTATAAATCAACTACACCACTCATTACGCTTGAATCGACCGGACAATGGAGCATCCAATCGGAGAGCGGCGCAAATGTAAGCCTTCCGGCAGGGCAAGTCCGTTTCAGTGCAGATGGATTCCGAGTGAAAGTGTTGGAAACAGCGGATTTCAAAGCAGCGTCTGCAGCAGCAAAACTGTTGCAGGCAACCGCGGATAAACCGTTGCTGTTCACAACGTCTGTGAATGGAAATGCCATTTACCAGCTCTACTCAGGCAACTATGCAACGGAGGCACTGGCTGGACAAGCTGTTACACGAGTACAAAAGGTAGCGGCAGCTCAATTGGCTGGTCAAAAGCCAGCTGTAACGGGAAGTAAACGCCTGTCTGCTGGAACCTATGGTTCGATTCAGGAAGCAGAGGCAGCCCAAGCCAATCTTTTATCAACAGGAGTTAGTAGTGTCTATCCAGTCCTTCAACTGAGTGGGGGAAGCCAAGCATACGCGGTATGGGTGGGTGAAGCTTCAACGGATGCGGATTTAACCGCATTGAAGAACAGTGTGGAAGCCAAAGCTCCAGGGGTAAGCCTTTCACCTGTCAACAATAGTGCAGGGCTCATCATCCGCCAGGATGCAGGATTAAGTACGGATGCACTCAAAACAGCTCCGCATTATACCATTGCAGGTACTGAATCCAAAGCATTGGTACAAGGGAATGACAATGGCATCAAAGTAGTGGAACGTTCCCAGCGAACGTATCGTGGAGATATGGAAATCAGCATCGTAAGTGGTGATCTGGCGTTGGTCAACGTCGTTCCACTGGAGCAATACCTGTACTCTGTCGTAGGGGCAGAGGTGTATTCCTCCTGGCCTGCTGAGGCTCTGAAAGTTCAAGCCGTAGCTGCTCGATCCTACGCGCTTCAACAAGGTGATCGTTTCAAAATTGCCAATGTCGTGGATACAACTCTCAGCCAAGCCTATAATGGGATTGGTTCGGAGAACGATAAAGTAACCAGCGCAGTAGATGCAACTGCTGGAGAAGTGGTCAAGAGCGGTGGGAAAATCATCGAAGCTGTGTTCTCCTCCAATGCAGGCGGACAGACGGCTCATCCTTCTGAGGTATGGAACGGCGGAGCAGGTGTGTTTACCAATGTGGTTAGCTCAGGGGATACATCAGCCCAGGCAGGATTACATACGTGGTACCATGTGCTGCTGAGTTCAGGCGTTAGCGGGTACATTCGTGAGGATAACATCAAAGAATTAACGACCAAGACCAATGCGGGACTGGCAAAAGTGACGGTAACGGCTCAGAATACCAATGTGCGTCCCATTCCGTTAATTCAATCCACCGTTGAACCTGTAGCTAAAATGAATCCAGGCAACGAAGCTGTTGTGTTGGCAAAAGTGGCTCAATCCAACGATTATGCTTGGGTGAGAGGACCTTTCACGTCTGCCCAGTTGGTTAAATCCCTTCAGGGTAAAACAACAGCGTCTGTTCCTGCTTCAATCTCAACCTTGGAAGTGACCAAGCGTGGACCTTCCGGAAGAGCACTTGAAGTCACTGCCAACGGACAGGCTATGACGGTGAAATTTGCCGATACATACCGCTCTGCACTCGGTGGATTACCGAGCACTTTATTTGATATTGCAGGGACCGGAAGTTATACTGTATTAGGCGCTGACGGCAAAACAGCCAGTAAAACCGGCTCAAATGGTGCCTCTGTATTGTCTTCTTCTGGCGCAGGAACATCATCCGGTAATGCACTTGTGGTTATGAGTGGTGATGGTCAAGCGAGAGCGGTAACGCAGGGTCAGACCTTCATGTTCATCGGTCAGGGCAATGGCCACGGATTGGGCTTGTCCCAATGGGGAGCCAAAGGTATGGCAGATGAAGGGTATGATTACCAGGCAATATTGAAACACTATTATCAAAATGCGACTATTGTTAAGGAATGAAACTAAATGAATGTGAACTTATATGATTTTGAATTACCAGAGCAATTGATAGCACAGACGCCGTTGCTTGATCGCACGGCATCCCGTTTGCTCACCTTGAACAAAGATAGTGGTGAGATTAATCATCAAACGTTTCCTGATATTATCGATTTTCTGAATCCCGGTGATACATTGATTCTGAATGATACACGTGTTCTACCAGCCCGTCTGTTCGGTACAAAAGAAGATACCGGAGCAAAAGCGGAAGTGTTATTGCTCAAAAATGTGGAAGGCGACAAGTGGGAAGCACTGGTTAAGCCGGGTAAAAAGCTGAAAGCCGGTTCAGTCATCGTATTCGGTGAGGAACTGAAGGCAATCATTGAAGAAGAGGGCGAGATGGGGGCACGAACACTTACGTTTACGTATGATGGAATCTTTCAGGAGATTCTGGACCGTCTTGGTGAGATGCCGTTGCCACCTTATATTAAGGAGACATTGGATGACCGCGAACGGTATCAGACCGTGTATGCCAAGCATGAAGGATCGGCGGCTGCACCTACAGCAGGATTACATTTTACAGATGAGTTGCTGGACCAGATTCGTGCCAAGGGCGTTAATGTCGCCTTCATTACGCTTCACGTAGGACTGGGAACATTCAGACCGATGTCGGTGGACGTTGTTGAAGATCATGTTATGCATGAGGAGTATTACTCCTTGTCACAAGAAACGGCAGATCTGATTAACCAGACCAAAGAAAATGGACACCGTGTTTTTGCGGTTGGGACTACGAGCTGCCGGACTTTGGAAACGGTAGGTAGCAAATTTGAAAATGGAATACTGCAAGCAAGCAGCGGATGGACCAGCATTTTCATCTATCCGGGCTATTCCTTCAAAGTGATCGATGGGATGCTTACAAATTTTCATCTCCCGAAATCCACGTTGGTTATGTTGGTCAGTGCACTAGCAGGCAGGGAACATATTATGCAGGCATATGAGGAAGCCATCCAAGAGAAATACCGGTTCTTCAGCTTCGGCGATGCCATGTTGATATATTAGTATAACGGTATAACGATTAACTTTTAGAGGATGATTAAAACCAATGGCAGCAATTACGTATGAACATATCAAAACTTGCAAACAATCTGGTGCACGTCTGGGACGTGTACATACACCTCACGGTATTATTGAGACACCAACCTTTATGCCTGTAGGTACACAGGCGACTGTCAAAACAATGAGCCCTGAAGAGTTGAAAGAAATGGATGCTCAGATTATTTTGAGTAATACCTATCACCTGTTTCTGAGACCAGGACATGAAATCATCCGTGAAGCTGGCGGATTGCACAAATTCATGAACTGGGATCGTCCAATCCTGACGGACAGCGGCGGATTCCAAGTGTTTTCTCTCAGCGAGATGCGCAAAATAACGGAAGAAGGCGTTAACTTCCGTTCTCATCTGAATGGAGACAAGAAGTTCCTTTCTCCTGAAGTGGCGATGGAAATCCAGAATGCACTTGGCTCCGATATTATGATGGCGTTTGATGAATGCCCACCGTATCCGGCTGAATATGAATATGTAAAAAAATCACTCGAAAGAACGAGCCGCTGGGCAGAACGTTGTCTCGAAAGTCACGCTCGTCCGCATGATCAAGGCCTGTTTGCCATCGTACAGGGAGGCATGCATGAAGATCTTCGCCGTCAGAGCGCCGCAGATTTGACTTCCATGGATTTCCCGGGGTATGCTATTGGTGGACTGAGTGTTGGAGAACCGAAACATTTGATGTATGGTGTATTGGATTATACGTTACCTTTGTTGCCGTCCAATAAACCACGTTATTTGATGGGGGTAGGTTCGCCCGATGCGTTGATTGAGGGATCAATTCGTGGAGTGGACATGTTCGACTGTGTTCTGCCAACTCGGATTGCCCGTAACGGAACAACAATGACCAGTCAAGGACGTCTGGTAGTTCGCAATGCCAAGTTTGCAACTGATTTTGGACCATTAGATCCTGAATGTGATTGCTACACTTGTCGCAACTATTCCAGAGCTTATCTGCGTCATTTGATCAAAGCAGATGAAACATTTGGCCTGCGTTTGACAACGATCCATAATCTTCATTTCTTGCAGAATTTGATGCGTAATGTACGTAAAGCCATTATGGAAGATCGTTTGCTTGATTTCCGGGATGAATTTTTCGATCAATATGGTCTTCATGACAATGACAAAGGTTTCTGATTGAGTTTTTGAGGAAACCGGCGTAACAAGCAATATCTGTATGTATAGTCGATAAGGGGGAGTTTGAATGTTTCAAGGAATGCCTTTAGCAGGAGCGCAAGGCGGTGGGATCGTATCTTTGATTGTACCTTTAGTACTTATGGTTGCGATTTTCTACTTCTTAATGATTCGTCCACAGAACAAAAAGCAAAAGCAACGGAATTCCATGCTGAGCCAATTGAAAAAAGGCGATAAAATTGTAACGATTGGTGGCCTTCACGGTACGATCGCTGAGATTACGGACGATGTGGTTGTATTGCGTGTAAACGATGTAACTAAGCTTACATTTGACCGTAATGCAATCAGCACGGCTGTAGCTCGTGATACGGCTGTTGAATAGTTACTGTAACATAGAATAACGAGGGTGCGTTTGTGGCGTATTCCCTAGTAGAGAACCGAATCTCCTTGGAGACCCGGTTCTCTTTTTTGATTTATAAGGGAAGGTCGATGTTCTTTACCAGTCAGCTAGGAGCGATGCGTATTAACACCGAAAATGCCACCGAGAGCTGAAATGAAGAACGCGCTAAGCAGTTGTAAACTATCTTTCCAATTAAACGAAGCATCCAGCGCGAGAAATCCGATCAACAGTACAAGGAGTCCATATACAATTCCGGTAATTCCCCCGTAGTACCATCCTTTTTCACCAGATCGTTTGCCTGCCACAAAACCACCAACCAATAATGACAAGCCATGAACAACGTAGGTATACAACGAGAGGTCCTGTTCCCGCATTCCGCTCATCCAGAGAAACAAGGAGAGAATTAATGCCCCGATAAACATCCATACAAAAGCCTGACAGAGGCCTGACAGAATCGGATTGGACACTCGAAACGAAACCAAGCGGCGGATCAATTGCATGAAGCAACCCCCTTGTACAAGTTATAAGTTAATACAGTGTATGGTCAAGCCTTCGGACTTATGAACTGTTTTCCATTAAATGAACGGATTATTTCTGCATGAGCATGTAAGGATCAGGTCAAAATAGGGATTGCACTACCCAGCAAACTGTTAAAAACTCAGTTTCGAAGGAGGACCCCTGTTGTGAACTTCCCAGATGTCGGATCACATATCTTTCGAACCATTCTCATGTACTTTCTGGTGTACTGTGCAATGAGGGTTATGGGTAAACGTGAGATTGGTAAGCTATCCATGTTTGATCTTGTCGTGTCCATTATGCTTGCTGAAATGGCTGCTTTTGTCATTGAAGATATTGATAAACCACTCTCTTATGGGATTGCCCCCATGCTTACCTTGATCATTGTACAGATCGGAATGGCCTTTATAGGTCTTAAAAGTCGACGTCTTCGCCTGATAATTGATGGCAAACCTACTGTTTTGATCTCCAAAGGCGTTCTTCACCGGGATGAGATGCGGAAGCAACGATATAATCTGGATGATCTATTGCAACAACTCCGTGAACAGAATGTAGACAGTATCGGTGAGGTTGATTTCGCTATTTTGGAGACCACAGGCAAGCTGACCGTTTTTCCCAAGGATGAGAATACTTCTAACGATAGTAATTCTTCCGGTTCTGACTCAGAGGATTCTTCTTCCAATAAATCCAAAACGGGAAAAAACCAGATTGACGGATCTCCAAATATCAAATTTCCAAATATCAAATATGAAGGTCTGCCACTCCCCTTAATTATGGATGGAAAGGTCCAGGATCAGAATCTGGAGATCATCCAGAAAACGAGATTTTGGCTGAAAAATCAAATTCAACATAATGGAATTCTGGATTTCAAGGATGTATTTATATGTTCCATTGACCACAATGGGAAGATATATGTCAGTCCAAAAGATGATATAAAATGAAAATCATTTGCCTGACCGGCGCTTGAACCATGAACCAATCAAAGGAGCACGGGACAGATCATGAAAGTCAATCATTTTGGTCCAGCCCATGACGATGAAATACACGATAAGCCCGACAAAAGGAGCGAGAAGCATCCTCACCCAAAAAGGCAATATCATGGCAGTCTCTTCGTATACGAGTAGGGTCGCTGCTCCCATGATAAACATTCCTGCACCCGTCTTGACCCAATCCATCATTTTGAAGCGGAACTGTAGCAGGCTACGTACGCTTTGGGCATGTAACAGGGTAACTACCGTAGAATTCACACAGATGGCGATGACTGCACCGAAGATGCCATATTCAGGCCGGGAAGCAAGCGTTAAAATCAACGTGATTTTGATAACAGCACCGATAAACGTATTCAGCAATGCTTTACCCGGACGGTCAAGAGCTTGTAATGCAGCTTGAAGAGGAGCTTGAATATAAATGAACAAAGCAAAAGGAGCCATTAGCTTCAGCATGCTTCCGATCGATGCATCATTATACAGAACAAGACACATCGGTTCGGCAAGCACATACATAAACACGGAAAACGGAGCACCTGTCACAAGTGCCAAACGTAAGGCCTGATGCATTCTTTTGTGAATCAGTGCGCGATCTCCCTGAGCAGAAGCTTCGGACAGTGAAGGCACAAGTGATGTCGCGAGCGATGAGGTTAGTGCCCCCGGCAGCAGCAGCAGAGGAATAATCATACCTTGTAATGCACCATATTGTGCTGTAGCGAGCCCTTTGGATATGCCTGCCAGAGCCAAACTCTGGGCAGTAACAATAGTTTCGGCAAGATAGGATAAGGAGCCAACCAATCGGCCTGCTGTAACAGGAATAGAGATTGCAAGCAAACGCCTGATTAATCCGGGCTGTGGAGTACCCGTTTCTTTCAGAACTGAAGGTATTGGGTTTAAAGGTTTGGCTGAAGGTTTGGTTGTGAGATTGGACATGTTCTGTTGCTTAGCGAGCGGTAACTCTTTCTTCTGCCTGTTATACTTCCACAAGAGTACAAGCATACCGCCGAATTCTCCAACGAGCGCTCCCAGCATGGCACCAGCAGCAGCTTGGGCAATACCGTGGGGAAGGAGAAGCCAGGCAAACCAAATGACACAGACGATACGAATGATGGTTTCAACAATGGATGAAATGGCAGTAGGCATCATGTTTTGCTTACCTTGGAAATAACCTCTGTAGACAGCAGATACAGCGATAATGGCAATCATGGGGCTCATACTAACGAACGTATGGTACACCCGCTCATCTGTGAGCACGTATTTGGTTACCCAGGGTGCAAACAGGATGCACAAAAACATGAATACAACACCCAGGGTCAACGTAAAGCTTAAGCTTACTTGCAGGATTCGCTGGGGGGAATAACGATTGGCACCGGTATCAGCTTCGGCTACGAGCTTGGCTACGGCGAGCGGAATACCACCCGTAATTAATGTCACCAGTACGATAAAAAAGGGATAGCTCAATTGGTAGATGCCAACACCTTCTGCACCAATGACTCGTGGCAGCGCAATGCGCGGAATGAAACCAAGTATTCGATTAATTATGCCTGCCGCGAGCAGGATCATGGCCCCCTGGATAAATGTCTGTTTCTTCAAGACTACCCCTCTTTCCCGGTTGAAAGTACAGGCTATCAACATAAACGGGACAAAGCCGTTGTTCTTCATCCTATGCCAGTCCTTTATCTTCTCATGACAACTTGGACACGATTAACAAAAAGAACCATAATCAACAAGAAGGAATATGATCAGGCGAAGTCGAATCATGTAATATTGATGCCGCATAAAGGCTTGGATGTACGAAGGGAGGCTCCCCGTTGGAAGAAATGAATGATGTGGAGTTGGAACAGTCAATAGAGATGCTCTGCCGTAGCAAAGCGGAGGAATTAAGGCTTGTCGGTTACGAATATGTCACCAGCAAAGATGTCTGGAATTGCGTCAGTCATAAATATGAAAAACAGGGCATTCCACCGCTTCACCAGCTGGTGAACGACATTTTGTCACTGAAAGCAACAAGCTTTATGAACTTTATGACCGTGTCTGCATACCGGGGGTCCTCTTTCTAGACGAAAGGGATCTTTTTTGTTGAAAATTGACTGCTTTTTACGGCATCGCTATAATAGGAATATTGAGAACGAAAGGGGATCTAGGAACGGCATGAAAAGAATTATCAGTTTCATTCTGGTCGTGCTTGTCACCACAGGGGTAATGGTGGGAACAAGCCCGGAACTGCTCAAAAATATACGCTTGGGCCTTGATTTAAAGGGAGGCTACGAGATCTTATATGAAGCAGAGCCGCTCGAAGCAGGTCAACAAGTCACCAAAGCATCTTTGGTGCAAACGGCCAAAAGTCTTGAAAGCCGCGCCAACGCGCTCGGAACAAGCGAACCGGAGGTAACCACTGAAGGAAGCAACCGGATTCGATTGAAGTTGGCAGGGGTTACGGATGAGGCTGAAGTTAGGGCCAAAATGAAAGAACCGGCTGTTTTGACCTTCCGTAGTAAAGCTGAGAACGACAAGGAAGGCGAATACACCAAAATTGAGCTTCGCGGAAATGAATTTGTTGAGAATGCAGCCAAAGTTGTGTTCACTCAATTGAATGAGCCTATGATTGACATTCAAGTGAAAGACAAAGCTAAATTTTCCGAGATTACCAAACGTTTGATCGGACAACCTCTCGCCATTTATTTGGACGATGAGTTGCTCTCTGCTCCAACCGTTAGACAACAGTTGACAGATGGTTCCGCTCAGATTTCGGGTGCTTACACACGTGACGAAGCAAACCAGCTTCGTGACACCATTAACCTGGGTGCATTGCCACTGAAACTTACAGAGAAGTATTCACAAAGTGTTGGTGCAACACTTGGTAAACTTTCTCTGGATCAGACCATTAAAGCGGGATTGATTGGTTCCATTATTATTCTAGTGTTCATGATTGGGCTTTATCGCATTCCTGGTATTATCGCGAGTTTTGCCTTGATTACACATACGTGGCTGGTACTAGCAATCTTCTATTTAGGAGAATTCGTGCTTACCCTCCCAGGTATTGCGGCGTTTATCCTGGGTATAGGGATGGCGGTGGATGCCAATATCATCACGTACGAACGGATTAAAGAAGAGATGCGCAGTGGTAAGTCGATCTTGTCTTCGGTTAAAGCGGGTGGTAAACATTCCTTCCGAACAATCATTGACTCCAACATCACAACCATTATTGCTGCGGCTGTTATGTTCTTCTTGGGAACAGGTGCGGTTAAAGGTTTTGCACTCGTGCTGATTTTTGATATTGTCACCAGTATTATCACGAATATTTTCTTCTCCCGCTTCCTGTTGACCCTGCTTGTACGGGGTAACGTGTTGAAGAAGCCTAAGTACTTCGGAGTGAAGGAGAGTGAAATTCGTGCGCTTTAATTGGAATTTTGATTATGTTAAAGGTAGTAAGATTGCCTATATCTTCTCGATTATTCTGACGATTACGGGGATTATCAGCATTCTGGCTTTAGGTTTGAATTATGCGGTTGATTTCCGTGCTGGATCGAATGTGGATATCTCGGTATCCAAAGCAATCACAGCGGAGCAGATTAAACCTATCGTTAAGGACATCGGTGTTGATGAGGGTGATGTTACCATTACACCGGGGGCTGACCGTGTAAATGTTCGTTTCTCCAATGAACTGGATGAGACCCAAGAGAGCAAATTTAAACAGGAATTTACCAAACTGGATGCATCGGCTTCCTATGAAGTAAATACCGTTGATCCAGAGATGGCCAAAGAATTGGAGCGCAACGCGATCTACGCGGTACTCATTGCGAGTATCGGGATCATGATCTATGTTGCGATCCGATTCGAGTGGCGCTTTGGTTTGGCTGCGGTTATCGCACTCTTCCATGACGCATTTGTTGTAATAAGTGTGTTCTCCATCTTCCGTTTGGAAGTCGATCTGACCTTTATTACTGCAGTATTGACCATTGTCGGGTTCTCGATCAACGATACGATCGTTATCTTTGACCGGATTCGTGAGAATCTGCGTTTTGCCAAAAAGACAACCAAAGCCGACCTACGCGAGGTAGTCAATCGCAGTTTGGCTCAAACGATGACACGTTCCCTGAATACAACATTCACCGTGTTTGCAGCTTCAATCTGTTTGTTCATATTTGGTGGAGAATCCATTCGCATGTTCTCGCTTGCGATGGTTATCGGAACACTGTTCGGTGCATATTCTTCAATCTATATCGCCGCTCCACTATGGCTGATGCTCAAAGGTAAACAAGTGGATAAGCCAAAAACAGTAGCTAAAGAATCTAACTAAACATCTTATTGTGAAGCCGCGTCTGCCAGGCGCGGTTTTGCAACTTTATGTACAGAATTAAGGGGGAATATTCATGACCAGAGAACATATCCCATCTGCTCAGGCTGCCACATGGAGCGGTATTGCCGGTAATATGGGACTTGCGGTGATCAAAGCGGGAGTCGGTTATATGGCAAACAGCAAATCATTGCTCGCTGACGGCTTGTATTCTGCTTCTGAAGCTGGTTCTGCCCTGGCTGGTCTCTTTCCCTCCAAGTCTGTACGCGATAAGAGCAAGGCTCGCAGGGGACGGTATAAAGAACATTCACGTGTTGCTAGACCCGGAATCTCAGTATTGTTATCTGTGCTGATTCTCATGGGTGGATTGCAGCTTGCCATCTCCGCATTAGGCAGTCTCTCCGGAAGTGAACCGGAAGCACCCGGCAAGTCGGTACTTTTGGTGGCTGTTGCAGCTTTGGCTGTGAAAGAAGCAATTTTTCAATTTCAGTACAGATATTTCCGTAAACGAAACCAGTCTCAGGCGCTGGCCTATGCACAGCAACATCGCCGTGCACTCTATTGTTCGCTCACCGTGTTAATCGGCATTATAGGATCGATGGCTGGTGAAGAGATGGGTATGAGCATGCTGCTCTACCTGGACCCCACGGCTGCGTTGATTGCTTCCTGTTTTGTGCTTCACAAGGGTTACCGAATGATTGTGGACACAGTCTATGGCTCACTCGTTCAGGAACTGGAGCAGGAAGAAGCGTCAGATTTCAAAGAGACCGTACAGCGGGTATATGGCATCATTACCATTGAGCATTTGGTTGCACGTGAACAGGAACATGACGTTACGATTGAGCTGGTCATTAGTGTGAATCCAAGAATCTCAATACTGGAAGCACAGGAGATTGCTAATCGGGCCAAGACACTACTGCTAACCCGTTTCAGTCATGTGAAAGAAGTACAGATTCAAGCGATACCTTATGATCCAGGCTATCCTTATAAATCCAATCATGAACTGCCCGATCACGAAGCGACATTAATTCAGTAGTGAAGCGCGGGTCCAGTAGATCAGGAAAGGAGCGTTATCATTGCTTTATTCGCAATACCGGTGGAATACACCGAATATCGATCTGGAGGCGGCTGCGGGACTCTCGCAGGCGCTTTCCGTTTCACCCCTTGTTGGACGTTTGCTTGTGAGTCGAGGAGTGCACAATGAGAAGGAGGCCGAACGTTTTTTGCATCCTGATCTGAATCAGATGCATGATCCTTATCTGTTACTCGGCATGAATGAAGCTGTGCCACGAATCAAGCTGGCATTGGAGCGGGAAGAACATATTTTGATCTACGGGGATTATGACGCTGATGGCGTATCCAGCACATCGCTCATGATCCATTTGATGCGTCATCTTGGGGCTTCGTACGATATATATATCCCTCATCGCTCGAATGAAGGGTATGGATTGCACAACCATGCGTTGGATTGGGCCCATCAACAGGGCGTTTCATTGATAATTACCGTGGACACCGGAATCAGTGCTGTTGAACAGATTGCCTATGCGGCAACGCTGGGCATCGAAGTCATTGTGACAGATCACCATGAGCCGCCTGAAATTTTGCCCGAAGCCTTTACACTTATTAATCCAAAACTTCCAGGATGCCCGTATCCTTTTAAAGGTTTGGCAGGAGCAGGAGTAGCCTTGAAGCTCGCTCAGGCATTAATCGGGGAAGTGCCCGGTGAATGGATGGAGATTGCCGCCATCGGTACCGTTGCCGATCTGATGCCTTTGGAAGGGGAGAACCGGGTTATCGTCAGTTATGGAATAGAATCGATGCGTGGTTCACGTCTTCCTGGTGTAAGTGCATTGCTGGAAATCAGTGGTGTGGATCAGAGTCAAGTGACCTCGATTAATATTGCCTTCGCCATGGCACCACGTATTAATGCCAGTGGACGTTTGGACCATGCAGGACGAGCGGTGTCGCTGCTCACAACTGAGAATCTGGATGAAGCTCATACGCTAGCCGGTCAGCTTGATCTATTGAATCGGGAACGGCAGCAAGTTGTAGAGGGCATATTACAAGAAGCAACGGCACAGTTGGAACAAAAGATACAGCTTCGTTCTGGATCCGTTCCAGATGTAATCGTATTGGCTGGGGAGGGCTGGAACGTCGGAGTGGTTGGTATCGTGGCTTCCAAATTGCTGGAGCGTTATTACCGACCTACACTTATCCTTGGCATCGATCCAGAGAGCGGTGTCTGCAAGGGCTCTGCGCGCTCCATTGAGGGCTTGGATATCTATGAGGCACTCACAGTCAATAAACACACTATGGACCATTACGGGGGACACCCTGCTGCAGCAGGTATGACCTTGCATCGGGATCAGCTGGAAGAACTTGAGGCTGGTTTGAATAAGTTTGCTGCATCTGTATTAACTGAAGAGGACTTTGTACCTCAACGTCTTGCGGATGATGAATGCAGAATCAGTGATGTTCCACTGAAAGTGATCCAGGAGATCGACAGGTTGCAGCCTTTTGGAATGAGCAATCCTTCGCCACGGTTTGTATTGAGAAGTGTGACTGTGAAGGAAACCAGAACAATGGGACGAGAGAAACGACATCTTAAACTGGTTCTGGAACAGGATGGTCAGCAACTGGAAACCGTTGCTTTTGGCAAGGGAGCGTTAGCAGAGTTTCTTCTCCCAGGTTCCGTTATTGATGTGATGGGAGAACTGTCCATCAATGAATGGAATGGGATGAGAAAACCTCAACTGATGCTTCAGGACATTCATGTTCCTCAGGTCCAAGTATTTGATTTGCGCGGTAATGCCGAGCCATTAAATGCGATGAAACATTTCTTGAGCTCACTTGAGGTGCATCTGCGATATAAATCTGGTTCTGTTGGTGCTATTGTTCGGAAAGAAACAGATGTTTCCGAGGGAAATTCATTGTATGAACCTTGCCTTTGGGTATATGATAGAAGGGTCGGGTTATTTCCGTGTAATGCTGCTGCACAGCATTATGGACAGGAACAAGTCCGGACGTTATTTGTGTTTGATACGCCGGAAACCCCGGAACAACTTGATGCCATGCTGGCTTTGTTCAGTGGAGCTGAGAATATCATCCTTCTGCACGGATCAGGCAACCGCCGAGATCGCCTTCAGATGCCTTCCAGAGAACTCTTTAAGCGTATTTATATGCAGGTGTTGAAATGGAAAGCTGAACCCGTGGAGGAACAAGAGATTACTCCTGTGCTCAGTCGTCAGTGTGGTTGTTCGCCGCGCATGATTACGATGATGTTGGATGTATTCGAAGAGTTATCCTTCATTACCCGTGATAACGGCAAAATTGCGTTTGTGGATAACCCGCCTAAGCGTGAACTAACCGCTTCACGTCACTATCAGGCGCTCGAAAATATGGCCGAGATAGAACAGGTGATGCTGGATGCAGCCACACCGCAACTGACACAATGGATGATATCCCGGATGAAGGGCGTATCTTAGATGGAAGTTTGTGTATTTATTTTAGGAGGAGATTATTTTGGATTTTAAAGATTATATTCGTGTCATTCCTGACTTTCCACAACCGGGAATCAGCTTTAAGGACATTACAACATTGTTGAAGGATGGAGAAATGTACCGCAATGCGATCAATGAACTGAAAGTGATGGTTTCTGATCTCAAGATTGACGTTATTGCTGGACCTGAAGCACGTGGTTTCGTTGTGGGCGCCCCTCTGGCATATGCTCTTGGTGTCGGTTTTGCTCCGATTCGCAAAAGTGGAAAACTGCCTGGAGAGACGATCGAAGTTGGTTATGATCTCGAGTATGGCAAGGATACACTCGCGATGCACACAGATGCGATTGAAAAAGGTCAAAATGTCCTGATCGCAGATGATCTGCTCGCAACGGGTGGAACGATTGCAACTTCCATCAACTTGATTGAACAATTGGGTGGGAACGTTGTCGGAGCTGCCTTCCTGATCGAACTGTCTGATCTGAATGGTCGTGCTAAATTGCCAGAGAAAATCGATGTATTCACATTGATGAACTACTAAGTTTAAAATCTCCACTTGGAGTGTTGTGATTAAAACCTGAATTGCTTTTCCCTTTTCCCGGGAAATAATATACAGCATTAATGATTGCGAAAAAAGCCTGTTCTTTCCATCCGTTAGGGTTGGAAAGAACAGGCTTTTTGATGTCTATACGATGTGAATTAATCGGGCGTTTTTTCAGTGATAGGCTGTTTTTGCGAATCGTCATTTAACCAACCCAGTACTTCAAACAGTTTGAACAACAAGCTCATCAGGATTCCGACGATGGTTGCCAGTGCCATCCCTTTCAGATGAATACCGTAGAAGGTAACTTCTGTACCACTTAGTCCGATGACCAGTACAAGTGTAGTAAGCAGCAGATTGGTCGGTTTGGCAAAATCAACTTTCTGTTCAACCAGAATACGCAGACCGGATGCTGCAATAACTCCGAACAGAAGCAGGGATACCCCACCCATAACAGGCACAGGAATGTTGGCTACAAGCGCCGAGAATGTTCCTGAGAAGGAGAGTACGATTGCAATAACCGCTGCACCACCAATGACATATGTGGAGTATACGCGAGTCAGTGCCATAACACCGATGTTCTCACCATAGGTTGTATTGGGAGTAGATCCTACAAACCCGGAAAGAATGGTGGATACGCCGTTACCAAGCAGGGAACGATGAAGCCCAGGGTCTTTCGAGAGATCCTTGCCTACAATGCTGCTCGTTACAAGCAAATGTCCAATATGTTCTACAATAACCACGAGTGCTACAGGTAGAATGGTGAAGACAACAGACCAGTCAAATGTAGGAGTGGTTACGGTTGGCAGTGAGAGAAAATCAGCGTTTCCAATAGCCTGTTTATCAACCAGACCCATAGAATAGCCAAGGATATAACCAACTACGATACCGATTAGAATATGAATGATTTTGGGGAATCCACGGAACGTTACGGCTCCAATGACAGTGATACCGAGTGTGGCCATGGATAAAATAATGGGTTTGGCCTGCGGCACCCAGTTGGGATTAGCAACAGGATCAGAATTAATCAATCCGGCCATTTGCGCTGCAACAGGTACAAGCTCCAGACCGATCAGAGCAACGATGGCACCCATAACTGCTGGTGGGAATACAACGTTGATCCATCCTGTCCCGGCATATTTAATAATTAAAGCCACCAGGCAGAAAACAAGTCCAGTTATAATAAAAGCTCCAAGTGCCATGGAATAACCGTTCTCTGGATGTGTTTTCAATACTGAAGTGACAGGAGCAATAAAGGCAAAACTGGACCCAAGGTATGCGGGGATCTTTCCTTTACACATCAGTATGTACAACAGTGTTCCAATCCCGTTCATCAGCAGGATCATACTTGGATCAACACCGAACAGGTTTGGTACAAGCACCGTACTGCCAAACATGGCGAACAAATGCTGAAGGCTAAGCAGTGAACCTGAGCCAAGTGGCATCTTTTGATTAACCTGAATTTCGCGTTGCAATGAATTCCATCTCCTTTTCCGAAACACAAACTTTCAATAGATTACAGAGTTTCTCTTAATTAATCAATAACATTTTTGATGTAGCAGAGCGATGGAATTAATATTTTCATGAATTTTCCTTCTATTTCAGCAAATAACGGCAATAATACATAAGAAAATAAGAAATACATCCAATCCCCTGTGGGTCATAGGGAAACGGGTTAGAAGTAATTCAAATCACCAATATAAAAATTGGATAAGCGCTCTTATTCGTCAGCAGTTGACGGGAAACGGGCGAAGCGTCATAATTATAGGAAATTACTTTTACGGGGAACCTGTGTTGCAGCACTGTCACGGGTTCCATTTGGTATAGAAAGGACACGGAACAGATCAGAATGGGCATAGAGCAATTACTCGAGAAGGCCGGGGCATATATCAAAGAACCCGATCTGGTGCGCATACGAGAAGCTTACGAATTTGCTGATCAGGCCCACCATGGACAGACGCGAAAATCGGGAGAACCGTATATTCTGCATCCGCTTGCGGTTGCCGACATTGTTGTGAATATGCAGATGGACACCATCTCCATAATAGCAGCGCTTCTTCATGATGTAGTAGAGGATACTACGGTCTCACTTGAAGAGATCCGCAATCATTTCGGCAATACGTGTGCCATGCTTGTTGACGGCTTGACGAAGCTGGAACGTATTCAGTTTCGCTCCAAGGAAGAACAGCAGAACGAGAACTACCGCAAAATGTTCATCGCCATGGCGCAGGACATCCGTGTCATCGTGATTAAATTGGCTGACCGTCTGCATAATATGCGGACACTCAAATTTCAGTCGGAAGAAAGCCAGCGCCGGATTTCATATGAGACGCTGGAAATTTTCTGTCCGATTGCAAACCGTTTGGGTATCTCTGCAATCAAATGGGAAATGGAGGACATCGCCCTCCGTTATTTGAATCCGCAGCAGTATTACCGAATTGCAAACCTGATGCACAAAAAACGTGCGGAACGTGAGCAATATATTGATACGGTTATGGATGGAATTACGAACAAGCTCGATGAGATGGGAATTCAGGCAGACCTTTCGGGCCGCCCGAAACATATCTACAGCGTGTTCAAGAAAATGACCACCAAAAACAAGCAGTTTAACGAAATTTATGATCTGCTTGCCATCCGTATTATTGTGGATAATATCAAGGATTGTTATGCTACCCTGGGAATTATACACACGCTATGGAAACCGATGCCTGGACGCTTTAAAGACTACATTGCGATGCCGAAGGCGAATATGTATCAATCGCTGCATACAACGGTAGTTGGTCCCAATGGCGAACCAACGGAAGTACAGATTCGTACATGGGATATGCACCGGACTGCTGAATTTGGTATTGCTGCCCACTGGGCCTACAAAGAAGGCGCTGCGAACGGAAATCATTTTGAAGATAAGATTACGTTCTTCCGTGAAATTCTTGAACTTCAAAACGAAGCACAGGATGCATCAGAATTCGTAGAGTCACTCAAAATGGATTTCTTCTCGGATCTGGTATTTGTATTTACGCCAAAAGGAGAAGTCATCGAATTGCCGATTGGCTCTGTTCCTTTGGATTTTGCTTATCGAATCCATACGGAGGTTGGTAATCGGACCATTGGTGCCAAAGTAAACGGTCGGATTGTTCCGCTCGATTATCATCTGAAGACAGGTGATATCATCGAAATTTTGACGTCCAAACATTCTTACGGACCGAGCCAGGACTGGATGAAAATTGCGAAATCTTCTCATGCACGAGCGAAGATCAAGCAATGGTTCAAGAAGGAACGCCGTGAAGAAAACGTTGAAAAAGGTCGGGAG
Organism: Paenibacillus sp. W2I17; assembly: GCF_030815985.1. NCBI lineage: Bacteria > Bacillati > Bacillota > Bacilli > Caryophanales > Paenibacillaceae > Paenibacillus > Paenibacillus sp. W2I17. Next base: position 6,124,337 of record NZ_JAUSXM010000001.1, read on the forward strand.
AGCTGTGAGCGTGAACTGAAACGCATGGGGCTTGATCCTTCTGCGTGGATGACAGATGACAAGTTGATGGAAGCTGCCAAAAAATATGCGTTTAACGATATTGATGACATGCTTGCGGCTGTTGGATTCGGTGGGATTACTGCTGCACAGATTGTAACCAAAGCAACCGAAAAACTGCGTAAAGAGCAGGAAGAGTCCAGTTTGCTGGAATTAAATTCCGAGATGCGCGAGCTGAAACCTGCGCCTGAGCGCAGAAATCGACCAACCAACGGTATTCGTGTCAAAGGCATCGATAATCTGCTTGTTCGATTCGCACGATGCTGTAATCCTGTACCTGGGGATGACATTATCGGATACGTTACACGCGGACGCGGCGTTTCCGTACACCGTAGTGACTGTCCAAATATCCCGACAAGTGCAGACGGAGAAGAAGCAGCACGTGTTATTGAGGTCGAGTGGGAAGAGAATATCGAAGCGAGTTACAGTGTGGATATAGAGATTACAGGCCATGATCGAAATGGCTTGCTCAACGAGGTACTTCAGGCTGTATCCGAAAGTAAAACCAATATATCTGCCGTTACAGGACGGACAGATAAAAATAAATTAGCATTGGTGCACGTCACAATTCTGATTCGTAATACGGATCATCTGCAATCCGTTGTTGAACGGATCAAACGTGTGAAAGATGTCTATTCGGTGCATCGGATTATGCAGTAAGGAGCCTGTAAGATGAGGGTGCTTGTACAACGCTGTAAAGAGGCTCAGGTGACCGTGGGAGACGAGCTTACCGGTAAGATCGAATCCGGATTAATGCTGCTCGTAGGCATTACCCATGAGGACACCGAGAAGGATGCCCAGTATCTGGCTGACAAAGTTAGTGGGTTGCGGATATTTGAGGATGATCAGGAGAAGATGAATCTCAGCCTGCTTGATGTAGGCGGTGCTGTATTGTCTGTTTCCCAGTTCACCCTGTACGGAGATTGTCGCAAAGGAAAGCGTCCGAGCTTTGCGGCTGCGGCCCGACCTGAAGCGGCGGAACTGTTATATGAAACGTTTAATCAACTACTACGCGATAAAGGTATTCAGGTTGAAACCGGGCGTTTCGGAGCGATGATGGATGTAACATTTACCAACTGGGGACCCGTGACTTTGATGCTTGAAAGTTCGGTTCGTCAGGAACCACGTGCATAATTTCATTGGGTTCAGGCCATAATAAGGGATAATTCGTTGATGACTATTTGATGATCAAAGGAGTATCCATCCAATTATGCGCCAATCTGCGAAAGAAACACGTACCCGTTCAGAACCTTTGTTACTCCCTGGCAACCTGTATGAATCATTGCACCTTGCCCGTTCGGCTGCTGAATATGTTGCAACGATCTGGGCCCTTCAGGATTCGGACAAAGGGAAGCAGAGTCATCTTCCGCGATCTTGAATGTTTACACAGGTATATAATTATCCGATATTTGGATTATACAGATTCTGAAAAAGTCCTGATTCCTTACCGAATCAGGACTTTTTGTCGTGAGTAGATCTTTTTTAATTATTCGTTTGACGACTGCTTTATAAAATGAAATTATATTGAATTGTTATAAATTGCTCTGGTGAGGGTAATAACAAAACGAGGCACAACGAAGTGCCAATGTACTGCAAGACCCGATTTTATAAAGAAAGTTCGAACACGGAAAGGAGAACATACGTTATGAGTAAAGTTGCTTTTTTATTGGCGAATGACTTTGAAGATTCGGAGATGCAGGTCCCGTATGACGAAGTAAAGAAAGCTGGACATGAAGTGGAGATTATCGGATTAAAAGCCGGTGAGACCCTTAAAGGTAAAGGAGGAAAGGCCTCCTATACCACAGATAAGGCGATTGGTGATGCATCCGCTTCAGATTATGATGCAGTCGTGATTCCTGGTGGATCATCCCCTGAGAATTTGCGAACTGATGCGCACATCTTGAAGTTTGTCACCGAGATCAACAGTGCGAAGAAACCAATTGCTGCGATCTGTCATGGTCCGCAAATTTTGGCTAGTGCCGGTCTGTTGAAAGGCCGCACCATTACATCCTATCCACCACTTAAGGATGACATGGTAAACGCAGGAGCAGAGTTCAAGGATCATGAGGCCGTTGTGGATGGAAACTATATTACATCCCGTACGCCTGAAGATGAGCCAGCGTTTGTACGTGAACTGCTAAAAGTTATATAACTTCAGCTAGTGCAACTGACATATATTGATGTATCTTAACTATGTTACATCGTGGGGTTACGAAACTTCACGTTGCATTTCATTCCGAAAAAGGAGGGTTTGACATGACAAAACATATTCAGGCGTATTTTCGAACCGAAGACGAGGCAGAGGGAGCAAGAACTTCACTTCAGACGTTCCGTACAGAGCATTTGGAAGTAGGTCAGCTTGATAGTGCGATAGGTAGAGACACGCGTGTTATGGTGCCACTGGTGCCTTATAATACAGCAGGTGGCGTAGGTACCAACGGAGCAATGGGTGTAGGTGCAGCCCCGGGTGTTCCAGCCAGCGAAAATGTGATCCCTGTGGTAGCCAATGTGGACCGTGATGCAGAACGGGATACTCGTGACAGAGTGAATGAGGATGGAGACATGCTGAGTGCTGCGGATGTGTCTTCGGCCGATTATGATGATCTGCATTATGTTCTGTCTGCCAAAGTAAGGGATGAGGATTATGACGAGATTGTTCATAAGCTTCGTTCCAACCATGCCTATGTGGAAGAGTTGAACTAACGTGTAGATACTTCTTGGCCCTTGCACTGCTTGACTATAGAGTCGAGTAATGTGCAAGGGTTTTTTAATCAGGAGGATATTAAAAAACTAATTTATAAAGCGCTATCATTTTTGTAATATTACTGTAATATTAGATACATAAGCCTTTAACATAGTGGGCTTATAATAACACACATGACCCCCTTTTTTTATATATCCTTTGAGCCTGCACACCGTGTGCAGGCTATTTTTTTTGAGCTGAGAATGTGTATGTTTTGGGCAGAGCTTACCCCTTTATTCAATTTTTGCTAAAATAGAGAGATGGGTTTATATATTACTACAGCGAATTGTTTTCATAGTTGGGCTACATAGGACGGTAAATCGAGCTCCAGCGATTGGGTTCAGGCGAATCCAATCCTATGACAGAGAGTATGAGGAACTCATCGCCAGAGTGATCCGTCATATTCCAGATGAACATATACTCGCTGAAACGGCCCCGCCTTTTTATATAAGTACGGGACAGCCGTTTCTGCTTGATCGATGGAATTTGAAAGTTATATAGAATGCCTCGTTTGAGAAATGACACCTACAATGCTAAAGCAACAGAGTTCTCATGCGAATGGCTAGAGACAGATTTAAGGGGGAATTAGTTTTGAGTAAGGTTGGAAGAAATGATTTATGCCCATGCGGTAGTGGGAAAAAATATAAGAAATGTTGTCTGAACAAGGAGTCCTCTGCAGTAGAATCCATACTGGGGATAATATCAACGGAGCAACCGGTTCGGGAAGCCTCCATTCAGCCTGAGAGCAAACTGACCTTGACCAAGCTGAAAAAGATGGTGGCAAGTGATTTGAAATGGGAGCATCCGGCTCACGAACAGCTGGCCCTGCAGACTATTGAGAACATGAGGAACCAATACGAGCCAGAGGTAATTTTGGAAGCTCTGGTGCTATGGAACGGCTACTCCCGTCAGACCCGCCCTACTGTGAAGAAGACAGGCTCGTTCTCTGCTGCAATTGAGTATTTGCTGTCCGAGGAATACGGCTTCAATGTCTCAAAGGCTGAGTTGGCTGATAAATATGAGGTAACGACAGGCACGATCTCCCGGAAGGTTAAGGAGATGAATAGTTACATCGAAGAATACGGCATGGGCGGTGAAACGGACGAGCTATTGATGCTGAACGGTCCAGGCACATCGAAAGACAAAGCACAGGCTCTGCTGTCTAAGGCGATGGAAGCGAGCTCTTCCAAACGGAGAGTACATCTGGCGGAAACAGCGCTGGAGATGTATCCTGACAGTTCTGATGCGTATCTCATTTTGGCTGAGGAATCGGACAATGAGCATGATGCACGATCTTACCTCAAGGAAGGAATCGCTGCTGGCAAACGTGAACTGGGCGAACTGTTCTTTGAGGAGAACAAAGGGGACTTCTGGGGGCTTCATGAGACTCGTCCCTATATCCGGATATGCAAAAGCTATGCCGAATCCTGCTGGTTTGGCGGAGATACCAAAGAAGCAGCACAGATCCTGGAGCATATGCTAGAGCTTAATACGGAAGACAATACCGGAGCACGTTACCTGCTCGCTGCTGTGTATTTGAACAGTAACCAATTGGATCAGGCAGAGCAATTGCTGGAGGAGTATGGAAGAGGTGACACCGCAACTGCCTTTGCCTATGACAAGATCATTCTGGAGTATAAGAAAAACGGAATCACCTCCCAGCTCAAAATGCTGTACCGTGTGGCCCGGGGTGTGAACAAACATGTGCCTGATTACCTGTTGGGTTTGAAGCGGCTGCCGCATAACCTCCCTGACTTTGTCGGAATGGGCGACTCCGACGAAGCGATTGAATATGTCATTATGCATTCCCGTTTATGGGCGAGCACGCCGGATCTGTTGAAGTGGATGCTGCAACAATAGAGGAATAAGAAGCGAATAGAAGTTGGAATTCATATGATGAATCCAGCTTCTATTATCCGTGATTTCTGTGACTCCCCATCCGGTGCAGCGTGTGAGCAAAATTTTTAGAGCTATCTTTTCGTGTTAACCCTTGACTTTAGCACTGCGGTTCATTACAATCAGAAAATAATACGTTGACTACAGTCAATACAAGTCGATTTTTGAACTATATTACTGATTTGATGACGGGACCAAGTACTCCGTGCCCACATGACCAGAGAGGAATCCCAAGGCTGTAAGGATTCTCTTGATGAGCGGACGAATGACTTCCCCGAGAACAGACGGCGAACACAGCAGATATGATCTGTTGACCAGTAGCTGGCCTGCGCAGGACGTGCGTTACACGTAGAGCGGAATATCTGCTTGATCAGGGTGCTGTATGCAATCCTGAATCATCAGAGATCACCTGAACGGCTAAAGTGTCAGGTTTCCGGAATGTGGGTGGTACCACGGGTGAATGTATATTACACAATCTCTCGTCCCTTTGTTTGCTGTATACACAGCGACAGGGCGAGGGGTTTTTTTGTTATATAAGTTGATTTAAAAGAAATACACGAAAACGGAGAGGGCAGAAAAAACCTGTAAAAGCGAAGCGTTCGCCTAAAAGCTTTCTGAAAGAAAGCTGCATCGGAAGCATATGCTATCACCGGATTTCCACATTATAAAATTAATTCAATAAATCTGGGGATAACAGCGATTGTAAGGTTGTTCTGCCCGCGCAGTGATCACGTGTAGAATTTTTTAACTTTTAGAGAAAAAAATCAATGCTGGAGGGATCAAGATGGCTTTTCAAAAACCGACTGGAACGCAGGACTTACTGCCTGGAGTTGTCGAGAAATGGCAGTACGTAGAAGAAAAAGCACGAGATCTGTGTCGACGGTTTAATTACCGTGAGATTCGCACACCGATCTTCGAACAGACTTCTTTATTTGTACGCGGTGTAGGAGAGACTACCGATATCGTTGAGAAAGAAATGTATACCTTTGATGACAAAGGCAATCGCAGCATGACTCTTCGTCCAGAGGGAACAGCGGGTGTTGTCCGTGCGTATGTAGAGAATAAAATCTACGGCGAACCGGATGTGAGCAAGCTCTATTACATCGGTCCGATGTTCCGGTACGAGCGTCCGCAGGCAGGCCGTCAACGTCAGTTCCACCAGTTTGGTGTAGAAGCCATCGGTGCACTGGACCCGGCGATTGATGCCGAAGTGATCGCACTTGGCTACCAATTGTGCGTGGAACTCGGCTTGAAGGATGTCAAAGTAGAGATCAACTCCGTTGGTAACTCGACCAGCCGTGCAGAATATCGCGAGACGTTACTTGGGTTCCTTAGACCGATGAAAGACAGCCTGTGCAAGGACTGCCAGTCCCGCATGGAGCGTAATCCGCTGCGTGTGCTCGATTGCAAAGTTGATCAGGACAAATTCGTTGGGGCACCTTCCATACTGGATAGCCTGGATGAAGAGTCTTTGAATCACTTTGCCAAGCTGCAGGCTTACCTGGATGATTTCGGAGTGGATTATGCTGTGAACAATCGTCTTGTACGGGGCTTGGATTATTACACACTGACTGCGTTTGAATTAAAAGCCCAAGGTATTGGAGCAATAGATACGGTTGGCGGCGGTGGTCGGTACAATGGTCTCGTTGGAGATATCGGCGGACCTGATCAGCCGGGCATCGGCTTCGGTATTGGTCTGGAGCGTATTCAACTGATTCTGGAGCACCAAAACATTGAGGTTACTACACTGGCTCCACTGGATGTGTACTTTGTTGCTCTGGGAGAGGCAGCTGATCGTGAAGTGAACCGTCTGTTGTTCAAACTTCGTCAGTCGGGACTGTCTGGGGAACGTGATTATCTGGGCCGTAAAATGAAAGCACAGATGAAATCAGCTGACCGTTTCAAATCCCGCTATACTGCCATCCTTGGTGATGACGAGCTGGAGCGTGGTGAGATCGCCCTCAAGTCGATGGATACGGGTGAACAACAAACCGTGAAGCTGGATGATCTGGTAGCGGCAATTCGCGAAGGTAAATAAGCATGAAGTGTTACATTAAGTCTTAAACATTCAAGTAAAACAATTGATCCGGCAAAATTACTGAGGTTCATCGACGTTTCCTTAAGCGGAAGTTGGCGAGCCAGAGGTAACATGCCTTTTCGAATACAGGGTCTACACGTAACCGGACTGTTGAAGAGCAGGTACTATCTGCCCATACAGAACGGAAATTCACATAATGAGGAGTTTGGTTATGAAAAGAAGTCATCATTGCGGCGCATTAACACCCGCACACATCGGTGAAACAGTAACATTGAACGGTTGGGTTCAGACCCGTCGTGACTTGGGGGGTGTACTCTTCATCGACCTGCGTGATCGCAGCGGGGATTGTACAAGTTGTCTTTAACCCGGCTTATTCCGGTGAAGCTCTGCAAATCGCAGATCGCGTACGTAGCGAGTATGTTATCGCTGTAACAGGTAAAGTCGTTAAACGTGATGCAGAAACAGTTAACAAAAACCTGCCTACTGGCGAAATTGAAGTTCAAATTACAGAAATCGAAGTGCTGAACGCAGCAAAAACACCTCCATTCTTCATTGAAGATGGTGTTGAAGTTGATGAATCCCTTCGTTTGAAATATCGTTACCTGGACCTGCGTCGTCCGGAAATGTTCGAAACACTGAAACTGCGTTCCAAAGCATCCAAAGTGTTCCGTGACTACCTGGATGGAGAAGAGTTCGTTGAAGTGGAAACACCGATTTTGACTAAGAGCTCCCCGGAAGGTGCGCGTGATTATCTCGTACCGAGCCGTGTGCATGAAGGTGAATTCTTCGCCTTGCCACAATCCCCACAAATCTACAAACAGTTGCTGATGGTGGGCGGCGTTGAGCGTTACTATCAAATCGCTCGTTGTTTCCGGGATGAGGATCTGCGTGCAGACCGTCAACCAGAATTCACTCAAGTCGACATCGAGACTTCTTTCTTGCAACAGGATGACCTGCTGCCAATGATGGAAGAACTGATGGCCAAATTGCTGCGTGAAACCAAAGGCATTGAGCTGGAACTGCCTTTCCAACGGATTACGTATGCAGATGCAATGGGTAAATATGGTTCAGACAAACCAGATCTGCGCTTTGGTATGGAACTGGTTGAAATGAACGATATTGTAGTAAACAGTGGTGTGAAAGTATTTGCTTCTGTCATCGAAAAAGGTGGAGAAGTGAAAGTGCTGAACGCTAAAGGCTGTGGCACATGGAGCCGTAAAGAGATCGATGATCTCGGACCATTTGCTGCACGTTACGGTGCGAAAGGTCTGGCTTGGATTCAAGTGAAAGACGGCGAGTTCAAAGGGCCAATCGTGAAGTTCTTCACGCCTGAAGAAATCGTAGCTGTCAAAGAACGTACGGGTGCTGAAGATGGCGACTTGTTGCTCTTCTCCGCAGACACGAAAAAAGTGGTTGCTGACGTTCTTGGCGCACTGCGTCTGAAAATCGGCCGTCAACTTGGATTGATCGATGATAGCAAATTCAAATTTGCTTGGGTTGTGGACTTCCCACTCCTCGGATATGATGAAGATGCGAAACGTTATGTGGCAGAACACCATCCGTTCACACGTCCAAAAGACGAAGATGTACATCTCTTCGACACTGATCCGGGTGCAATCCGCGCTCAAGCCTATGACCTTGTTCTCAATGGTTATGAAGTAGGTGGCGGTTCAATGCGTATCTACAAACGTGATGTTCAGGAGAAAATGTTTGCTGCCCTTGGACTCTCACCAGAAGTAGCGAATGAGAAATTCGGCTATCTGTTGGAAGCATTCGAATATGGAACTCCACCGCATGGTGGTATTGCCTTTGGTCTGGACCGTCTTGTGATGTTGCTGGCGGGTCGCACGAACTTGCGTGAAACGATTGCCTTCCCGAAAACGGCAAGTGCAACGGATCTGCTCATGAATGCACCTTCTGAAGTGGATGACTCGCAATTGGAACAACTTCATATCCGCGTAGCCCGTAAACCGGTAGCGGAAAAGAAATAAAGGAGGCATCGATTCTCAATGCTCCATCAATTTTCAAGAACAGAACTTGCGATCGGACCTGAAGGTCTGGACGCATTGAAGAATAGTACAGTCGCTGTGCTCGGTATTGGCGGCGTAGGTGGAATTGCTGTAGAAGCTCTTGCCCGTAGCGGCGTTGGGCGCATCATCCTGATTGATAAAGACGTAGTGGACATCACCAATATTAACCGCCAGATTCATGCTCTGACCACGACAGTAGGGCAGAAAAAAGCGGATCTGATGGTGGAACGTGTGAAACTGATCAATCCGGAATGTGATGCGATTGCATTGAATATGTTTTACACGGAAGAAACGTATGAGGAATTGTTCAAATATGAACTGGATTATGTGCTGGATGCATCCGACACGATTATCTACAAAATCCATCTCATTAAAGAGTGCCTCAAACGTAAAATTCCGATGATTTCCAGCATGGGTGCGGCGAATAAAATGGATCCAACGAAATTCCAGGTTGCAGATATTTCGAAAACAACCATGGACCCGATTGCCCGTGTTGTGCGGACTACACTTCGCAAAGACGGCATTAAAAAAGGTGTGAAGGTGGTCTTCTCGACTGAAAAGCCGATGAAACCGCGCGAGGACGTAACACAGAAAATCGTTCCCGAGAATGCTCCGGAAATTCGCAAGGCCAAACAGCCACCTGCGAGTAACTCATTCGTGCCTCCGGTAGCTGGACTGATTATGGTCAGTGTTGCGATTAAGGATTTGTTAGAAATTGCAGAGAACAAGCAGCAGTAACTTGCTGCCAACTGAAGAAGCGTGGATGCCGATAAGGCATCTGCGCTTTTTTGTGTGATCATACTTCGGAAGACCGGAGCGGATGGGACGTCAATCGTCTATGATAGCCGAACTGTATTCATAGATAAATGTCAGAGTTACGTCATGTACTTCAAAGTCAAAACCGTGTATGATATTCACTGCTGCGCGAAATGATGATACATACATAATGAATTTACGGCCATATAGGTTCAACTTAACTTTTTACACGAGAACGGAGAGGACAGAAAAAAGCTGGAGAAGCGAAGCGTTCGCCTTTATCACCGGATTTTCCCCTTGGAGAAGGAGATGCAAAAAATCTGGGGATAACAGCGATCGAAAGGTTATTCTGTCATCGGAGTGGCAAGTGTAAACATTCTTTAGTTGAATTTATAATTAGAGAGAGGGGAATAGAACGAAATGAAACACGGATGGATGACCAGACGTCTTGGCATGGAGCCAGGAGACCAGTGGAAGAAGGAAGTTGTGGCGGGAGCCATTTCCTATTTTGCTGTGGTCTATATCGTTATGGTCAATGCTACAATTCTTTCCGATGCCGGGATGCCCTTGCAGGCGGCCATGGTTGGAACCCTGCTGACATCCATTGCAGGCTGTTTGCTCATGGCATTTGGCGGAAAATCACCGATTATCGTGGTACCCGGAATGGGGATCAATGCATTTTTTACGTATACACTTGTACATTCCATGAAATTAAGCTGGCAAGAAGCGCTGGCCGTTGTAACCGTTACAGGTATACTGTTTGCCATTGTTGCGTTTACGTCACTATACAAAATGATCAGCGAAGCGATTCCAAAAAATCTGCAGCATGGGATTACGGTGGGAATTGGTTTGTTTCTGACATTTATCGGTTTACAAAAAAGTGGAATTGTCATCGCACATCAGACCACGTTTGTTGCGATTGGGCATTTCAATGATCCGAATGTCATTACAGCCTGCGTTACGCTGGTGCTTGCCTTGATTTTATTTATACGGAACGTACAGGGTGGGCTTCTGATCAGTATTCTGGTCGGGACAGGCCTTGCCTATGTACTTGGAGCAGTGAACCCGGGTGAATCCGTATCAGCGATGGATGCGCTGCGTCAATACGGTGGGTTGTTTGGCGAATTGTCTTTGATGAAGCTGGCTGATGTTGCCTTCTGGATCGCGGTATTTTTGCTACTACTAATTGTGGTGTTCGAAAATATCGGATTAATTACCGCTCAGACACAGATGATTGGTCGTCCAGAGCGATTCAAAGGAAGTCTACGCGCCCTATCCATTAGTACCGTACTGGCAGGTGTATTCGGAAGCAGTCCTCCTGTTGCTGCAGCCGAGACTACAGCCGGAATTGCCGCAGGCGGTCGCACAGGTTTGACTCCACTCGTTACAGCCGTGTTATTCGGGGCTACTTTTTTCTTCATTCCGCTGCTCGGTTATATTCCAGACAGTGCAATTGCGCCCATTTTGATCATTATTGGTGGCCTGATGGTCCAAGGTGTGAAAGATATGGATTTTGGTGACTTCACAGAGGCATTCCCGGCATTCCTGATCATGGTCATGATTCCATTTACATATAGCATCGTGGACGGTATGGCGTTTGGATTTATTGCCTATCCATTAGCGAAGCTGGCAGCAGGTCAGGGTAAACAGGTACCTGTGGTCATGTATGGCATTTCCATCCTCTTTTTAGCCAATTTTGTGTTGCATGGCGTTTTGTAATAAGAAAAGGCAACGTCATGTAAATTCATACGTATGATCTCTGGTGAGCAGATGGAGAACGGGAGGAACGGGAATGGAAGAGCAGCAACAAGCAGGGCAGAATGAACCGAAGGTAGGAAAAAAGGGATTTAAGGATTTCGTCAAGCTTATCGCTTCCACGAACCCGCCAAAACTGATCTTGATTCTAGCCCTCATCTTAACCCTGATTCAAACTACAGCCGGACTGATCGTGCCATTGATGACCAAAGGTCTGATTGATGGATTAACCACTTCGGCATTGAACAAATCTGTTATTTTGTTATTGCTTGGGGCATTTGTAATTCAGGCAATTGCCTCGGGTATTAGCATTTATATGTTAAATTACGCCGGACAACGCGTCGTCGCAACACTTCGCACCAAGCTGTGGAACAAGGTATTGTCGCTGCGAATGCCGTATTTCGACCGCAATCGTACAGGCGATACGATGAGCCGGATTACGAATGATACAAGCCAGATCATGACGTTGATCGCGGATTATCTAGTTTCCTTTGTATCCAACATCGTCGCTGTTGTGGGTGGCGTGGCATTACTATTTTACTTGGATTGGGTGATGTCGCTCATTATTCTGAGTCTGGTGCCACTTACGTTGTTGATTCTGTTGCCGGTCGGGAAGAAAATGTACAAGATCTCCAAGAAGCAGCAGGATGAGATGGCAGGTCTTACGTCCGTGCTCAGTCAGGTTATTGGTGAGATCCGCTTGGTCAAAGCCTACGGCACGGAGAAACAGGAAGTGGAAGCAGGGGATTCCCGGATTCGTAAAATGTTTGCTTTTGGCTTGCAGGAAGCACGCATCCTCGCTCTGATCGGTCCCTTGTTTACATTTGTCATGACTGCCGTGTTGGTCGTTATTCTGGGTGTGGGGGGAATGCGTGTAGCGTCTGGCATGCTGTCACCGGGTGAACTGGTTGCGTTCATTTTGCTGTTGTTCCAGGTCATTATGCCAATGGGACAATTCACGACGCTGTACTCCCGTTTACAGAAAGTAGTTGGTGCTACGGAGCGCATACAAGCTATTCTTGCCGATGAGGAAGAGCCGCATGACAGCACCAAGGTAGCTCCAAAAGGAAATGAGACGATTGCATTCCATAATGTACACTTTTCCTATGTTACAGGTGAGGAAGTGTTGCACGGAATCAATCTGACGGTACCTACACAAAAAGTGACAGCGATTGTCGGTCCAAGCGGTAGCGGCAAATCAACGCTGTTCTCTTTGATGGAGCAGTTCTATATGCCAGATTCAGGCTACATTTCATATGGAGGACAAGCGATAACGGATTATTCTTTGGCCTCCTGGCGCAGCAAGATCGGGTATGTATCTCAGGAAAGTCCACTTATGGCGGGTACGATCAAAGACAACATCACGTACGGATTAGGTCGTGAGGCCACGATGGATGAGATCCGACGAGCTGCTGAGATGGCCTATTCTGCCGACTTTATCGACAAGTTGCCACAGGGATATGACACGGAAGTGGGCGAGAGAGGAATTAAGTTATCCGGGGGCCAACGTCAGCGGATTGCTATTGCTCGTGCCTTACTGCGCAGTCCGGATATTCTGATGTTGGATGAAGCAACATCCAGTCTGGACAGTACCTCGGAGTATGAAGTACAACAGGCTTTGTCCAACCTGATGGAAGGCAGAACCACGATTGTGATAGCACATCGGTTGTCCACAGTAGTGGACTCCGATCAGATTGTTGTATTGGAGCATGGACATGTTACCGGAACAGGAACTCATACGGAATTAATTAGCAACCATCCGGTATACCGTGAATTAGCTCAAAAACAGTTTGTGGCACAGGAAGGGCAAGATTGAAATCAGAACTAGATCGATAACTGTTTTTCAAAGATAAGGTTCAAAAATAGTTCAACTTAAGACTGTTGTTCATACGTTCAGTACGAGCGTGAGCAACGGTTTTCTTTTATCAGGTCACCAGGTGCTGTAGCTTTTTCCACATCAATATGATATAGTGGGTATCCTTTTGCGTCGTCAGTGATTGGCGATGCAGAGCAAAACATATTCTTAGGAGGTAACTGAAACATGTCAGACAGCTTTCAAAGTGCCTATCAAGAAGAAGAGTACAGGTTAGAGCGAACGATGGAGGAAGTGGACAGTCAGCTGGAAAGACTGCAGAACATTCCGGTGTATACCGGCCACGACTTCACAGAACAAGTGCTGGAAGCTGGACGCGAAGAGCGCCGCACCGCCTTGTCCAAGAGCGCGCAGCAACCCTATTTCGGACGCTTGGATTTCGAAGAACAGGGCAGTGGTGCACGGAAACCGCTGTATATTGGCAAAATCGGCGTAGACCGCGAAGAGGTGGGAGAGCATCCGCTCGTCATCGACTGGCGTGCTCCTGTCGCAAGCCTGTTTTACTCATTTACGGGAGGCGAAGCCTCCGCTACCTATGAAGCCCCCGAAGGGCTTATCGAAGGTCTCGTATATCTGAAACGAAACGTTGTCATTCGGCAGCGGATATTGGAACGTGTGGCGGATACATATAACCGTGACAGCGACCAGCCAGCGGTATCAGATGAATTCCTCGTTTATCGTCTGGGAGAGAACAAGGATAACAAACTCCGTGACATCGTATCTACGATTCAGGCGGAGCAGGATCTGATTATTCGTGCAGCGAGAAACACTGCATTGATCATTCAGGGTGTAGCTGGATCTGGGAAAACAACGGTTGCCCTGCATCGGCTTGCCTTTTTGCTATATCAGTACAAGGAGCAGGTATCTGCAGAGAAAATGGTTATTTTTGCACCCAACCACATGTTCCTGGATTACATCTCGGATGTGCTCCCGGAACTTGGAGTAGGGGACATTCAGCAGCGGACGTTCCCGGATTGGGCGATGAATCTGCTGGGGCTGGAGATGCCTTTGGCGAATACGTCGGATACATTGAACACCTGGTTCGAAACACCTGATGCTCGGCCTGAATTGAATGATGATGTACCTGGACGTTACAAAGGATCGATCCGTTTCATGGAGCTTATTCGAGAGTGGCTCTCGGGCATGGAAGCGGATTCCGTACCGGATATGGACTTCAGTCCATGGGATGGTAAGGTGCTCAGCAAGACGGAGATCGAGAACTGGTTCGGTGAGGAATACAAGCATTATCCACTGGCCAAACGCAAAGAGCGGGTCATGGCGAGAGTTCACCGCTGGATTGAGATGGAACTCAAGAAACCGATGCCAGAAGCTGTGCGCAAAGAACGCAAGAAAAAAGCAGCGACTCGTGAGAAGGCCTATGCCAAAAAATGGCCTCAATATGAGCCGCTTACGCTATACAAACAGTTGTTCAAAGCTGCAAAGGGTGGCTCTGTGCCAGCCTCGCTCAGCGGGCTTATTCCAAAACTGGTCATGAAACAAACTGCAGCAGATCTGAAACAGGATATCGTCCGTGAAGAGGACCTGCCTGCATTGGTATACATTCATACATTGGTCCATGATATTGAGGGTTCGGAGCGATTTGACCATATTGTAATCGATGAAGCGCAGGACTTTTCCCCTTTTCATGTGGCGTTATTGGATCAGTTCGTCAAAGGGCATTCCTTCACCATACTGGGTGACTTGTCTCAAGGCATTCATGAGTACCGTGGTGTTCATGCGTGGGAAGAGATGAGTTCTTTATTTCCTGAGGAACAGAATGCATATTTTGCATTAACCCGAAGTTATCGTTCAACGATGGAAATTATCGACTATGCAAACACGATTCTGGAACGTGGCGTCAAGAGCGGGATTACGGCGATTCCTGTTTTCCGTAGTGGTGATCCGGTTCGGACGTTGGCTTATGGAGGCGAAGGGCGGACGGCGAGCCTTGAAGAGGCTTTGAAGGTGTTAACCGTCAAAGACTACCGAACGGTCTCCATTCTGACCCGTACACTGCATGAAGCAGAGGTGCTTCACCGTGACCTTCAGGTCGCAGGCTGGGATCTAAATCTGATCGATGGTGGCAAAAAGCAGTACACGGGTGGACACTCCGTTTTACCTGTCTATCTGTCCAAAGGGTTGGAGTTTGATGCCGTTATTGTGGCAGACGTAGACCAGAAGCATTATTTGCCAAATGCGGGTGATGCAAAGCTGTTGTACGTTGGTTGTACACGGGCCTTGCACGAATTGTGGCTCTTCCATGATGGTGAACTGCCGATCTATGCGGCTGCAACACATAATCCCGATGGCGAGCCGGTAACCGTTCAAGGTTGGCCAGAGCTTGGGTGAATAAAGTTTGTTATACAACAAAAGGCATGACGTTCATGGGAAAGTCCCATAAGCGCATGCCTTTTTCTGCTTTTGTGCGAGAATTGCTTAATCTTCCGACGAAGAACGACGGGGGAGTTCAAGTTTATGTTACGCTATTTCTCATTCTGGATGAGCGACGGTTCACCAGGAATATGCCAACACCAATGAGTAGACCGCCTGCCAATGCAAACCACTGAACGTGTTCTCTTAGTAAAATCCAACTCGATAATACACCAAAGAATGGTGCCAGAAACAGATACGAACTGGTTTGGGCTGGGTCACTATTCTGAAGCAGATAAAACCAGAGTGAGAACTGAATGATGGAGCAAACAAGCGTTAACCAGAGCAGCGCCATAACCGAAGTGGTATTGACCATAAAGTGAGGCTGTTCAGTCCATACGCTCAGCAGAAGCAACGCAGCACCTCCAGCAAGCATCTGATAGGCTGTTAAGACAAAAGTATCGTAGCCATTGCCCCAGCGTTTGATGAGCAATGTGGACACGGCAAAGGAGATCGCACCACCAAATCCAATCCAGGTTCCGGGGCTAAAGCTCATCTGCCATCCAAAAGTTAACATAATCCCGATGAAACCGAGTATAACACCGATCCACTGACTGAAACGGTAGGTCACTCTATATAAAAGAGCACTGAGGATAATGACCAGTAGCGGATTGGTAAACGTAATAATGGCGGATTCACCGGATGTAATCCAGTTCATGCTGTAGTAGGCGCAGCCCATCACTCCTGCGGATTGGAACAGACCAATGAGGATTATTTTCAACCAAGCCTGCCATCCAGTAGGCAAAGGACGTTTACGAAGGAACAACGCCATCAAGCCACCTGCCAGTATATAACGTATGCCCATGAGCAGGAAAGGTGGGGCATATAACATGCCGATCTTGCCAACTGGAAAAGAAGTACCCATGATTAGCGTTGTCAAAATGATCAATAGTGTATATTTCAATGGTTGTATGATCCGGGTATCTTTATCATGACTGGAGCTCATAACGTCTGTCCGCTATCTATAGTAATTAGTTGCCCGGTCATGGATTGCTGTTCCAGCGCAGCACAGATCATGTGTGCGATATCTTCAGGTGAGGCAATATGCTGTAATAACACTTCTCCACCAAGACGATACATTCGCTCCTCGTTTCCAGCCCACCACCTTGTAGCAACTGCGCCAGGGACGATAGCATTCACCCGAATGTGTGGTGAGAGTGCGTGCGCAAGTGATAAGGTCAGCCCATGAACTGCCGCTTTGGAGACGGCGTAAGGGAGGGAGGAGCCCGAGCCCGTACTGCCTGCGATACTGCCCAGATTTACGATAGAACCACCGCCAGCCTGTCTCATGCCTTCCGTCACTGCACGAGCGCAATGAAACATGCCTTTCACATTCACATCAACCAGCTCATTCCAGACGTCATCTGTAACAGACTCCAGATCGTGCATGGGGATATGGTGCGTGATGCCGGCGTTATTTACAAGTGCAGTGATCGGGCCATAGGTTTCAGTTATTGTAGTGACCATCCGCCGGACATCAAGATCATTGGCAACATTGGCTTGAACGGCGAATGCATGGCCTCCCGTATCCAAAATGTGTTGAACAGTCTCTCTTGCTGCATCTTGTGAGCGGGAATAGTTAACAGCGACTAAGGCTCCGCGTTCAGCGAGCAACTCACTTACAGCACGTCCTATACCTGTTCCACCACCTGTGATCAGAGCAACTCTATTTTTCCAGTATGTCATGCTGAACACTCCTTATCATCATCCAGTCAGATGACTGGTTTGGGATCTACATGAATTGTAGTCCGGTTTACACATGAAGTATAATGATTGGTAATGAAGCGGATATCATTTTGAATGATGTCAGAGTGGGGGGACCATGGAGAGCGGGGATCTTAGAATATTTCAGTGTGTTGCACAGGAAGGGAATCTGACCAAAGCGGCTTCTAAACTGGGGTATGTTCAATCAAACGTAACGGCACGAATCCGGCATCTGGAAGCAGAAGTAGGGACAACGTTGTTCATTCGTCATAACCGAGGCATGACGTTATCTCCAGCCGGAGAAATGTTGCTGACCTATGCAGATAAAATTATTGGTTTGCTGAATGATGCTTCCAAGGCGCTTCGGGCGACGAGCACACCATCGGGTCCAATGCGAATAGGGTCTACACAAACCGCGGCGGCCGTGCGACTACCTGAACTTTTCGTCAGATATTATAAACAGTATCCAGATGTCTCCTTGTCACTGGTTACTGGCAATTCGCAGATGCTTATGGATCAAGTGATTGGGTATGAATTGGAAGGGGCTTTCATTGGTTGTCCCTGTGATCACCCCGACATCATTTCTATTCCCGTATTTGATGAGGAACTATTTGTTGTCTATTCTGGTATGGGTCCTACGGATGAAGATCTTAAGAGTAAACCCATTCTTGTCTACAGCATGGGGTGTTCCTATCGTCAGGTTTTGGAGGAATGGTTAGAGGTGGGTGGTGTTACCCGCCCAGTAATTATGGAATTCGGAACCCTTGAAGCGATTATTAGTGGAGTTACGTCCGGTATGGGAATTTCCTTATTACCAGAGATTGTGATTAGGCATCAGATCGAAAATGGATTATTGCGCACGCATACACTCCCCGTAGGTATGAATCGCATGATGACTCATTTTATTACTCGCAAGGATGCCTTTGTCAGCAGTGCACTTCATGCATTTATGGCTATGTTACCGCGAGAGTATGATATGATAGAGAGTGGAGAACCATCAGAAGTGTAATTGTATTCAAGGCAAGGCAATCCGTTAAGGAAGTGATGAGCAATGGATTTATTTTCGTTTCAACAGGACTCAAAACCACAAGCTAGACTGCTCGCGGACCGCTTGCGGCCAGAGCATCTGGATGAATATATTGGACAGGAACATATTATTGGACCGGGGAAATTACTGCGGCGGGCCATCGAGGCTGATCAAATTTCGTCCATCTTGTTATACGGCCCTCCGGGATGTGGCAAGACAACCTTGGCACATATTATTTCTCAGCAAACGCAAGGACAGTTCGTACGTCTGAATGCAGTGGAAGCTTCCGTCAAGGATGTGCGTGAAGTCATCGAACAGGCGCAAACGAACAAACAGCTGTATGGAACCAAAACCATTCTGTTCCTCGACGAGGTACATCGGTTTAACAGTTCACGTCAGGATGCGCTATTGCCAGCGGTAGAGAAGGGCACGATTATTTTTATCGGCGCGACAACAGAGAATCCCTTTCATTATGTCAATGGGGCCTTGATGAGCCGTTCCACCCTGTTCCAGCTGGAATCGCTGAACAAGGAGCATTCGCTTATTGCAATGCGCAGAGCATTGAGTGATGCGGACAAAGGTCTGGGGTTCATGGAACTGCATGCGGACGACGAGGCGCTAGAGCATATTGCCACGATGGCCAACGGGGATATTCGGCGTGCGCTTAACGCACTTGAACTGGCTGCGTTGACCACGCCACCGGAGAAGGATGGGTCCATTCATATTACGCTTGGTGTAGCTGAAGAGTCTATTCGGCGCCCTATTGTGAAGGCAGATGAATCCACACAGTATGATGTGTTGTCTGCATTTCACAAGAGTATTCGGGGTTCCAGTGATGCGGCGCTGTTCTGGTTTCTATACGCTGTGGAGAAGCTCGGCATGGACCCGATGACCTTCATTCGGCGCCTGATTGCAGCAAGCAGTGAAGACATTGGACTTGCGAACCCCCAAGCCATGACCCAGGCAATTGGAGCACTTGATGCGTACCGGAATAACGGCTGGCCCGAAGCCAAGCTGAACATCGCACAAGCGATTTTGTTCGCGGTCGAAAGTCCGAAATCCAATGCGGTGTATACCGCCATTTCCAAAGCCATGAACGCAATTGATGAGGTAAAATCGGCAGAAGTTCCGCTTCACTTGCGAGATACGCATTACTCGGGTGCTGTAAAACTTGGACATGAGGGCTATCAATATCCGCACAATTACCCTGGGCATTATGTGAAACAAGAATATTTGCCAAAGCAGCTCTCACGGAGAGTATTCTATGAGGCCACGGAGCAGGGTAACGAATCGAAAATCAGGCTGAACCAACAGCGGCGCAGGGAATTTTAAGAACAGACAGATCATTCGGGAGATGCACACAACATGAAAGAGCTTTTGTATATAGGGGTGGGTGGATTTCTCGGTACAGTGACCCGATATGCCATACAGTTAGCGATACCAACTGTCCATGAGGGTTTCCCTTGGGCAGTGTTGCTAATCAATGCGGTGGGCAGTCTTTTTTTAGGTTGGTTCTTTACCATAGCTGTTCCAGGCAAAATAACACCACAACTTCGACTGGCGATTGGCACAGGTTTTACTGGCGCATTTACGACATTCTCCACGTTTACACTTGATATTGTTCGTTTATCGGAGGGTGGAGAGTGGGTCCATGCCGCTATTTATATGATCGTAAGTCTGTTGGCAGGGTTGTTGCTTTGTGCGCTGGGTATGAGCCTTGGACAGCGTATGTTGGGAGCACAAAGACAAGAGGGTGATGCCTCATGATCCTGTGGATTGGTTTTGCAGGTGTGCTGGGTGCGGTACTGCGTTACAGTCTGGGAAAATGGGTCTCTGGCTTGCTGGGAACGGCTTTTCCATGGGGAACATGGATCATCAACATCAGTGGTTCATTGTTGCTTGGGTTGTTATATGGGTGGCATCAATCTGCAATGATTTCAGATGGAATCTGGGTGGTGTGGGGAACCGGATTTTGTGGTGCGTACACCACGTTCTCTACCTTTGGTTATGAGACGTTAGGACTTATGGGTCGACTACGATACGCAAGCGCGGCGCTCTACGTTGTCAGTTCGGTTCTAGTTGGGGTATTGGCCGCCTGGGCAGGAGTCTGGTTGACTGCATAACGAACTATTTTTAATTTTTTTGCAAAAATAAGCAGGAAAAAAGCCATCCTTCATGGTATACATGAAAGACGGCTTTTTTAATAGGGATACACGGTATTGTGTATAATCCGCATTTTAATGGACAAGCTCTATTATTGCATTGCGGGTACAGGTACTTTTTGCACCTGATCGATCGTACCCCCACCCAGGCAGACCTCTCCGTCGTAGAAAACAACGGCTTGTCCTGGCGTAATGGCTTTTTGCTGCTGGTCAAATTGTACATCCACACTTCCATCTTCCTGCCAGGTCAATGTAACACCTTGATCCGGCTGACGATAGCGGAATTTGGCAGTACAACGGTATGGTACATTAGGCATGTGCTCTGCACCAGCAATCCAGTTCACACCCGTTGCGGTTAGACCTGTGGAGTACAGGCTTGCATGGGCATCGCCCTGAACAACAAGCAGTTGATTCTTCTCCAGGTTCTTGTCTGCAACGAACCAGGGTTCACCATTGCCGGAACCACCAATGCCAAGACCTTGGCGCTGTCCAAGGGTGTAGTACATCAGACCGTCGTGGCGACCTTTGACTTCACCGGTTGCGATATCAACCATGTCTCCGCCTTTGGCAGGCAGATAGTTACTCAGGAACTCTTTGAAATTACGCTCACCGATGAAGCAGACACCTGTGCTGTCTTTTTTCTTGGCAGTATACAAACCAGCCGCTTCTGCGATTTTGCGTACTTCCGGTTTGGGCAGATGACCAATCGGGAACATGGCTTTGGACAGCTGGTTCTGATTGAGTGCGTTAAGGAAATACGTTTGGTCCTTATTGTTGTCCACACCACGAAGCAACTTGAGTGTGCCATCTTCTTCAATCAGGCGAGCATAGTGTCCTGTAGCTACATAATCTGCGCCGAGATCCAGAGCTTTGTTCAGGAATTCACCAAATTTGATCTCACGATTACACATGACATCCGGATTTGGCGTGCGGCCCGACTTATATTCATCAAGGAAATAGGTAAATACTTTATCAAAATACTCTTTCTCGAAGTTGACAGTGTAGTAAGGAATGCCGATCTGTTCACATACGCGGCGTACATCCTCTGAATCTTCTTCAGCGGTACAGTGGCCGAACTCGTCGGTGTCATCCCAGTTTTTCATGAAAATGCCGATGACATCGTAACCTTGCTCTTTCAGGAGCAGTGCGGTAACGGAAGAATCGACACCTCCGGACATGCCAACGACGACCCGTGTATTTTCAATTGTTTTGGACATCGTTATCACCATTTCTATATATAAATGTGTTTCGTTTCTTATTCTAGCATAACCGGACTCAAGATACGATACACCCGGCCAATTTTGGATAGTGTCCACCACAGACGCACATTTTGGAATATCGTCAATCTTTCTTTTCCATAAAGCATGCAGATATGTTAACATTAGCTGAGGGTTATGATCGGAATACGGAGAATTAGAAGGTTAAAGATTAGTTCTATGAATCTCTGCTGTGGACAGATCGTGAAACAAAAGGTCGTGGACCACAGGATAAAATATAAAGTTTCCAATCGTTTCTGAAAATTGAAAGAGGTGACTCCTTTGAAAATATCGACAAAAGGCCGTTACGGCCTCACAATCATGATGGAGCTTGCTGCCAGAACAGGCGAAGGCCCTACATCACTTAAAAGCATTGCCGAGCGCAACCAGCTCTCGGAGCATTACCTGGAGCAACTGATTGCTCCACTACGTAATGCAGGACTGGTGAAAAGCATTAGAGGTGCATACGGCGGTTACATTCTCGCAGGAGATCCTGCAACGATGACTGCAGGCGATGTGATCCGTGTACTGGAAGGGCCAATCTCTCCAGTAGACTTCACAGAGGAAGATGATCCGGCGAAACGTGATCTGTGGTTGCGTATTCGTGACGGGATTGCGGAAGTGTTGGATTCCACAACACTGAAAGACCTGATTACCTTCCAGGATCAGGACAAAAAAGACAGCTACATGTTCTACATTTAAGATCATTAATTCGCATCACAGAAGATACAATAAAGCCCCCAACTTGGGGGCTTTAGACATGCCAATGGGTACTTTGTTCTGTTCTTCAATTTCTACGGATTATTTTAAATGAGCATGGCTATGTATTCAGCCGCGGGATTTACAAGATGGTCAAGTGTTAACTTAACTGGATAACTTGTAACTCAGCGACTTTTTAAGGTTTCTATATCAGCTTCCATGCGTAACTGACGGCGATTCAAAATATCAATGCTGTGCTGATGGGTATTCAATTCGGTAGTTACTTTGCGTTCAGAGGCAGAGTGGGAAGCGTCAAGACGTTTCGTAACGGTCAATGTTTCCAGAACAGCTTGTTGAAGAAGCGGAATGTTTTTAGTTTGTTCCTCAATGGCATTAAGTCTGTCATCGAAAGTGTCTAGTCTGCTCTCTACGGCACCGAGCCTCTCTTCCATAGCATCAAGCCGGTGGTCTATTTTTCCAAGATGTCCATCAATGCTGTCGAATCGTTTGTCCATTTGTTGAAGCTGATTCAGAATCTGCCCGAGAATGGGATCACTCATGTCTCTCTCTCCTTTTTGAAATGGATATAGAACATTATACACGAAGATGTGACAATAGAGCATCCGTTTCAGTTTCCAATTTTGACAGTTTGCCATGAGATAGAAATTTAACATATAACGGGGTGAAGATAAATGAAACGAATTTATTTGGATCACGCCGCATCGACACCTATGCATCCACAAGTCGCAGAAGCGATGATGAACGTCATGACAGGACAATTTGGCAATGCATCAAGTATCCATGCCTTTGGGCGTGAGGCCAAACGGACTGTCAGCGGAGCAAGGGATGTCATTGCGGCGTCTTTGGGCTGTTTCCCGGACGAACTGGTATTCACCGGAGGTGGCACGGAGAGCGACAATCTGGCAATCTTTGGAGCAGTCTCATCCAGGCAGGATAAGGGGAAACACGTCATTACGACCGCAATTGAGCACCATGCTGTCTTGCATACATGTCAGGAATTGGAGCGGCAAGGTTATGAAGTAACCTATCTATCTGTTGATCATTATGGACGAATAAATCTGGATGAGTTGCGAGAGGCCATTCGACCGGATACGGTGTTAATCACCATGATGTATGCCAACAATGAAGTAGGCACGATTCAGCCGATCCGCGAGGTGGGTGAGCTTGCCCGTCAGCATAATATCCTTTTCCATACCGATGCAGTTCAGGCTCTGGGCAGTCAGAATATTTCCTGTAAGGATCTGCCTGTGGATCTGATCAGCTTCTCTGCGCATAAAATCAACGGACCTCAGGGCGTGGGTGCACTCTATGTACGGCGAGGAATTGTGCTGGAAGCAAGAGCTCACGGTGGGTTGCAAGAGCGTCAGCGTCGCGCTGGTACGGAAAATATCGCAGGTATTACCGGATTTGCAGAGGCTCTCAAGATTGCATCAGCACAGACGGAGGCGCATCGCCAGCATGATTTGGAATTGCGTAAACTTTTGTTGGAACAGCTTGAAATTCATGTGGGTACGGAGCACTTTCACGTGAATGGACACCTGGAGCATACGCTGCCAAACATCCTGAATATCAGCTTTCCGGAAGTGTCCACAGAGACGATGTTAATGAATCTGGATATGGAAGGAATTGCTGTTGCAAGCGGTTCTGCCTGCACTTCCGGTTCACTTGAAGTCTCTCATGTGCTCAAAGCGATGAAATTGCCTGAAACATTTTTACACTCTGCGATTCGATTTAGCTGGGGATTGGGTAATACTACGGAAGAAATCATGATAACCGCCGAAAAAATTGGAACCATTCTTGGACGACTGCGTAATAGACCCTAAGGGGAACTTTACACATGGAACAGAAGGAGGGAAGAAGTTCCATTTCATCGGTTGGATAGAAGCGGTTTTGATGATCGGCGTCTGATTGCCACTCATCAACTTTGGGCATACCTAGCAATAGCGCCGCGCCTATTTAATGATAAGAAGATGAGGGGGACCCAGCGATGAAGCTTCAGGAAATGATCGGACTTGCCGTTTTTGATGTTGAGGACGGGAAGCAGGTCGGTAAAATCCAGGATTTCATTGTGAATGATGATTGGGAGATCGAAGGCATTGAGCTTGAGAACAAAGGTCTGTTTACCAATCATGTCAAAATCGTGCAGTGGCAAGATATCGTTGCCTACGGCGAAGATGCCGTCATGATCCGTAATCAACAGGCTGTCCGCAAGACGGGAGCCGACGACATAAAATACACGTACCTCCTCGGTCGGTCTAAATTGAAGGAGATGTCCGTGCTCACCGAAGAAGGTTTGCTGCTTGGGCGTGTCTCCGATGTTTATTTTGACCAAGAGTTGGGAAATACAATAATAGGGATTGAAATTACGGACGGTTTTGTGTCCGATCTGATCGAGGGCCGCAAATGGCTGCCATGTACAAGCGATATGTCCATCGGGGAAAGTGCCATTATGGTGCCGTCTCTGAGTGAACAACGCTTGGAAAATGCCATTCATTCTGTTAATGGATAGGTGAATGAATATGAAATGTCCAAACTGTAGTTCCAAAGATATCGGGAAAATTGGTTCCCACCAGTTTTATTGCTGGGGATGCTTTATCGAATTAACGGTGAACGGTGAGAAAATGTCTGTATATCAGGTGGAAGAAGACGGTACGCTGAGCTCTTTGGATGATTTGTTTTTCGGGGACGAGCTGCCACAAGACTTCCCTCATCTTCACGCTTCTTCTTAATAGGCAGGATAACTTCCTCTATATGCGGTTTCATGACAATGTCTGCCATGAGAGGCTGTCGATAATTGTTGGCAGATGTATATAGATGCGGTTACATAGTGGTTCGGCTGGTGTATGTATGATTATATGCTAACCCGTACTGCAAAATGCGCTTCCTTCTCTGATGAAGGAGGCGTTTTTTTTGGTTTAAGAAAAAATGTTCGGATTGCTCCTTTCCACTTCTGCGCTGTGTTAATAAATATTACCTTTCCTACATATACTGACTCTCAGAGCCAGTCCAAAAGGAGAGATGCAAGTGGAGCAATTAACCAAAAACAAGCTGTTCCGTTACGCGATCTGGCTGCTGCTCGGATTGATCATTTTATATTTTATATGGCTGCTGCGGCCTTTACTGCTTCACACATATGCGTTCCTGAAAACAGTGCTGGCACCCTTTATCGTAGCCCTTATCATATCCTATGTACTTAATCCGATTGTCAGCATGCTGGGAGGGCGCAAGGTGCCGCGTACAATTGCGGTTCTACTCATATATGCCTTTTTCCTGACCTGCCTCGGTGTCATTCTGATGAATGTCATTCCGGTATTGATTGAACAGCTGGGGGAACTCAACGAGCATATGCCGGAACTGTCCATGCGTGCACAGAGCCTGATGAACAATATGGATCACAAATTAATGCCGCCAAGTGTGCGAACAGGCATGAACAGTTGGTTTTTTCAGATGGAGGATCGACTAACTCAGGGAATTACCGTGTTAATGGACAATATCGGGGCGACCATTAATGTGTTATTCAATGTGTTTATCGTGCCATTTCTGATCTTTTATATGTTAAAAGACTTTGAGGTATTCGAGCGCACCATTGTGGCGTATCTTCCGCGTTCACGTCGAAAAGCGATTGTCTCGGTGATGAAAGAGATCGATACTGCACTGGGGAACTACATTCGGGGACAGTTTATTGTCTGTGTCATTGTTGGTATCTTTGCCTACATTGGTTATATCGTCATTGATATGCCGTATGCCCTGCTGCTTGCAAGCATTGTAGCTGTGTTTAACATTGTGCCCTACTTGGGGCCGTTCCTTGGAGCTGCTCCTGCTGTGGTCATGGCATCAACCGTATCGTTTAAAATGGTACTACTTGTTGTCATTGTGAACACACTGTGCCAGGTGTTGGAGAGTAACGTTATTTCTCCTCAGGTGGTGGGACGTACGTTGCATCTGCATCCACTGTCGATTATATTTGCGCTGCTCGTCGGAGGTGAATTGGCAGGCATTGTAGGTTTAATTCTGGCAGTACCTGTTTTTGCCGTACTGAAGGTGATTGTGCAGCACTTTTTCGCCTATTACATCAAACGAAGGACCGACTAAATAACAGGGTTAAAACATCAACGCGGCCGCGTTGACACCCGCTTGTGCTACCGATATAATGAGTGTGTATGTTGAGAACATGAAATCGATGATGAAATAAAGTACGCCGAGGGTTCCTTTCCTCAGAGAATAGACTTCTTCGGATCAGGGTGAGCCTGAACTGATGGCTGGAAGAGTCTTGAAAGATGAAGCGGCGGAAAGCTAATTTCGGAGTGCAGGACAACCCTGCCGGGAGCGACCGTTATTTCGCATGAACGAGGAGATTGTTTGTTTGTCCGGGCAGCAAGGGATAAACAGCAATAACCAGGGTGGTACCGCGATAACATCGTCCCTGATTATTCAGGGGCGTTTTTTGTGTTTATTTTTAAAAAATCAATGTTGACCAACCGGAGCGAATACGCAACGGACTATTATAATTTAATGGGGGCATCCAGTATGAAAGCCAGTGAAATCCGGTCCAAATGGATAGAATTTTTTGCAAGTAAAGGTCACAAAATCGAGCCGAGCGCATCGCTCGTGCCTCACAACGATCCTTCCCTTCTGTGGATCAATGCGGGTATGGCACCGCTCAAACCTTATTTTGACGGACGTGAGAAGCCAGAGAACCCGCGCCTTGCGAACTCCCAAAAATGTATCCGTACCAATGATATCGAGAATGTTGGTAAAACCCGTCGTCACCATACGTTCTTCGAAATGCTTGGCAACTTCTCTATTGGAGATTACTTCAAGGAAGAGACCGTAACATGGGCGTGGGAATTCTTGACCAGCAAAGAGTGGATCGGATTCGATCCGGAACGTCTTTCCGTAACGGTATATCCAGAAGATGAAGAAGCTTTCAAACTGTGGAACGAAAAAGTAGGACTGCCTGCTGAGCGTATCATTAAATTGGATGAAAACTTCTGGGATATCGGCGAAGGCCCATGTGGACCTTGTACCGAGATCTTCTATGATCGCGGCGAAGCTTACGGAAACGACATGAGTGATCCTGAAATGTATCCAGGTGGGGAAAACGAACGTTATCTGGAAGTATGGAACCTGGTATTCTCCCAGTTCAACCATAACAAAGATGGTAGCTACACACCGCTTCCTAACAAAAACATTGATACAGGTGCTGGTTTGGAGCGTTTTGCTTCCATTCTGCAAAATGTGGATTCCAACTTCGACACAGACCTGTTCCAACCGATGATTCAAAGAACAGCCGCTCTTGCGGGTGTGAAATATAACGACAGCGTCGAGATTGATGTTGCATTGAAAGTCATTGCCGATCATATCCGTACGGTTGCTTTTGCAGTAGGGGATGGCGTTCTGCCAAGTAATGAAGGACGCGGATATGTCATCCGTCGCTTGCTTCGCCGTGCAGTTCGCTATGGAAAAGTACTTGGACTTGACCGTCCATTCCTGTATGAATTGACAACAACCGTTGGTGAAGTGATGGGCATGTACTACCCTGAGGTAGTAGACAAACAGGAGTTCATCGCCAAAGTAATCAAAACCGAGGAAGAGCGTTTCCACGAAACACTCACAGATGGTCTGGCTATTCTGGCTGATATCAGCGGCACAGCCAAATCCGAAGGACGCACCGTTATTAGCGGACCTGAAGCTTTCAAACTGTATGATACGTACGGTTTCCCGTTTGACCTGACAGAAGATTATGCAGCAGAGCATGGTCTGACTGTGGACCGTGAAGGTTTTGATGCTTCCATGCAGAAACAACGTGAGCTTGGACGTGCTGGGCGCCAAGAGAACGAGAGCATGAAAGTTCAAGGCGGACCACTTGCTGACCTGGAGGTTAAAAGCGAGTTTGTTGGTTATACTGACCTGTTGACGGAAGCAAAAGTGGTAGCCATCGTAGCTGGTGACGCCCTTGTTGAATCTGTAGGCGAAGGACAGACGTGTCAGGTTGTTCTGGACAAGACTCCGTTCTACGCGGAAAGTGGCGGTCAAGTGAGTGATCAGGGCTTACTGCGAGGTGCTGGTGTAACAGCGAAAGTACAAGGTTTGTTCAAAGCTCCACTTGGACAACATGTACATCTGGTGAATGTGGAGTCTGGTGAACTGCGTGTAGGTGATGTGATCAACGCCGAAGTGGATTCAGCAAAACGTGGCGACATTATCAAAAACCATACGGCTACCCACTTGCTGCACAAGGCACTCAAAGATGTGCTCGGAACACACGTAAACCAGGCAGGATCGCTCGTAGAGCCACAACGTCTGCGGTTTGACTTCTCTCACTTCGGTAGTATTACGCCGGAAGAGTTGACAGAGATTGAACGTCAGGTGAATGAACAGATCTGGAATCGTCTGAACGTGAACATCGAACTGAAAGGTATTGATGAAGCCA
This sequence comes from Paenibacillus sp. W2I17, assembly GCF_030815985.1. Classification (NCBI taxonomy): domain Bacteria; kingdom Bacillati; phylum Bacillota; class Bacilli; order Caryophanales; family Paenibacillaceae; genus Paenibacillus; species Paenibacillus sp. W2I17. The sequence goes on from NZ_JAUSXM010000001.1 coordinate 6,153,217, forward strand.
AAGAAATGGGTGCCATGGCCCTGTTTGGCGAAAAATATGGAGATATTGTACGTGTTGTTCAAGTCGGAGACTACAGTTTGGAACTTTGTGGCGGCTGTCACGTAAATAATACTTCAGAGATCGGAATCTTCAAACTGGTGAGCGAGAGCGGAATTGGCTCCGGCGTACGCCGGATCGAAGCTGTAACTGGCCGCGGCGCATATCTGTATGTGGAAAGCCAGTTGGAACTGCTTAAACAATCAGCAGCACTGCTCAAAGCAAATGTGGCTGATGTACCTAAACGGATTGAAGGTCTGAATCAACAACTGAAAGAAGCAGCCAGAGAGACTGAATCCCTGCAAAGCAAGCTGAGTGCCATGGAAGCGGGTCAATTGACAGATCAAGTGGTACAAGCAGGAAATACACAGTTGCTGGCAACACGCGTAGATGCTCCGAACATGGATGCGCTGCGTACAGTGGCAGATGAGTTGAAAGTAAAATTGCCTAACGCGGTACTCGTATTGGGTGCTCCAGCGGACGGCAAAGTGAATTTTGTTGTAGCAGTACCTGCTGAACAAGTAAAACAAGGATTACACGCAGGCAAAATCGTCAAAGAAGTCGCAGCAGTATGCGGCGGCGGTGGCGGTGGACGTCCAGATATGGCGCAAGCCGGAGGTAAGGATGCGACCAAGCTGGATGAAGCGCTGAAACTGGCGGTTTCGCTGGTTAGCGGGCATAATGTATAAATCCATTGAGTGGCTTTCAATCGTCAAAAAATAAATCGAAATGGTTCTGTTCGTTTATTTTTTGTACCCGAGAGCGTGTGGAATCGAATGATGCAATATGCTGAAGCCAGTAAAGGACAAGCAAAAAACACAATTGCCTTATCCTTTGTTTACTTGTGGCAGTCAGAATATGTTATTATATAAACAGAAATCAATTCGGCAGGACATGGTCCCCATGTTCATGCAGGAGCGAGGTGTCATCAATGGACTCCATGGATAAGACGGTTAAATTTAATGTGAAAGGTGACGAACAGGAAGCATCATCCAAAGAGATTCTTCTCACGGTATATGATGCATTGGTCGATAAGGAGTATAATCCGATCAACCAGATTGTTGGGTATCTGATTTCTGGAGACCCGGCATACATTCCTCGTCACAACAACGCACGTAGTCTGGTCCGTAAAAAGGAGCGCGATGAGCTGATTGAAGAGCTTGTACGTTCCTATCTGGCCAATCACCGGTAATGTACGCCGCTTCCGCTGTGTTGCAGCCTTGCAGGCAGCGGGAAATGAACCGACAGAAGACAGCCTGAAGCTTGAGAAGGCGATTATTTGTAATCGACCTGAGCAGGCCCCAGGATGGGAGAGCATGGATGAAAATATTAGGTTTGGACTATGGGGACCGAAGAATCGGAGTTGCCGCGAGTGACGCCTTCGGTTGGACTGCCCAGGGATTGGAAGTGCTAGAACGCCGCCGTGATGAAGGCGAGTTCGCTCGGATTGCCGAACTTGTGCGTGAGCATGAGATAAGTGAGATCGTAGTCGGACTCCCCAAAAACATGAACGGCACCGTAGGACCGCGCGGTGAGATCTGCATTGCTTTTGCCGAACGCCTGCGGGATGAACTGAATTTACCTGTTCACCTTTGGGATGAACGGCTGACAACCATGGCAGCAGAACGTACGCTGATCGAAGCGGATGTCAGTCGGAAAAAACGCAAGCAGGTTGTGGACAAAATGGCCGCAAGCTTGATTTTGCAAAATTATTTGGATGCCAATAGTAGAAGGTGAGGGGGATCAACAATGGCTGAAGATCAACTGGGTATGGAAGAAGAAGCGGAAATTATTTACATTGCGGATGACGAGGGTAATGAAGAGGAATTTGAAGTCATCATGAAGTTTGAAGTAGATGGTTCGGAGGCCAAGTACATGATGGTTGCTCCGGTTGAACCTGAAGATGGCGAAACGGATGTATATGCATTCCGTTATGAAGAAGAGGGCGACGATATTAAACTTTTCGTCATCCAAGATGATGCCGAATGGGATATCGTCGAGGAGACGTTTAATACATTTCTTGCTGAAGATGAAGAGGAAGCGAACTAAATGACGGAATATAGCCGCAAAGACCTGAAATGGACAGATTCACTGCGTCTGGCATTCGGTGCTCATGTTGAGCTCGAGGAAGAGAACGGTAAATCACAACCGTATGACTTGTTGGCTGAGTTCGAAGTGAACGGTCAGCAGTACGCGGTGCTCCGCAGTTCGTTGCGACCTTATGACGAGGTTGAACTTTTGCGGGTATCACTTGGAAGTGAAGACCAGATCATGCCAGAGTTAGTTACGATCGACGATGATGATGAGTGGGAGAACATCTCGGAACTGTATGATGAGTGTACACTCCCCATTGACGAAGATTAAATCAGCTTCAAATTGAAGAAACCGGGAGGGCGGAGAAGTCCGCTCTTTTTGGTTGTGTAAAGGAGTTGTTTCTTATTTGAAAGGGAAAGCAATAGTAGTCATACTGCTTATCATTGTAGTTCTTGCCGGAGGCGCAGGCGGTTACGTATGGAGTATGATGCGTCCTGTAGAAGCATCTACAGAACCGGTCGTATTCGAGATTAAGAGCGGATCGGGAACTTCGAAAATCGCGGATCTGCTTCAAGAAGAAGGCCTCATTCGAAGCGGGTTAACCTTCAAAGGGTATTTAAAGTGGAAGAAACTAGGTTCTAATTTCATGGCGGGTACATATTCTATGAATCCTGGCGTGACATATGATGAGATTGTTAGCAAGCTGAGTAGTGGTGAAGTTGTACCGGAGGAAATGGTGAAATTTACGATTCCGGAGGGTTATAACGTTCTGCAAATGGCGGGTAAGCTTTCTTATGAGCATGTTGTAGATCGGGATGAATTCATCAAGCTGGCCAATGATCCTTCGGCCTTTGATGTAGATATCATCAAAGATATTCCAGTGGATGAAGAACTTCGCTACGTATTGGAAGGGTATCTATTCCCGGAGACGTATGAGCTGAAAAAGGGAAGTTCCACGCATGATGTGATGCAACGGATGCTGGAAGAATTCCAGACCAAGATTAATTCCATTCCTGATTTGGAAGCCAAGCTCCAGGAAAAGAACCTTTCCCTGCATGAACTGCTGACGATTGCGTCACTCGTGGAGAAAGAAGTTGTAGTGGACGAGGAACGTGCTCTGGTTGCAGGTGTAATCTACAATCGGATCAATCAGGATATGAAGCTGGAGATTGATGCTACCGTGCAATATCTGCTCGACAGACCGAAGGAACGATTGTTTTTCAAGGATCTAAAGGTGAAAAGTCCCTATAATACGTACCTGAACAAAGGCTTGCCACCCGGTCCAATTGCCAGTCCAAGTCTTCCGTCCATTGAGGCAGCGCTAAATCCGGAAGCTTCGGAGTATCTGTTCTATGTGACAAAAAAGGATGGCTCGTCTGGACATCTATTTGCCAAAACGTATAAGGAACACCAGCAAAATATAGCCAAAAGTAAGGCTGCGCAATAAGCGGAGGGGATTATATGAGTAAGAAACATGAACTGCTCGTTACAGCAGCGAATGTGAAAGAGGCAGAAGTGCTGCTTCAGGCGGGAGCAGATGCTTTGGTCATTGGAGATGATCGATTCGGCATGCGTCTTCCAGGAAGCTTTAGCGTGGAAGAGACAGCAGAGGTGGTTGCCATTGCAGCCAAACATCAGGCGCGTGTGTATGTATCCATGACTAATCTGATGTCCAACGAACTGTTGAAAGAATTGCCTGAATATGTTCAAGCACTTGGCAGAATCGGTATTGATGGTGTGGAGTTTAATGATCCATCCGTGCTGGCCACCATGAAGGAATACGCGCCACATGTGAAGCTGCACTGGAATGCGGAGATGACTTCAACGAACTATGCGACGGCCAACTATTGGGGAACCAAGGGAGCTAGTCGCGTTGTACTTGCCCGAGAGTTGAATATGGACGAGTTGACGGAAATGGTTCCTTTTTTGAAGGTGGAGGCTCAGGTTCAGGTGCATGGCATGACGAATATTTATCATTCCAAGCGCAGTCTGGTGCAAAGTTATATGGCTCATCAAGGGCGGCCGGTTGAGGGACATCTGGGTAAAGAACGGGGATTGTTCCTGATCGAGGCTGAACGCCGGGATGAGAAATTCCCGATCTACGAGGATATTAACGGTACACACATTATGAGCTCAGAGGATATATGTATCCTCGAAGATCTTCATCTGTTGATGGAGGCGGGTGTGCACAGTTTCAAAATCGAAGGTATCTTAAAATCACTTACCTACAATGAAGCTGTTGTACGTGCATATCGGACAGCGATTGACAGTTATATAGCCGATTCTGATGCATATGAGTTCTCTGAAGAGTGGCTCGCTGAGGTACGGAAGTTACAGGACCCTGAACGTGAATTATCGTTTGGATTTTTCTATAAAGAACAAGTGTATTAATAGACGAGGTGAACAGAATGGAAACAGTGGCGGTACAGCGGAAGTTCTCGGGTAAACGTAACCGTCTGGACAAACCGGAGCTGCTAGCTCCGGCGGGTAATCTGGAAAAACTGAAATTTGCGATCCATTACGGCGCAGATGCCGTATATATCGGTGGACAGGCCTATGGACTCCGTTCCAACGCGGATAACTTCAGCTTTGAAGAGATGCGTGAAGGTGTGGAGTTTGCCAAAAAGTATGGAGCCAAAGTGTTCGTAGCGACAAACATCTATGCACATAATGAGGATGTTGAGGGTATCGAAACATACCTGCAAAACCTCTATAAAGCGGGAATCTCTGCGATCATCGTAGCTGATCCGGCTATTATTGAAGTAGCCCTTCGTGCTGTGCCAGGCCTTGAGGTACATCTAAGTACTCAACAATCCACACTCAACTGGCAAGCCGTGAAGTTCTGGAAAGATGAAGGACTCCCGCGTGTTGTTCTCGGACGTGAGACCAGCTTCGAAGAGATTGAAGAGATCAAGGCAAATGTGGATATCGAAATTGAAGCCTTTATTCACGGGGCGATGTGTTCCTCGTATTCCGGACGTTGCGTGCTCTCCAATCACTTTACGGATCGGGACTCCAACCGGGGCGGCTGTTGCCAGTCTTGTCGCTGGAAGTATGATCTGTTCGAGGATGCGAGAGAAGATACGGTGTGGGTTAGCGAAGAGGACATGCAGATGAAGGCACCTGCGCCATTCAAACTGGGTGAGAATCAGCTTCCCCTGTTCCAGGAACAGGATAATTCATTCTCCATGGGATCTAAGGATCTGTGCATGATTGGCCATATTCCCGAGTTGATTGATGTGGGTGTGGACAGTTTCAAGATCGAAGGACGTATGAAATCGATCCACTACGTGGCAACTGTGGTTAATGTATACCGTCAAGCCATTGATGCCTATATGGCAGACCCGGAAAATTATGTTCTGAAACCTGAATGGGTTGAAGAATTGAACAAAGCGGCAAATCGTCCGTTGAATACCGGATTTTTCTATGACACACCAGACCATGAAGATCATATCTATGAACCGGAAGAAAAGGCTGTACCTTTTGACTTCGCTGGCTTGGTCATGGGGTATGATGCTGAAACAGGAATGGCAACCATTCAACAGCGCAATCACTTCAAACCAGGGCAGGAAATCGAATTTTTCGGTCCGGGAGGTCACTTTTTCAAACAGGTCGTCGGTGAAATACAGGATGAAGAAGGCAATGTTCTCGATGCAGCCCGTCACCCGTTGCAACTGATTAAAATGAAGGTAGATCAACCGGTTTCGTACTTCGATATGATGAGAAAAAAGAAGTAGGCTCAAATACCTATAATGTGTCAATATTGTATTATGATTTAACAAAATAGTGTTATGAATTTTAAATGGGGACCTCCGTTTATCGGCAGATGGGGGTCTTTTTTTTATAGAAAAATAGGAATAAAGTTGTAAAATATTTCTGGGAAGTGAAAGGGGAACGAAGAAAGCTGTCGAATACTACATATTTATAGGGGAGAGAAAGAAAAATCTAACAAGTAAATTACTGGCAGGTGAATGGGATTGGTTCAAAAGAAGCAGAAAGACAGTGGGGAGCAAGTGACAAAAGCCGAGCAGGTTAATCCTGAGAAGGTTCAGAAAGTGAAGAAAGAAAAAGTAGTCAAAAGCAAAACCTCAGGCAGTGGCAAAAGATTGTTTAAGATTGACCGCAGCAAGCTCAAGCTGGGCTGGATCAAGACTGATTGGGTGAAGAAACAATTTAGAAACCGGGATTGGAAAAACCTTGGAGGTTCTTCTTTCCAACAGATTAAGAAGGCAAATCCGGTTAAATCCGTAGGGGTTAAACTGTTCTTGATCTTTTTTGCGGGAATTATGATTTTTGTAGTAAGTTTAGGTCTATTATCCTATTCAAAAGCCAAGGGTACGATAGAGAAAAATGCCTCACGTGCCAATCAGGAGACCATTGATCAGACCAAACAAAAAATGGACATTATTTTGGAGAGATTTGTGGATACATCCACACAGATTTTCTTTGATCCAGAAATGCAGTCCTTGCTACAAAAAATGTCAGATCAAAATCTGACTGCGTACGATACATTCATAAACTCAAGTTCTATCAACAAGCAACTGTCCAATGTTGCATTTACAAATAAATCTATGGAAGCGATTTATTTGGTACCTACGGACGATACGAAGTCCGTTATGGGTACAGGTAGCAACAGTTCATCCATGGGCAACATTCGCCAGGAAACATGGTACAGTGAGTTGATTGAGGCGGGCGGTTATCGCTGGCTTCCAACAGAGGTCAAGGAAGATGGCTCAACCCCAACGTTTAAAATTGCACGTTCCATGAAAAACCTGCAGGGAACGACCCAGTCTTATGTTCTGGTTATTGAACTGAAACTGGAAGTTTTGGAGGAACAATTGAAATCGCTTGATCTGGGGCCAGGAGCTATTCTTCAACTGATTGCTCCGGATAATAAAGTGGTTGCATCCTCCATCTCGGATCGTACAGGACAAGATACAGAGCTTGCATTTGTCAAAGAGTTGACCGAACCAGCAGGTAGCACGAATACGGAGTATACGGTAGATGGCAAATCTACGGAAATGCTGGCTGTATACAGTACGATGGATACAGCCAATTGGAAACTGGTTGGTATGATACCTACCTCTGTTTTGGTTCAGGACGCAAAAGGCATTCTGACTCTGACCCTGTGGATGGCGCTGATTGATGCGGGGATTGCAGTATTGATCGGGATCTGGATGGTGCGTATGATCGCTCGTCCACTTGGCAGATTGAAAGACCTGATGCAGGAAGGTGCGAAAGGTAATCTTAAAGTTCGTACACCATATAGCTCCAAAGATGAAATTGGTCAGCTCTCATCTGCCTTCAATCTGATGATGGAGCAGATTACTAAGCTGGTTGAACAAACCAATCGTTCTGCGCAGGAAGTATTGGATACAGCCTCTGAGCTGAGCAGTGCATCCAAGAAAACGGCTGTATCTGCTTCGGAGATCGCTGTAGCTACAGAGGAGATCGCAGGCGGTGCAGGCAGTTTGGCAACCGAAGCGGAACGTGGTAATGAATTAACTGACAATATCTCTCGTCAGATGCAGAGTGTAATCGCTGCTAATGAACAGATGGGTGATTCTGCTCGTCATGTAGAGAAGTCCAGTCAGACAGGAACACAACATCTGAATCAGTTGATGACCAAAACCCAGAAGACAGAAGAAATGATTGGTGCACTGGTGAATAAGGTTGATTCGCTGAAAGAGAGCACATCCTCTGTTCTGAAAGTGCTTGAAGTGCTGCAAAACATAACGAAACAGACAAATATCCTTTCCCTGAATGCGACCATTGAAGCAGCACGTGCCGGTGCAGCCGGACGCGGATTCATGGTGGTGGCAGATGAGGTTCGTCAGCTTGCGGCTCAATCCAGACAATCCATTGAGATGGTTGGAGAGATCACAGACAAAATCATGACTGAAATGAATGAGACCGTGGATGCTTTGTCTGCAGCTTATCCATTATTCAAGGAACAGATGGATGCGGTTAAAGATACCAACGTCATCTTTGCTTCCGTACAGGAACAGATGGGTGCATTTGTGGAACGTCTGGGCATGGTGACAGGTTCTATTGGAGAATTAAGCCAATCCCAAGGTACGTTGTCTGAAGCCATGAGCAATGTCAGCGCTGTAGCTGAAGAATCTTCTGCAACGTCCCAAGAAGTAGCTTCCTTGAGCAGTGAACAGCAAAATATCAGTAACCAGCTGGTCAATCTATCTGGCAAACTGGAGAATGTGTCCACTGAACTGAAAGAAACCTTGTCACGCTTTACGGTGTAACAAGCCAAGGTTGAAATGAGGAGAACCTGCCCCGCACATGGGACAGGTTTTCTTTTTGTTTACCGGATAATCCCAAGTCATATCAGCAATAATATGGTCAAAACGACAAAAGGTGAGATTGGGATGCATCTCCTTGCGAAACGGCGAATCTATATAACTTGTATTCTTCTAACTCTTGTCTTTGGATTGCTTATATTGCGATTGGGATGGGTCCAGATCGTTCAGGTGAATCAGACGATGCCTGGATTACACCGAACGGTACGTGAAATGTCTGTATTGCAGCGTGAACGCGGGGTGATGCTTGACCCGGGGCGTGGACAATTTACGGATTACAAGGGTGAGGCGTTGACCGGTAAGCTGCAATGGGGGCTGGTTCTTTTTCCACAGGCAAGTCCATTAGAGAAATTACGCAAGCAAGGGGCATTAGAAGGCTCCGAGATGACACAGTTGGCAGCTATATTACATACCGATCTGGATCAATTGAAGAAGGAATGGAATCAGGAAAGTATACTTCATTTCTGGACAGCAGGTACACATCAACCTGTTCATTTGACCGCTGCCCAGGTGGAGCGTCTACGTAGTTTGCACCTGCAAGGAGCTGGCATTTATCCAATGATGACAAGGTATCTTCAGGGGCATACAGGAATGCAATGGATGGGTTATCTGGCTGAACAGCCTGAGTCCTCCAAAGTTCTAACTGGGCATCAGGATGAAGTGAAACAGCCATTTGCCATGAAATCAGGGGCAGCTGGACTGGAGAGGACACTTGAACCCCTATTAAGGGGAATTGGCCCTACGCTTGTATCACGCATGGTCTCGGGTGGTGGAGAGATTATCCCTGATATTCAGCCGCATGTCATTGCACCGACCAATAGCCATTATCCTTTACGTGTAGAAACCACAGTGGATGCTGAGTTACAGCGTGGGTTGGAGGAGTTGACGCAAGAATCTGGATTACAGGAAGGGGCCATTGTTGTGTTAGATGCCGCTAATGCAGATGTTCGCGCCATGATCTCCCGCCCTTTCTATCAGCCACAACATGTGAACCCTAAAGAATCGTCCTGGGGGAATCGTGCAGTACAGGGAGCCGTACCAGGTTCCATTTTCAAAATTGTCACTGCCGCTGCTGCTTTGGAGTATCATGCGGTTTCTAACGGAGAAGAATTCCATTGCGGTGGTGAGTACGGAAGATATGGGCTGTCTTGCTGGAAGGAGCATGGACATGGAGACCTGAATCTGGAGCAAGGATTCGCTGAGTCTTGCAACATCGTATTCGCGGAAACGGCGCGCAGGCTTAGTATGGAACAACTGGAGAACACGGCTGATCGTCTGGGACTCGCGCGTCCGATTGGATGGGAGGGGAAGCAGATGGCAGGAATGCCCGTGTTACGACACTTTGATCATGAGGATCAAGGGCGTGTGAGAACAGAGGCTGTTACTGATGCTGATGAAGGTGCGAAAATACAGACAGCAATCGGTCAGCGCGATGTCTTGGTCACACCGCTGCAAGCTGCCAATCTGATCGTTACATTGTTACATGATGGAAAGGTTAGTGCCCCACGTCTCGTTAAGCGCATCCGATATGCGGATGGTGGCACCATGCTGGAGATGCCCTTGCATGATTCACCTTCAGCATCAGGACAGATTGCTCCCGCAACAGCGCATAAACTGTTATCCTGGATGAATAAGGTAGTTCGTGAGGGAACAGGAAAATCCCTGCAGCGTGCACGGTGGCATGTTGCAGGGAAATCAGGTACAGCTCAGGTACAGAAACATGGAGAGAAGCGCAACAATCAATGGTTCATTGGTTATGGACCGGTAGAACAACCCAAATATGCTGTAGCTGTTCTTGTTCAAAATGTCTCTCCTGGCAGCCAACATCAGGCGACGGCTCTCTTCAGGAAGGTGATGGACTACTTGGCTGAGTCCTCATGATTCTTCGCAGAAACGGGACGTTGTACAGTAGATTCGGCAGAATTCGATGAGGCCTTATTCACAGGTGGGTCCATCACTAATGGAGAGGACTCAAATTCATCTTTTGGCAGGTGAATCCACTTTTGCAGGTACCCTTGTTGTAACAGTTCTTTCAGAAGGATCAGGAGCACTGGAGATAACACTACACCAGCCAGGCCAAAGATCGAAAGCGAGATCAGCATAAACGAAAGCATCAAGTACGCCGAAGATACACCAATCGAGTTACCCGATATTTTCGGTTCCAGCAACTGCCGTGTCAGCATCGTCACTGCCAGAATCACAATCAGGCCAATCGCCAGGCTGCTATTGCCAATAATGAATAAGTAGACGATCCATGGAATAAACACAACAGGAACGCCAAGCAATGGTACCAGATCAAAAACCGCACAGACTGCTGCAATGGTAAAGGCATTAGAGGTTCCCAAAATCAACAAACCTGCATAAATCAATACAAATGTAATGAGCATCATGATCATCTGTGCCTTCAGATACGAGCGGATTGTCTTGAACACGTGATTACGCATGAATTCAATAGCTAACTTTAATGTTTTGGGCGTTTTCGCACGGGCGAACTTGCGCCAGGATTCAATCTCGATACTGAGGAAAAATGCCAGAATAATCGCAATTCCGAAGTTCGTAATAAACGAAGAGAATGAACTGAGGAAACCTACGACGAATTGCGCGCCGCTAGTTACCCATTTGGACAGGAACCCGGTCAGTGTTGCAAAATAATCATTCGCTTTTTCCATAACTCCATCAGGGAGAGCGTCTGACTTGTCCTGAATGAATAACACCAGATTGGTGAATTCACGTTGTATCATTTCAATGTATACAGGGAAATTATCTTGAAGATTGGAAATTTGTGAAATGATAATCAAGCCTACCCCAAAAAAGGCAGCGACAATTAATGCAAGAAACAACAAGACGGAGATGGCGGCTCCAAGTGTCTTGGGCAATCCTTTGCGATGTAAAAATTTGGCCAGCGGTTCAATCATCCAATACACAATGAATGATAGAAAGACCGGTGCAGCCACATGGTATAATTGACTGAAACCGTACATGATCACATACACGGTTAATACGAGCAACGCGATGTCAAAGACGGTTCGCCCGTATTTTTTGTAAAGCGGTAGCATGGACATGGCTCCTTTGATGGCAATAATTAGATTGTATTTATTGTACACGATAGCTATCTTTTTGGGAAAACAGGATTCAAGAAAAGTCTGAACTATGATAAAATTAAAGGCGGTTTATTTTAGATAGTGCCATAGTGCACCGTAATTCAGCAGGAGAAGTGGGGAGCTTGCAACATGACAACGATACTTCATAGTATTTTACTGTGGTTATTGTATCTTTCATCTTTTTACGCCTTTATTCCAAGTTTGATCAGCAGGCTTTTTGGTTTTCGTGTATTTCGACGGGGAAGAAGTGATACACAATTTGCATTAACATTTGACGATGGGCCAGATCCACATTATACGCCGAGATTGCTCGATCTGCTTCGTCAGCATCAAGCAAAAGCCACATTTTTTGTCGTTGGAGAACATGCAGCGAGTCATCCTGAACTCATACAGCGCATACATGAGGAAGGTCATCTTATTGGCATTCATAATTATATTCACAAGACGAACTGGCTCATGCGGCCACGTACCGTTCGAGATCAGATTCAGCGAACAGGTCAGATTATTCATGAAGTAACCGGCGTGAAGACTTGTTATTATCGTCCACCGTGGGGGATTATGAATTTGTTTGATTTTTTCAGCAAGAAAGAACGAAAGATTGTACTGTGGTCTTCTATGTTTGAAGACTGGAGAAGCCGAGTAGGTGCCCAGAGATTGACCGAACGGATGCTGAAGGAACTGAGAGGCGGAGAGGTCATGTTGCTGCATGATCGAGGAACGACCCTTGGTGCTGATGCACACGCGCCGGAGCAGATGCTTCAGGCGCTGGAAGTCGTCTTGCAGGAAGCTGAACGGCTAGGCCTGCAAAGCGTACGCGTTGATACGTTGATGGGAGGTATCACAGTGAGCGAATCTCAGAACAAAACGCAATTACAGACACCATTGAAGCTATGGAAACGAATCGTTGTTGCCTTATGGCTGGGCTGGGAGAAGTTGTTCCACTGGGTATATCATCTACGGACGGCTTCGCCAGAGGACCCCATGCTGCACTTCAGATCACGTGTATATCACGGAGCACGGGTGGAGATGAATGACGGCCATGTCATTCAAAATGGAGATCCGGTGATAGAACTGCATTTTGACAATCAAAAGTTGTTTGAACTTGGAGTGACATCACGTTCCAGTATGCATTTGGCTATTCGCATGATTCGGACCATGGAACAGCAATTGCCGGATCTGGCACGCATGGTGGCACTCGAACCTGAGTTACAATCTGCCAAGGCCATATACGGTGTGAGTATGATTAACAGAGGTCCGGAAAAATTCGGATTTACCATACAAGAATTGCCTCCTGGACCGTTCAGTGCTGCATCTAAAGTATACCTGAAACTGCTCTTAAGTGTGATCCATCCTGCCGGAACCAAACGCCTGAAACAGCGTGCAGAACAATTGGTACCCAAGATGATTGCCATGCCGCTGGATCTACTGTTGGAACGTTACGGTCAACATATGATGCAGGTGGCAGCAACGGTAGAAGAATCCAGAGATGAATCGTTGTTAATTGAACAAGAGATACTGCCAGAGCGGAACTAAAAGGACTGATCACACCAACCAGCAAAAGAAAAGGGTTGCCCTTCGCCATATTTGGCAGAAGAGCAACCCTTTATTTATTAGTGAATTAGATACTCAGGACGCCACCGTTGCTTGCATTGGTAACCAGTTTGGAATAACGAGCCAGGTAACCGGTTTTTACTTTCGGTTCAAAGCCTTTCCAACCTGCGCGACGACGTTCAAACTCTTCGTCACTGATGTGCAATTCGATGATACGGTTGTTCAGATCCAGCTCGATGATGTCCCCTTCTTCAACAAAGGCGATTGGACCACCTTCAGCTGCTTCTGGTGAGATATGTCCGATACTGATTCCGCGGGATGCGCCAGAGAAGCGTCCATCGGTGATCAGACCAACTTTGGCACCCAATCCCATACCTACGATCTGGGAAGTAGGAGCCAGCATCTCAGGCATACCTGGTCCGCCTTTTGGTCCTTCATAACGGATAACAACAACATGTCCTTCTTTTACTTTGCCGTTAGCAATACCTTCGAGCGCTTGCTCCTGGGAGTCAAAGCAGATGGCAGGACCTTTGTGGTATCCGCCAACCGAAGCATCAACTGCACCAACTTTGATGATAGCGCCTTGTGGTGCAAGGTTACCAAACAATACAGCCAGGCCGCCTTTTTCGGAATGCGGGTTATCCAGATGGTGGATGACATTTGTATCCTGGATTTCTTTTCCTTCAACGTTCTCACGGATCGTTTTACCCGTTACAGTAATGCAGTCACCATGAATTGCGCCTGGTTTCTTGAGCAATTCGTTCAGCACTGCGCTTACGCCGCCTGCATTGTGAACGTCTTCGATGTGAAGATCGGAAGCAGGTGCCAGTTTCGCCAGATGCGGAACGCGGTTAGCTACTTCATTGATGCGCTCAATTGGATACTCGATGCCTGCTTCATGAGCCAGTGCCAGCGTGTGCAGTACTGTATTCGTAGATCCACCCATCGCCATATCCAGTGCAAACGCGTTATCGATCGCTTCTACAGTAACGATATCACGTGGTTTCAGATCCATTTTAATAAGTTCCATCAGTTGTTTAGCAGATTGTTTAACAAACTCACGACGCTCAGGAGCAACAGCCAGGATGGTTCCGTTACCTGGCATAGCCAGTCCCATCGCTTCAGCCAGACAGTTCATGGAGTTTGCAGTAAACATACCGGAACATGATCCACATGTTGGACAGCCAAACTGTTCAAGTTCAAGCAAGCTCTTATCATCGATTTTACCTGCTTGGTAAGCACCTACGCCTTCAAATACAGAGGTCAAGGACAGAGCTTTACCATTGCTGTCACGACCGGCTTTCATCGGTCCACCGCTGACAAACACGGTAGGGATATTACAGCGAAGTGCCCCCATCATCATGCCGGGTGTAATTTTATCGCAGTTCGGGATACATACCATGCCGTCGAACCAGTGAGCAGATACAACCGTTTCCACGGAATCCGCGATAATGTCACGGCTTGGCAGCGAGTAACGCATACCAATGTGTCCCATGGCAATACCATCATCTACTCCGATGGTGTTGAATTCGAATGGAACGCCACCGGCTTCACGAATAGCATCCTTTACAATTTTACCGAATTCCTGAAGGTGGACGTGGCCGGGCACGATATCGATGTATGAGTTACATACGGCAATAAACGGCTTGCCGAAATCCTCTTCTTTAACGCCCGCTGCGCGGAGCAAACTCCGGTGTGGTGCACGGTCAAAACCTTTTTTGATCATATCGGAACGCATCTTCTTGGCTGACATGGTGTATTCCCCCCAAATATATAATATTGAGCAACATGAATGGAAAAGTAAATGGCAGTGCATCTGTCGTTTAATTTCATCCGTACTCTAAAAAAAAAGGACCGGCATGCCGGTGTCGAGCTGCCCGTAGTTTGTGAAATTCTTTGCTGCTTTAAACCCGTGAACACCCGGTTTTTCTATTGAGTCTATCACAACCGTCGTCATATTTCTACAATCAATAGAAAGAAGCCTCAAACCATTTTCATGGAATTAGACTTCTTGATTTACGGGAAAGCTATGATCATGTTTCGATGTGGCGAGCTGAATTCATTAGTTGCTTCCACCTTTACGTCCAATCTCACGATAGAATTCCTTATTATGAGTTTCGGAGGTTGCTTCGCCGCCCTTGCGACCAATCTGCTTGTAAAAGTCAGTGTCATGGGCATCTGAAGTCGCTTCTCCACCTTTTTTTCCAATCATCTGGTAGAAGCTTCGATCATGGTTCTTGGAAGTCGCTTTGCCACCTAATCTGCCAGCTTCCTCACGGCTCATCTTGCGTTCTGACGTCGGTTGACGTGCCATTACAAATCACTCCTTACAACGATAAGTTGTTTTTTGTAGCGCGTATCCCTAATTTACCACCTTATTTCCAGCCTGAAACAACACACCAGGATAGAACGGATGGTGAAGAGACACGTCAGAGCATTAGGCCGATCGTTTAAACACCTCATGTTGATTGAAAGAAAATCGGGATATATCCGGTTCAATTAAGGGTTTGAACGTGTGACGTACAGCCGGCAGAGCCAGTGTGACTGCGAAGAGTACGGCAATGACCAGTATAACTGGAATATACGCCGAGCTTCCCATATAACTGTAGACTCCGGACCAGATGGCGAGGCGAACGAGAAAACCATGCAGCAGGAATACATAGAGTGTGCGTCGTCCAAGGTCCGTCAGTCTGGAAGTGAAGGAAGGTACCCAGGCCAAGAACAGTGCTGCCGATGCGATCTCCAATAGGTAGACTCCAAGTCGGAAGATGCCGGCATACCATTCGTGGTGACCCAGTTCGGCGTACGTCATGCTGCCGAGTAACCATCCGGATGAAATGTTCAAACCACCATACCCGATCCATACCAACAGTGCAGCAGAGAGGATGGCTGCGGTTTTTCGCCCCCAACCGGATAATAAATGTGAACGGATGGTTGCTCCATAGTCATAACCGATGACAAAAAACGGCAGAAATACAAACGTACGGCTGAAGCTGAGCCAGAACCCGTCGATGGGCAAATACCCGGCAATTACACCAAGCGCAATCGATCCAATCAGCCGATATATCGGTTTCCAGGAAATCGTCAGACGAAGCAACAGTCGCCAACAGAAATGACTTGCGAGAAACCATAACAGCAAGTAAGGTGCAAAGAAGGATAGCCGCATATGGGGTGTGTGGAATACGGTAAAGTCCATCAATGCGTATAAGGACTGAAACAGTACATACTGTAGTGCAATCTGCTTCAGGACGTTTCGCCCAGATGCACCTTGGAGTGAGTGTGTCGCAAAATACCCGGTTACCCATACAAAGAGCGGCATGTGAAACGTATATATCCACAGGAACAGAGCTTCCGCTCCTGCAAAACGTGTGATGAGTGGTTCAAGTGCATTACCAGCAAGGACACAGACGATAAGCATAAAGCGCAGATTGTAAAAGAAAGATTCCTGATCGTCCCGGATCAGTGTCTGATTTTTCATGGTGTAGCCCCCTTATAGACCCTGGTTGCCAGGTCATTTGCATCTGTAATAAGGGTAGTATGGATGTGCATTATCTATTGTGATTTAATTCACATTAGTAAGCGTTATCTTTTCTCAAAGCTGTGACAACAAAATGAACGCAACGGGATTGACAACGGTTGCATAGAGGATGACAATAGAAAAAGAAGATGAGGGAATGTAACTATAAGGAGGGAAGAAATCATGTCAACGAGTCCCTATCCAAGCCCGGAAATTATTACGTTTGGGGAGAGTATGGGTTTGCTGACTGCCAAGGATACAAGAGGGCTGGAATATGCAGCCACACTGGACAAGTCTTTCGGGGGTGCTGAGAGCAATCTGGCTATTGGCGTATCCCGCCTGGGGCATACCAGTGGTTGGTTTGGACGCTTGGGCAATGATCCGATTGGCAGTATGATTCTGAAAGCCATTCGCGGTGAAGGCGTAGATGTATCCCGGGTAAGGTTAAGTGATCACGAGCCCACTGGTTTGATGATTCGTGAGAACGCTTCCGGGAAAGCCTCGGTCCATTATTATAGGAAGCTATCTGCTGCAAGTGCGATCACACCTGATGATCTGGATCCCGACTATATTGCCGGGGCGAAGATATTGCACGTTACGGGTATAACGGCAGCGATAAGCCCGTCGGGACTTGCTACGGTAGAGGCTGCCATACATATTGCCAAACAGGCAGGGGTGAAAGTAAGCTTTGATCCGAATCTGCGTCTCAAACTATGGTCTGCGGATGAGGCCCGTCCGGTTATACTGCGTATAGCTGAACTGGCGGACTACTTTTTACCGGGGCTGGACGAGATGAAACTTCTATATAACGAAGAAAATGATCAAAAAGTACTTGAGCGTTTATCTGCCCTGAATGCTGTGTGCATTGTGAAGGGTGGCCCTGATTTGACCTACGTATTGGCGAATGGTACCCTAACTGAAGTTCCGTACTTTAAGGCGGATAATGTTCTGGATACGGTAGGAGCAGGAGATGGATTCTGCGCGGGATTTTTATCGGGTATATTAAAAGGATACTCCCCGCAGGAAGCAACCCGTCTCGGCAATTTGACCGGTTCCATGGTTATACAGGCTGTTGGCGATTGGGAGGCGCTCCCGACGTGGGGGCAGGTCGAGGCCAAGCTGAACAACGTTGCCCATGTTGAGCGTTAGTCGCTGCTGAAATCATATATGGCTCATCTTCGTTCTTAAATGTAAGGCTTGTATACACAACCACCACATTGACAAGGGAGAGAATGAAATGAAGAAACTTCAGCTGTTGCAAAAGATTACGGACAATGGGGTTGTGGCAGTTCTGCGTGCAGATTCTGCTGATCAAGTCATTGCCATGGCCGAGCAAGCGATTGCGGGTGGCATTAAAGTTATCGAGATTACGATGACAGTACCCAGTGCACTCAAAGCCATTGAAAAATTAAGCCGTGTATACCATTGGAACACACAAGATCCAGAGAAATTCGCGATTATTGGTGCGGGAACGGTGCTTGAACCGCAAACGGCAAGAGCGGCTATCATGTCTGGTGCCGAGTTTGTAGTCGGACCTTCCCTGAACCCGGATACGGTTCAGATCTGCAACCTGTATCGAATTCCGATTCTGCCGGGTGTGATGACGATTGCTGATGTTCAACGCGCATTGGAACTCGGCGTGGACATTGTGAAGTTGTTCCCGGGTAATCTGTATGATCCTTCGATTATCAAAACGATGAAGGGCCCTATGCCGCAGGCGAATTTTATGCCAACTGGCGGGGTATCCTTGTCTAATCTGGGGGATTGGATCAAGGGTGGAGCAGTCGCTGTAGGGATCGGCTCCGACTTGACATCGGAAGCTGTGAAGACGGGTGACCTGAGTCATGTCCGTCGCAAAGCGGAACAATATATGGATGCTTACCGCAAGGCCAAGGCTGAATAATATTTTTTCAATTCGGAGAAAGGGAGCCTGATGAACGAAGGCTCCCAATTCTGTGAGCCGCGGCACCTGCGGAAGTGAAGAAAGGTGATTAACGTTGAGAAATCGGTATAATACAGGGCGCAAGAAGAGGGGCATCGGGAAATTCCTGCTCGTACTTCTGGCGCTCATTGTCATTGGATGTGGATTTGTTGCGTGGAAATTATTCACACCATACGGTCCACAGCAAACAGCCCAAGCGGCCATGGAAACAGCCAATAAGGTGACCGTGAACGAACAAGAGAACTGGATTGATTTTGTGCCAGATAAACCGACTGGTAAGAGCGTTCTGTTCTACCCTGGTGGACTGGTAAAACCGGAAAGTTATGCACCACTTGCCCATGAGCTGGCTGCTGCCGGTCATCACACCATTATTGCCAAGATGCCAGTTAACCTGGCAGTGCTTAAGCCAAACTTGGCAGATGAGATTCTGGCCGCATATCCAGACGAACAATTTGTTATGGGTGGACACTCTCTCGGCGGGTCCATGGCTGCACGTTATGTAGCCGCACATCCTGATGCACTTCACGGGATCTTCTTCTTGGCATCTTACCCGGATGAAAAAGGGAGTGTAATGACACTGGGAATACCTGCATTATCCATTTTGGGTACTAAAGATGAGGTTGTGAATATGACCAAGTATCAGAGTGGACGTATGTATTTGCCCGTGGAGACGGTATACTACACCATTGAAGGTGGAAACCACGCCCAGTTCGGTGATTATGGTCATCAAAAAGGAGATGGCGAGCCGGAAGTGAATGGAGAAGAACAGCTGAATCAGACGGTCAAGACAGTACTGGCTTGGTTAAGTACGATTAAGTAGATTTTGATTATTCTGCATTAAGGGCTGTATGCATTTATAGCATAACTTGATGGAGGTGATACGGATGACCATGCTTCAAGTGTATGGAGTGCAGATCCCATGTAAAGCTATCCTGTTCGATAAAGATGGAACATTACTGGAATTCCTCCAGCTATGGGGGCCGTGGGCAGAGACGTTGCTGAGTCAGTTACAATCACGTATGAATGAGCTTGGAGCTTCATTTACGGTTGAACGGGAGCACGTCCTGGGCACCATTCATAATGCAGAAGGTCACATTGTCGGCTATGATCCGCAAGGTCCACTTGCCATTGCGACTGTGGATGAGTGCACGGGATTACTTGCCGGGCAGTTATATGCGGCAGGCATACCATGGAATGAAGCGATCACAACGATACGCCAATTTTCAAGCGAGGCCATGAAATCGGTAAGAGAGCGCAAATCGGCTGAACCGATGCCAGGATTACTTGCTTTCTTACAGAGTTGCAGGGCAGCAGACATACCTCTGGCAGTTGTTACTTCAGACAGTACAGCGGCAGCAGAAACACATCTGGATTGGATGGGGATACGTTCCTTTTTCACCTCCATTGTGGGCTGTGATCGGGTGACCCAGGGCAAACCGGATAGAGAAGCAGCACTCTTGGCTTGCCGTGAATTACATATCGATCCTGCGGAGGCCGTTGTAATTGGAGACAGCAATGGGGATATGCAGATGGGGCGGCACGCAGAGGTATCCTATACCCTAGGTTACTGCCCGCAGTTAGATCAAGGATCTCACCTGGTTGATGCCCATGCCATTGTTCGTCATTATAATGAGATAAGCGTTATTATATAAGTCACCCTGGCTTGGTTGAACGATATAAATTGAACTCAACATTTACACAAAACGGAGAGGACAGAAATAACCTGAAGAAACAGAGTGTTCGCCTTTATCCTCGGATTTTTTCCTTTAGAAAGGAATCAAAAAAATCTGTGGATAACAGCGATCGGAAGGTTGTTCTGTCATCGTAGTGGCCAGTGTAAATATTCTTTAGTTCAATTTATATAGTAAACAAAAGGAGGAGAGAGAGGATGAACGCAACAGAACAACTGGCTGCCTGGATTCAGGAGAGCTCCCGGATTGTTTTTTTCGGAGGAGCCGGGACTTCAACGGAAAGCGGGATTCCCGACTTCCGCTCGGCTGCGGGTCTGTATCAGACGGAGCAGCATTCGCCTTATCCACCGGAAGAGTTATTAAGCCGACATTTTTTTGATCAACATGCCGATATTTTTTATGATTTTTATCGTGGCAAAATGCTTCATCCAGATGCGGAACCGAATGGGTGTCATCGACTATTGGCCCGTCTGGAGCAGGAAGGAAAACTTCAGGCAGTGATCACGCAAAATATCGACGGACTGCATCAGAAGGCAGGTAGCAGCAATGTCTTTGAGCTTCACGGCTCAATTCATCGTAACGGCTGCATGGATTGCAAGCAGTTTTATACGCTGAATGATATTATACAGTCCCAAGATACAGTGCCTCGCTGTACCACATGTGGTGGTGTGATCAAACCGGATGTGGTGCTGTACGAAGAGGAGCTGGATCAGACGACATTGTATCGTTCCATTGATGCACTGTCTTCTGCAGATCTGTTACTCGTGGGAGGCACGTCACTGACGGTATATCCGGCGGCCCAGTTAATTACGTATTTTCAGGGAAAACATACCGTTCTGCTTAACGCTACACCTACCGCTTACGACCGCAGGGCTGATTTGCTGATTACAGAGCCGATTGGTGAGGTAATGAATATTGTGGACCAGCTTCTTGGTTGAACGTATGGACTGAATAACCGCATTCTCCGGCATAGACCGGATACAAGAGGCGGAACCTGGGGAAAGAAGGGATTCATAATGGTCTACGTAGCAAGCGATACTCGCTATGAAACGATGAAATATAACCGCGTTGGACGTTCAGGTTTGAAACTGCCAGCGATTTCACTGGGGCTGTGGCATAATTTTGGCGGTATCAATAACGCTGAGAATGGCCGTAATATGATTACCCGATCATTTGATCTGGGTATTACACATTTTGATCTTGCCAACAATTATGGCCCACCGGCAGGTTCGGCAGAGCAGTTATTTGGACAGGTACTGGCCCAGGATCTGAAACCTTATCGTGATGAACTGGTGATCTCCACTAAAGCGGGTTATTATATGTGGCCCGGGCCGTATGGAGAGTGGGGTTCACGCAAAAATCTGGTATCCAGTCTGAATCAGAGCTTGAAGCGTATGGGCCTGGATTATGTGGATATTTTCTACTCACATCGTTATGATCCCGAAACGCCTTTGGAAGAAACGATGATGGCACTGGATCATATTGTTCGCTCGGGCAAAGCCCTGTATGTAGGGATCTCCAACTATCCCGCAGAGCAGACGAGACAGGCTGCCGAAATTCTGAAAAGTCTGGGTACGACACTGTTAATTCATCAACCGAAATACTCGCTGCTGGACCGCTGGATTGAAGATGGTTTGCAGGACGTGCTGGATGAGTATGGAACAGGCAGTATTGCATTCTGTCCATTGGCACAAGGTGTGCTCACGAACAAATACTTGAATGGTATCCCGGAAGACTCACGTGCCAAAGGACCGTCGGTATTCCTGAATGAGAACAACATCTCTCCAGAGACGCTCCGCAAAGTGCGTGCGCTAAACCAGATTGCAGCAGCCCGTGGTCAGAGTTTGGCTCAATTTTCACTATCATGGGTGCTGCGTAATGGCAGGGTAACTTCTGCGCTGATTGGCGCAAGTCGTCCTTCCCAGATTGAAGAGAATGTGGCTGCGCTCAGTCAATTGGATTTCTCTACAGAGGAATTGGAACGGATTGAATCTATCCTGTCTCCGGAGCCTGATGACAAATAAATAAAGTGCAAAAGGTGCATCTTAGCCATAATGGCGGAATGCACCTTTTTTTGTCGTACGTGGTTCCTCCGTCCGTTATGTTGCTCATCGTTTGTTTTGTTGAGCATTCTTCTGTAACCCCTGATGTAGTGGACGGGACAGTATTTTCTCTCGATACAAGCTAGGCGCTTCACCGTGAAATCGTTTGAACTGTTTGGAGAAATACAGCGCGTCTGGCAGTCCCACTGATGCAGATACCTGTTCGATGGACAGATCCGGGCGTTCTCTCAGGAGTTGGCGCGACTTGTCGATCCGCAATTTTAGTAGATAAGTGACTGGCGAAAGTCCGGTTTCCTGTTTGAAAATACGGGATAGATAAGCACGGTTGTACCCAAGACTCGCAGACATTTGTTCAATGGAGACAGGGTAGGCATATTGGGTAGACATATATTGAATCATCTGTTTCACCGTACGTCGGATGGAGGATTCACCTGGAATTAAGGTTTGGCCCTGCGAAAGGTGATTTTGTGCTTCGGCTAGAATCATATATAACGTGCCCAGTGATGTGAAATGAGAGCTTTCTTTGCGCTCGGCAAAAGCATCCTGCATCACGGATAACCAATCGGAAATTCCACAAGAGGGTCCGGCATGAAAAACGGACTTTTCCGGGCGGAATCCGGCTTCTTCGGTATATTGGCCAGCCTGGCTGCCTGTGAAGGCAATCCAGCGGTATTGCCATGGGTTGCGGGCATGTGACTGGTAGCTTACCAGTTGCCCGGGATGAATGAGGAAACAATCACCTGCAGATAACTCGTAGGTGTGCAGCTCGGTGCGGAACGTACCCGCCCCTTTTTCTACATAATGCAGCAGATAATAATCAAACAGTTTGGGTCCGAGGGCGTGACCGGGAAGTGTCTGGCTTGCCCCGGCAAACAGGACATGCAGTGCTCCTTGTTCATAATAGACGGGATTGGAGGCAACCGAATAACTGAGTGCTCCGCTTTTACCGGAAGGTGGTTCCTGAATTTTCTCTATAGAAGGTGCAAGGGAGTCTTTCTTCGAGTTTGAGTGATCTGCCATGGTCATTTCCTTCTTTCTGGGATGCTCCGATCATTATACGCCTTAAGGTCACATTTATCCATATGAAACACACATGGTTGCATTACATGAGGCACCGCTTTCTTATATAATAACATTAAGAAAACCACAACAACGAGGCGAGGTGCACCAGCAGTGAACGTAACTGAATTGAAACAAAAGTTTATTGAGAAGTACGGAGAGAGTGGAGCGGACATCCGTGTGTTTCATGCCCCGGGGCGTGTGAATCTGATCGGTGAGCACATTGACTATAACGGTGGATACGTGCTTCCGGCAGCACTTGAATTCGGAACAACATTGATCATTCGTGTGCGTCAGGACAACAAGTTGCAACTGGCTTCCACGAACATGTCTTACGAAGGGGTACTAAACACTTCCTCCATCGGTAAGGAAAAAACCGGAGAATGGACCGACTATCCTGTTGGTGTCATGGTTGAATTGCAAGGCAAAGGCGTAAATGTAACAAAAGGCTACGACTTCCTCTACCACGGGGAGATTCCGAACGGGGCAGGACTTTCATCATCTGCATCTCTGGAGGTACTCACCGGATTTGCGATTCAGTCTCTGGAGGGTGTATCGGATATTGATACGGTTCAACTGGCGCTTCTGTCCCAGAAAGCGGAAAATGAGTTCGTAGGCGTCAACTGTGGAATCATGGATCAGTTCGCTGTCGCAAACGGTGCTCAGGATCACGCGATCCTGCTGATGTGTGACACACTGGAGTACCAAAAGGTTCCTTTCCGTACAGGCTCCTACAAATTGGTCATCGGTAACACAAACAAACGCCGCGGTCTGGTGGATTCGGCTTACAATGAACGTCGCTCTCAATGCGAGCAGGCACTTGCCATCTTGAAGGAACAGCTGCCTGCACTGAATTACCTGGCTCAATTGACGCCAGAGCAGTTCGTAACACTACAGGATCAGATCAAGGATGAGAAAGTAAGACAGCGTGCGCAGCATGTCGTGGAAGAGAACGCACGTGTTCTCGCATCGGTGGAGGCATTGCGGATCAATGATCTGG
The DNA here is from genome assembly GCF_030815985.1 of Paenibacillus sp. W2I17. Taxonomy (NCBI): domain Bacteria; kingdom Bacillati; phylum Bacillota; class Bacilli; order Caryophanales; family Paenibacillaceae; genus Paenibacillus; species Paenibacillus sp. W2I17. The sequence goes on from NZ_JAUSXM010000001.1 coordinate 6,177,525, forward strand.
AATCCTTCGGCAAGCTGATGAACGCTTCTCATGAATCGCTTCGCGATTTGTACGAAGTAAGCTGTGATGAGTTGGATGTTATGGTTGAGGAAGCTCAGCGGATTCCAGGCACACTTGGTGCTCGAATGACTGGCGCAGGATTTGGCGGTTGTACCGTATCACTTGTGCATGAAGATGATGTCGAGCGTTTTGTAAGTGAAGTGGGCGCTGCATATGAAGCGCGTACCCATCTCAAAGGTGATTTTTATGTATGCGGCGTAGGCGACGGTGTTAAAGAATTGAAGGAGGCGAAGTAAAATGGCAATTTTGGTGACAGGTGGAGCAGGGTATATTGGGTCTCATACGGTAGCAGCATTGTTGGAACGTGGAGAAGAGGTTGTTGTACTGGATAACTTGCAGACAGGGCATCGTGAAGCGTTGCTCGGCGGTAAGTTGTATGAAGGGGATCTGCGTGACAAAGAAATTCTGGCGAAGCTGTTCGCTGAGAATTCAATCGATGCAGTCATTCACTTTGCAGCCAACTCACTCGTAGGCGAGAGCATGAAAGACCCGGTTAAATATTATGACAACAACGTGTTTGGTACACTCTGTCTGTTGGAAGCGATGAATGCAGCGAATGTACGCCGCATCGTCTTCTCCTCTACGGCAGCTACGTACGGTGAGCCTGAGAAAGTGCCAATCGAAGAGAGTGATCGTACAGAACCAACCAACGTATACGGCGAAACAAAGCTGATGATGGAACGCATGATGTCATGGTTCGATAAAGTTCAGGATATCAAATACGTTTCCCTGCGTTACTTCAATGCAGCCGGTGCACATGACAGTGGCAAAATTGGTGAAGATCACCAACCAGAGAGTCACCTGATTCCACTCGTACTGCAAACAGCATTGAAACAACGCCCGCACATCGCCGTGTTTGGTGACGACTATGCAACAGAAGATGGAACATGTATCCGTGACTATATCCATGTGAGCGACTTGGCTGATGCACATCTGCGTGCAGTAGATTATCTTCGCAAAGGTGAGAACAGTAATGTATTCAACCTAGGTAATGGTACAGGATTCTCGGTAAAACAAGTGATCGAAACAGCTAAAAAAGTGACTGGCCTCGATATTCCGGTTGTACAGGAACCACGTCGTGCAGGTGACCCGGCTGTGCTGGTAGCTTCATCTGCAAAAGCGAGATCTGTCCTGGGCTGGAATCCGAAATGGACCAATCTGGAAGATGTCATTCAAAGCGCTTGGAGCTGGCACCAATCACGTCCTGACGGCTACGGAAAAAACTAGGAGGCGAACACCTTATGTCACAGACTCATATTGCAGCAGGTGCCACAGAGCGGACACCGGAGCAGCAGGAAGCACTGCATGCCATTGAACGTCTGGTTGCATTTGCCTTGCAGAAACAATTAATCGAGGAAGCGGATTGGGATTATAGCCGCAACCTCTTGCTGGAACAATTCGGATTCTCAGAGCCTTATGCCGGTGAGTTGGACACGACTGTGCCCGATGGCCCACAGGCGATGCTGGATACGTTGATTGATTATGGATTTTCCATTGGACTCATTCCTGAAAATAGTGATACATTCCGTGATTTGCTGGATGCCAAAATCATGGGTCATTTGATGGCACGCCCATCCGAAGTGGTACGCGCATTCCGCCACACGGAGCAGACGGAAGGCATTGAGGCGGCCACATCTCAATTCTATGACTTGTCGATTAACTCCAACTATATCCGGATGGATCGGATCTCGAAGAACGTCTACTGGACACAGGACACGGCCTATGGAGACATGGAGATTACCATTAACTTGTCAAAACCGGAGAAAAGTCCAAAGGAAATTGCCATGGCGAAATTGCTTCCGCCACCTGTATATCCAAAATGCCAGCTGTGTCGTGAAAATGTAGGTTACGCTGGTCGGGTGAATCACCCGGCCCGCCAGAATCTGAGAGTCATTCCGCTGGAACTTAACAGCGAACCTTGGTTGTTCCAATACTCGCCGTATGTGTACTACAACGAGCACTGCATCATTTTCCATCATGATCATGTGCCGATGAAGCTGACCAAAGATACACTGCGCAGACTGCTTGCCTTTGTCGGGGAGTACCCGCATTACTTTATCGGATCTAACGCAGATCTGCCGATCGTGGGCGGTTCTATCCTGACACATGACCATTTCCAAGGTGGTCGTCATACATTCGCCATTCAAAATGCACAGCCAGAGGCGGTCTTCCGCCATGCGGATGCACCTGGACTTACATTGAGTCTTGTGAAATGGCCAATGTCCGTAATGCGTCTGGCTTCACACGATCCTGCAGAGCTGCTTGAAGCGGGTAACGCCGTATATGAAGCGTGGAAGGTCTACAGTGATTCTGCTGTGGATATCGAAGCATTCAGTGAAGTGGACGGGGAACAAGTACCACACAATACGGTAACACCAATCGTTCGTCGTAGTGCAGATGGTGGTTATGAGATGGATCTTGTATTGCGTAACAACCGTACGAATGATGTGCATCCTGAAGGGATCTTCCATCCGCACCGTGAAATGCACCATCTGAAGAAAGAAAACATTGGTCTGATCGAAGTGATGGGGCTTGCCATCCTGCCAGGTCGTTTGAAAGAAGAACTGGACAGTATCGCGGATATCCTCGCTGGAGATGCCAAACTTGCTGAAGCCGCCAAAGCTTCTGATCATGTGTTGAACAAACATCTGGGCTGGGCGGAAGAATTGATTGAACGGTTTGGTTCTAACCTGGACAAAGAACAAGCTGTTGCCATTGTACAGCAGGAAGTCGGTTTGAAATTTGCCGAGATTCTGGAGCATGCAGGTGTCTACAAATATGATGAAGCAGGACGCCAGGCTTTCCATCGTTTTGTAAGCAGCATGGGATACACTGAATAGACATGTATAACGATGAACACCAGCCCATACAAGGGCTGGTGTTTTTTTGAATATGATTAGTAACGGAGTTGTGAGCCAGTCGTTTATTCTGTTGGAATTGAACGATAGATCAGGGCAGCCAGCTCGGCTCGGGTTAGGGAGTCATCCGGCCTGAACAGTCCGTGATATCCCACAACCATTCGAGTCTTGGCCAGTGTGGCTATGTAGTCGTGAGCCCAGTGGGAGGAGGGAACATCCTCAAAAGAACTCGTTTGGATCAGCGGCATGTCCAGCGCGAGCACCAGAATTTTTGCTGCCTCAGCCCGTGTAAGTACAGCATCCGGATGGAAGAAATCATTTAAGCCGTTCGAAATATGGAATCCATCAATAAGGCCAACCTCCTGTAGTCGAGATATAGCTTCAAAGTAGGGATGTGTGGGCTCTACATCTTCAAAGGGAGCAGCCTTTCGGACTATGGGTAGCTCAAACGCTCCGTTGATTATACGAGCCATGTGTTTACGCAAGATTGGCTGATTAGGCCTGAATGTGGCATCGGGATAGCCCGTTATCAGACCACGTGCAGCGATACTTTCAATCATCAAGCGTGCCCAGTGGGTTGAAATATCACTAAACACAACTGGGCTCAAAGGTGTTGTTGATTCTTTAGGTTCAGGTTCAACTTTAGGTGTAGGTTCGGCTTTAGCTTTCGTTCCTGTATCAGGTTCCTGGGGTGATGTGGCAGTAGGAGAACTGCTGGTCCAAAAAGAAGAACTGCCACCATGGTTTTCAGAGCTATCAGTCTTTACCCATCTGGCATATAGCGTTATGTCCCGACTTACGGTATCTCGGTCAAAATTCCAGAGAAGAGATAATGCCGAGTCTATGTACCATCCATCAAATGAAAACCCGCTCTTGCTGGGCTGAGTGGGAGGCGCAATTGCTTGATTGTTACTGGTAATAGTAGAGGAAATGGGGCTACCGCCTTGAGAGTCAAAAGAGACGGTCAAGGCGGAAATGGGATCTTCCTTAATCGTATCTTTGGACGCAGTTGTCACTGAACTCGTCCACTTGGCATATAGCGTTATGTCCCCATTCACGGTATCTCTGGCAAAATCCCAGGGAAGGGAGTATACCGAATCTATGTACCAGCCTTCAAACGAAAACCCGTCCTTGGTAGGTTGAGTGGGAGGTACAATGGTTTGCCCATAAGTGGCTTGAGTGTCCGAAACCGGGTTTCCACCATCGGAGTCAAAGGAGACGACCATATTCAATTTTTGAAAGGGAATGTCATCCCAGTAAGCGAAGTCTTGAGCCTCTGAAGGATCAAAACCAGTAATAATAAGGGATGAGTTGCCATGAAACGCTGAGAAACCAATAGACGACACGCTAGCTGGAATGAAGACAGTCGCCAGCCGATTGTCCGCAAATGCCATCGCCCCGATAGAGGAGACACTATCCGGAATGACGACAGAAGTCAGTTGATTGTCTGTAAATGTAGCATGTCCAATGGAAGAGACACGATTTGGAATAACAATAGAAGTCAGCTGGTTAGATGCAAAAGCCCAGTTCCCAATCGTGGAGACATTCTCTGGAATAATGACAGTAGTCAGTTTATTGTTTGTAAATGCGCTATCTCCGATCGACATAACAGTCTCGGGAATAACGACAGAGGCCAGTTGGTTGTTAGTGAATGTGGAGTTCCCAATTGTGGATACACTATCCGGAATGACGACAGAGGTCAGTCGGTTGTATGCAAATGCCAAGTCTCCAATAGTCGTGACAGTCTCTGGAATAATGACAGAGGTCAATTGATTGATTTCAAATGCCCTTTCTCCAATAGTGGAGACGGTATGCGGAATAACTACAGAAGTCAAATGATCGCTGTAAAATGCTTTGTCACCAATAATAGTTACTTTTTGTCCGTGAATAGTGTCGGGAATAATGACATCTTTCGAAGTGCCCACATAGTCGTTTATTGTGATTCCATGAGCGTTGGTGCTTGTTATGAAATCCTCTTCTTTATTCGGCTCAGCATACATAACCATCTGTCCCCAGGGTACGAGGAACATTAGCAGAGCAAAGACGAAGATGCTTGCTTTTTTCAATCCACTAACCTCCTTATTTATTTTAAGAATTTTGAAGTCCTTTTGGTTACAGTACAACTGTTAGATGAGATTAACAATACTGAATCTTCAATAGGTGAGCCGAGGGCACATGGAGTCGCGGTATTTTCAATGACGGCACTCATATTCGTTTTCAGAAATGGAAGATGTCAGTTCCCGCATGTATAATGGTGGAAAGCCATTGAAGACATTATCAATGAAGAAACGGGGACGAATAATTGGAAAAGAAGGCATTGAATATTCCATTGATTACAGATGCAGAGGAACTGCAAGGCATGGTGGGGGAACCGCATGAACATGTGCGTAACAAGGCAATCTCATTTGTGGATTCACATGTTCAGAATTTTCTATCCATGTCACCATTATTTTTCCTCTCCACCTCAGATCGTGATGGGAAAAGTGATGTGTCACCTCGGGGTGATGGAGCGGGATTCGTAAAAGTGTACGATACATACCGACTCGTCTATCCCGAACGCCCAGGCAATCGGCGCATAGACTCGTTGTTAAACATGTTGTCGAACCCTGGTATTGGTATGCTCTTTTTGATTCCGGGTATGAACGAAGTGCTGCGTATTAATGGCACAGCATCCATTACCAAGGATGAGGAATTCATCGCGAGTATGGGCTGGAGTGGTAAAACCATAGGTGCGGCTGTCATTGTAGATGTAGAAGAGTGTTTTATCCATTGTCCGCGGGCATTCAAACAGGCTGGATTATGGGCCTCAGAAACATGGGTGGATGCTGAGAATTTGCCTTCAACGAGCGAGATGTTTCGAGCCCATTTGGAGATTAACGGGTTGTTATAAAGTGAGTGACTATCGATTTGTTTTTCTATAAACAGGGTACTATAATTGGAGTTGCACTAAAAATTCTAAACTCCATTGGAGGCGACAATAGATATGAGATCTTTCCAATTCTATAATCCAACCCGGCTGATTTTCGGTAAAGGACAACTGGAAGCATTAAAGACAGAAGTACCGAAATACGGTAAACGGGTTCTGCTTGTATATGGTGGCGGCAGTATCAAACGCAGTGGTCTGTACGATCAAGTGATCGGTTTGCTTAAGGAAGCCGGAGCAGAAGTGACTGAACTGGCTGGTGTGGAACCTAACCCGCGTCTTTCTACGGTGCATAAAGGGGTAGACCTCTGTAAAACAAATAACATCGACCTGATCCTCGCTGTAGGTGGCGGTAGTGTATTGGACTGCTCCAAAGCTATTGCTGTAGGTGCCAAGTATGATGGCGATATGTGGGATTTTGCTCAGCGCAAAGCCGTTGCACAGGACGCTCTTCCACTCGGTACCGTATTGACCATGGCGGCAACTGGTTCCGAAATGAACTCCGGTTCGGTTATTACGAATCAGGATACACAAGAAAAATTGGGCTGGGGTAGCGCATATTCATTCCCTGCTTTCTCCATTCTGGATCCGGTGAATACATACACTGTTCCACTGGACCAAACGGTATACGGTATGGTGGATATGATGTCCCACGTATTGGAGCATTACTTCCATCTGGATGCCAACACACCGGTTCAACTCGGTTTCTGTGAGACGATTCTGCGTACCGTCATGGAAGCAGCACCTCGTCTGGTTGAAGACCTGGAGAACTATGAACTGCGCGAAACGATTCTGTATTGCGGAACAATGGCACTGAATGGCGTGCTGAATATGGGTCTCGCAGGAGACTGGGCAACACATAATATTGAACACGCGGTATCCGCAGTGTATGATATCCCACACGGCGGTGGACTTGCAATCTTGTTCCCACACTGGATGAAACATAACCTGGATGTGAATGTGGATCGATTCAAACGTCTGGCAATTAATGTATTCGAAGTGAACCCTGAAGGCAAGTCGGACAGACAGATTGCTGAAGAAGGTATCGATGCGCTCAGCAAATTCTGGACATCCATTGGTGCACCTAACCGTTTGGCAGATTACGATATCGATGACAGCCAGATCGACGTAATGGCTGACAAAGCGATGCTGTTTGGTCCATTCGGTAACTTCAAGAAACTGCAACGGGAAGATGTTGTATCCATCTACAAGGCTTCTCTGTAATTCTATAATCACTGCAAAGTGAAAGGACACATTCTGTTGTCCAATAACCGCAAGTCTCCTTCATGGGGGCTTGCGGTTTTTTCGTGTATTCGACTGTACACGTGAATAATGGAGGAACTTGAAGCAAGGCGAACAGAATGTCGTGATAATACCCATTATCGGGTTCAGAATACAATTGAGGAAAGATTTTGAAACATTTTACCCCTTGCTACGTATTTATTTACATGTGGAATGCTCAGTTAGGATGAATTTGCGGCAGAGAGAGGAGGAACAGGGGATGGAAACAATTTATTGGGGGTGTCTAATCGGAGGGGCGATATTTGCGGTTGTCAGCCTTGTGCTGGGTGACTTGATTGATGGCTTGCTGGACGGAGCTTTTGAAATGCCAGGTCTTGATTTTTTCAAACCCGTTGTGTTAGCTGGTTCCATTACAACCTTTGGTGGGGCAGGTATTTTGCTGATACGTTATAGTTCATTAAGTGCAATGTCCGGTCTAATACTATCCCTGCTTATAGGTATTGCTGCAGCCATGCTGGTATTCTTCGCATATATCAAACCGATGCGTAACAGCGATGTCTCCATTGCATTTTCAATGAAAGAGTTATCAGGAAAAATTGGGGAAATCACCATTCCGGTGCCGGAAAAAGGTTTTGGCGAAGTAATGATCCGCTTTGCATCCGGTAGTACGATTCAAACGGCATCCAGTTTTGAACACCTCCCCATTGCGGCGGGAGCCCGTGTTGTCGTGGTGGATGTTGTAGATGGTGTACTGCGTGTGTCGGAATGGGATGAAAATGTACTTAAAGATTTATAAAGTATTCTTATCACCTAAGTAATTTAAGCACTCATCATGAATAAGGGGAGAGATGTGGAATGGAAAATTTGAATTGGGATGTTTTATTGATTCCCATAGTTGTAGTCGGAGTCATTCTAATTTTGGGTCTGGCTTTCTGGGCGAGATACAAAACGGTTGGACCGGATGAGGCAATGATCGTTACGGGATCATTCCTGGGTAGCAAAAATATCTCCGATGATGATTCTGGACGGAAAATTAAGATTGTTCGTGGTGGCGGTGCATTTATCCTGCCGGTATTCCAGCAATCCGAGTTTATCTCCTTGTTATCCCACAAGCTGGATGTCTCCACACCTGAAGTGTACACGGAGCAAGGGGTTCCGGTTATTGCTGACGGTGTGGCTATTATCAAGGTTGGAGGCGCTGTAGAAGACGTTGCTACGGCAGCTGAGCAATTCATCGGTAAACCTGTAGAAGCGCTGAGAAGCGAAGCACAGGAGGTACTGGAGGGGCATTTGCGGGCCATCCTCGGTACAATGACGGTGGAAGAAGTATACCGGAACCGGGATCGGTTTGCGCAAGAGGTTCAAGGCGTAGCAGCTAGAGATTTGAAAAAAATGGGTCTGCAAATTGTCTCATTTACCATCAAGGATGTTCGTGACAAACAGGGCTACCTGGACGCTCTCGGTAAACCGAGAATTGCGGCAGTGAAGCGTGATGCCGAGATTGCTGAAGCGGAAGCAATGCGTGATGCGCGTATTCAGAAGGCTAATGCGGAAGAACAGGGCCAAAAAGCAGAGTTGCTGCGGGATACCAATATCGCCGAGGCAGCCAAAGAGAAGGAACTGAAAGTAGCCACGTTTAAGCGGGATCAGGATACAGCAAAAGCGGAAGCCGATCAGGCATACCATATCCATGAAGCGCGTGCGAGACAGACCGTGGTGGAAGAAGAAATGAAGGTTGAACTCGTTCGTAAAGAACGTGAGATTGATCTCCAGGAAAAAGAAATCGTCGTACGTGAGAAGCAATATATGATGCTGAAGTGAAGAAAAAGGCAGAAGCGGATCGTTATGCGGTAGAGCAAGCTGCCGAAGCGGATAAAGCCAAAAGAATGCGTGAAGCCGATGCTGTACAGTACTCCATCGAAACACATGCCAAAGCAACAGCTGAGCAGAAACGACTTGAAGGTCAGGCCATGGCGGATGCGGAACTTGCCAAAGGTACAGCAGATGCAGAAGTTATTCGTTTGCGTGGTCTTGCAGAAGCAGAAGCAAAAGAAAAACTGGCCGAAGCGTTCCAGAAGTTTGGCGAAGCAGCTGTACTCGATATCATTGTCAAAATGCTGCCTGAACTGGCTGGTAAAATTGCAGAGCCAATTGCATCCATTGATAAACTGACGGTGGTAGATACAGGTAAAGGTGAAGGTGCAGCACGAGTGAGTAACTATGTTACTGAACTTATGGCGACCGCTCCAGAGATGCTCAAAAGTGTATCCGGCATCGATGTAGAGCAGCTGATTAAAGGCCTTACGAAGTCTAAAACACCTGCGCCAGTTGCCATTCAACAGAGCGAGACTGTTACAACTCCTTCTATAATCGACAAGATTGTGGAAAGAGCTGGAGTTGACGAGTAAGAAGCACTTCGAATCTTGCATGGTTGCTCTATTGACCTTAAGGCGAATTTTTGTTACTTTTTAAGCGAGACGTCCGGCGCGGTTTGCCCGCTTCGGGTGTCTTTTCGTTCGTAACAGGGTGTGACTTAATCACACCTAAGATGGTGTGAAAAAGAGGTGCAAACAATGAGCAGCTTGCATGTAGATAAAGCGCTAAATAATAATGTAATCATTGCACAGCATCCAGAACACGGGGAAGTCGTTGTTATTGGTAAAGGCATTGGCTTTAACCGAAAACCGAGTGATCACATTCCATTGATGGCTGTGGAGAAAATGTTTATTTTGAAAAACCAGCAGGAGCAAGAGCAGTACAAACAGCTTCTTCCACAGGTGGATGAAGCACTGATCGAGATTATTAACGAAGTTATTACGTATATTGCAGAGCGTACGGACGTTCCTCTGAATGAACATATCCATATTGCATTAACCGATCACATTTCTTTCGCGTTAAAACGCAAGGAGCAGGGCATTATCATACAAAATCCATTTTTATATGAAACCCGCGAGATTTATCCTGAAGAATATCGAATGGGAGAATACGCTGTTCGTCTGATCAAAGAGAAAATGGGTGTAGATCTGGGGATGGATGAGATTGGTTTTGTTGCCCTCCATATCTATAGCGCAATGACCAATCAAAATATATCCCAGGTACGTGAACATTCACAATTGATCACTGATTTGGTGAACCTGGTGTCTGATCAACTCGATTATTCGTTTGAAACGGAATCGCTTGATTACTCTCGTTTGCTGACTCATCTTCGTTTCGCCCTTGAGCGTGTTCGGCGTGGAGACAAAGTGGAGGAGCTTCATAAGTTGGATTCCCTGCTTAAGTTGGAGTATCCCGAAATGTACTCGCTTGCATGGAAACTGACCAAAGTGATGGAGAAAAGACTGAAACTGCCGGTTTATCCTGCGGAGGTAGGTTATCTGACCATTCATCTGCAAAGACTGAATCAGCGGAAGGAAGAAGAGAATAAGTGAGGTCATTCCAGTGATGGAATGTGGAATTTATTTTTTTGGTGTAAAGGCTTGCAATAGGTTAGAACTGGTGCTACAATGGTTTCCGTAATCAAGCAACTGAATAAACATAAGCGACGTGTTACTGACTCGATCAGGCATGAGTTAATTAAAGTGTGATTGTTCTTTCCTTGTACAGGGTATGCTATACCCCAAGGTTGGCACAGTTTACTTTGTTAATTCATGCCTTTTTTGTGTTCCCTTGCTTGCATCACAACATATAAATTAGACGAAAGGGAGAAACGACGCGATGTTCAAAAAGCTTTTTGGTGTATTGCAAAGAGTAGGTAAAGCTCTCATGCTGCCTGTAGCCATTCTACCTGCGGCAGGTTTGCTGCTCGGAATTGGTAACATGCTGGTTAATCCAGATTTCTTGCAATATGTAACGGCGCTCGACACCCCTTGGGTGAACTCGATCGCAACAATTATGATGAACGCAGGTCAGATCGTATTTGATAATCTGGCATTGCTGTTCGCCGTCGGCGTAGCTGTCGGATTGGCTGGTGGCGAAGGCGTTGCAGGTCTTGCAGCGATCATCGGTTACCTGGTCATGAATGTTACATTAGGATCTGCAGTAGGTGTTACTCCGGCAATGATCGGTGAAGTACCGGGTTATGCCAGCATCTTGGGTATCCCAACATTAAGTACAGGCGTGTTCGGAGGTATTATCATAGGTATTGCCGCCGCGCTGTGTTACAATCGATTTTTCAAAATCGAACTGCCGTCTTACCTCGGTTTCTTTGCAGGTAAACGATTTGTACCGATTATCACATCGGTAGTATCCCTTGTAATCGGGTTGCTTCTTGTGATTATCTGGCCTCCGATTCAAAATGGACTGAATGCTGTATCTCACTTCATGGTAGATACAAGTCCGACCTTGTCGGCATTCATCTTCGGAGTTGTGGAACGGTCATTGATTCCGTTCGGTTTGCATCACATTTTCTACTCCCCATTCTGGTTTGAGTTTGGTGAGTATGTGAATAAAGCCGGAGATGTTATTCGTGGGGATCAGAAGATTTTCTTCAGCCAGTTACGTGATGGCGTTGCTCTCACAGCAGGAACATTCCAAGTTGGTAAATTCCCGTTCATGATGTTCGGTTTGCCAGCAGCGGCACTTGCGATGTACCATGAAGCAAGACCGGAGCACAAAAAATATGTTGCAGGGATCATGGGTTCAGCTGCGCTAACCTCGTTCCTGACAGGGATTACAGAGCCACTTGAGTTCTCGTTCCTGTTTGTGGCACCAATCCTGTTTGCAGTACACTGTATCTTTGCAGGTTTGTCTTTCATGACCATGCAAATTCTGGGTGTAAAGATCGGTATGACCTTCTCCGGTGGGTTCATTGACTTCCTGATCTTCGGGATTATTCCGAACCGTACACCTTGGTGGGACGTTATTATTGTCGGATTGGTTCTTGCGGTGATCTATTACTTCGGTTTCCGGTTTATCATTCGCAAATTCAATCTCAAAACACCAGGACGAGAGGATGCAACGCCTGAAACCGAATCTGGCGGAGGCTCTGGTTCAACGGATGACCTGCCACATAACATTCTCGAAGCTTTCGGTGGCAAGGAAAATATCAAACATCTGGACGCTTGTATTACTCGTTTGCGGATTGAAGTTAATGAGAAATCCAATGTGAAAAAAGATCGTTTGAAACAATTGGGTGCATCTGGTGTACTTGAAGTGGGTAATAATGTTCAAGCCATCTTCGGAACACGTTCCGACACGATCAAATCTCAGATGCAGGATATTATTGCAGGACGAACTCCAGCACCAACGCCAGCAGCTGCCAAACCAACTCCTGAAGAGGAGAAGGCACAAGGTGAGCAGGGAGAGCGCATCGTTGCTGAGGATATCGTCATGCCAGTCAATGGTGAATTGCTGGACATTACAAACGTACCTGATCCGGTCTTTGCTGAGAAAATGACAGGTGATGGATTCGCAATTTTGCCACATGATGGTACGATAACTTCTCCTGTCTATGGTAAAGTGTTTAATGTATTTCCAAGCAAACATGCCGTGGGCATCATGTCCGATGGTGGCAAGGAAGTGCTTGTTCATATAGGTGTTAATACGGTGAAGCTGAAAGGTCAAGGCTTTAACGTACTGGTACAGGAAGGTGATCTGGTATCGGCAGGTCAGCCGATTATGGAAGTGGATCTGGAGTATGTCAAAGCAAACGCTCCTTCGATCATTTCACCAGTTATTTTCACTAACCTGCCAGAGGGCTCCACAGTAACTCTGAAGAAGAGTGGAGTGCTGAAAGTTGGCGAACAGCCAATCATTGAGATAAAATAAGAAGTGTTACGACGATGGCAAGCAAGTGTAAATATATGCAATGCCTAAACCAAACTACTGAAAGTGAGATGATTGTAATGCAACAAACATTCAGAATTACAGACGAAGATGGTATCCACGCACGTCCGGCGACAGCCCTGGTTAATACAGCAAACAAATTCAAAGGTGCAGAATCCTTTGCAGAAGCTAACGGTAAAAAAGTAACTTTGAAATCCATTCTGGGTGTTCTTTCCCTGGGATTGGAACAAGGCGACACTATCAGCATCATCGTTGAAGGCGAAGGCGAAGCTGAAGCTCTTCAAGCTTTGACTGACGTTATGGTTAACGAAGGGTTGGGCGAAATTAATGCTTAATGTCTCCGGGATCGCGGCTTCGGCGGGTATTGCTATCGCCAAGGCGTTTATCTTGGAGCATCCTGATTACTCTGTAGAAAAACGCCAAATCAACGACGTTGACGCAGAGATCGCGAAACTCGACTCAGCTCTGGGTAAATCCCAGGCTGAGCTTGAGGCGATCAAAGAGCGTACTTTACAAGAGCTTGGCGAGAAAAAAGCTGAGATTTTTGCTTCGCATTTGCTCATTCTGAATGACCCGGAACTGATTGATCCGGTTAAAGCTAGAATTGCGGATGACATGATCAATGCAGAATTTGCTTTGAACGAAACGGCATCACAATTTATCTCCATGTTCGAGAACATGAAGAGTGCATACCTGCAGGAACGTGCAGCAGATATGCGTGACGTTACCAAACGTGTGCTAAATCACTTGCTTGGTATCGACTTCATGAGTCCAGCTGAGATCAATGAAGAAGTGATCGTGCTTGCGGAGGATCTAACACCTTCCGACACGGCTCAATTGAACCGCCAATTTGTTAAAGGTTTTGCAACTAACATTGGTGGACGTACTTCTCACTCGGCGATTATGGCTCGCTCTCTTGAAATTCCGGCTGTTGTTGGAACCAAGGACATCTTGGCTCAAGCGAAACAAGGCGATATGATTATTGTTGACGGTCTGGATGGTCACGTATTGGTTAACCCTACTGATGAAGTTATTGCTGAATACCGTGCCAAACAGGAACAGTATGATGCACAACGTGCAGAGTGGAGAAAACTTCGTGATGAGCCAACGGTAACGGTGGATAACGTTCATGTTGAACTTGCAGCCAACATCGGTACACCAAATGATGTAACGGGTGTTCTGGAAAATGGCGGCGAGGCTGTAGGCCTGTACCGTACCGAGTTCTTGTACATGGGCAGAGACAAGCTCCCTTCCGAAGACATTCAGTATAATGCTTACAAAGCGGTACTGGAAAAAATGGAAGGTAAACCTGTCGTTGTTCGTACACTCGACATCGGTGGAGACAAAGAGCTTCCATACCTGGACTTGCCAAAAGAAATGAATCCATTCCTCGGCTTCCGCGCAGTTCGTCTGTGTCTGGACCGTCTGGATATCTTCCGTACACAATTGCGTGCATTGCTGCGTGCAAGCGTACATGGAAACTTGCGTGTCATGTTCCCAATGATCGCAACACTCGGTGAATTCCGTGAAGCAAAAGCTGTCTTGCTCGAAGAGAAAGAGAAGCTGGTTGCTGAAGGTATTGCTGTTTCTGACAGCATTCAACTCGGAATCATGGTCGAAATTCCTTCGACTGCAGTTCTGGCGGATCAGTTTGCCAAAGAAGTGGATTTCTTCAGTATCGGAACGAACGATCTGATTCAATACACGATGGCTGCTGACCGTATGAACGAACGAGTGGCTTATCTGTACCAGCCTTACAACCCAGCCATTTTGCGTTTGGTTAAAATGGTTATCGATGCAGCGCATCGTGAAGGCAAATGGGTTGGCATGTGTGGTGAGATGGCAGGAGACGAAACAGCAATTCCATTGTTGCTTGGTCTTGGATTGGATGAGTTCAGCATGAGCGCAACCTCCATCCTGCCAGCTCGTAGTCAGATCACTAAGCTGTCCCGTGCGGATATGCAGGAACTGGCTGCTAAAGCTCTGGATATGCAAACGGCTGAACAAGTCGTTGAATTGGTTCAAAGCATTCAAGCGTAATTTTGCCGGGGTTTCCTCCGGATTTGAGGTTTTTTCTTTTTCCGATAATGAGCTGCATTGATGCAGCGATTTTGCCGGTATCCGCGAATCATTGTGGATATCGGCTTTTTTTGTTATAAATGTTGAGAAATACTCTAACAGGATGATGGCGAGCTGTAAGAGTGGCATCTTTAAAGGGGAAGGCAACACAAAAAGCTCTTGCTGATTGGAACATCAGCAAGAGCCTTCGTTATAACAATGATTTGATTAACTGCACGCGCAGTTCAGTACAGGTTTGCGGGCGGCGGTAGTCTCATCGAGTCGAGTAACCGGTGTGCCATAAGGTGCGTTCAGGACTAATTCTGGTGTCTCTTCCGCTTCTTTGGCAATCCGTATCATCGTATCAATGAACCCATCCAGCGTTTCTTTACTTTCGGTTTCTGTCGGCTCGATCATGATGCATTCTTCGACGTTGAGCGGGAAGTACACCGTTGGTGGATGATATCCAAAATCAAGCAATCGTTTGGCAACGTCAAGTGTACGCACACCATATTGCTTCAAACCCCGACCAGACATGACAAATTCATGTTTACATACGCCTGGATATGGAATCTCGTAGTAAGGGGCGAGACGGGCCATCATATAGTTGGCATTCAGTACCGCACATTCAGAGACACGGCGCAAACCTTCCGGTCCATAAGTGCGAATGTAGGCATAGGCACGTACCAAAATACCGAAGTTGCCGTAGTAGGCTTTCACCCGACCAATGGATTGATCTCCTTCACAATCGAATGCATACATACCGTCATCATTTTTAATTACCATTGGCTTAGGCAGGAACGGAATCAGGCGATTCTTCACACCAACTGGTCCGGCGCCAGGTCCACCACCGCCATGAGGTGTACTCATCGTTTTGTGCAGGTTCAGATGCACCACGTCAAAGCCCATATCACCCGGACGGGTAATGCCCATAATGGCATTCGAGTTGGCTCCATCGTAATACAACAAGCCACCAGCCTGGTGTACGATGGATGCAATCTCCTGAATGTCTTTCTCGAACAAACCAAGTGTATTCGGGTTTGTCAGCATCAATGCTGCCGTATCCGAACCAACAGCTGCACGGAGCGCGTCCAGATCGACCAGTCCATCTGCGCGGGATGGAATCGTCACAGTTTGAAATCCTGCAACGGTAGCACTTGCCGGGTTGGTCCCGTGAGAAGAATCGGGCACGATGACTTTGGTACGTTGTTCGCCACGAGCTTCGTGGTAGGCACGAATCATCATAAGTCCAGTCCATTCTCCATGGGCACCAGCGGCGGGTTGCAAGGTCACAGCGTCCATACCTGTCAGACCTGCAAGGTCGTTTTGCAACGTATATAACAGTTCAAGAGCACCTTGAATGCTGGATTCATGCTGGTACGGATGGATTTTGGCAAAACCGTTATAACGGGCAACATCCTCATTGATCTTCGGATTATATTTCATTGTACAAGAGCCCAGTGGGTAGAATCCGTTATCTACACCGAAGTTGCGACGGGATAGCGCAGTATAGTGTCGAATAACATCTACCTCGAACACTTCCGGCAGTGCCGCTGCTTCCGAACGGAGCATTTCCCGGGGAATCAACGTATCCGCAGCCTGACGAGGAACGTCACATTCTGGCAAGGAATAAGCGACACGTCCCGGGCTGCTGAGTTCAAAGATCAATGCTTGCTCCGGTGCAGGGGATAAGGTCTGTGCGTTGAATTTTTCTGTCACAGATTGAGCCGAAGTGGAGACAGAGGTACCTGTTTCCGATTGTCCTTGTACCGATGTTGTCGTTGTCGTCGTTGTCGTTTCCTGAGTCACAGCGATCCCTCCAATGCTCGTGCGAATTCGTCAATCTCTTCCTTACTGCGTCGTTCGGTAACAGCAATCAGCATATGTCCGGCAAGCTCCGGGTAATCACGTCCGAGTTCGTAACCACCAATAAAGCCCGCATCCAGCAATTTCAACTGAAGGGCATCCACGTCGGTTCCTTCAGGAAGCTTAATAACAAACTCATTAAATGTTGGTGCATTAAAAGTAAGGCTAACTCCAGGAATCGCAGTTAATGTATTGAGGGTGTAATGACTCTTTTGCAAATTCAGATCCGCGACATCGATCATGCCCTGTTTACCCATGATGGACATATACACAGATGCGCTGAGTGCAAGCAAAGCCTGGTTGGAACAGATATTGGATGTCGCCTTTTCGCGGCGGATGTGCTGTTCACGTGCTTGCAGTGTCAGTACAAAACCACGCTTGCCGTTGCGATCCGTTGTTTGGCCTACAATTCGGCCAGGAATTCGGCGCATATGAGGCTGGGATACGGCGAAATATCCGCATGTTGGGCCGCCGAGTGAAGCGGCGATGCCGAGGGGCTGCGCATCACCTACAACGATGTCGGCACCCAGCTTGCCTGGGGCTTCCAGCAGACCCAGCGATAGCGGGTTAGCACTTACAACGAGCAGGCCCTTGTGCGCATGCACGAGGTCAGCGGCTTGCTTCACATTTTCCACTGCACCAAAGAAGTTCGGGCTCTGGATCATGACAGCAGCGGTATCGTCCGATATGGCGGCTTGCAGGGCATCCCAATCAGTGACGCCATCCTTATAACCAATCTCGACAATCTCCAAACTCAATCCGTGCGCATACGCCTGCAATACCTGACGGGCTTCCGGATGAACGGTACGGGATACGATGAGCTGTTTGCGACGAGTTGCCGCTGCGGCCAGGTTTCCTGCTTCGGCAAAGGCAGTTGCACCGTCATACATACTGGCATTGGCCACAGCCATACCGGTTAATTCACAGATGTAGGATTGAAATTCGAAAATGGCCTGTAGTTCACCTTGGCTGATCTCAGGCTGATAAGGTGTGTAGGCAGTGTAGAACTCGGAACGGGATATGACATGATTGATGACGGAAGGAACATGATGATCATATATACCTGCGCCGAGGAAGCTGGCGTGTGTTTCGAAATTGGCGTTGGCGCCAGCTTGTTTGGACATATGACGTGTCAGCGCATATTCATCGAGTTTGGAGGATACGGGCAGCTCGCCCTGATAACGAATCTCCTGCGGAATGTCCTGAAACAGATCCTCCAGCGTATCCACACCGATGGTTGCGAGCATGGCGCTCTGATCTTGCTCAGTCATGGGAATGTAACGGTGCTTGCTCATGCTTGATCAGCTCCTTGAGTAGGTGTCTTCGACGTACGTGTCCGTTTATGAAAAGGGGTCTTCACGACCTCGGCTTTTAGTTTCTTGCCGCGGATCTCAATCTCAAGCGGGGTTCCCAGCGCAGCGTATTTGCTGTCGATGAGGGCAAGCCCCAGATTACGCTTCAATGTAGGTGATTGCGTGCCTGTTGTCACTTCACCAATCTGTACGCCTTCGGCGTAAATCGGATAGTGGGGGCGAGGAATACCACGCTCCAGCACTTCGATGCCGACCAGTTTGCGGGCGAGCCCGTCAGTTTTTTGCTGTAACAAGGCTTCGTGTCCGATAAAAGGTCCGGCGTTCAGCTTCACAAACATGCCAACGCCAGCCTCAAGCGGAGAGATGGTTGCCGACAGTTCCTGTCCATACAGGGGGAGCCTTGCTTCAAAGCGCAGTGTATCCCGGGCACCAAGTCCGGTTGGTACGAGTCCGTGACCTTCACCGGCTTTCATTAATCCATTCCAGACCACAGCAGCCTGGTCCGCAGGAACATATAGTTCAAAGCCATCTTCACCGGTATAACCGGTACGGGACAACAGTAATTTTACTCCGCATACTTCAGCATCCTGCACAAAACGAAACGGTTCAATCGAGCTTACATCCGTATCTGTAACTTTCCCGATAATGTCTACAGCCAGTGGACCTTGCAAGGCGAGCAGCGCCGTCTGCTCCGAATCGTTGGTCATGCTTACGCCAGGGATCAAGTGCTCTTGCAGCCACGCCCAATCCTTGTTGATGTTGGAGGCGTTAACAACGAGCATATAATGCTGATCTTCCAGCTTATACACAAGCAGATCATCCACCACACCGCCATCTGGATAACACATCAGGGTGTACTGGGCTTGACCGGGAACCAGCGTGGTCACATCATTGGTCGTCATTTGTTGCAAAAAAACTTCAGCCTGCTCACCCTGTACTGTGAATTCGCCCATATGGGATACATCAAACAGTCCCGCGCGCTCGCGTACGGCTTCATGTTCTTTCTGGATTCCGCTAAATTGTACCGGAAGCTCCCAGCCTCCAAAATCAATGCACCGTACGCCTTCGTATTGCTGATACAGTGGGAAGAGTGGTGTTCTAAGCAAATCGGACATCAAATCACCTCGTCATGGGCCGTCAGCCGGCCGGATATACAATCGTGGATCAATGAACCAGGGTATTTTTAAATTTTCAGCTAGATACTTTCATCACATAAGTATGGTAAGGCAGCTATGACAGCGCCGATCTGAATCCTGTTTTTCGTTTTTTGGGAAAAAGGAAAAGGACAGGCCAAAGAATCGGCATGCCAAGTAGCACGCTGTATTCTAAGGCTCTGTCCCTTGTACCTGAGAGTTACCCCGCTACGTTGTGCAGCAGGTTTCCCCTTGGGTGATCATAACGCCCGCACAGGGCGAATAGATGCTCTCCAGAGTTGCGTCCCGTAAAAGTCCTTTTGCCTGAGAGATTCACCCCCGCTTATCGGTGGTTTACTCCTTCGGCGTTACCTCATGTGCATCCCGAATCGGGTGTCACGGGTAATCTCTCCCTTTACATTCATCCGCGGGTATAACATAGTCCAATAAACACATTTACTCCTCTCATTAAAACGTGAATCCACTACTGATGTCAAGAACGATATCATAGATAATGATTAAAAACCGAATATTTAATATTATTTTAATAATATTGTTCGTGTATTTATAAAGAGTGCGCTTACTATTCTAATATTCACCAGTATATGAAGAAAGAGTGTAATCCGGTTACAGGATTTAGAGGTGTTCAGCAAATAAATTGTGAGGTATCTTGACATTTGATTCAAAAATATCATACGCTATGTTCTGGGAAAAAGGTTAAGGTCAAAGAACGCATGTACTCATTAATGAAAAGCGAGGCGGATATCGATGAGCGAATTGAAAAGTGATTTCCTGTACAGTGAAGAGCACGAATGGGTGCAAACCGTAGGGGAGGATACTGTACGTATTGGCATTACCGAGTTCGCGCAGCATCAGCTGGGTGACATTGTGTTTGTGGAATTGCCTGACCTTGAAACTAATGTAAAAGCAGAAGACAGCATTGGAACGATCGAATCGGTCAAAACGGTTTCGGACTTGTTTTCTCCAGTCACTGGTTCAATCATTGCGGTGAATGATTCGTTGCAGGACTCACCTGAACTGGTAAACAGCTCTCCTTACGAGGAAGGCTGGATGATCGAGATTCGTGTTGAGGGAGATCTGTCTGCAGCATTGTCCACATTGATGAATGCAGATGCGTATCGCAAACATACCGAAGAATAGAATCAATGAACTTGTACTTATTAACATATGATTTTATAGAAAAATGAGATGTGCTTCATGTTATTGCGACCTGTGTGAGCTTGATGCTTGCACAGGTTTTTTTGTGCTTTCCAAGGAACGTTGTGAATACTGATTCAGGCAGATTGTGATGCAAATTGTCTGATTAGACCAAGCTATAGGTTAGAAAATGATTTTGGAAATGATAAAAGTCATAGGCGAGAAAAGCCTTATGTACCAATGAGTTCAGCCATTATGCATAGATAAAAACGATTACATAACCTAATGTTGTCATCATTGTTCATGACGAAAGTACGCTTTCATTTCATTGAACAGGAGAGCATTCTCGCTTAGGATTACAGCAGGGGAGAAATGATACCCCTTTCATAATCATAATCACTTGATCCAAGGAGGATAATACAATGAGTAATTTGGACCAATCGTCCAATTCCAAAGGTGGGCTACGGGTTGGTGTTCAGCGTTTTGGCCGATTCCTGAGTGGTATGGTCATGCCGAATATGGGAGCGTTCATCGCCTGGGGATTAATTACGGCTCTGTTCATTCCAACAGGCTGGTTCCCTAACGAGACGCTTGCCCAGCTAGTCGATCCGATGATCAAATATTTGCTGCCACTGTTAATCGGTTACACCGGGGGTACGATGGTGCATGGCCAGCGTGGTGGTGTCGTGGGTGCCATTATGACCATTGGGGTCATCGTGGGTAGCGATATTCCGATGTTCCTCGGGGCCATGATCGCTGGACCTCTGGCAGCATGGATCATCAAAAAATTCGATAAATCGATCGAAGGTAAAATTAGAGCCGGATTTGAAATGCTGGTTAACAACTTCTCAGCCGGTATTATTGGCGGAATCTTGGGCATATTTGCGCTACTGGGCATTGGGCCTGCTGTAGAAGCCATTAGCAAAGTATTGTCTGCCGGGGTGCAAGGCTTAATGAATCTGGGCTTGCTGCCGCTGGTCAACCTGATTATCGAACCGGGTAAAGTATTGTTCCTAAACAATGCAATTAACCACGGTATTCTTACGCCTATTGCAACAGATCAAGCAAGAGAATTAGGGCAATCCGTATTATACATGCTTGAATCCAACCCGGGTCCGGGACTTGGTATCTTGCTTGCTTACTGCTTCTTCGGACGCGGAATGGCCAAATCTTCTGCACCAGGTGCCGTTATCATTCATTTCTTCGGGGGAATTCATGAGATCTACTTCCCTTACATTCTGATGAGACCGATTCTGATTCTTGCCGCAATTGCGGGTGGCGTCGCAGGTACATTAACATTTATGCTCACCGGAGCAGGACTTGTTTCAGCACCATCACCGGGTAGTATTATCGCGTATTTCCTCTTAACACCAAAAGGTGGATACCTGCCGATGCTCGCAGGGGTGCTTGTAGCAGCCGTCGTTTCTTTCCTTGTGGCAGCATTGTTGCTGAAAACGGGTAAACAAAAGGACGAAGATCTGGAGTCCGCATCCAGTCGCATGAAAGATATGAAGAGTCAAGGAACCGTGCCAAACGCTGGCATTACGGCTAACCAACGTGAAGCAGACAGAGCTGCGGATATGGCCTTTTCTACTGTGAAAACAGATGTGAAAAAGATCGTCTTCTCCTGTGATGCAGGTATGGGATCGAGTGCCATGGGCGCTTCCATTCTACGCAAGAAGATGAAGGCCGAGGGGATTGACGTTACGGTGACCAATACGGCCATCAGTGATATCCCGCCGGATGCAGATGTGGTGATCACACAACAAGTATTAACCGATCGTGCCCGCTCTGTGGCGCCGAATGCAGAACATATATCCATCGACAACTTCCTAAAAAGCCCGGAATATGATGCGCTCGTTGAACGTCTGAAGTAATTGCACGCATTCGTTTTCCCTGAGCCGGAGGCTGAGATATGAGTATTACCAAAAGACAACGCGAAATCGTGGAGTTTCTGTTGGAGCACCCACATGAAGTCACTGCCGGCGAAATCGCCGTTGAAGTAAAAGTCAGTACCCGAACGGTTCATCGCGAGCTTCAAATGATTGAACAATGGCTTGAACCTTTGGGGATGAGACTGGAAAAAAAATCAGGAACCGGTATTCGAATTGATTCCGGTTCGGATGATCTGACTGCATTGCGACAGCAACTGGAGGGTAAAGAATATGTAGAGTTTACGCCAGAAGAGCGTAAGCTCTTCATGCTTTGCATCCTGCTTGATGAGTCAGAGCCTGTGAAGTTGCTTGCTCTTGCTTCGGATCTGAAGGTGACTGTGTCCACGGTAACCACTGATCTGGACGATCTGGAGTTACGGATTCTTCAGGCTGGACTGAAGCTGGTCCGCAGGCGTGGATATGGTGTCAAAATTAACGGAAGTGAGACGTTTCATCGCACAGCCATTGCTGCACTTGCCCTCGAATTTCTGGATGAGTCTGATCTGTTCGGAAGACAGCCAGAACAAGGAGGCTCCATCGTAAACCAAAAACTGCTGGATATGATTGGACATGGTGATGTGCTAACGGTCGAAAATGCGTTATGGCAGCCGGATATCGAATGGCTGGAGAACATCCCGGAACGGCAATACATGAAGCTGCTGATTCAATTATCCGTAGCAGTTGTACGTATCCGTAAAGGCTTTGGCATTGGGCGTATATCTCCCCGGGAGAAGAAGGGAGATGAAATTGCAGAGCAGGGTGAGATAAAGGTTCCGCCTTATCTGGCTTCCCGCTTGTGCAGTGTTCTATCCACCCAGCTGGGGCTGACATTCTCCCAAGATGAGCAGGCTTATTTTCACAGACTATTAATTGAGACAGAACAACGGATTCACTCTTCACGGCTGTTGCCGATAGACGACTTGATTTTACTGGACAGGGTACATTCACTGATTGATCAGATGCAGGCTAGAACTCATTATGCCTTTCATGAGGATCGTTTGCTTCGTGAGGGTCTGATTGGTCATATGCAACCTGTAATGGAGCGAATTGAAGAACAGCAGATCATTCGTAATCCGTTGCTGCAGCAGATTCGAAAGGATTATGATTCACTCTTCGAAGATGTCAAAAAATCCGTGCATCAAGCTTGGCCGGGTGTGAAAGTTCCGGATGAGGAAATTGGTTTCTTGGTCATGCATTTTGGAGCTTCCATTGAGAGGTTGCGTGCATTGAAACGGGAAATCAGGGCGATCATTGTGTGTACAAGCGGAATCGGATCATCACGTATGCTTTCCAGTCGACTGACGAAGGAGATTCCCGAGATTCGGATCATGGACAGTGTGTCCTGGTATGAAGCTACGCGAATCCCTACAGATGAATATGACCTGGTGTTATCCACTGTCGATCTGCCGATGGATGAGCATCAATATTACAAAGTGAGCCCACTGCTCACGGCAGAAGAGAGTGAGCAGCTGCGTCATTTTATCAGGACAACAACGTTACAACGACAGCATCACAAGCCGCAGGAAACAGAGGTTCAGACGACAAGTCGTTACTCGAACCCTGACGGAATGGAAGCTATTCTGGTTGAAATCGTCCGGATTATCGGGAAGTTTCAGGTGTACTCGCTGGATAACCAGGATATTGGTTTCTATAAAACCGTATATGCGATGTGCAACGTCCTCCATGAATCTGGTGTGTTGAAGGAACCGGAGGAGATTGCGAAACGGTTGGAGGCACGTGAAGCAGTGGGGAGTCAAAAGATTCCCGGCACAAGACTTGCGCTGTTCCATACACGCAGTGAGGGCATCTACAGGCCGTCTATCAGCCTATTTCAGCTCACTGAGCCACTCCTTCGTACGCCGGATGATCCGGCAGGAGTTACCCATATCCTCTTGATGCTCGGTCCCAGAGAATTATCCAAGGAAAGCCTGGAGGTTCTCAGTGAGATTAGCGCACTGTTATTGCAGGAAGAAATGATTGCATTGCTGGAGAAGGGAATCAGGGATGAACTCATTCATTACCTTTCCCAGGAACTGGTTGGATTTTACCGCAGTAAAACCGAAATTGGAGGTCAAAAATGATGAGTATGTTAACAACAGATAAAGTCATCTTGAATGCGACGGCTCAGGACAAATATGAAGCGATTCGTATGGCAGGACAGATTCTGAAGGATGCAGGACATATTACTGCTGATTACATTGAGAAGATGATTGAACGCGAAGAGATTGTCTCGACCTATGTAGGGAACGGACTTGCGATCCCGCACGGTACGAAGGAATCCAAATCTTTCATTTTATCCACAGGTATCTCTGTCATTCAGTATCCACAGGGTGTTGATTTTGGCGAAGAAAAAGCCTATATGGTGATTGGTATCGCGGCTCAAGGCGGGGAGCATATGGAGATCTTGACTAGCATCGCGGTGATCTGTGCTGAAGATGAGAATATGGAGGCCCTGCGACTGGCGAAAACAGCCGAAGAAGTTATTGCTATTCTGGAAAGTGAAATGGAGCTATGAAGGCCCTACACTTTGGCGCAGGTAACATTGGACGCGGGTTCATTGGATTGATTCTCTCCCGTGCAGGGTATGAGGTGATTTTCTCCGACGTGAATCAGGACTTGGTAACGGCTCTCCAGCAACGGGGACAGTACACGGTGGAACTGGCTAACGAGAGCAAGGATCAGGAGACCGTCACGGGTGTAAACGCAATCGATGGGACTCAGTTAGAAACGGTTGCCCAAACTGTGGTGGAAGCAGATATGATTACAACCGCAGTGGGTGTAGGAGTACTAAAGCATATTGCACCAGGCATTGCGAAAGGACTTGAGAAGAGACTGAATTCAGGTCCTGCTCAAAACCCTCTCCACATTATTGCTTGTGAGAACGCCATTGGAGCCAGTACGCAATTGAAAGAACATGTATATGCTCTGCTCAATGAAGACGTACGTTCCCTTGCGGATCAGTACATTTATTTCCCCGATTCAGCAGTAGACCGGATTGTGCCTATTCAGCATCATGAAGATCCTCTGCATGTACAGGTAGAGCCTTTTTACGAGTGGGTGGTGGATCGCTCCCAGATGGCTCCTGCATTCAAACCAGTTGAGGGCATTGTATATGTCGATGATCTGGAGCCGTATATTGAACGGAAGCTGTTCACTGTAAATACAGGGCATTGTGTTGCAGCGTATATCGGTAATGTGCATGGGTATGACACGATTCAGAAGGCTATTGCCGACGAAAAGGTAAAATCCATTGTATACGGCGCTTTGCAGGAAACCGGAGCTGTTCTGGTGAAACGTTTTGGATTTAATCCTGACGAGCATGAGCAGTATATTGTCAAAATATTGGGACGGTTCGTCAACCCGTATCTCACCGATGAGGTCACTCGTGTTGGTCGTTCCCCGCTGCGCAAGCTGTCTCCGAATGATCGTCTGGTTCGTCCGGCTCTTCAGGCCTATACGGATGGAACTGAAACGACCTATCTGGCTATGGGCATGGCAGCTGCCTGCAAATTCGATGTCTCCGATGATCCGGAAGCAGTCGAACTGCAGGACATGATCCGCCAGAAGGGGGTTTCGGCTGCACTGCATCATTATACGTCCATGGATGAGCATCATCCGGTGCTTCAACAGGCTGTTGCTCAGTATAACCAAATGTAAGAGCAGTGGTAGCGAAGCTAACAGTCTAGATAATGCATAATAGAAGAAGAGCCATACAGTTGTTAACTGTGTGGCTCTTCTTTTGGTTGGAGTTTATCGGCATAGTCATCCAAACAGCGTTGACATATACACGATTTTCGGCGCTGCTCTGGCGGAATGCGGTCAAATACACCCTCGGGGAAAGTAGCCCGGTTACACCAGCATTCCGAATGAGGATGTCCTGCGGCATAGGAACAGCGATTAGCTTCCCCGCATAAAGGGCAGACAAGAACATCGATATGGATGCGCTCTTGATCGTCTTGTTCTACAGACATTCGGTTCTTCCCTCCCTGTGAAATAGCTGTGAGTTGAAGACGAACACACTGATCTAGTATAACAGAACTGTGCTGGTGATTATGGAATTCACTGTGCTTAAATGTACATATGAATTCCATTTCACTATATCTGTTTTTTTCACTTGGCTATTCTTCAGGCGGTAATTCGATCTGTAGACCTTCCACATGCTTGCGTCCCATTAGTTTACGCTTCTTGCGGTTTTCTTTTGTCTCAAATACGATGTCCAGATCGTAGTCGTCACCCGGATAAAGTTCATCAGCAGATATATGCAGGGTCAGGCGTTTTTTATGGATTTTGACCTTGCGCCCTCTCAGCATGACTCCGATATTTCCCCGGCTATCCTCCACATCACAGACGATGCCCGATTGATTGAGATAGGCCGCATACACCCGATCCCCTTTGCGAAAAGGTTTGGCAGGGGCAGGAGAATCTGACGCTCTGGTTGTTGTCTTTTTGTGCAAACTGGCGGTATTCTTTGATTGGTTAGACGTATTCCGCTTGGACAACTCTGCTGGGTCGCTTGCTTCTGTAACGGGACGATCAGGCTTTAGGACCGGAGTTTCCAAAGGAGGCGATGTGAACACGAATGTACGATCTCTCGAGTTACTTTGATCCGATAGGGACTTGGAACGCTCAATAATTCGCTGTGGCATGCCCAGCTTCAATGCGATGGAATAAGCATAGCTCTCACCAGCTTCCCCGATACGCAATCGATAAAGTGGCTGGAGTGAGATCGTATCAAATTCCATACGGGCATTTTCAAATCCTGGGGTGGCAGCTGCAAAATGTTTGATTTCACCAAAATGCGTGGTCGCCACAACGGTTGCTCCGCGGCTGTGAAGTTCCTCCAGCATGGCGATAGAAAGTCCAACACCTTCACCGGGATCTGTGCCGGAGGCCATCTCATCAATGAGCACCAGAGTCGAAGTATTGGCCTGTTCCAGTATGCCGATCATATTGCGAATGTGTGCAGAGAATGTACTGAGTGCTTGTTCCATACTCTGTCCGTCACCAATATCGACCGCTACCTCGTTATAAACAGCCATCTCGCCACCTTCCTCCACCGGAATAAGCAAACCGGATTGCATCATCAGGGTGAGCAAACCTAGCGTTTTGAGTGCGACCGTTTTACCACCGGTATTCGGGCCGGTAATAATGAGCGACGAGTACGTTTTGCCGATGGCAAAATCAAGTGGAACCATGGAAGAACCCATGAAGGGATGACGTGCACGTTGAAGGCTGATGTGGCCCTGTGTATTGACTTGAACGGTACGTCCGTCCATGGTGGCCGCATATTTTGCTTTGGCAAACAGGAAGTCCAGCACGCCTACCGTTTCGGTATTCAGAGCAATTTCACGGCTGTACGATTCGGCCAGGGAGGTTAAATCACCGAGAATTCTCATCTCCTCTCGGGACTCCTCCGCTTGCAGAGCGGCCAATTCCATCTGCAGACTTACTAACTCAACAGGTTCAATATATACGGTTTGCCCGCTCCCGGATTCATCCAGCACACTGCCTTTCACCTGTTTGCGGAACTCTTTCTTAATGGGCAGAACCGTTCTTCCTCCGCGTTGACTGATGACATGTTCCTGCATAATGGAGCGATGTTTGCTTACCAGAGAATCAAGCTTTCGTTTCATGCGCTCCTCATTTACGGTCATTTTTTTACGAATTCGAATCAGTTCCTTGCTTGCCTGATCCTGAATGCGTCCACTATGGATGCAACGCTCGATCTCACTCAGCAAAGGTTCGATCATAATCATGGATGCTGCATAACGACTGACGGTGGGAGCGGCCCCAGATTTACCCTCCATGTATTTCATAAGTTGGGCACAGCTCCGAAGGAACTGTGCGAGATGACTGAAGTCACGTTCACTGAATAGATAACCTGTACCGAGCAGATCCATAATCGTTTCCATTCCATCCAGTGAAGGGAGGGGGATACTGGCGCCAAAACGAATCAATGCAGCCGCTTCTGCAGTTTCCTCCAGGCGAATCTGAATCAGGTGAGCGTCAACCATTGGTTTCAGTTCTCTGGCATAACGCTTGCCCAGATAAGAAAGGGCGCAGTCTGCAACGTTTTTTTGAATTTGTGGATAGCCCAAACTGTGTAATGTGTTTTCATTCATGCGTAATCTCTCCTTGGATTTCAAATGGAATTTCAGTTAAAGCGGTAAAACGTATTCCTGAAAACGCAAAAAGGGCGGAGAATGAACAAACGTCATTCTCCGCCCTAAACGTATGGGAAAGCAGAGTCCACTACAGGTCTATATTAAAAAATCCGCGCTGAACACAGCGCGGAAATAGACCCGGACAACTACAATCCCGGAGGCGATTTATGATATCCGCTGTTCTTAACTAAGTACAGGGATCTGGCGCATCATGAAATACACGTATGCCATAAGGGCACAAGCGCAATGAAAGGCCAAACTCCTGAATATGAAACTTGGTTAGTTAAGAACATTCACCGACATTAAAAATCTCTCCTTTGATTGAGGAATATGCAACCAATATAAACTGGAAATTGGTTTGAAGTCAACCTTTAGAATAAATGAGTGGACTTGAATAAGAATGGGTTTTAAAATAACAATAGTAAAATAATCCAATGAAAGCGATTTTATGAGAAGGAGGATGCTCTTCTTGCCTAAATATTTATTGCGTTTGCTTTGCTTTACCCTGATCCTCGGAGCCCTTCCGGTTATTGTTATTGGTTCCGTATCGTATACGATTGCTTCGCGTGACATTGAACAGAAAGTGCGTGAAAGTAATCTTCAGATATTGCATCAGACCCAAATGCGGGTAGAGCAAGTACTACGCAGTCTGCAATTGTCATCCATCCAGTATGTGAATTCGCCTTTGGTATTACAAGCGATGAAGAAACCACTGGACAGCAGCGAGTTTCAGGAGATTCGTGATCTGACTTCCGGTTTTAACAACTTGCAAGCGGTTACGAACATTGACCAAGCCTATCTGGTTAATCTGGATGAAGATTGGGTGGTTTCGATGCGTTCTTTTGGCAAATTGGATGATTTCAGCATTCGAGACCGAATTGGCTCCTACCTAAGTTATACCAACAGTCTGTTCTGGGTCACTCAAAATGCCAGTTCAGCGAAAGAAAGTGTACCTGTATCAGCAGGTATGGGTGAACTAACACCGGAACAGGCACCTACTCTTATATCATCGGATAATGTGGTCAGTATGGTATTCAAAATCCCGATGATACCAACCAATGTGAAACCAAAGGGATTTCTTGTGATTGATATCGCCGATACGGAACTGAGTACCTACTTGAGCCGAAATACGAATTCTGGAGATATGTACGTTCTGGATCGGGAGCAAAAGTATTTTCTGAACGATATGCAGCAAGGCGGGAAATATGACGCGCTGAATAAGGAAATTCAGGAAATGGTACAAACGACGGCCCAGCCAGAAGGTTTCTTCAGTGCGGAGGTGGAAGGTAATCAAGTGGCAGTTAGTTATAGGCAATCTCCGCTCAATGGCTGGTTATACGTGTCCGTTGTATCTCTTGGACAGATTACGGCCCAGTCACAGAAAATTGCATTGGTTACCGGTATCGCTACACTGGTCATGTTATGTGTAACGGGATTGTTCGCCATATACGGCAGTCGGCGGATGTACTCACCGATCTCCAGACTGCTGCAATTTACGAAGGGTTTGGATTCCCCAGTTGCTCCGTCAGGACGCCGACAGGATGAATTTATCTATATTGAGGAGCAATTGTCAACCTTGTTCAGCTCGGAGAAAACGATGCGTGAGCAGATGAAGGGGCAGCATGTGCACCTTCAGGAGTTTTTTATGACCAAACTGCTGACAGGCAAAATCTCGGAAGAAGATTTCAGATATCAGGGAGAATTGTACGATTTCCCGACAGGGTGGGCGAGTCTTGGCGTACTCATGCTCCAGATCGATACCTTGGAAGGGACACGATATGAGGAACAGGATCGCGATCTACTGCTGTTTGCTGTCAACAATATGGTAGGTGAGCTCCTTCCTTCGGCAGTTCGGTTCACCCCGGTCATGCTGGATGATGCTCAGGTCACCGTACTTGCCTCCGAACTCACGGATGAGGTGAAGCTGAAGGAATGGATGCATACCCAGGCAGACTGGATTCGCGAACGTGTCGTGACCTACCTGAATTTGCCCGTAAGTATTGGCATCAGTCGTTCTTACGCTTGTATCGGAGATACGCCAAGAGCGGTTCAAGAGAGCCGAGAGGCTCTGCAGGGCCGGGTCAGTCTGGGCAGCCGTATTATTTTGCATTACGAGGATATTCAGCCACGTGGTCAGATGGAGGCCGCGTTGTATACCCAGTTACGTATGATCGAGGATCAGCTCGCGTCTGCGCTCAAGCAAGGAGATGAAGAGAAGACGGACGCCTACTTTAAGCAATATTTGGGACTGCTTGCAGACAAAAAGCTTCATTTCAGTGAATACCCCGTCATTATGGTTCAGTTATTGTCTCGTGTATATCAGCTTGTGCAGGAGCAAGGTGGAGATGTAGCCGAAGTACTGGGTGAAAAAGCATCCATGTCACATTTGCTGAAGTTGTCCACATTGGACGAAATGACCAATTGGTTCCGCAAGCGGCTGTTCCTGCCCGTCATCCGTTTCTGGCGAGAGCAGGAAGAATCCCAATACATGAATATTGCAAGGCGCATGATTCGTTTGATCGAGGAACGTTATGATCGTGAATTGTCGCTTGAAGCCTGTGCAGCAGAGCTTAATTTCCATCCTGTCTACCTAAGTCGGGTATTCAAGAAGGAAGCTGGAGTCAATTTTACGGAATATCTCGCAGAGTATCGTATGGAAAAAGCAAAGACCTGGCTGCAAACAACAAATCTTAAAATATCGGAGATTGCCGAGAAATTAAACTATACCAATCCAACCGCATTTATCCGTACGTTTCGCAAAATCACAGGAACGACCCCCGGCAAGTACCGGGAGCAGCAGCGATAAAACAAACCTGCTCTGCCCGCCAAGGCAGGCAGGCTTTTTTATGTTTGGATGAAGGAAGAAGACCACTTTTCTCCATGAAGTTAAGACAGGAATATAGAGGTTGAAAGCAGTTCATTGCGCCGTTGAACTCTGTGATGGAAATGAGCTAAACCCTTGCTACATAAGGAAAAACAAAAGGCTAAAACGAGACGATAGCCAGTCATTCGTTTATCCTCCACAATGAAGACATGAATTCAGGAAGTGATATTTTGTAATCGTTTCCAATGTGGGGAGGAAGACAATATGAAAGCCGAAACGGCGGCTCGAACACGGCCCGCTACCCGCAGTGACAAAAACCTGCTGTGGAGGGACATTATCAAAAACCGGTGGCTGTATATCATGTTAATACCGGGTGTGCTTTACTTTGTTATTTTCAAATACATACCCATGTATGGCATCACGATGGCTTTTCAGGATTACACGCCTTACAAGGGCATTTTGGGAAGTGACTGGGTAGGGTTCAAACATTTCCAGCGTTTCTTCGGAGAACCGCAGTTCTGGACATTATTTCGAAATACGTTTTTGCTTGCCATTTATAACATTGTGTTCTTTTTCCCACTGCCGATTGTACTGGCGCTCATGATGAATGAAGTTCGCCGTGAACGGTTCAAACGATTTGTACAAACTCTTGTTTATGTTCCACACTTTGTATCCTGGGTTGTTGTTGTCGGTGTGTTCTACATGCTGTTCACAACTGAGGGTGGTGCGATTAATGAATTGCTCTATAACCTGACGGGACAAAAAGTGGCGTTCCTGCTTGAACCCGGTTGGTTCCGAACGATGATTGTCGGACAATCCATCTGGAAAGAAGTCGGTTGGGGCACAATTATCTTCCTGGCGGCGCTTTCCGGTGTGGATACACAGCTCTATGAAGCTGCACGGATTGATGGTGCCAATCGTTGGCGCCAAACCTGGCACATTACGTTGCCGGCCATTCGCAGTACAATCGTCATTTTGCTCATTCTGCGTCTGGGCAATTTCCTGGATACAGGCTTTGAACAGATCTTCCTGATGCTAACTCCGACAAACCGGGATGTGGGCGAGGTATTTGATACCTACGTGTACACGAAGGGTCTTACACAGGCACAGTACAGTTATAGTGCTGCTGTCGGGTTGTTCAAATCGGTTGTCGGGCTGGCGCTTGTCCTTGGTGCCAATACGATGGCCAAAAAATTCGGGGAGGAAGGCGTCTACTAACCTTTGGGTGCAGACGTTCTTCACCAGACAGGAGTGAACATTAAGATGCAACAGGATAAAACGTGGGGCAACCGGATCTTTGATATTCTCAATCATGGCTTGCTGCTGTTGATTGGAATCGTGACGGTCATCCCGTTCATTTATATTTTGGCCGTCTCGTTTACCAGTCCGCATGAAGTGGCTAAGGGAGGATTCATTCTTTTTCCAAAAGAGTTCTCTCTGGCTGCGTACCGTTACATTTTCTCTACAGATACCTTGATTCGCAGTCTGGGTGTATCGGTCTATATTACCGTGATCGGTACCTTCATTAACCTGCTGTTTACGTCACTTATGGCGTATCCGCTCTCCAGAAGATATTTGCGTGGACGCCAGCCCATTTTGCTGGGTGTATTGTTCACGATGCTCTTCAGTGGCGGGATGATTCCAACCTACTTTGTCGTGAAATCCTTGCACCTGACGGATACGTTGTGGTCACTGATGTTACCTACTGCTATTAGTGCATTTAACTTGATTGTACTGAAAAACTTCTTCCAAGCCATTCCCGATGAACTGGAGGATGCAGCCAAAATTGATGGATGTAACGATGTCAGCGTATTGTTCCGGATTGTACTGCCGTTGTCCATGCCAGCCATGGCGACATTTTCACTCTTTTACGCGGTGGCCCACTGGAACAGTTTCTTCAGCGCTGTTATCTATATCAATGATAGTGAGAAGTGGCCTGTCCAAGTCTGGCTGCGTGAGATTGTCATTCTGGCACAGAGCCGAATCGGAGACACAAGTATCGAAGAGACCGAGATCCAGCCGCTTACCATTCGCATGGCGGTTATCGTATTCTCCACAATCCCGATTATGCTGGTATATCCATTCCTGCAAAAGCACTTTGCAAAAGGCGTGATGCTG
The DNA here is from genome assembly GCF_030815985.1 of Paenibacillus sp. W2I17. Lineage (NCBI taxonomy): Bacteria > Bacillati > Bacillota > Bacilli > Caryophanales > Paenibacillaceae > Paenibacillus > Paenibacillus sp. W2I17. Next base: position 6,210,960 of record NZ_JAUSXM010000001.1, read on the forward strand.
GGGTCGGTGAAAGGTTGAGTCGTCACATGGTTCAAAGTCAGTTCAGTATGACTGCATAAAAAAAGGGAGGTTTTCATGTTATGAAAGCAACAAAAAAGAAAGCCGTAGCTGTCTTAAGCACACTGGCACTGGTGACAGGTTTGCTGGCAGGATGCGGATCAGACGAGGGTCAGGCTGCCGAGGGCGGCGTACAAAATGTGTCCATAGCCATTGCACAGGTGGGTGATGTGCCAAGCAAAGGCAATGAAGTTCAGCAAAAGATTGAAGCGTATACCAATACCAAACTGGATATCCAGTGGATTCCGGCTTCGGCATACAATGACAAAATCAACGTGATGATCGCTTCAAGCGATATGCCAAAAATTGTGAAAGTGCAATATAATCCAACGGTGACCAGCGCGATGCGTAATGACGTGTTCTGGGAAGTTGGCCCATTGCTGAAAGATTACAAAAATCTGTCGGCACAGAACGAGCGTTTTTTTGACAACATCAAGGTAGAGGGCAAAATCTACGGGGTTCCTGTATTCTCCGATATTGCGCGGGCTACGGTAATCTATCGCAAGGATTGGTTCGAGAAGCTGAATCTCAAGGTGCCAGCCACACCGGATGAATGGTATGAAACGATCAAGACACTGGCAACCTCCGATCCGGATGGAGATGGTCAGGATAATACGTTTGGACTGATGCTTTTCAAAAAATATAATGAGGATCAATATTCCTTCACGACGCGCCTTGGCGTAAGTTTTGGTGCACCTAACAAGTGGAAGGTCGAAGATGATGGCAGCTTCACGCCGGAATTCATGACACCGGAATATATGCAGGTGCTGGATCTGCTGAAACGTTTGTACGATGAGAAACTGCTAAATCAAGATTTTGCCGTATTCGACTCTACGGAAGCGGAGAAAAAGTATGATTCCGGTGTTGTTGGTATCCGTGTTGGTGTTGCGCAGAACGGAAAAAGTCAGCAAGAGCGTCTGTCCAAAAACAATCCGGATGGTGTGGTAGATATCGCTGGTTTGCTTGGAGCGAACGGAGACCGTGTTGCAGGACAGACGGGTAATTCGGGAATTCTGGCATTCCCTAAATCAACGGTGAAATCGGAAGAAGAACTCAAGAACCTGCTCTCCTTCCTGGATAAACTGATGGACCCTGAGATGGCGACCCTGTTGATGCGTGGTATGGAAGACAAACATTACACCAAAGTGGGCGAAGATCAGGTGGAGATGAGTGACTTCGATGCATTCCAGCGTGAAGTGAAGCCTTACCGTGACAACCTTCCTTATGTCGAAGGCTATAACGTACCGAAATTGAAGGATACCGAACTGGGTGAAAAAGGTACGGCACTTGCCAAGGAACTGGCGGAGCACGCTGTGCCAAACCCTGCGCTGACGTTATATTCTCCAACGTATGGTGACCGTGGGGCGGATCTGGATCAGGTGATTGCCGATGCACAAACCAAATACATTATGGGCAAGATCGATCGAAGTGGCTGGGAAAAGGAAATCGAGAATTGGGGAAATGCGGGTGGAAACAAGATTCGTGAGGAATATGCCGAAGATTATAAAAAACAGGCTCAATAAAAGAGCCGGAAGCGGAGGCTTGATCATGAAGGAAACACTGCAATTCACATCGGTGCGCATGGCACAGCAATTCATGGAAAGTTATCGCAACCATGAGCTGTACTCCACTTGGCATTATGAGAACGGCTGTCTGTTGAAAGCGCTGGAGGAGCTGTATACACACACGGGGGAGCAAAAGTATTTTGACTACATCCGTGAGTTGATGGATCATTTCGTTCAGGAAGATGGCTCCATTCGCTCTTATACGGTTGAGGAATATAACCTGGATCAGATCAATCAGGGAAAATCACTGTTCCTGCTACATGAGAAAACGGGTGAAGAAAAGTACCGCAAAGCTGCTGAGTTGCTTATGACTCAGCTTAAGGGACAGCCACATACGAGTGAAGGCGGATTCTGGCACAAAAAGATTTACCCATTCCAGATGTGGCTGGATGGATTGTACATGGCTACTCCGTATCTGACCCAGTATGGCGCAGTGACGGGAGAAGAGAAGTGGTTTGACAAGGCGGCTCTGCAGCTCTTGCTGGTGGAGCAACGTACACGTGATCCGCGTAGCGGTCTCTTGTACCATGCCTGGGATGAGAGCAAAGAGCAGCGCTGGAGTTCGGGTGAGACGGGATGTTCACCACATGTCTGGAGTCGGGCGATGGGCTGGTATGTGATGGCGGTTGTGGATACCTTGGATTATCTGCCGGTAGATCATCCGCAGCGCGGACAGATTGTGGGTATCTTCGAACGAGTAGCGAATGCACTTGTGCATGTACAGGATCAGCAAACTGGACTATGGCCACATTTGTTGGATCAACCGGGACGTGAACGGAACTATCTTGAGGCTTCCGGGACCTCGATGTTTGTCTATGCATTGGCCAAAGGTGTACGTAAAGGATATCTGAGTGGCAAGTTCAAAGCAGTTGCGGAAAAAGGGTATCAGGGTCTGCTACAGCATCTGCTGCAAACGGACCGTGAAGGCGTGCTGTCCTTGACGCAGTGTAACGGCGGAGCCGGTCTTGGAGGAAGCCCGTATCGTGACGGGTCCTACGAGTATTATGTGACCGAGTCCATTCGAATCAATGATCCGAAGTCGGTCGCTCCGTTCATTTTGGCGGGAGTGGAGATTGAACTTTACAAGTCCAACTAACATGTACATGAGAACGGAGAGGGCAGAAATAATCTGAGGAAGCGAAGCGTTCGCCTTTATCCCCGGATTTTCCACTTTATAAAAGGGAATCAAAAAATCTGGGGATAACAGCGATCTGAAGGTTGTTCTGTCATCGGAGTGGTCTGTGTACATAACCTTATCCAAAAGGAGAGATGGTTCATGAGTCCAAAAGGTCCAATGTCCCGTTTAGGCGGAATCGTTGTAATTGGTGCAATGTCCGCTGGATTGCTTGCAGGTTGCGGGGGAGAAAAAGCACCTGCTGCAGGGGAAGGAAAACTTCCCATTTCCATCTCTTTAATGCAGGTAGGAGATATACCGGCCAAGGAGAACGGGATTGAAAAGAAGATTGAGGAATATACAAATACGGATGTCAATGTACAGTGGATTCCGCAGTCTGCTTTTGATGATAAGGTGAATGTTATGGTTGCTTCAGGCGAGATGCCGACCATTATGAGAGTGAATTATGTACCGACCACATTTAATGCCGCCAAAACGGGACTGTTCTGGGAACTGGGGCCTTACTTGAAGGATTATAAAAACCTGTCTGCCCAATCCGAGGCTTATTTTAACAATATCAAAATTGAAGGCAAGGTCTACGGTATTCCGAACTTCCGGGATATTGGACGGACTGCGATCGTATATCGCAAGGACTGGTTTGATACATTAAAGCTGGATATACCCAAAACGCTGGATGACTGGTATGAAGTGATGCGCTCCATTCGCAAGGATGACCCTGACGGGAATGGTAAAGAAGATACGTACGGTGCACTGCTCTTCAAAAAGTATAATGAGGGCGTCTCTTCCCCACTGACGCGGATTGCTGTAAGTATTGGCGGTGTCAACAAATGGGGGGTGGATGATGCTGGGAAACTGACCCCGGAGTTCTTGACCCCGGAATATGTGGATACGATGAAACTTTTCAAGCGATTGTTCAGCGAGGGACTGATTAATAGTGATTTCCCTGCCCTGGACCCTTCCGATGCGGACAAAAAAATGGATTCCGGCCTGGTTGGCATGAAGCTTAACGGTGTGGCCCAGAACGGAAAGTCCTCTCAGCAGCGCCTTACACCTAACGCTCCGGATGGAGAGATTGATGTGGCTCCGTTCCAGGGAACCGATGGTATTCGAATCGCCGGGGAGCCGGGAAACTACGGAATGCTGGTCATCCCGAAGGCATCCGTTACGGATGAGGAGCAATTGAAGAAGGTTCTTACGTTCTTGGATCAGTTGATGGATGAGGAATTGAGTATGTTACAGCTCCGTGGATTGCTCGATGTGCACTACACCAAAACTGCGGATGGGAAAACCGAACTCAAAGATTTTGACGCTTATCAGCGTGAAGTGAAGCCATACCGGGATAATCTGTTAAGTATTGAAGGTTATAACGTACCTGAACTGGTTGATGTTCCCATTGGTATGAAAGGTACAAAGATGGCGCGTGAAAATGAGCAGTATGCCATTGCTAATCCGGCACTCACATTGTCTTCAGCGATCTATACCGAGCGTGGTCAGGAGCTGGATCAGATGATCTGGGATGCACAGACCAAGTACATTATGGGCAAAATCGATGATGCAGGTTGGGAGCAGGAAATCGCAAGCTGGAGAAAAGCCGGTGGTGATCAATTGATCACAGAACTCGAAGCATCCTACAAGGAATTGAACGGGAAATAAAGCTGGGGGAAATAAAAAAAGGTTGATCAAATGGAATGATATGGTTTATTCTATGAGGGAGTTCATTTTTCCAATATCATAAGAAAGACCACACCCTTAAAGCATAAGGCTATGAATCTGCGGATTCATGGCCTTTTTTTGTGTTTTAGGCGAATGAAGTGGGTCTATGGAAGGAGGGGCGCACGCCTTGAAGTGATGGGGATGGACGAAAAATAATACCAATAGCCTAGTACAACATGGTAGAATATTGATTATTATGGCAAATTTAGGTTTTGGTTATGAAGAGAAGTGACTAGGTTGACCAAGCAAAGCATCCCCATACTAAGGTACATAGGAGCGTGAGTAGGTTGAAGAAGCAGATTAAAGGACACGAGAAGAAGAAAAAACGGAACGGTTGGATCGTCGGGTTGTTAACGACAGCTGTATTGGTAGGAACACTATTGCCCGTTGGCCCCGTACATTTGACGTCAAAAGCGAATGCCGCATCGGGAACAAGTGACACTGCCCTTAGCAAGTTCAAGGATATCAAGGGCCACTGGGCTCAAGCAACAATTGCCAAAGCGTATGAAAAAAACTTGATCTCTGGTTACCAGGATGGAACGTTTCGTCCCAATGGCAAAATCACGCGTGGGGAATATGCGACCATACTTGCCCGTGCGACTGGACTGGAGAAGGTAGAGGGGCAGAATCCCTTTGCTGATCTCAAGGGACATTGGTCTGAAGCGGCGGTTAGCCAACTTGTTGGACAAGGATTCATTAATGCTGGCGATTACGCCAAAGGGTTCAATCCAAATGCTGAGCTAACGCGTTACGAGATGATGAAATGGATTGCAAATGGACTGATAAAGTCCGGGAGCAGCTTTCAGGATGCTTTTAACGATACAAAAAATACGCTGCTCCCCACACCGGAAGTGAACCGCGGCACCATTCGTGCCGAACAGATTCCGTATCTTGCCCTTGTCCGTGGGACAGGGATTGTAGGTGGATTCCAGGATGGCACATTAAAACCAGCGGATTCCACCACTCGTGCAGAAGTATCGGCCATTTTACTGCGTTATATGGACGTGGAGGGCACGGATGCAGGGAAGTATAGTGACTTGAATGAGATGAGAGAGGTCGGCACGACGGGTACGAATTTAACGACCATTAGTAATTATGAATATAGTTCAGGTTCGGTCATGATATCTGATTTATCGAAAGGAAATATCAATTTAAGCAATAAATCGGGTGTATTAAAAATTCATCGTTTTATCGTTGTAGACGCTACTCAAAATAAGCCGAAGGGTATTTACGCGAAGCTCTTTCTTCCGGATAAGTACGCAAGTGGCTCCTATAGGACTTTTGCAGATGTGTCATTTACATCTAACTTAGAAACCTCGAATTTAATTACATTTAACCAAGGTCTTTCGGATTCGTTAATACAATTTAATCGTCTTGATTTAGATTTGGCTAAGAAACAGAGTAATGTGACAATTCCTATGGACTCAGGAGAACTTATAAAAAAAGGATTACAGAAAAGATTTTGGACTACATCGACTTTAAGGAATAAATCTTGGTCTTATTTTTTGAAATCAGATACAGAAGGAGAATTTAAAATTCAAAGGTAGCCTTATCAGGATGGTGAGCAAGTTGTAATGAAAAAGCTTAATTATTTTTCTGCTATTATTTTAGTGAGTATATTTATTTCACAAATATTATTATTGTTAGTATTGTACTTACCTATGAACGTTGTTCATGCTGCTACAGATGAGTATGGACCTAAATCTATGAAAAACCCTCGGAAGGTTTCAATATTAGCCACTCCTACTGTAGGGAGGCCAGGGGTATATTGGTACCAAGTGGATAGCGGACAATTTAGAGCTGACCATGCTGGGGGACCAACTTATGCGAATAATGCAGGGAGTTGCTCCAGTCCATTTCCTGCTGCTACAGAAGTTCCAGATAGTGTAGATTTCAGTAGATGGCCTGCAGAAAACTGGCCTGATTATAATTCCAGACGAGTAGAAGTCTCAAGTATCTTTAATGTCCGAATCCATGATGTTAATTATCAGGGGAGAGCAGATCAAGATTCATATACTGGTGTGGGAGACCCTACCCCACCTTTTCCTTCAACAATTGTTGCAATAAGAACAATTACTGGAGGGTACCATATACCAACCGAGAAGAGCCCTTTCGCAAATGGTGGGCAAACAACGGCGGGCTGTCCTAAATACAATGCTTCTTATTTTACACCCATGGATATCATCTGGGAAGGTGATTTGGAAGAAGAAAAAGAGATAACTGTAGAAGAGGATTCTACCCTTAACATAGGGAAAACACAACAGATGGAAGCCAAGGTGAAGACGAAAGGTTATGGTGCGACAGCTTTTGGTGAGGGCATCGACGTATCCCGCAGGGAAACGGAAATCAAATGGTTTTCCTCTGACGAGACGATCGCGAGCATTGAACTGAAAACAGGAATGTTAAAGGCCGAAAGTCCAGGCACGGTCACTGTGCGTGCAATCTGGAACAATGGTACATATCTGATCTCGGATACCGCCACCATAACAGTCACGTCTCAGCCAGGACTCGTTGTGAATCTGCCGAATGCTTGTAAAGCCAATACGACACCTCTACAGGCAGAAGCAGTTCTAACCAAACCGGATCGCTCTGTTCATAAACTGACGGCTCATCCCAAATTGACGTGGCAAAGCTCGAATCCGGCTGTGGCAACGATCGGCGCTGATGGCAAAATCACGACCAAAGGGATCGTGGGTAGCACTACCATAAAAGCTCATTTTCTTGATTCTGCTCAGCAACTGGATGAACAAGGGACTCAGGTGCTTGAAGTGAAGGACTGCACGGATAATGGAGGAGGTGGTAATGATGGCGATCCGGGGGGCGACCCTGCGAACGCTTGCCCTGTGACCATCAGCCCACCTAGTAGAGGCACGGTTATTGAAGCATCGGTTATGGACCCATCTGTCCGAGGTGTGTTGAAGGCAGACGAGCGTGGATCTGAGAAGTTCGATGTTACCCATGGTATTCCAACTTCGGAAGATCTCTATGCCAATGTCTTGGCCAAGGAATATCTGTTTCAGCACCGCTGGGTTAACATGACGGGAACGGTGACTTACACCGTTAAAGTGAAAAGGGTTTATCATAAAACCTGGACGATCCCGGGAAGAGCCTCTAGTGGTGAGGGTGATCCAGGAACACCTCCTGAGCCAAAAGAACTTGATGTACCTGGAGATAAGAATATGCAAGTAACACGGACATATAGCTATTGGCAGATCGATAACCTGGAGGTTTATCAGTTAAATGAAGCCAAGGTATCTAACTATGCGCTAGGTGGTTATGGTGACACCGTGACCTTGACGCCCAATGCATATACACCACCGACTTTGCAATCGGCTATGGATCCTGCGGTTACCACTCATGTAAAACCTGCGCCATGTCGAGAGATTGATCTTGGCACCGAAGGGGTTCCGGGTGGTTCGGTTGAACCGCCTACGCCAGATGAAACATCATTGTTTCAATCCAAAGCTGAAGCGGAGGTTAGAGAGAATACCGTCAATAATGATAAAGTAACCTTTAATGGAGCGACGATTATGGATCCTGCTCCCGTGGAGAAAACCGCTCCAAGACCTGGGACGATCCCGCAGTCTGGCATGATCGGAGACGATGTTCTGTACCAGAACCGGCTTACGATTAAGAACACATTGATGAACAAAGCTAACCAGCCAACCACGGGTGAGATTACGTATGGACTTCTCCCTGGCAATGTTAACGGAGGGCAGGATCAGAAGTTCCCCATTCTGGGCATTAACTCGGTTACAGTACATACTCCAGTTGTGAACTATGCCTGGGTGTCAGATGATCAGCCGCATAACCAGAAGACTACGCCTGATCCGACCAGAGCTGCACTTATTTTAGAGCGCCCATTCATTGTACGAATCCCAACCTCAGGTCAACATTTGGATGTAGCAAGTTATCCTGGGTATGGAAACCATGATTATGCGAAATATTTCCGGATCAAACAGGTTCGTTTTCCATTCGATGTCTATAACGGTGCCAGAAGTCAGTTTATTCCGGCCAAGACATGGGTGGATATTCCGGTAAATCAGTTGGACACCCCTTTTTATCTTCCTGTATGGGTAGATGAAGGGAATTACCAGGTTGAGTTTCGAAATATCGCCGAAAATGCACCTGCAAACTTCACAGAACAACAGGATGCGAACACCAATCTGACCCATCATGTCGCAGCAGATACCGTTGCTGTAGAGGTTATCGGACGATTGTATGATTTTCACATCACCGATATTTCAGACTACAACTGGGAGAACGTGTTCCGTAAGCGGATGGGCAGCCCCGAACCAACGGGTGTGAGCTACTGGACCGGAGGAAACAGTATAGACGGAGAGCCCCGGGGTAATTTGGCTCCCTATGTCCTGCCTATTCGTCCCGGCAGTCATCCGATACAAGGTTTCCGGAATGCTGCAGTGAAGACAGGTTACCATTTCAAGTTTGATCTGAAAACCAAGGGCAACATGTTTGGGAAACAGGATGGTATCCGAATCACGCCGACGTTCTCTTTTGTGAGTAAAGATGGCACCACCCAGCAAAAAGTGGATTTATACTACCATCGAGGACAGGAACGACTCATTCGTATCGGATCGGCACAAGATTTAGAAAAACGTTTTGTTGTCTTGAACTCACGGTTGCGGAATGTCCCCGGTACGGAGTTAGGTGATACAGCGCGCTATCAGTATACCTATGAACTGTCGGAGGAGGAACGCAATCAGGGTACAATGGCGGAACATATGGTTCGTTTCGTGGATCAGACCTCTCATCATAAAACGTGGGTAGGTCGTTATGACTGGATGATTCTTCCTTCACAGATCCGCACACTCATTGGCCCAAAAGCAGATATTCCCTCCAGTGTTAATGTGGATCGGGCGAATGCAGCGATTCAGCGCTGGTATGGGGAATATAGCTTGCCCGCAGATGTATATGCAGTGCCCAAAGGAACCGATCTCGAGTCACTTGCCAGACAAAACCAGTTGGATGAGAAGGCAATGGTATTTCTGAGGGAGGGTTACATTGTGGTTAACTTCAATATGGAAACATTGCGCAGTGGTAATACGAGTGCACCACATCTGCAATATATTCACGCACCGTTGATGAATCAATGGCAAATGGAAGGTTTTGATAACAACCCGGTAGATAATCAGGGGAGAAGCTGGCCGATGCAAGATGGGGACGTGGTTTTGTACCACGCCGATCAATCCAGCCGGAATGATTTCCAATCCCAGGTACCACATTAGAGAGATATCGTTTTACCCATAAAGAAGGCAAGCGTAATGTGAATCTACATGACGTTTGTCTTCTTTTTTGTGTAATTCGGATTATGGTTGGGCAGCAGAACGGGTATAAAGGGTAAGGAGCACTCGTACCATCCATATTCATCAATTTTCTCAACGAGAGGGGAACAACACACATGATTGAAGAGGATAAGCAGGAAATAATGATTTCAGAAGATACATACAAAGGAAGAGATTTAGGTGTCACATTAGAAGCACAAACCTGTCACTTCAAAGTCTGGTCACCGTTAGCTGTTCAGATGGAACTACTTCTGTACCCACCTTTGACAGGGGGGAGCCCGGAAGAAGAGCCCAATCAACAGAAACAGCAGGCGTTACCTATGCAAAAGAAAGAACAAGGCATCTGGGTTCTGGAACTGGAGGGTGATTTAAGTAGCTACCGTTACATGTATAAGCCTACTTTCGAAGATGGACATTCAACCCATGCTGTAGACCCCTACGCACGAGCAGTGACCATGAATGGAGAAATGGGTGTAATTGTCAGACTGGAGCAGACACATCCGAAGGGATGGAGTGAGGACATTCGCCCAGAATTGACCAGTCCTGTAGATGCAGTCCTGTACGAACTGCATGTACGTGATTTTTCCATTCACCCATCATCGGGTATAACGAATAAAGGCAAATACATGGCTTTTACCGAGACGGGTCTGCGTGATTCGGAGGGCAACACACTGGGGATCGATCATTTGGTTGAACTCGGGATCACCCATGTGCATCTGCTGCCTGTATTTGATTTTGCGACGGTGGATGAATCCAGAGTAGATGGTGATACGTCTGATGGCTCCAACTATAACTGGGGATATGATCCGCTCCATTACAATGTCCCGGAAGGTTCCTATGCATCACGTGCAGATGATCCGGAGACACGAATTCGTGAGTTCAAATCCATGGTGCTGGCCCTTCATAACAAGGGAATAGGTGTCATTATGGATGTGGTATATAATCATACGTTTGATACGGCAGGCAGCTCTTTTGAAAAACTTGTACCAGGGTACTACTATCGTCAAAACGCCGATGGGACCTATAGCAATGGTTCAGGTACGGGCAATGAGGTGGCTACTGAACGCACCATGGTTCGCAAATTTATCATCGACTCGGTCCGTTACTTGGCAGAGGAGTACCATGTGGACGGTTTTCGATTTGATCTGATGGGCCTGATCGACACAACTACGATGAAACAACTTGCAGCGGAATTGCACACCGAAGTGTCACCTTCCATATTGTTATATGGTGAACCATGGGGCGCACTGGATTCGCCGCTTGGTGATGATATGACCCTAAAAGGAACGCAACGCGGGGCGGGTTTTGCTGTGTTTAACGATAATTTCCGCGGAGTGATCAAGGGAGACAGCGATGGCATGGGTACGGGATTTGCGACGGGCGCGGACGGGAAAGAAGACGAATTGTGGACTGGCGTCCGGGGAGCCGTTCAGGATTTTACGGATGGTCCATCCGAGACGATTAACTATGTAACGGTGCACGATAATCTCAACCTGTGGGACAAAGTCGCACGTACACAAGGACTCCACGATACCTTGAATTTCCTCACCTATGACGAGGATGGAAGTATTCGTGGATGCCAGAGTGTGGAAGAGGCAGTAGAGAAGGCTAAGCCTTACCTGCAGATCGATTCGGAACACATTCTGGAGAATGAGACCGTTAGGCGTTGTCTGCTTGCCAATGGTATCGTTTTAACCTCCCAGGGTATCCCCCTGATCGCGGCTGGAGATGAGCTGCTTCGCAGCAAATATGGGGACGCCAACAGCCATCAGAGTGGAGACGTGGTCAATGCCATACATTGGGAGCAGAAGAAGCTGTTCAAGCCGGTATTTGATTATTATCGTGGGCTGATCCGTCTTCGGCGAGAACATCCAGCCTTTCGGCTACGTACACGGGAAGATATCGAGAAGCATGTTCGTCTGATCGAAAAAGGTAACGGGCTGTTAGCGTATGAACTGAACGGTACAGCAGCCAGCGATTCATGGGAACGTATTGTTGTCATCTATAACGCGGCAAAAGAAAACCGTGATATCGCTATTCCCACAGGGACATGGAATGTGATTGTAGAGAAAGGACAAGCAGGCGTTGATACGATACGCACCATACAGGACGGACAGGTACATGTGAATGCGATATCCCTTACGGTGATGTATTCCAATTCCTAATGAACGCAAAGCTTGCCAAGAATTGAAGGGTCCAACAAACCATTAGTAAAATCGCTAACAAGGACACGTTCAAGATATCCAATCAAATCTAATCAAATAAATTGAGATAAAACAAATCCCCCTTTCCCGTAAGAAAGGGGGATTTGTTGATGCGTCAGAAACCAATGCCTCGGTCGCAGGGCTATACATCGTCATGTCTGGAGCATTTTTATGCTGTGCACCTGTTGGTGCATTTTAATCTCAACCAAATGACATCCTGCAATTTATTCTCGTATATTCCAAACTTTTTTTGTCAGGACAGGTACAAATGCTGTCAATCTATGGCGCTTGTTTTCATATCCTATATTTTGAAAGCGATTGCTAATTGAATACGCAAATTGGACCGATATGATGAGTACAGACAACCCCGGGTTGACAAACAACGTCCCACTCCGTAACATCGGGACAACACGAAATCAATGGATATAAAGGCGGTGGGAACGATGCCGGAATGGACTTCTTTTCGTTACGATGGCAACGATCTTGGCTTAACATATACTCGTGCAGCAAGTACTTTTAAATTGTGGGCACCTACGGCACAACAGGTTTATATATTGGTTTTTGACGATGAAGGGCATTACAACGATATTGGTAAAGTACAAGATCATGAAAATGGGCAGGAACATTTCTTGACACGTGATGTGGACGGAATTTGGACTTTGGAGCTTACAGGCGATTGGGCAGGACATTATTATATGTACCGAATTATCCATGATAATCAGCGGATTGAAGTAGTTGTTGATCCTTATGCCAGAGCGGTAACGGCTAATGGGCAACGAACGGCTATTATTGATCTGGAGACCACCAATCCAGTCGATTGGGACCTGGATGTCAAACCTGCTTTTCTGCGTCCTGTTGATGCCGTGTTATATGAGTTGCATGTTCGTGATTTCTCCTCGGATCCACATGCAGATATTCCGTACAAGGGAAAATATCTGGCATTCACGGCATCCGGTCTGACGGATAGAGCAGGCAATAGTATTGGCGTAGACCATCTTGCCGAACTGGGAGTCACTCATGTACATCTTCTGCCTGTGGCGGATTATCAGACGGTGAATGAACTCGCTACAGCAGATGTGGGTTCAAATGTCAGAGCACCATACAACTGGGGTTATGATCCCCAGCATTATAACGTTCCCGAAGGTTCGTATGCGACAGATCCTCGCGATCCTGCAGTTCGAATTCGGGAGCTCAAATCACTCGTTCAATCGCTTCACAGACAAGGCATTCGCGTTGTACTTGATGTTGTCTATAATCACACGTATAGCGTGGAAGAGGGACCTTTTGAACGGATTGTACCAGGCTATTATTACCGTTATCGGGAGGATGGTACCCTCAGTAATGGTTCTGGTGTAGGCAATGAATTGGCGACAGAACGTCCAATGGTGCGAAAATATATTTTGGATTCTCTCCGATATTGGGCAGAAGAATATCATGTGGACGGATTTCGATTTGACCTCATGGCCCTGATTGATACGGAAACGATGAATGAATTGACACGCGAATTGAAGGAACAGATCGATCCGGCGTTTCTGATCTATGGGGAACCCTGGATGGGTGGAGATTCACCTTTGGACCGCAAAACATTAAAAGGAACCCAGCGAGGTCAGGGGTTTGCAGTATTTAATGATCATTTTCGCAGTGCAATCAAGGGCGATAGTGATGGCAGTGGCAGAGGTTTTGTTACGGGTGCCGGAGGGCAGGAATATGAGCTTATTAGGGGATTAGCAGGAGCACTGGATGATTTCACATCTTCACCAGTGGAAGTTGTCAATTATGTGACTGCTCATGACAATCTCAATCTGTGGGATAAAATTGCAACAACAATGAACCTTAGACATGAATTAGGATTTCCCGTATGGAAGGACGGACAGCCCGTGGGTGGTGGGAGTGCTGAGTCCGCGGTAAAAGCAGCAGATCCATATCGGTATGTGGATGCAGATGATGTTTTGAATCATGAGATGGTTCGTCGCTCTTTTACTGTCTTCCGGCATTCTGCTTACTTCTCAGGGAATTCCGTTTCTGCATTCAGGGGATGAGATGCTCAGATCCAAAGCCGGTGATCATAACAGTTATCGGAGCGGGGATGCGGTGAACGCCATCACATGGGCCAACAAATCACGCTTCAGACTGGTGTTCGACTACTATCGTGGTCTTATTCATTTGCGGCGAACACATCCCGCTTTTCGTATGATTGATGCTGAACAGGTACGAAATCACCTTCGTGTTATTCGTGCGGATGGCAATGTAGTTGCCTTTATACTTCAGAATGGTGCGAATCAGGACACCTGGAATCAGATTATGGTCATCTATAACGGAACGGAACATGAGCAGCATGTCGACCTGGGGGAAGGGGACTGGCACGTTGTAGTCAATGATCATCAGGCAGGCACAGACGTGATCGAGACTGTTCGTGGTACTGTTCAGGTAGAACGATGGTCTTTGATGGTACTGTATGACACAGAGCATGCTGGAGGCGCTGAACCATCAACAGTGGAGATTAGTTTTCCTCGCCAGGTATATAGTCCGAAGGAGACCACTCAACTGCGAGCGATCGTACGGGACAGTATTGGCAATGTGGTAGAAAAAGCTCCAGTTACCTGGACTTCTTCTGATCCGGATATTATTCAGATCCAGCCTGATGGAACAATCCATGCACTGGAACGGGGGGAAGCTTCGATTACAGTCCACTGTGGGGACATAACGGCAAGCTGTATGTTACAAGTGGATTATCGTCATGCTGAACGAATCGAAATTGTGGGCGAACCTGTCATGTACATGACTCGAATCAGTCGCTTCCGTGCTTTGGTTCTGGATCAATTTGGTCAGCCGCTTCAGGATTCAAATATACGCTGGAGCTCTTCTCATCCAGAAATTGCAGCGGTGAGTGCAGCAGGGATCGTACGTGCGATGACACCTGGAATAACCCATATTATTGCTGAAGCTGGAGGAATCCGGGCAACGCTTGGTGTAACGATTCATAAACAGATTTCGCGAACCGTCACACTTCGATACGAACGGGAAGACCGGTATTATGAAGGTTGGGATGTCTGGGTATGGGGCACAGGTATGGAGGACGGAGCAGTACGGCTGGAACAAGTCGGAAATGCCGCAGAAGCCCGCTTCCGCGTTGCTCCGGGTCTGCATCACCTGGGATTGATCATTCGATTGAACGAATGGGAAGCTAAAGATACGTGCGGAGACCGTTACGTGGACATTGTACCTGAAGATGGGGATGTACACATTATTGTCCGTAGCGGATCAGACGAGATGCAGATCATTCGTGAAAGCGAAAAAACAGAGGATCGTAATAGTGCATAGTTTTCTTTATTTATAACGTCGAATGTAGTTCGTCAAAACCTTGTTAAACCAGCAGTTGGAAGAGATTCCTACTGCTTTTTTGGTCTGATTATAAGCCGCATAACTTGCCAAAAAATAATTAATTGTCCTGTTTCGTGTTTGAGATCCTCTATCATTGGGGTAAATATAGATATGGCCCACGATTCGGCCAAAGGAAAAAAGACCAATTATGGTCTATAAGCGAAGCTTTAGCGCTTTCCAACAAATATAATGTAGTGATCCCTTGAAGGAGGATGTTCAATCATGAAATCCAACGGAAAAATGGCTCAACTTACAGCAACGCCAAGAACGGAAAAGAAAGGTGCAGCACTGCGCCTGTTAAGACAAGGCGGACGAGTTCCCGCAGTCGTTTACGGCCCGGGACTTGAAGGTGCTTCAATACATGTAGATGAAAAAGAAATGCTGAAAGTGGCACGCACAGGCCGCTCCGAAATGTTTAACCTGAATGTGGAGGGCGGTAAAACGGTTCCGGTGCTGATCAAGGATCAGCAAGAGCGTAACGGACGTTTGCTGCACGTAGACTTTTTGCAAATTTCCAAGAACAAACCGATCAGCGTAAGTGTATCGATCGACTTCCAGGGTACAGCGGCCGGCTCGAAAGCTGGCGGTGTATTCCAGACACAGGAGACACAGCTGGAAGTAGAAGGATTGCCTGCGGATCTGCCAACGTCCATTGAGGTGGATGTCAGCGGATTGGATATTGGTGATCGCTTGACTGCTGCGGATATCAAGCTGGATAAAGGTTTGACACTCATAACATCACCTGAGTCCATCATCGCTTCCGTCATGCCGCCACAAGCCGCTGAGGAAGAGCCAACGGCTTCTGCTGAGGAAGCTGAACCGGCAGCTGAAGAAAAAGCTACAGAAGAATAAGCGAAGCTCAGGGATCTCATCAGATCGCATGCTTAGCGGGAAGCCCAGTCCTAGTGACTGGGCTTTTTATATTTCCAAGACAAGAGATTTCGATGTTCGCATGAAAAATGAGAATGTACTACAATACATGTTAAAGGGTAAGAAAGTAGGTTTAATTCAATGTTTGATCCAACGGTGTATGATAATCTGAAAGTCGGGTTTGAGAATTATCTCTATGATATGGATAACCTGGATGAACGTATTCAGATTACAGGGCGTAAAGATCGGCTGGAGATGGCAGTGATGTCCAGAGAGTTCACATTACAATTCTGTCTCAGGGATCGCCCGGAAGTAACAGGGGAAGTTGTATTAAGCAGTTCCCTTGAGGAGCTTGCAGCGGAGATCCTGGAGACGCCTGGTGCGAATCCGGGTTGCCGTTTGGAACTACGGTTTAGTATGGTTGTGAAGGAGCCTGAGAAGCAGTGCCCGGTTATTGGTCCGATATTACAGAAGAGCTGGCCTGAGCAGAGGGTGTGCCAGAACATCCGATATATCTTTGATGAACAGCCAATCATGTATAACGTCACGGCTCACGTTTATTTTGACCGCAGTGTGAATGAAGACCAGATGGGGGACATTCCTGAACTCTGTGAGCATATGGCAAATGTGATGGATCAATTATTACAGTTGCATAACTAGTAATTCCGAGAAAAGCCTTGTCTCTTTGTAGAGATCAGGGCTTTTTTTGTATTATTTTTAGAAAATTGTATAGGCTTTCAGGCTTAGGTTTAAGGTCTTTTGGGTTAATGTTTTACGCAAGCAAGTAAGAGAATGTATATTAAAAGGGGGTAAAAGTGCAATTGGACTATACAAAAATGGTGAAATTGCGAAAATAAAATTGGGACTAAAGATTTAGTCCTGTACTAAAGGAACTAGTTTTCCTTGCCGATAAAATATCGAAGGGGAGAAACTACATGACAGAGAAATTAATTCGTCTGCTGCGTATACTTCAGGCTATACAAGCAAATCCTGGAATTTCGGCCAAGGAATTGGCGCTGAAATGCGGTACGACTGTACGCACGATTTATCGTGATCTCCGGATTTTGGATAGGGTCGCCCCGATTATGAATGAAGGATACGGCAAAGGTTACCGATTTATTGGTGAGTTTGCGATGTATCCATTAGATTTTACTGAACAGGAAGCAATGGTCTTCTCCTTGCTGCCGTCCGTAGTTGACACCTCCAAGTTACCTGCTGAGTTCGATTCAGCTTTTGACAAGGTCATGTCGGCTCATACCAAACTAAAATCAAGAAACAGTGACATTGTAGAGAATATTGCGGGAATTATTCGGATGGGCACGCCTGCTTATCGTGAGGAAGGAAAAGACCCTAATTTGCTGATTCCCATTATCGAATCTATTCTAAGCCAGCAAACCATTCGTACTCAATATCATACGCTGACAAGAAATGAGATCACAGTCCGGGATATCGATCCCTATTATCTCATTCCACGTGATCAACGTTTTTATTTGATCGGATACTGCCATTTGCTGCAAAAAGTTCGATTGTTTCGAATTAGCCGTTTTTTGGATGTGACACGAACAAATGCCGGTTTCGACAAGGGTGATTTCAACATAACACAGTACATGAAGAACACATGGTCTATTGACCGTGGCGACGAAAATATCCATTTCAAGGTAAGATTCTCTGAGAAAGTGGCCCCCTACATAAAAGAAGAAGAGATGTTTGTTCGCCCGCGAATGACGAATATGTCGGATGGGGGATTGTTATTTGAAGTGACACTGAATAGCAGCAGAGAATTTTTGAAATGGTTGTATCAATTTGGGCCCGAGGCAGAGGTACTTGAACCTCGTGAGTTTCGTAGAGAGATACGCAGGCAACTTGTCGAGTGGTTGGAACATTATGAAACCGATGTATCTTTGTGAAAATTTTAATCATGGAGAAATACTGGAAAAGGAGCAGGTAATATGAGCACCAAATTATTCGCAGCTATGTATGGGATGGACCACTACCATGGAGTACAAGCTTTACATGTGGGGGATACGGTGTATCTCGTCAAAGATCCAGATAATCGTTTGGATCATCAAGCGATTAAGGTTGTTATTCCCCCGATTGGAGCCGTAGGTTATATCGTTAATGATCCACTTGTCGTACCTCATGGATGTTGGACCGGGACCGCATTCTACGATGTATTTCATCAACTAACGTGTGCCAAAGTACGATTCATGATGAGAGACATGGTGATTATGGAGTTAATTGAGATGAGTCACATTCCTGTTCCGCAGATGGATTCTTTGATTAAGGGATGGCAATTTCGTGAAAAAGCTTGATCATCCTAACAGAAGAAAGGCTCATTTACGGATGAGCCTGGTATAGGTCGCTTCCAGATGCATGGCTGTTCTTGCCCAACTGAAATGTGCCCTTGCGCTGTCTCGGCCAGCTTTCCCTAACATCTCGGCAAAAGTGGGATTGCTTGCAAGTTTGTACAGGTAAGAGGTGAAACGTTGGGGACGCTTATAAGCGGTGACAAGGTATCCATTGATACCTGATTCAATAATCTCACGAATACCTCCGTTATCCGAAGCAATGACGGGTAATCCTGAAGCCATCGCCTCAACATTAACCAGGCCAAACGCTTCATGTTCTTGAGACGGACAGACCAGACAATCGACTGCCCGATACAACTGATCGATATGCTCATGGTTTATCTGACCACGGAAGGAAACATGGACTTTTTGTTTTTGGGCAAGTTCGCGAAGTTTACGCATGTAATACGGAGGTCCTTTGCCTGCAACAACCAGTTGAACAGGCATCTGTTGCTGAAGGAGGGCAGTCGCACGAATTAATACGTCTACACCTTTTCCAGGGATCAGCCTGCCGACATACAGAATAGAGAATGGTTTAGTTACTCCAAATTGTGTACGCAGATGAATCTGTTCTTCGCTGGATTCAACAGGTCTGAAGCGGCTTAGATCTGCACCCAATGGAACAACACTCATCCGGTGTTTTACCAACGGAAATCTGCGGCCTAACCTTTTTCGCAGGGAATGACTGTTGACGGCAATCCAATCAGCTTTTTTCATTAATGTGAGTTTGGAAGGCCCGGGCTGAGCAAACGTTAACGAGTGAAGATAGAGTACAACGGGAGTACGTGGAAAAGCTCGTTTGATGGTAGCCATACTTCGTGGCCTGTTATCCACTTGAATGACATCGTAGGGTTGTTTGGATAACAGACGTATAACTGCTTTGGTGTACATGACAGGACTCGATGCAGGGACACGTTGGATGGTGATCCCGTCGATCTGTTCTGTGGCGGGTAGACCTTGCATTTGACGACTTATAATGGTCACCTGATGGCGATGGGCTAGTTCACGAGCGATGCCCAGGATACAGATTTCCACGGAACCATTACCGGGCAAAGGCAATTTCTCGGGTGCAACCATAGCTATTTTCATGATCAGGCTCCTCCTTGTCCGACATCTGTAACAATCTTCGTCATATATCTTATGAGAAGTTAAAGGATTTGGCTCCTGCGAAATGATAGGTGAACCACCCATATAAGCGTGCAGGAATAATCTGCTGCATGGCATTAAGCGAGATATTCAGCTTTTGTGATATACTGTACGGGAACAATTGAATTCGTTACATGTATAAAAGCAGGAGGAAAATAATGTTACATTCTACGCTGGGGCGCTTTCGGCTGATGTTGTGGTTGCAGGGCATTTCGTACGTGTTGCTACTGTTTGTTGCTTTTCCGTTGAGAGACGCCGGTGTTATGCCGCAGGCTGTCACATGGTTTGGGAATCTGTACGGTTTTTTGTTTTTAATGTATTTGTTATTTATGGTGACTATGTACACCTCACAGAAATGGCGTCTGCGCCGTCCAATTGCTCTGTTCTTTGTTTCTTTCATTCCACTGGGGAATATGATCTATGATGTTGTCGTATTCCGTAAGTTGTATCGTAAATAAAGCTTGACTTTATTTAACGTTATGAAATATGATGAGTACAGGTTAAACAACCCGTTCCAACTAAAACTACATATTCCTGTTAAAGGGGAGTAGCTTTTACAGTAAAGTCGTCAATTCGGGATTATATCCCCGGCTTTATTGGCAGCAATTTTGTTGTTAGCGAGACCTTTACCAAGTTTTCATGCTCGGTAAAGGTCTCTTTTTGTGGATATAAAAGGACCTTACCAGTGATGGTAAAGGTCCTTTTTTTTGTACATCATAAGAATATTAAGGAGGAGTCAATTTTGGATGTTTCATTATTATTAGAATATGGGTGGGTGCTTGCTGTCTTAGTGGTCCTTGAAGGATTACTCGCAGCAGATAATGCATTGGTACTCGCAATCATGGTTAAACACTTGCCTGAAGATAAGCGCAAAAAAGCGTTGTTCTATGGTTTGATGGGTGCATTTGTTTTCCGTTTAGGTTCGTTGTTCCTGATCTCTTTCCTCGTCGATGTATGGCAGGTACAAGCGATCGGTGCCCTGTATCTCCTGTATATTTCGATTAACCACATCGTTAAAAAGATACTGGGTAGTCGCAACAAGACAGATGAAGCAGCTGATTCAACACCTAAGAAACCGAAAAAACAATCCGGTTTCTGGATGACCGTTTTCAAGGTCGAAGTAGCGGATATCGCATTTGCAGTTGATTCCATTCTGGCTGCTGTTGCTTTGGCCGTGGCGTTGCCACCAAGTGGATTGCCTGCGATTGGCGGACTAGACGGTGGACAGTTTATCGTTATCTTCCTCGGTGGATTCATCGGGCTTGTGATCATGCGTTTTGCAGCCTCATACTTTGTAAAATTGCTTCATTCCCGTCCAGGACTTGAAGTTGCGGCCTTTGTCATCGTGGGTTGGGTAGGGGTTAAGCTGGCAGTTATTACACTCGCACACCCTTCATTGGGTGTTCTGGATGAGCATTTCCCGGAAAATAAAATTTGGAAATTCGGATTCTATATTGTACTGATCACCATTGCAGTATGTGGTTGGTTCCTGTCTTCCAAAGTTCCTGAAAAAGAAGACGAAAATCCGGTTGAAGAGTTGGAAAAACAAGCAGGACTGTAATAATCATGTTACGCTAACAACATCATTATTATTTGGAAAACAGGAGATTGTCCTAGGACAATCTCCTGTTTTTGTTTGCATATGAAAAATGTAACATGGTCCAATTTCCAAGAAAAGGGTTGACACATGAATTCTAGTCACCTTAATATAAGACTAACATTAACGAAGGGAGGCCGAGAGACATGATGCTTGGTTATGATTTGATTCAAACAGGGCGCAACGTAGACACAATAGCATATCCGGCTCATCGTTTCATTGGCACTCATACGGTCGACATAGGGGATAGGCATATCGTTTAGCGTTTTTATAATCGATATGCGTTCTTCGCTTATATTATAGCGATGGATGACAGACAGCATGTTTATGCTGCTCTGTTCTCCGTTATTGTCATTCAGTAGAAGTCATGGGCGATTAGCCTATGACTTTTTTTAGTTTTATTTTACAGAAGAATCAGCAAACCGAATTTGCTGAACGTACAGGAAGGAATAATACACTTTTATGAATACAGAATTTAATTTATTTACTAATCCAAATGAAATCGCAGGTGGCTACCGGCATGAAGTAAAATTGCCTGCAGGCGACCTAACCGTATATGCGGCGCAACAGCTCTTCTCCTCGCTCGATTACAAGGTATTCGAGATGGCAAACAATAATCTGCAGATTCCGGGAATCTCTTATATGAGTTACACTCCAGACGTACACGTCGGTGTAGGTACATGCATTGGAACGACAGCCGTGTGGGATGCGCAGAGCGGATACGTTTCTCCCTCCATCGTGGGCAGTGACATTGGCTGTGGCATGCGAGTGCATATGACAAACTTGCACAAGGACGAATTGAAAGACATCAAGCTCCGTCGCAAACTCGTTAAGGCCATTGAGAAAGTATTGCCGATGGAGGCGAACCAGCGAGGTCATTACTCGGATATAAGACTGGAGCATATTGTTCGTAAAGGACTGCATGGTTTACCCAAAAAGTATATTCCGGACAGCTATACACCGAAAAAATCAACCGCGTTGACACATGTGGAAAGCAGTAAGTTCAGTTACGATGAAGACGTGTTAAACCACGTTCCTGATATGACATGGCATCGTTCGCATCGTCAGCTCGGAACACTGGGTGGGGGAAATCATTTTGCCGAGATCCAGGCGATTGAGATCGCTGAAGAGAATCGTGAAATCGCTGAAGCTTGGGGATTGTATGATGGACAGGTCGTGGTCATGATTCATTCCGGCTCTCGTACATGGGGTGGTTATGTAAGTCAGACGAGTTCGTCAGCGATTGCCAAAGTTATGCAGCGGCTTAACCTGGGTACATCCGATCCCAGACTGGTATTTGCTCCACTTGAGCATGCGGAAGGTCGTCATTATGTGAATATGATGTATTCTGCGTTGAATTACGCTGTTGTCAATCGGCACCTGATTGCGTATGCTATTCGCGAAGCATTCCGGGATGTGTTTGGCTCCAAATGTGAATTTCGTACGTTATACGATCTGATGCACAACTATGCCTGGGAGGAATCTCACGCAGATCAAGGTTCCGTTTTTGTACATCGCAAAGGGGCGACACGTGCGTTGCCAGCAGGTCACCCGGACAATCCAAAGCCTTATCTGGCAACTGGACATCCGGCGCTTATTCCCGGTTCCATGGGAACTGCTTCATATATCATGGTAGGTCAGCCGCAGGGTGCTGATAATTATTATTCAATATGTCACGGTGCGGGTCGCATCCGTTCACGGACGGCAACAAAACGATTGATTAGCGTGGAAGATTTTGCTACGGCACTGGGTGTGGGTACAGAAGATGAGATTGTGGTAAATCAACGCTCACTTGAATCCATTATTGATGAATCACCTCAGGCTTATAAAAATGTAGATGAAATTATAGACAGTGTTACCGGCGCAGGCCTGGCTCAAGTTGTAGCCAAATGCAAACCGCTTGTAGCGGTAAAGGGAGCGAAATAATGACAATAAACGAAAAACAAACAGATCCAACCCAGGCGATCTATACCTATGACGAACAACATGATACCCGAATTCGAGTGGAAGGGTACGCCATCTATTCAAGGCTGATTCGTGGAATCAGTGAGGCGCTTCTTCAGCGCTATGGAGTTGAGTACAAGCTTTATGCCAGTTCTGACCCGAACAATGAATACTGGGAGTTACTCCGGGAAGACTTGCAAAATGGCAGTGACGAAGTGGAATTGGTAGCCCGTATATTCGAAGATCTGGAGCTTCAGACCTTGCATTACGACGATGATGGAGATATACCCACTTATGGTGTGCATTACTCCATTCGCAATAACGTATTCGCTTATCCGAAATGGGGCGTAGCACTTGTGAGGGTTCCATTTTTCCGAGATAACGGGATCTACAGTGAAGACTTTGTCTTTGCCATCGGTGATGAGGAGATGAAGCAATTTCTGGGAAGTGTCCGGGAACGGGAACGTCAGCAAAATATGAAAAAAGTAACGGTCTACACCGATGCCCGGAATGGCAGCGATCGTCATGTTGAATCCATCACTCGCTCCGTGGGAAGAGAGGATGTTGTTCTTTCGGCACAGATCAAGCAGGATATTTTCCGCTCGCTGGATCAGTTCTTCGAAGCAGATCGTTCCTTTTACAGAGATTATGATATCCCGTATAAACGGGGAATTCTATTGTATGGACACCCCGGAAACGGCAAGACCACATTGGTAAAATCCATTGCGGGAAGTATCCCGGGCCCGGCCGCGTATTGGCAGATTACGGAGTATACCAACAGTGAATCGGTGCGTGAAGTGTTCGAGGCTGCCAAGCGGTTGGCACCGATGGTACTGATCATTGAGGACATCGATTCGATGCCGGATGAAGTCCGTTCCTTTTTCCTGAATACACTGGATGGAGCTACGTCAAAAGAAGGCATTTTCCTGATCGGGACAACGAATTATCCGGAGAAAATAGATCCTGGCCTCATGAACCGTGCTGGACGGTTCGACCGGGCTTATGAAATCCCTTTGCCAGATGAAGAGCTTCGCCTGCAATATTTGCGGCAACGAGGCTTCACCATATTCGCGGGTGAAGAAGGCACGGTAGAGGCAGCTCGCCTGACTGACACCTTCTCTCTTGCGCAGCTGGGTGAGTTGTATGTCAGCGCTGCGCTGGAATGGCATCAGAATGGACAGACAGACATTGTGAAAGTCATTCAGTCGATGCGTGGCGAGCTGGACAAGAGCCATAAACATACTTGGCTGGCGCAGCCAGGTAAGGGCCGTGCAGGCTTTTATTGATCAGACCTAACCCATCCATTCTATAATATGACGCAATTTTATAAATAATCCTACCTCAATTGGTGATACTAACCTTGTCTGCTCTAACATACAATGACTTTCGGGAGGTACATAACGCAGCCCTGAGCTGGTGAGATGCCGGAAAGTAACGCGATCTGTTTCCATACCTGACTAAGGCTTGTTTTGCAGAGAAAGATGCATGGGGACAAAAGGTAATATGCAAAAATTTTTATGCCAATTGTTTAAATGCTTCTGTAGCGGTTAATAGTAGACAGACAACAACAAAAACTTTAATTAGAGGTGAATGATATGGGTTGGTTATGGTCATTAATTATCGGTGGTATCATTGGTTGGTTGGCAGGTTTGATCGTTGGTCGTGACATTCCAGGTGGTGTTATTGGTAACATCATTGCTGGTTTCATCGGTGGATGGTTAGGTGGAGTAATCTTGGGCGATATGGGTCCTGAGATGGGCGGATTCTACATTGTACCTGCATTGATCGGTGCGATCGTTCTTGTAGCCATCGTAAGCTTGATCTTCCGTTCGATGGGACGTAGTCGCGGGTAACTTAATCAAGATAATTTCTTGAATTAGTTGTCAGCTAAATGTTTTACCAATGAAGAGGTTGATTGAGAGCCATAACCATGGCTTTCAATCAACCTCTTGTTGTTTTAAAATATATAAAGATATGCGTAATAGCTATCTATATAAATTGGACTAAACATTTACACGAGAACGTAGAGGACAGAAATAACCTGAAGAAGCGGAGCTAAAAGCTTTCTGTAAGAAAGCTGCTTCGAAAGCATACACTCGCCTTTATCACCAGATTTTCTCCTTGTAAAGCCAAATATAAAAAATCTGGGGATAACAGCGATCAGAAGGTTGTTCTGTCATCGGAGTGGTAAGTGTAAAAGGTAGTTTAGATAAGAGGGGATGAACGGAATGGAAAAAGCTACATTCGCCGGCGGATGTTTCTGGTGTATGGTTACACCGTTTGAAGAACAACCGGGCATTCATGGCATTATATCGGGTTATGCCGGCGGTCACGTCGAGAATCCAACATATGAGCAGGTCAAAACCGGGGAGACCGGTCATGTCGAAGTGGTTGAAATTACATTTGATCCAGATGTATTTCCTTATGAACGACTGCTGGAGCTATACTGGCCACAGATTGATCCAACGGATGACGGAGGTCAGTTCCAGGATCGGGGGACACAGTACCGTACGGCAATCTTTGTGCATAATGAACGTCAACGTGAGCTTGCTGAACAGTCCAAACAGGAACTGGCAGCCAGCGGACGATTCACTCAACCGATTGTTACGGAAATTCGGGATGCAGCTATATTCTATCCGGCTGAAGACTATCATCAGGATTACCACAAGAAAAACGAGAAACATTATAAGGAAGACCGTGCGTTATCCGGACGGGACGAATTTATCGAGCAGAACTGGAAATAATGCATCAGATCACATGAAAAGCCGGGAAAGTTCCAGTTGGAACTTTCCCGGCTTTTTGGCTGTATGGCGGCTGAAATCAGCCCTAATGGTTATCTGATTGTTCCCACCAGTATTTCTACGTCAATGGTAATCTTCGACAAGGAAGCTTGAATGCTCACCAGGGATGATCCAGACCGATGCCAGGAAAGTGGTGTCATATGAACGAGTGAATTCAGCATGTTTTCGGTGACGGGCAGCGTGTAGGTCAGCGGAATGCTGGCGACGAGATGATGATGTTTGCGGAATCGGTCCAGCGTAAGTTCCCGGCTGTCTGCTCGATCAGGTCGATTCAGGAACAGCATTTCTCTCAGTTCAATTAAATATCGTTCACGGGGGATGACTTTGATGATCCATCCCCCCTCCTTCAGAATTCGTCCAAACTCTTCATAGTTGGAAGGAGAAAATATATTCAGGATGATGTCCAGCTGACCTTCTGCAAACGGACTGCATGCCAGATCGCCGACAAACCAAATTTGCTGGTTGTAGGCAGAGGAAGCCATGGCAATGCCTTCTTTGGCAATGTCGATGCCCCAGCCAACGGCTGGAGTATTCTGCGTAATCTGCTGTAGAAATGTTCCCTCTCCTGTGCCTGCATCCAGAATATGCACGGGATAGCTGATGTCAACGGAATAACGTGCGATCCAACTGCGTAGTACTTCGGTCAAAGGAGCATAAATACCGGTTTCCGATAAGATATTCCTTTTGGCTGTAAATAAACGTTTGTCATAGTTGCCCTTGAAAAAACGTGTCATGAAATTGATATAGCCTTGTCTTGCAAAATCAAAGCTATGCCTGGACACACATTGAATGCTCCCTGAGTTAATGGTTGCCATAGGGCTATGACAGATGGGACAGTTCAACATATGGATGTATGGATTAATAAGCGCAGCGCTACGTTCTCTGCGATGGACTGACATGGAATAACACCCCATTCATTCAGATTTGGATAACTGAAGAAAAGGGCATAACAAATAAACCTCTGCACGAAATTCAAAAAAAGAGGTTTATGGCTATGCCCCAAGTTATCTGTATCGAATGAACTGAATAATCATAGGAAGGTTAAGCTCCTTTTGCCTATCAAGATTAGGGTGAAGCAAGAGAACGTTACTAGTATAACAGGATGAGAAGAAATGACAAGTAAGGGGAGCCAGGCGAATTTGAAATAAAAGAGCGCCCTGTCAACCGTTTAGACGGTCATACAGAAGCGCTCCGTTCATTATTTTGCAGCAGCCTTTAATACATATTTGGACAATTTCTCATTATTCATGGAATAGATGACATCATCGACATAGGTTGAAACACCTTCTAATGAAGGAACCGAGGCACTGGTAGTGTAGATATGCACGTCTTCCAGCGTCTGTGGATCAAGAATGTATCCTGTTTTGGCAAAATCAAGCTGATACTGACCATCCTGTGTCTGGTCGACATGCATCAACGCAGGCTGTGCGTCCTTGAATGTACGCTCGGTCACTTTGCCTTTCATCGTGTACAGTTCCAGCTTCTGCCCTGTAAAGACTGTATAACCGTTGCCAGCCGTCTGAATGTAGGCATCACCAGCAATGGCACGTCCCCAAGCAAGCTTGCCATCGATGCCAAAGCCCATCAGTCGGTTACCGGTATTCTCAAAATTGGCACGCATAATGATGGAACCATCGTCGAGAATGGCCAGGGATTCACCGCCGCCATCTCCTAATGTATTTGCATTGGCAGGGAATTGGTAGAAGGACAGACGATTCAACGTACGATCATAGATCTCCACTTTGGGATTCGCGGCTTGCTGCCAGAAGTTGCCTACCTTAGTTTGTTTACTGGCATCCACCACAATTCGACCATGATCAGCCTTAAGCACGTTACCGTTAATGGTCTTTTCGGTAATCAGCTTGCCCTTTTTGTCATATAACGAGATGGCAGAGCGAACGGAACCGTTTGACTGCACACCCTGACTTGAAGCAACCATCAGCGTATCGTTATCCAATAGGGATATGCTTGCAGGTGAATTCACCGTTTTGATCCAGTTGGTTTTACCGGATGTATTGAATGAGTACAATTTTTTGGTTTTGTCCGAATATTCCATATACACATAAGCCGTACCGTTGCTAGCATATACTGAATCAGAGTAGGTGGTATAAGGACCACCTTTCTCATGGAATAGCGTATTCCACTTCAATTGTCCAGTTGTAACATCGAATGCTTGGAGAGAGTCCAGTTGCCAATCGAGTGTTGTTTTGCTGCTTGTTTTGGTCACGGGCTGCGAGGCGTGTACATATACAAGATTTTTGGATGGCACGGCATGGATTCCCTTGATCATGACATCTTTCTCTGTATTAGCCTCAGATAACATCAGTGAAGATGACGTCCACGCCGGTTTGGGCATGGATTCGGTTGAAGCAGCAGCGTAACCTGTTGTATTCATGGTGAAGAGGAGCATGCCGCTCAAAATGAGGGCAGCCCATGTTTTGGACTTGTGTTTGGTCAATGTATGCAAGTGATAAACCACCTTTCTTCTTCGGTTCAATAGAACCGATTGTTGAATTTTACCATTAAAGTCAAGCTGAATTCAACCGAACATACTGTAACCTTTTATCATTGGTTTGTCGAAATGACTATGTTTGGTGAAGTATAAGGGTTACAGGGAATTCATCTTCTTTCGATGAAGGTGGAAGTCTGATATATTTAGTGCGGTGACAAGCCATATCTGCGTAAGACGCTGGATAGAACATAGGAAATGACACAAGGAGAATAGCTATGAACTGGAGTGAAAATGTGACCCTATGGGTCATTGGATGTATCATCATATTGTTGCTGCTGGCCTGGATTATTCGGCGTGTTATCAGGCGCGGGCAGCGGATCCGAAGTGAAGCCAATCCTCGTAAGATCACAATAAAGGACATCGACAAGATGGAGGATGGTTCGGAATTTGAATTATATCTCTATCATTTATTCGAAGAGCTCGGGTACGATGAGGTACATAAGACAACGAGCAGCCGGGATTTTGGGGCAGATCTGGTGTTTGTTGATAGACTCGGCAGACGAAGTGTTATACAAGCGAAGCGATATGGTGCGAACCATCCTGTAGGATTGAGTGCAGTGCAGGAGATATATACATCCATGCGTTATTATGAAGCCGACCGATCAATTGTATTAACGTCCGCCCGTTACACTGAAGCCTGTCGGACGCTTGCAGCCGTTAATGGAGTGAAGCTGCTGGACCGGGAAGACCTGATGGAGTTAATTCTTTTATTTAAAGCGAGAAGAGTAGAAGAAGCATTGGAACTGATCGAAGAAGATGATCACGAACCAATCGAGACGTGGCAGTCCCGGCGAAAGCGGCAATCCCGCTAGGTTGCATTGTGTTACTGTGCTAGATTTTTTAAATATAATCGAAAGTAGTAATGTAGTCAGGATTAACGTTTTAAAAACAATTATAACCAATCGCTAGGTAAATATAGGCGACTGGTTATTTTTCTGGATAGATATTTAGAGCTCCGTTTGTTCATCTGTGTGTTGTAGCATTCCGAATATTTGATTCACCCCCCCCTGGTATCGACAATGTTCACCTCAAGACCGTGACATTTAAAATTGTGGTTAGGATTTTTCCTAACCTCATCTTTTTGAAGCTCATACATAGCTAATTTATAATTTATTTCTTCCATATGTTTCAGACTTTCTTCGATTTTCTTTTGTAATTCAATTTTATGTTTCTTTAACATTTCCTCTCTTTCTGAATAGGTGGAGTTCCCCATCTCATAAGATTCCTTGTAGTCTTTAATTTTAGAAAGTGGCATTCCTGTTTCTTTGAGACAAAGAATAAAAGAAATCCAATCGATTTGTTGTTCGGTATAAACTCTATTCCCTTTTTCGTCGCGCGAAATATTCGGTAATATCCCTTGCTCTTCATAAAATCGAAGTGTCTTTGCAGTTATATTATAATTCTCCACCACATATTTCATTGAAAAAAACATCTGATCGCCTCCATAGTTACAGTTACTGTAACTGTT
Source organism: Paenibacillus sp. W2I17 (assembly GCF_030815985.1). Classification (NCBI taxonomy): domain Bacteria; kingdom Bacillati; phylum Bacillota; class Bacilli; order Caryophanales; family Paenibacillaceae; genus Paenibacillus; species Paenibacillus sp. W2I17. The sequence goes on from NZ_JAUSXM010000001.1 coordinate 6,241,004, forward strand.
ATTTTATCACATAGAAGATTATTTAAAATTAAATCGTTTTAAATTACGTGTCAAATTCCTACTTTACTTCCCCTTAGGTTAAGCTGATATTCTTGAGTAGAACTTGTGGTTGGGATGAATGAGGTAGGGTTACCTTCACCTGTTCCATAAATAAACACTTAGAAATCAAAATATAAAGGAGAACGTACAATGAGTAAATTTAATAACTTGTTTGAACCCTTTACATTCAATAAAGGGGTTACCTTAAAGAATAGAGTGGTTATGTCTCCGATGACGACATGGTCAAGTAATGATGATTACACGATTTCCGATGAGGAAGTTGCATATTATAAAAAAAGAGTGAATGGTGTAGGTTTAGTTATCACGGGCTGTACTCATGTCCTACCCAATGGTATTGGATTTACACATGAATTCGCCGCATATAATGATTCATTTATCCCTAGTCTAAAAAAATTGGCAGATGCTGCTAAGAGTGGAGGAGCTCCAGCAATTCTTCAATTGTTCCATGCTGGAGATAAAGCGATTGCTGAATTAGTTCCTAATGGTGACGTGGTAAGTCCGAGCGGTGATGCTCTGACTGAAGCAGTATCCCCTAGAGAACTCACACATGAAGAAATTCTGGAAATTATACATGCGTTCGGTGAAGCTACAAGACGTGCAATTGAAGCTGGTTTTGACGGTGTTGAACTCCATGGAGCCCACGGTTTTTTACTTCAAAGCTTTTTATCTCCATTCTTTAACAAACGTCAAGACCAATGGGGGGGATCACTGGAAAAACGTCTGAGTTTTCCAATAGCTGTTATTCGAGAGGTGAAAAAAGCTATTGAGAGATATTCGACAAAACCATTTATTTTAGGTTACCGCATTTCCCCAGAGGAACATCAACAAGATGCCCTTAGAATGAAAGATACTTACGCACTGATTGATAAACTGATTGAAGAAAATGTTGATTATGTTCATGGTTCCTTGGTACAAGCCCTTACGTCCAAACCAAAATATAACCAAGATAACAAAAAAACGTATCTTGAGCTGATTGTTGAACATGCCAACAATCGGATTTTTGTAATTGCAGCGGGTTCCTTGGAAAGCCCAGAGGATGTCTCTGAAAGCATGGAGAAAGGACTCTCTTTAGCGGTAATTGGACGTGTATTAATCTCCGATCCAGAGTGGGTTGAAAAAGTTCAACAAGGAAGGCAGGCGGAAATCCAAAACGTGATTAAATCATCTAACGTTAGAGATCTTGTGTTGCCAGCGAAACTATGGGGTGTCATACAAAATGCAGGTCCATGGTTTAAAGTTGAACAATAAAGAAGATGAAAGATCAAAAAAGGACGCTAATAATAGCGGCCTTTTTTGATTTCAAGAACTTTTGTATTAATTTATATATTGCAACAGGTTTTGTTCACTCTTCTTGAGGAAAATGGGCAATTTACGTTGCAGTTTCCCTCTGCCATAGCTTAAATAATTATAATTTGGAAGATATATTTACTTATCCGCTTCAACAAAAAAGCTTCACCTTCACTTGCGTAGCTGCACATGATATATTGAGTGTATATCAACCAAAGGAGTGTGTGATCCATATGGCACGTACACAAACACAAAAAGCATTACGTAAAGCAGAGCGGTCAGGTCAATGGTGCTCGGAACAGAGCCGAAGAGTTAACGGGGATTATGGTGCGTTATCCCAGCATGTACGGCTCATGCCTACGAAGCAGGAAAAATTGCAAAAGGTCAAACACAAGAAGCAGATCATCCAGGATGGTGGTGCTTCTTTTTATTTTGTCTATGAGGCGCCGATTGCTGGATAAGTAAGACGATAGAATTCTTTCTTTGGTTGGAAAGTAATCATGTGGACTGTTAAAATCAATGTATCTTAATAAATTGGACTATAAATCCTTGTACACTAAATGAAGGGAAGAACCTATACATATGACAACAGCGCTGCACATGAATAAAAAAATCGTTCGGCGTTTTTTGCTGCAAACGCAAGCTTTACTGGGACGTTGGCCCGCAGTTTCCTTACCTTCGGGACCCAGCCAAGTTTTGAGTTTGATTCGCTCCCTTGGTTGCGTGCAGATTGATCCTGTGGCTGCTGTAACTGGAAACCAGCATTTGGTGCTGGGGGCCCGTGACCCTGGTTATACTGCTGACAGCTTAAATACGTTGCTGAGTGATCACAAGGTGTTTGAATATTTTGCAAATGCTGCCTGTGTCATTCCAATGGAAGACTATGCTCTCTTTGAACCTGTGCGTGCTCGATTAAGGGAGCGTCTGGCTCCGTCCTTGCAAGGTTTAGAGAAAACAGTGCAGCATGTGTTACAGCGTTTGAAGGAAGAAGGACCTTTACCTTCAAGAGCCTTTCGTTCTGTTGAGCGGGTAAGTGGTTATTGGGACAGTGCGGATGTGCCAAAGACCAAGGATACCACACTTGCTCTGAATCTACTGTTGGACTCCGCTGTGATTCGTGTGGTGGCGAGGCAGGGGAATGAACGTTATTTCCATATCACCGAATCCGGATTGCAGCAACAGGGACTTCCGATGAAAGAAGACATGGATTTGTTGGCCCAGAGACAGGCTCTGCTGGATAAATACATTTATGCGTATCGTGTCGTAGATGCCCGTGATCCCCGTCTGGGTTGGTTGAAATCTACAGCGGCTGAACGTCGCGCCGATATTGCTGCACGTGTGTCAGATGGGCGAATGATCCCGCTTAAGGTTGAGGACGTGGCCACGCCTTATTATATTCGTGCTGAAGATGAGGAATTGCTGCTGCACATGGAAAAGGAAGAGTCACACTATGATCCGTCTGGCCCGGTCCGTTTCCTGCCACCGCTGGACAACCTGTTATGGAGAAGAGAACGTATTGTGGATTTATTCGATTTTCATTATAAATGGGAGATTTATACGCCAGAGGTGAAAAGAACCTACGGTTATTATGCGATGCCTATTCTTCACGGTGATCGGTTGATTGGACGTATGGACCCACGACTTGATCGCAAAACTGGAGTACTTACCGTTCGTTTGTTATCTATGGAAGAGACTGCTCCACCTGTGGAGGAATGGATCACGGATTTTCGGGAGGGACTTCAATTCTTTGCGTCCATGCATGGAGCACGTTCCATTACTATCGAGAAGACGGTACCAAAAGAGCTGAAAAAACTGCTTAAATCGATTTGATTAGGGGATACATGAAAGAATGTATGGATACGGAAAATTGGAATTGTTGAGGGGATTTTAAAAAGGACAAAAAATGAGGAGCCAATTGGCTCCTCATTCATTGATTTTAAAATCATATCCTTAGCATGATATCCGCAGTTAGCTCTAACGAAAACCTAAGCTCACGTCCACGCAAAAACTTCTTTAGTTCACCAGATGAGGCACTTCAACGTTTGGATCAACGTCTGCTTCATAATCCACACCATCGGTCTCAAAACCAAACAGTTGGAAGAACTCGCGACGATAACCTTCCAGATCGGACAGATCGTAGATGTTCTCTGTGGTCAACTCATTCCAGAGCTTCGCCACTTCTTCCTGAACGTCAGCTCTCATCTCCCAATCGTCAATGCGAATGCGACCTTCGGCATCCGTTGGAACTTCTCCCCCCGCATACAGGCGATCAGCGAACAGACGTTGCAATTGCTCGATGCATCCTTCATGCAAGCCTTTTTCTTTCATGACTTTGTACAATGCTGAGATGTACAGCGGCACGACTGGAATCGCAGAACTGGATTGAGTCACCAGCGCTTTGGCTACAGTTACGTACGCACGTCCACCTTTGGCACTCAGACGATCATTCAGCTTATGTGCAGTCGCTTCCAAATGATTCTTGGCTTGACCGATGGAACCATCACGATAAATGGCATGCGTAAGTTCAGGACCGATGTAGGAGAAAGCGATTGTTGTTGCATCGTCAGCTAGCACGCCGCCTTGTTGCAGGGCATCCATCCATAGTTCCCAATCGTCTCCACCCATTACGGTTACCGTCTGACGAATTTCTTCTTCGTTTGCCGGTTCAAGGGTAACGGAGCTGATTTCGCCTGTGTGGAAGTTTACCGTTTTGTTCGTGTAGGATTGTCCGATTGGCTTCAGCACAGAGTTGAATACTTCACCCGTGTTCGGATCGGTACGGCGTGCCGAGGCTACGCTGTATACAACCAAATCCACTTGACCGAGTTCACTGCGAATCAGTTCAACGGCTTTGTCTCGTGTTTCGTTTGCAAATGCATCACCTGTAATGCTGTACGATTTCAGGCCTGCTTCTTCAGCGGCTTTTTCGAATGCAGCGGAGTTGTACCAGCCTGCAGAAGCTGTACGTTTCTCTGTGGAACTGCTTGGACGATAAATGCCGACTGTATTCGCTCCAGCTCCAAAAGCAGAAACAACGCGTGACGCCAGACCGTATCCGGTGGAAGCACCGATGACGAGCACATTACGAGGGCCTTTCAGCTCAGGCTGGGATTTCACATAATCAATCTGTTCCTGCACTTGCGCAGCGCAACCTACAGGATGGGAAGTGGTACAAATAAAACCACGTGTTCTTGGTTTAATAATCATTTATTTGCATCCTTTCATATTCAGCTCATGTTCAGCATTTCGATAAAATGCTCTTACACATACTTTCTTATTGTAAAACAATTACCTCGGAAACGGAAACCGTTTCGTTTGATTTCGCCGGAAGGGTGGCGTTATATCTCTAATTTTGCGATGATGTGAATAGAATGTACTCGCTTGTTAGGATAGAAAGGACAGGGATACCATGCTGAAGGAACGCATTGAACTGCTAAGCAAAAGAAAACAAATCTCCCGTAAAGACCTTGTGGAAGGTCTGGTCACGCAGGCCCACTTTGCCAATATCCTGGCGGATCGTTATCCGCTCCCTGAAGACTTGGCAGAAGCCATCGCCGGGCGTCTTGGGGTATCCCCTTCCTATATTCTAAAGGCTGCGGCTCAGGACAAGGAAACACTCGAACGGGCAGAGGTTGTTTTCGAACAAATGTCTGTTCCAGCGTCGGCGATATCCGAAGATACGGTGCATGCTCTGGCAGATCGGGATGACACGTTGACCGTTGAGCTGACAACGGCCTTGATGAAGGCGGTCTATTATCAGCAATTAAACGATGCAACGGCTCATGAGTATATACATACGTCCTACCTCAATTTTTACCTGGAGAAATACGGTCGTCCAGACGATATCGATTTGCCGCGTCCGTTAGTCAAAGCACTTTTATTCTATAAAATACAATATTATCGCTCCAAAATGGCTTTTGTGGATGTACTAACTCATGCAACCAGACTCAGTGAGCTGGCGCTTCCTGGCAGTGAATTCTGGTTGTCTGTGCAAAATATCAAGATGGAAGCCTACATTCAGGTCAAACAGTATGAAGAGGCAAAACAGGTATTCGAGCTTACAATGCGTCATGTCTATGATCAACGGATGTTCCATCGATTGTCTGGGTTATATGTGGCATATAGTGGTTATTGTTTCGCGATGGGGCTGGTTCAGGAGGCACTCTCGGCATTAACTATGGCGGAGGCAAACCTCGTGTATGCAAGCAATCAGGGAGATCTGGTGACGGCGATTGCCAACAATCGGATTGTCATGCTGACGATGACAGGTGAACTGGATCAGGCACAGGCAGAGATTGAACGATTTGAATCGTTATTGCAGCAGGAAACGGAAGAAACTCAGCTCGCGATGCAGCCGCTCGTCAGTGTGTATCGATGCGAAGTAGCTCTGGCAAGGAAGAACTGGGGCGTGCTCGCGCAGAGTGTAGATCAACTCTTGAAATGTGCAACAACACAGGACCAGCAGATGAGCGCAACCTTCTACCAGAGCCATCTGGCTCTTGCGCATGGAGATCGGGATGTTTTCATGGAGCGGGCGCTTGCCTGTCTGCCTTATTTTGAATCCGCGCAGCATGTCATGCGGCTTGAACCGTTATATGAAGGGATGGCAGTAGTGTCCGAGGATCAGCGAAAATACAAGGAAGCGGCGATGTATTATCGGAAGCTTGTCTATCTGTTACGCAAAAAATAGAGCGGAAATCAGCTTGGATTTACCCATAAGAGTATATTCATGCTGGCAATGGACCACGCTTAAGGTTAAATATTATCTTATGCGGGAGGTCATCGCTTCTTGAAATTTGAACTAGGACGTTGTTTACTGAGTGAACGATTGATGGAATCCGGAAAGTCAGCAGAATGGTTGGCAAAAGACTTACTTTTTAAACCGGAACGAGTTTACGACTTTATTGAAAACAAAAGAGTGATGCCACTCAAAATTGCCATATCGATCGCCGATTCCATCGGTTGTGATGTTCGTACCTTGTATGAATTAATACCGAACGACAATGAAATAAAAGGAGATTAATGGAGTAAGTGGCAGGTTGCATTAAGGCTATCACTAGTCCATCTGGAGGTTCGGGAAAGCTTAAAGTTATGTTTTTGGCATGATTTTGTGCATTGCCGATGGATTTGGCACAAAATATTTCTGCCAATCGTGAAATGAAGATCGTATTAGCAGATCTTTTTTTGCGGAATTAGCATCATTCTTTACCAAAGGAACGATTATCCCGTAATTCAATTGCCGGATTTTTCGTTTTTTTTGTATGCCGCCAGAAGGGTATTCAAGGACAAGTCACGGTGTTTATAATTTAACTATAAATACGTGTTCAAAAAGTCTGGTTTTCAGTACCGAGAAGATGGAATGAAGATAGAAATGGAGTAGCGGAGTGTAGGAGACCTACGTGAGCAACGGACATTTCGGCTGAATTTCATATTCGATGCTGATGATGCCGCTAGGCATGATTCGTAATCAAAAGTGGACTTTTTGAACAACTTCTAAAAACAAATAAAACAAATGAGGTGTTTGATATGGGATGGTTCGGTAAAAAGAACAAACAGGAAGATGTGATTGCCAAAGCGGATAAAATGATGAATAAAGGACTCACTGGCATGATGATGAAAGGTTTTGTAACAAAGGAACATCGGGAGGCGATCAACCAAAGTCTGGATTCGGCAAAGCAGGCACATTTGGCGGCGAGTGGTTCTCTGCCTTTAACAGCTACGGCTACGGTGGTGACGATCACTGATACGGGGAAACTGATCAACTTTGATCCGATTGTTGTGCTTGTATTAGATGTGACAGAAACGAATGGCAACCAGTATCAGCGTACATTGGAGACACTGGTGTCCAAAATGCAGATTCCACGAGTAGGCGATCGGGTGGGATTAGGTCAGAATCCAGCAAATCCGTCCGAGTTGATCTACATGGGGCTATTGTCCATCTAGAAGGTATTTGGTTATAAGACAGTGATAATCAATTCATTAATGCGTATAACAACGGTAAATAGACATATTAAGAGAAGGGTTAAGAGAGGGTGGATCATATGGTAGGTTTCCTGAGATTCATTGGCGTATTAACGGTGTTCGGAGTCGGTTTCTTCCCATTTCTTGCAGAGCAGCTGTGGAATGATCCGTTTATGATTATGCAGGCATGGTGGTACACTCCGGCGATCTTTGCCGGGTTTGCACTGATCTTTGTTCCTTCGATTTTGAGCAATATTTTTGGCGTAGGTCGAGTGAAGACAGGTTTACCCGCAGTTGGGGTCATTAAGACTATACAACAGACGGGGACGTATATTAATGAACAGCCTGAGATTCGACTGGGTCTGACGGTGTCGCGTAAGGGGCGCGAGAAATACGATACCGAGATGAAAGCCGTCATTCCGCTGACCTCCATGGCACAGTTTCAGCCGGGCAGTTTTATTCCGTTAGTTGTCTCTGTAAAGGATGAGCGCAAGGTAGGGCTCGATCTTAATGGGCAATTATCACAGGAGGATATGCAGCAATTGTTGGATGAAAAGATGGTACAGCAAGGGGTATCACCTGAAATGATGGACATTGCAAGAACAGGGGAAAAAGCGATGGCCAAGATCCTTGATGTCACTCCACTTGGGAGTGGAGGCAGCAATAAGATCAAGCTTCAGCTCAAACTCAGCATAACAAAGACGAACGGTGAAACCTTCAATGTGACAACGCAAAAAGAAATTTTGTCATCTGCGCTGCCGCAGGTGCAGCAAGGTCATATCATTAACGTCATTTATTCAAGACAAGACCCAACAAAATTGGTGTTGGCATTGAATGTACAGGAACGACAATTAAGTGACTTATTCTCCTCCTGAAGATGTAGACAAAAGGAGGTCCTACAGATCATGTTTATGACGTGCAGGACCTCCTTTTCCATTTGGTATGTACGAGAGGTGCAAGCAACGGACGGTTATCAAACAATACCAAGGCGCATGCGATAAGAAAAGAGTACTTTTCTGGATTCTCCGTCAAATACACGATTAGCCAGCGCTCTGAACTCGTCAGCAGCTGTTAATAGATCATCCGCTCCGAGCTTCAACGCCGTTTGCAGGCCGCCTTGGCTCAGGGCGAGATTGACATATCGATCGGCTGTGAATGTCTCGTGGTGATGAAATACGATTTCCCGAACATATCGGAACAGCCCAGACTGCTGAATCTGCTGCAAATGCCCATCCTTGCTCCATTTGTGTGCCTGACTATCTTGGGGAGCCAGACTGGCTGCTCGTTGATCTGCTTCCTTATTCAGCTGCAGATAAGCTTGTTCTAACTGCCAGGCTAACATTGGCGGCCAGTCGCAATCGTAGGCTGCAAATATGCCCCCTGTACGAAGTACACGTGCAAACTCGCGTAGTGTGGGTTGCGGCTCCATCCAGTGAAACGATTGCGAGCAGGTCAGCACATCCACACTGCCATCTGGTAGTCCGAGGTCGTGAGACAAGCCGGACACAAACCGCAGGTTATCCGGCTTCCCGGCAGATTCCCACTTGGATTCAGCTACAGACCTCATGTCATCGCTGGGTTCAAAGCCGATGATACGTTCAGCTTCATTAAGCCAGATCCACGAGGATAAGCCGGTGCCACAACCAATATCTGCGACCATACGCGGTGTGCTGCCAAGATATGTCGTTAGAATATCCACCACTTCAGTGGGAGCAGCTGGTCGATTCTGATCGTATAACGTACCAAAACCTTTGAAACGTTCCACATTGTTGCGTCTAATGTCTTGCATGGATAAACCTCCTTCGGTCAGATGGATGACGGAGAGTCAGCTGTGATCAAAAGTTGTATAGGCCTATATTATATCATTCATTGTTGGGAAGTTTGTTCATGACGTTCTGCAAATGTTCAACAGCTTTGATATGACGTCTGAGCAATTCCTGTCCAACATGAACAGGCTCGATTACGGTCAGCTCGGAACCAAACGACAGCAGGAAGGAGTAGAGCCATTCCCCTACATTCAGTTCGAGAGACACACGGAGCCTGCCATCAGGCTCTTTTTTTATGAGGGAAGGTTCGAAAAAATCATACACTCGGTATGCAATATTGCTGGAGAACGAGAGTGTAAGAGGAGTCAGGACAGGAGCTGCTTCTGATTCAGGGTCGTTTGATCCGGCAGTAACAGAGTGATCGTGTTTTCTCGCCAGAAAAGTCAACTGGGTGATCCGTTTCATCTTAAATGTCTCGAATTCTTTACGATCAGGATCATCATGAATGTACCCTTTGAAGTACCATGTACTGTTTTTGAATATAAGTTTCTGTGGCTCCACGGTTGGAATGCTCTTCTCACCATCCGAATTAACATAATGAAACGTAATCAGTTGATTCGTTAATATGGCTTGTTTCACCTGATTGAACAGTTCTCTCTCTTGCAGGGGGATGCTGCCCCATGGTGAGAAATTGAATTCGATCCAATCCAGCTTGTGATCAAACAGAGCGGTCAGCCGTTGCAGCATATGAGCACTATTAAGGTGTGGGATCGCACTGATGCTGTATAGCCCCATCAAAATTTCGTTCTGATCTTCTTCCGACAACAGGGACTTGTCCATGACATAGTTGTCCATCAGATGGATACCGCCATGCTTGCCGGTCGTGGTATAGACGGGGATACCCGCAGCGCTCAGCCGGTCGATATCGCGGTACACCGTGCGTACAGAAATCTCGAACATACGGGCGAGTTCTGGTGCGGTGGTTTTCTTTTTCTCCAATAACAAAAGCAACATTCGAAATAGTCGGTTATTTTCCATGCTCTGATTATACCATGACAATAGGTGTCAGGGTATGGATGGTACACTGGTTATATAGTCTTTTTGAGATATGAAGGAGGAACTGGTAATGACAATGAAAGAAGGATTTTACTGGGGTGGCGCTACGGCTGCCAATCAATTCGAGGGTGGATGGAACCAGGGTGGCAAGGGGCCAAGCACGTCTGACATGATGACAGGAGGAACACACACGATTCCACGCCGGATTACGCCAGTACTGGAAGAGGGCACGTATTATCCGAGCCATGAAGCGGTTGATTTTTACGGACATTACAAAGAAGATATTGCCATGATGGCAGAGATGGGCTTCAAAATGTTCCGCATGTCCATCAACTGGTCCCGGATCTATCCAAACGGTTATGATCTGGAGCCAAACGAAGAGGGATTGCAGTTCTACGATAATGTTTTTGCCGAGTTGAAAAAATACAATATTGAGCCGCTCGTAACGATCTCCCATTATGAAACGCCATTCGGTCTGACACAGAAGTATAACGGCTGGGCTTCCCGTGAAGTTATCGATTGTTATATCCGTTATTGTACAACCCTGTTCAACCGTTACAAGGATCAGGTCAAATACTGGCTGACGTTCAACGAAATCAACTGTCTGACGATGCCGATGGGTGCTTATATGGCTGCAGGTATTCTGTTTGAAGGTAAAGAGACACTGGTCGACGGAGTGGATGATCCTCAGACTCGTTTCCAGGCATTACATCACCAATTCGTTGCGAGTGCCAAAGCGGTGAAGCTGGGACATGAGATTAACCCTGATTTCCAGATCGGCTGTATGGTCGCTTTCATGACCACCTATCCAAACACATGTAACCCGGACGACATGTTGCTTGCACAGAAGAAAGACCAAATCTCCAATATGATCTGCGGTGATGTACAGGTTCGTGGAGCGTATCCTGGATTCGCCAAACGTTTCTTCGCCGAAGAAGGTATCCAGATCGAGATGCAACCGGGAGACGAGCAGACTTTGCGTGAAGGCTGCGTAGACTTCTATTCCTTCAGTTATTATATGTCTTTGGTTGAAAGTGCGGATGAGTCCCTCGAGAGAGCAGAAGGTAATCTGCTGGGCGGTATCAAAAATCCATATCTCGAAGCTTCCGACTGGGGTTGGCAGATCGATCCAAAAGGACTGCGTTACACGTTGAATCATCTGTATGATCGTTATCAGATTCCACTGATGGTGGTTGAGAACGGTCTGGGTGCTGTTGATGTGGTAGAGGAAGACGGCTCCATTCAAGATGACTATCGCATTGATTATCTGAAAGGTCACATTGAACAGATGAAAGAAGCGGTAGCTGACGGCGTAGATCTGATTGCCTACACCATGTGGGGATGTATCGACCTGGTTAGTGCATCCACTGGAGAGATGAAGAAGCGTTATGGCTTCATTCATGTCAATAAAGACAACGACGGTAACGGAGACTTGAGCAGAACACCCAAGAAGAGTTTCCACTGGTACAAAAAAGTCATTGAATCCAATGGTGAAGAGTTATAATTTGGTGTAAAAAAAATTAGATCGGTCTGTTCCCTTAAATGGGACAAGCGGTCCATGTGGTCCTGAACGAGTCAGGACTACTACATATGAATATAAAAAATACCCGGTTATCCTTCAGTTAAGGAAAGCCGGGTATTTTTTTGTGTAGTTCAATAGCGGGCCGCCTAGGCCAGCCTTCTGCTTTGCAGTTGGGACATGCGCTCCAAATGCCGCCGATAAAACCATATACATGTGGAGAGCCAGCAACCACTCAAGAAGTATCCGCCTACGATATCACTTGGATAATGCACCCCCAAGTAGATACGACTTATACCAATGGTCAGTATAAATACGGCGCTGGCAACAATCATCAGCACACGTCCTGTGACGGTGGGTACATGTTTCCAGATTAGAAAGGCCAGTCCACCGTACAGGCTAAATGCTGCCATAGAATGCCCACTGGGGAAGCTATAGCCGCTCACTTCAATGATCCGGTTAATGGTAGGTCTGGCACGCTGGAATACCAGCTTGAGCAATGCATTTAACAGGGTTGAACCTGCGAGCACACAAGCCAGGAAGAGCAGTTCGCGTTTGTGTCGCAGGAAAATGTATAACACAATCATGGCGATGATGGTAATGAAGACCACTGGCATTTCGCTGCCGATCCAGGTGAAAAGGTGCATGAATTGTGTCATACCAGGGGATTCCAACCCCTGAATCCATCCGATTAAGGTATCATCAAATCGATGAATTTGGTTGTCGCTGATGGACAGGGCGATGCTTATAAAGGCGATCATGCATAACGCTGCAACGAGCAGCGGGAAGGAGATATTCTTTTTCCAGTTGTGCATCAAATGTTGAGTTCCTCCGTGATGGTTGATTTCGTATGTTGTGTCCTTGTGTATCTCGGACATAACGATATTTGTATTGTGCTATAATTTTACAATAAATATAGCAGCAATAAAAATATGTAACCTTAACAACGCTTATTCAAGCAGAGAATGTAGGAGGGAGCGGTCGGAATGAAACGACGTTTGGTGATGTGCTTGTTAATCTTACTGTTGGTTACGTCTGGGTTAGCTCTATTTCCCGGAGAGAAAGTGTATGCTTGCAGTTGTGTCGAGAGTGATGCTCAAGAGAGATTGAAGGCAAACACAACTGTATTTACAGGAGAAGTGGTGAAGAAGGGACGTTCTCAACAGTCGAAGCATGATGGCTTATTAAGAGAGTATACCTTTGATGTAGATACTGCATGGAAGGGGGTTAATGCCAAAAAGATGAAAATTCTCGCGAGTGACGGTGGTTCTGAGTCCTGTGGCATTCAATTTGAAAAGAATCAGTCCTACCTGATCTATGCTTATCAATATGAAGTGGATCATAAGCTTCATACGAATCTGTGCAGTCGCAATGTTCCAATTGAACAAGCCGGAGACGATCTGAAATTGCTGGGTGCGGGAAAGCTTGTAAGTAAAGAAGATTTTGGAGAAACCAATGATGGTGGTGGGCGAAGTGGGCCTTTCTATCTCATATTATATGGTGGAGTCATTTTATTGGCAGCGTTGGCAATCGTGTGGATATGGAAACGAAAGAAAAGAATCTGATCAGGTCTAATGTAAATTGAAAGTTGGATTGTATAACATAAGGTTTGTATGATGGAAAAAACTAATCCCCGTACAGAACGTTAAGAAACTTTGACGTTCTATACGGGGATTTTCAGGAGTGGCGTCAAAATTGTATCCAATTGGAGCTGGGACTATCGATCCGATGGAACTAGTTCAGCTGCAACATGTATTCATAAGCTGTGACACCAAATACCCGTTTGAAATGACGATTCAGATGGGTCAGATCAACAAATCCGCAATCGGCAACAGCAGTATAGACGTCCTTCTGCTTTTCGATGGATTGACGGGCACGCTCCACCTTGCAGTTTAAGAAAAACTGGTAGGGGGATATACCTGCATGTGCCTTGAATTCACGGATAAATTGAAACTTGGACATGCCAAATTCGGAACTCAGGTTGTCCAGCTTGAGCACATCTTCAGTGCTGCAAAACATGATTTCCTTGGCTTTGCGGACCATATTGTCCTGAGGCAACCAGAGCTTGGTGTCCATTTCCTTCTGAGCCAGAAGGTGAACCAGATCGAAGACCCGTTCGCTGCACTCGGCTTCGTCCTGTCTGAGTTGAACGGCATCGTTCAGCATCAGGATCTTACGTGCAAGCTCGGGATCATAGACGATGGGACTTCCAAAACGCAATTCCTTTTTGCCTATAATCTCCTCAACCAAATCCGGCTTCAAATACAGCATCACATAATCAATGCCAGCCTTATCGTAGGAGCTTCCATCATGGGACTGTTCACGGTTAAACAACATGACACCATTTTGGTGAGACGCCTGATATTGTCCGTCCAGGTTGTATTGTTGAATGCCACGCAAGGTTACGCCGACCGCATACTCTTCATGGCAATGTTTTTTGTATGCAAAATCAGTAAAGCTGGCGGATAGTGCCAGCACGTCTTGCGACTTTTTATAGTTAAACCGTTCCATGCAGCACACCTCCCCAAGCTTTAGATTAATCCGGATACTATAATGGCTGAGTATAACAAAAAAAGTGCCATGAGAATACTCAGTAATTTTTGGTGCCGATTCAGCAACGTTTTGAAAACCGTGCCAAAAACAACCCAACTGGAATAGGCCAGAAAACCAATGAATGTAATGAGCAGCACGAACAGGAACGATGAGAATGAACTTTTATAAAAGGGCAATACATAACTTGGAATGACAGTGAAAGTAAACAAGACCACCTTTGGATTCACAAATTGCATGATGAAACCGTTCCAAAATCCGGTAACTTGTTTCGGTGCATCCTCGGTCGTACCCATCTTGTAGATCTGGTACGCCAGATACACCATGTACAGGCCGCCGACAATCTGCATCACCTTCAGAATTCCAGGCAACACTCCCGCAAGAAGATGATTAAGAAAAGCTGAAGCGGTAAGCAGCAGACCAAATGCCAACGTAGCTCCCCAGACATAGCGCATTGTTTTTCGTGCGCCAACTATCTGTGTAGAAGAAAGAATTACGATATTGCTGGGGCCAGGGGTGAATGTAACGACGATGCAGTAGATTAAAAAAGATGCAAGATTCATAATGATGATGCTCTCCTCTGGTTGTAGTTTAGTTCCATGATCATACGTCTAGCGGGAGAAACCATATAGTACATTATTGCAGCAGGTACACCGTTAGCAACAGGAGCTTCCTTTTAAAAGATAAGGGGGAGTTTTCTTTTTGAATGATTGCGTTTACAATTTAAACGAAGTATAAGGTGATCAGACGACTTGAGGAAGTGAACGGAATGAAAAAAATGCTGCTTGTTTACATTTTGCTAATCTCAGCCTTTGCGTTGTATGTATTGAGATTCGAATACACCAGTCAGGTAAACAGTTCATGGGAGGACCGTGGGCTGCGCGGTGATATCGGAGAGACGTATATCATGATTACATTCCAGTCCGGGCTAGAGTATTGGAAGAGCCCGCTCAAAGGATTCGAGGATGCCGCGGATGCACTTGGTGTGACCGTAGAATATCGCGGAGCTACCCGGTATGATGCGAAGGAGCAGACCATGGTGATTGAGCAGGCTATCGCTCGTAAGCCCGCAGGCATTGCCATATCTGCAATCGATCCACAATCGTTAGTTCCAGCGATTAACAAGGCAATCGACGCAGATATCCCTGTTGTATTATTTGACGCGGATGCACCTGATAGCCAGGCCTATTCTTTTCTTGGGACAGATAATTACAAGTCGGGTGTAATGGCTGCCGATAAAATGGCTGAACTGCTGGGTCGTGAGGGAGAGGTCGCGGTATTAAACTTGCCCGGACAACAAAATCATGAAGAGCGGACGAAGGGCTTCCGCGATACGATCAAGGAGAGATACCCTTCCATGCAGATCGTTGAAGTTGCAGACGGACACGGTGATGCGATGGTATCCAGAGACGAAACACAGAGAATGATGAAGGAACATCCCGAGCTGGCGGGGATTTTTGTGACTGAAGCCACCGGAGGAGCAGGAGCGGGGGAAGCCGTTCAAACTGCCGGGGACAGACATCCGTTGCAGATTATTTCGTTTGATACAAATAAGGCTACATTGGATATGATCAAGAACGGTACAATCTCAGCTACGATTGCACAGGGAACCTGGAATATGGGATATTGGTCACTCCAATATTTGTTCCATCTGCATCACCAGTTAACGGTTCCTGCCCCATCCTCATCCGGTGAAAATGCACCGCTTCCCGTGATGGTGGACACAGGGATCTCTGTGGTGACACGCTCGGATGTGGATGATTACTATGCCAAATAACAAGGAGGATTTCAAGAGTCCAGGGCATTGGAGCAGGAGAGCGATTCTCTCCACTTTCAGGAACGGGATTCGGCGTTTACGCTTGCGTAATATGCCCCTTCGCTACCAGCTGATGCTGCTTTTTCTGTTATTCGCCATTGTACCTTCCGTAGGACTTGGGTTGCTTGTGAACTGGACGGTGGAGCGGGTTGTTGAACGACAGGTTGAAGGGCATACCATGCAACTGATTGGCAAAGTGAATGAAGCTCTTAACAGCAAAATGGAGAATTTGCAAAACATGACCTATCTGATTGCATTTGACCCGGATATTGATGCTTTTATGAACGACAAAATGCCACAGAATGATGATGCAGGCATCGAACCGATGAACATGGACACCAATGCCGAAACGGAGCAAAATCGGTTATATGGCATCAAACAAACCTTGCAGGGGTTCACAACGTTGTATCCTGAAATCGCCGGGATTGTTCTCGTCAATGCAAATGGTGACTATATTAGCAACGAGATGTATCCCCGAGCGGAACAGAGCCTGATCCAGGAAAATTGGTACCAAAAAGCTTCGGCCAATCCGGGCATCTTCATGGTATTGGGTCAGCCGAAAGAGCGTAATCTCACGACACATGTACGTTACAAGGATGATGAGATTGTATCAGTTGCACGTTCCATAACGGATGAAGCGTCAGGGCGAGTGCGAGGCGTTATTATGATTGATCTTAAACTAAGGTCCGTCTCTCAGGCTGCCCGTAATGTAACCTTGGGGAAATCCGGTTATGTGATGGTGACGGATGAAGAAGGTCAAAGTGTATACAAGCCGGAGCACCCGCTAATAGAACACATTCCCACAGACTGGTTCCCCTCTGGTGAGAGTGGAACATTTACCGCCGATACAGAAGGTGGACGGTTATTATTCATGTATCAGTCGTCTACCTTTACGGGTTGGAGAACGGTAGGGGTATTTCCTACAAGAGACTCGATATCCGAAGTACGCCAAATCCAGTTTTACGTGGTTAGCTTTGTATTTGTGGTGTGTTTGTTTGGCCTGAGCGCCTCTTTATGGTTCTCCCGTTCCATTGCTCAGCCCATTTTCCGGCTCATGTCCTACATGCGCAGGGCGGAGACTGGCAATCTCAGACCAGGCCGCTGGAGTAATCGCGCTGACGAGATTGGCATGCTTGGCAACAGTTATAACCGAATGCTGGCACAGATTCGACAACTGATATCACTAAATGAATTGCGGGAGCGGCAGAAACGCGACGCTGAAATGCGAAGTTTGCAGGAGCATATCAAACCACACTTTTTGTACAATACCTTGGATACGATTCATTGGATGGCACGCAAAGAGGGTGCAGAAGATGTATCCGGCATGGTTGGCGCGTTATCTCGATTATTTCGCATAGGGCTTAGTAAAGGACAGGATTACATTCCACTGCACTCCGAGATTGAGCATATGACCAGCTATATGCAAATTCAGCAGACACGATACCGCGATCGTCTTCAGTATACATTGAATATTCCAGAGGAACTGCGGGATCTTTTTGTGTTAAAGCTGCTGCTTCAGCCCCTGATAGAGAATGCAATCTATCATGGAATTAAGGGCAGGCGTGGGCCGGGACACATTCGGGTGGAGGCCAGATTGGAACATAACAGACTGCTGCTGACCGTTCAGGATAATGGAGCAGGCATGTCCAACGAACGGCTTGCCGAGATGCAGCAGCTGCTCGAAGCTCCTTTGGCAAGTTTGGAAGCGTCTTCGCCTGGGATGACAGGCAAAAGTTATGGAATGTTGAATGTGCAGGCCCGTCTCCGGCTGTCCTTTGGCGATGAATACGGTATTGTGCTGGAGAGCCAGGAAGGTGAAGGAACTAGTGTGACCATCATTCATCCGTTGATGCGGGAGGTCCCACCAACCAAGCAAATCAATAACGAAGAGAGGCAGGAGAGTGAATGGGAAAATTCATGAAGTCGACCGTGACAACTTCCACTGAAACAGATGAGACATCCGCATTGACTACAGTAATGGAGATTACGCCGGATAGCCATGTGGCGAAGAAATACCGCGTGCTCATCGCTGATGATGAACCGATCATTCGTGAGGGGATTCGGGATGCCATTGACTGGACAACTCTCGGGATGGAGGTTGTAGGTGAAGCGGAAGATGGCGAGGAAGCGCTGGAACGGGCGGCTGATTTGGGTGTGGATATTGTTCTCGTTGATATGAATATGCCATTCCTGAACGGAATCGAACTAATCCGTGCCCTTCAGCAGAAGTGCCCGGGCTGTCGTTACCTGATCATCTCGGGACATGATGAATTTGCATATGCGCAGGAGGCGGTTCGTCTTGGCGTAGAGGATTACATCTTAAAACCTGTGCAAGCAGAACAATTATATGCTGCACTTGAGCGATTACATCAGCGACTTACTGAAGAGCACCAGAGGACGGCATATGTACAACAGGCAGCTCATCAGATTGAACGTAATATCCCGTTGCTTCGCCAGCGATTTATGCTGGAGTGGCTGGAGGGGCAGGCTGAAGGGAGGGATCTGACGGAGCAGCTTGTGTTTTTGCGGTTACCCGCCGTCTCACCTGTGCAGATTGGGGTCGTACGCTGGCCTGCCGCTGAAGCGCGTCAGACGATACTGAGAGAGAATGATCGTCAGTTGTTTCTGTATGCAGTGGAAAATATAATTAGTGAACTGCTGGGGGACCTGCCGCATGTCCTGTTTCGGGACGTAAGCGGCTTGATCGGCATGTGTCTGTGGCAGGAAGCCCCCGAAGAAATAGAGTCTCTTCTGGAACAGCAGATCAGTTCTTGCCTGAATATTGCCATTCATGCTCATGTGGAGACACATGCAGGTACACTGGAAGAAACGCCGGATACGTACCGTCATTGCCGTGAACGGGTATACGGGGAAGTGCAGTTGTCCCCTCTGGTTCGCCGGGCAAGACAACTTATTCACGAAGAATATGCCGAGCGGGAACTGACCCTGGAATCGCTCGCTTCCCGTCTACAAGTATCTGCCGTATATCTTAGTCGTGTGCTGAAGAAAGAGCTGAATGATTCCTTTGTCACGCTTGTCACGCATGCTCGCATTCGCAAGGCTATACAGTTATTAGACTCAACAACATTGCCGATCCACACCATAGCTGAGCGTGTAGGTTATGATACCCAGCATTATTTCAGCACTGCATTTAAAAAAACAATGGGCATTTCGCCAGTGCAGTATCGAAAGAACGGGGGGACGGCTTATCATCCTTCCGCGAATTAAATATCGTATTACAGTTGTTCATTCAGACGTGTGATAAATGAGTTGGATATGTTCTACTTCGTGTGAAGCGAAGTGGAGCATGTCCTTTTTTTTGACTCTGGTATGGTATCTCATGGATCACACTTGTACTTTAAGCGTTCCCATCAAAAGTTAAATTTTTATAAAAAAGGTTCAAAACGTGCAAAGACCTTACGGCTGCTCCAATGCTACCATTGGTCTCAGACAGGAACACCAAGCAACAGAATGTACCACATGCATTGTAAGCGTTATCTTATAACTCATTCAGAACCGTATGACGTGAGGAAAGGGGAACTTCATATGAAAAAAGGAGCAATGCTCATCTGGCTTCTGGTGATGACCTTGATGCTCTCGGCCTGCAATCTGGCAGAGAGTGGCCCAGGCAGCAAAGAAAAGGGATATGTCGGTATATCGATGCCAACCAAATCATCAGAACGATGGGTGGGAGACGGGGAGAACATGGTCCGTCTGTTTCAGGAGCAGGGGTACAAAACCGATCTTCAGTATGCTGAGGACGTGGTTGAAAATCAGATTTCACAGATTGAAAACATGATCACCAAAGGTGTGGATGTGATGGTCATCGCGTCCGTGGATGGCAACACATTAACGGATGTAATCAAGAAAGCGCATGACGAAGGGATACAAGTGATCTCGTATGATCGGCTCATTCGCAATACACCATATTTAACCTATTACGCCACGTTCGACAATTTTAAGGTGGGTGTGCTTCAAGCCTCCTACATCGAACAAAAACTTGGGCTCAAGGATGGAAAAGGACCGTATAACATTGAGCTGTTTGGTGGCTCTCCTGATGATAATAACGCCTATTTCTTCTTCGACGGTGCGATGTCTGTGCTGAAGCCGTACATCGATTCCGGAAAACTGGTGGTACGTAGCACGCAGATGACGATGGCTCAGATTGCGACCTTGCGCTGGGACGGTGCACTGGCCCAGTCACGGATGGATAACCTGCTGAGTGCGTATTACTCGAGTGATAATCTGGATGCAGTATTATCTCCTTATGATGGAATCAGTATTGGTATCATCTCATCCTTGAAAGGGATTGGTTACGGTACTTCGAACAAACCGCTGCCCGTTATTACAGGACAGGATGCCGAACTTGCCTCGATCAAGTCAATTGTGGCCGGGGAACAGACGCAGACGGTGTTCAAGGATACACGGAAGCTAGCCGAGAAGACGGTAGAGATGGCCAATAGTATTTTGCAAGGAAAACAGGCGGAAGTTAATGATACAACATCATATAACAACGGAATTGAGGTTGTTCCGGCGTATCTCTTGGATCCCATCTCGGTGGATCGTACAAATGTGGAGCAGGATATCGTTGGTACACAGTATTACACGAAGGAAGAAATCGGACTGAAATAATAAATGAAAGGAGCACATCCCATGGCCGGAATCATTCTGGAAATGAAAAACATCACCAAAACCTTTCCTGGCGTCAAAGCGCTGGAAAATGTCAATCTGAAAGTCCGTGAAGGCGAAATTCATTCCATATGCGGTGAAAATGGCGCAGGTAAATCTACGTTGATGAAGGTACTGAGTGGTGTATATCCACATGGCACGTATGAAGGCGACATTTTATTTCAGGGCAAAAATTGTGAGTTCAAGGATATTAAGCAGAGCGAGGATCTGGGAATCGTCATTATTCATCAGGAGTTGGCCCTGATCCCCTACCTTTCAATCGCGGAAAATATATATCTGGGCAATGAGCGTGCCAGCAAAGGAATTGTCAACTGGAAGGAAACTTTTGTGGGTACACGGGAGCTGCTCTCGAAGGTGGGACTGAGCGAAAATCCAAACACGCTGGTATCCAGCATCGGGGTAGGCAAGCAGCAACTGGTCGAAATTGCGAAAGCGCTCTCCAAAAAGGTGCGACTGCTAATTTTGGATGAGCCGACCGCTGCATTGAACGAGGACGACAGTGAAAATCTGCTGCAATTGATGCTGGAATTCAAGAAACAGGGCATCGCCTGTATCCTGATCTCACACAAGCTGAATGAGGTATCCAAGGTATCCGATTCCGTGACCATTTTACGGGACGGTAAGACAATTGAGACGTTGGATATGAAGAACGAAAAAGTGACGGAGGACCGGATTATTAGCGGAATGGTAGGACGTGATCTCACTAGCCGTTATCCGGAGCGTCATGCCACCATTGGTGAAGTTATCCTTGAGGTAAAGGACTGGACGGTATATCACGAACATCATGCCGAGCGGAAAGTACTGGATCAGATCGATATGAATATCAGACGTGGTGAAATTGTAGGGATTGCCGGGCTGATGGGCGCTGGGCGTACTGAGCTTGCCATGAGTATCTTTGGCAAATCCTATGGCCGGAATATTTCGGGACAGCTCATCAAGAATGGTAAACCGATCCACAACAATACTGTCACGGAGGCTATTCAGAACGGGTTTGCTTATGTGACAGAAGACCGCAAGGAATACGGACTCATTCTGATGGATGACATCAAGCGCAATATTTCTTTAACGGGTCTGAGCAAGCTGACGCGAAACGCAGTAGTGAACGAGCGTGAAGAAGTACTGGTGGCGGAAAAGATGAAGAAAAGCATGAACATCAAAGCACCAAGCATTTTGCAGAAGACCGGTAATCTGAGTGGAGGCAACCAGCAAAAAGTGGTGCTCAGCAAATGGATTTTTGCCGGACCAGATATTCTTATACTGGATGAACCTACCCGCGGTATTGATGTGGGAGCGAAATTCGAAATCTATACGATCATTCATCGGCTTGCTGCTGAAGGCAAGGGCGTACTGGTAATCTCATCCGAGCTTCCGGAGGTTCTTGGCCTGTGTGACCGGATCTATGTGATGAATGCCGGGCGAATCACCGGTGAAGTCAGCCGGGAGCAAGCATCCCAGGAAACATTGATGAGATATATGACCAAGTCTGGAGGCGGCAAGCATGGAAATGATAACAAAACTGTTCAAAAATAATATCCGTCAATACGGCATGATTATTGCCTTGGTAGTGATTATGCTCTTGTTCGAGGTACTTACAGGCGGGCTGTTACTCAAGCCGATTAATATTACAAATTTGATTTTGCAGAACAGCTACATTTTGGTGCTGGCGATCGGAATGGTGCTGGTCATCATTACCGGGCATATTGACCTGTCTGTTGGTTCCATTGCAGCCTTTGTTGGTGCCGTTGCCGCGATTATGATGGTTGATTGGCAGCTTCCGGCTTGGCTTGCAGTCATCGCTTCTTTGCTGGTTGGCGCTTTGATCGGTGCATGGCAGGGCTTCTGGATCGCCTATGTGCGGATTCCGGCATTTATCGTGACGCTGGCAGGCATGCTGCTATTCCGCGGCTTAACGATGATTGTGCTGGAGGGGCAATCGATCTCTCCTTTTCCGGGTGGTTTCCAGAAAATAAGCTCTGGCTTCCTGGCGGACATTCAATTCTCAGGTTTCGGTCTGGTATCCATCATAGTGGGTCTTGTGCTCACCGTCTGGTACATTGTCAATGAACTGCGGGAACGCCGTTCCCAGCGAAAATATGGATTTGAGGTCGTGTCACAGGGACTGTTCTTGCTCAAGTTGATTGTGGTGGCTGTTGTGACAAATCTGTTTACGTTTGTACTCGCAAGTTATGCAGGTATTCCGAATATCCTGGTCCTGCTGTTTGTCTTGATCGTTGTGTACTCCTTCGTTATGAATCGTACTGTCATGGGACGGCATGTGTATGCGCTTGGAGGTAATGAGAAGGCCGCAGGTCTGTCCGGAGTCAAAACAAAAAAGGTAACCTTCTGGGTTTTCGTGAACATGGGTACACTTGCCGCGGTATCCGGGTTGATCTTCGCCGCACGTCTGAATGCAGCTACGCCAAGAGCGGGTACCAACTTCGAGCTGGATGCCATTGCGGCCTGCTTCATCGGTGGTGCTTCCGCTTCAGGGGGCATAGGTACGGTATTTGGTGCCATCATCGGTGGTTTGGTTATGGGTGTGCTGAATAACGGGATGTCCCTGATTGGTCTCGGTATTGACTGGCAACAGGGGATTAAGGGATTGGTACTGCTGCTCGCTGTAGCGTTTGATATCTATAATAAAAATAAAAGATCAGCGTAACACTTGATAAAATGAAAAAACAGACCTTGATCTCAGGATCAGGTCTGTTTTGCTGTATGCACAACTTATTTACATCAAGGCATCGAGGAAACGTGTGGCGATCCCAAAATAGATAAACAGGGACAAGATATCATTCAATGTGGTGATTAACGGGCCAGAGGCAACAGCCGGGTCAACTTTGAAACGACTAAGTAGAAGCGGGATGCATGTACCGGTCAGTGTACCAATGACAAGAGTGAGGAACAGAGATACCCCAATAATGGCGCCCAGCAGCCAGTCCCCTTGCCAGAAATAAGCGATGACAGTAATCAGCAATCCACATACCAAGCCAATCATTATGCCTACCTTGATCTCCCGACCAATCAGTGCGAGTACGGTGGCTTTGTCGAGTTTGCGTCCGATCAGTCCGCGTACCACAACAGCCAGAGACTGCGTTCCTGTGTTACCGGTCATACCTGCGATCATCGGCATGAAGAATGCCAGTGCTACAACTTGATTCAATGTATCCTCGAAGAAATCCACAATACTTCCCGAGATTAGACCAATCAGCAGCAATAGAATGAGCCAGGGAAGCCTGCGTCTGACGGCAACGAGTGGTTTGGTATCAAAGTCGATATCTTTACCGCCGCCCCCCATCTTGGCCAAATCTTCACTGGCTTCATCCATAATAATATCGATGACATCATCCATCTGAATGATACCGCATAACCTGTGATTTTCATCCACCACCGGAAGTGCAATAAACTCATAACGCTGTAGAAGCTGTGCTGCTTCTTCCTGGTCCATATCTACCGTTGCATGGATCACCCGCTGGGTCATCAGTTCTTCAACCTGGGTCTTATCGTCAGCCAAGGCAAGGGATCGATAACTCACGACACCGACCAGTTTGCCTTCATTATCGGTTACATAGAGATAACTGGAGGCTGAGATATGCATGGTACCTTGCGATTGTCGTAAGGCTTCCTTGGCTGTCTCATGAGCGAGCAAGGTCCGATATTGATCTGTCATGATGCGTCCTGCCGTCTCCGGCGGGTAATTAAGCACGGATCGGATAATGGCAGAGTGATCCAGGTTCATATTGGTCAGCAATTCTTCTCTGCGTTTGGAGGGTAAATCGTGCATGAACCGAATCAGATCACTTTTGTCCATCTGCTGCATGACTTCAAGTGTTCGTTCCGGCCCAAGTCGTTCAAACAGTTGAATCTGTTCGTGCAGCTTCAAGGTCTCGGCGAGATCCGCCAGAGCATCGGGTTTGAACAGGAGCAAAAACCGATTAGTTTCTTCTTCAGGGAACTTTTTATATACAAGTGAGAGGTCGTAGGGATGCAGTTCTTTCACCAATTTATAGAAATCGGGAAGGTTCCGGGATTGTACATGTTGCACGAGTTGTTCGGTGATCTCCTCCACGGAGAAATCTTTTTTGGTATGAGGTCCGTTCATATCGACACTCCTTTCTAAACGGTCAGCTTCATATTTTTAAACGAAATGGGTTGGCGGTTAAACAAAATCGAGAAAAAGAGAATATCCAAAATGATATTGTAATCTTGCTCAAACATTCGATATGGGCTTACAAACAGCCGCTGCAAGGATATACTTGTTGTACAGCAACAGACGAGGAGGACATGCGCTAGTGGAAGTAGATATCAGAACACAATTGCTCAGCATGGTTGAGCCGGAGTATCAGAAATTCTCGGCTGCACTTATTCCCAACATCACGAATGTACTAGGTGTCAGGTTGCCAACCTTACGAAAAATTGCCAAGCAACTTGCCGCCGGGGACTGGCGCACGTATCTGGAAACGGCAGAGGATGAATATTTTGAAGAAGTGATGTTGCAAGCGATGGTCATTGGACATGTACAGGCTGATCTGGACGAACTGTTAAAGGCTATTGAAACATTTGTACCCAAGATTGACAACTGGTCGGTGTGTGACAGCTTCTGTGCGGGACTGAAATATACGAAGGTTCATTCGGAGCCCATGTGGGCGTTCTTGCAGCCCTATCTGAGATCAGATCAGGAATATGAAATCCGGTTTGGTGTGGTAATGCTGTTGAATTTTTATCTGAATGAGCGATATATCGATCAGGTTCTATCCGCATTGGATCAGATTAGGCACGAGGCGTATTATGTGAAAATGGCAGTTGCTTGGGCCATCTCAATGGCTTATGTGAAACAACCTGAGGTGACTATGTGTTATCTGAACCATAATACCCTGGACGATTTTACGTATAATAAGGCACTTCAGAAAATCACGGAATCTTATCGCGTGGATCAGGAGAGCAAGCAAATCATCCGCAATATGAAACGTAAGGTGAAGAAGCAGGTTACCTCCTAGTTCTAGCATTAAGCATTCCACCAGGGAGAGGGCGGTAAACGAATGAGAAAAAAGTTGATGTACACCACGATGCAGTTGGACGGTCGTCCATGGGTACTGCTCGCTACGGAACAGGGATTGTGCCGAGTGGTCATGCCAAACGAAACATTGGAAGATTGGAACGGCTGGATACAGAAAGTTGCACCTGGCGTGGAACTGGAAGAGAACGAGCATGCTCTGAAACAAACAGGTATGATGGACTGGCTACAGTCCTATTTTGCAGGAGAATCCATGGCTTATACAGATGCGATCCCACTGGACTTGATCGGAACGAACTTCCAACAGGAGGTATGGAGAGAGCTAGGGCATGTGCCTTACGGTGAAATTCGGACCTATGGTGATATAGCTGCTGCAATTGGAAGACCTTCGGCTGTGCGAGCAGTTGGGGCTGCCAATGGGGCCAATCCAATTCCGGTTCTGCTACCATGCCACCGCATTATCGGGGCTAATCGCAAGCTGACCGGGTTCCGTGGAGGCCTGGAGATGAAGCGCAGACTGCTGGATATCGAACAGATTGAAGGTGTGACCGATGGAGGGCATGCGCGGTTTCATTTTTAAGCCTGATAATAGTTAGAAAGTGAAAGTCCAATATGAATTAAAGCATATTTATTATTTAGAGAGCATCATAAACAATTTTGATTATCCTTGTTTTTCTTTATTTGGAATAAAATAAGTGATTTGTAATATGAAAGTGGTATATAATCTATGTGTGGTATATATATATCTTAAATACAACTACTAGGAATATGCATATTCAATGAGGATTCAAATTTAATTCAGAAAGGAGGAACTACGATGTCGTATGCTCCTCAAAAGCGTCATTCTAATCGAGCAAAGCGCTGGATCATTACGATTGGAATATTCATAGTTGTTCAAATAATTTTTATCGCCATTGATGGCACTTTCTTGGAACCCAGTATAAACGATAGTGACAACGTATTGGCCAAAACGGTAAGAGGGATTTTGGAATCAAAATTACTCACCGAACGGATTGCCCCGTATTCTTTTCCATTTTTTAATTTGTTTTTGATAGTTCACGTTGTTGCAATATTGATTCAAGCATTGGGAGATAGTATATCAGCTATATTTGCAAAAAGATAAGCAAACAAATGGCATGATACTAAAAGATTTATAGAAATCCAATTTGCAAGCTGGTTATGGTAAACACCAGGAGCCAGCTTGTTATTTTTTCTGATGACGTTCTCTTAAGATCACCTTATCTATAATTCCTCTTTTTCAGCTTTCTCTCCACATCAGTCACTTCTAAATATCAAATGTGCAGTTTCAGAACATTTTAATAATTCAAACGCATAAACAAGAGTGAGTTCTCAAAGAGTCGATGTTACGTGAGGAACGTCCGTTTGCAGCAAAGTGGAATTTTGAATTATTTTGGCAATTATGGTAGAACTATATGATAGGTTATGATACAATAGTGGAAAAAATATGTAAATGTAGATTATTTAGTTTACTATCTTGGTGATCATCAATTAATATATTTATGGATTTGGACATAAAAAGAATTCTTACATAGATATATGAGGGGGGAAATCACAGTTGGAAGATATACATATAAGTTCCGAGGAGTTAAACGGCGTACATCTTCACCTGTACAACACGAATAAATTTAAGACAGTAAGCATTATGTTAACGATGAAGTCGCCTCTCCAAGAGAGTTTGATCACTGCAAGAGCACTCATTCCCCATATCCTGAACGGAGGGTCAATACATTACCCGAATCGTAAGTTGATACAACAAAAACTTGATAAATTGTACGGAGCAACTCTCCTTCTAGATGTACAAAAAAAAGGTGAAGATCATAGCATTGTTTTTAGGATGGAGATACCTGCGGACAAATTTCTTGATGATTCTGCTTCATTACTGAAGTCGTCTCTTGAGTTATTGCATGAGATCGTTTACAATCCCTTAATTGAAAATGGAGGGTTTCATTCTATAATTGTTGAACAAGAGAAACGTTCCTTAAAACAACGGATTGATTCAATACATAATGAAAAAATGCTATACGCGAATGTTCGCTTGCTAGAAGAGATGTATAAAGGTGAGCCTTACCAAATTCCAGCATTCGGAAGAAAAGAAGATATTAATTCACTGGATGCAATATCAATTTATCAAGCCTACGAAAATATGCTTCAAACGGATCGTTTTGACTTATTTATTGTGGGTGCGTTTAACGAAGATCAGGTCAAATTAATGGTGCAGAACATCTTTTGTGAACAACATAACAATGAATTTATGAAAGGGTTTTCTTCTGCAGGTGTAACTGTAAATGATATTAAAGTTATTGAAGATAAAATGGACGTAAAGCAAGGTATCCTTCTGTTAGGGTACAGAATTTCTTCGACAATACAAGATGAGGATTACGAGGCTGCAAGAGTGGCGAATGCTATTTTTGGCAGGTTCCCATCTTCCAAGATATTTCGTAATATACGTGAAAAGGAAAGTCTTGCTTACTTCTCTCATTCCCAAATGGAAAGCAATAAAGGATTATTGATCGCTATGGCAGGGATTGATTTCATTCATTATGAACGTGTAGTTGAAATGATTAGAGAACAAGAGCGTGCCATGAAACAAGGAGAATTTACAGATGCGGAAGTTGAACAAGGTAAAGGAATGTTGATTAATCTATTACTGGAAGCGCATGATTCTCCTGTAGGAATTATGGACATATTCATTCAATCTGTGGATAGTGGATTATCTATTGATATACATGATCAAATTCAAAGAATTAGTAAAATATCAAAAGCTGATGTTATTTGCGCCGCTAAAAAGTGGGAACTGGATACGATCTACTTCTTGAATAGAGAGGAGTGAATGAATTGCACACCATTATTTACGAGGGATTAGAAGAAACCATATATTATGAAAAGCTCGCCAATGGCCTTGAAGTGTACATACATCCCAAGAAAGACTTCCATAAAACAGTTGCTACATTCACAACTAAGTACGGTTCGGTAGATAACAAATTTTCACCTGAAGGAAAAGATTATTTTGTTCAATTCCCGGATGGAATAGCCCATTTTTTAGAACATAAGATGTTTGAATGTGAAAAATGGGATGCATTTCATAAATTTGCAGAGCAAGGAGCCTTTGTTAATGCATTCACCGGTTTCACTCGTACGGCATATACATTATCGGCTACATCTCGCATAAAAGAGAATCTCACAACTCTTCTTGATTTTGTTCAGGAACCCTATTTTACAGATGAAACGGTAGAAAAGGAAAAAGGTATCATTGAACAGGAAATAAAAATGTATGACGATAATCCAGATTGGCGTGCACGATTTGGTGTTCTGGATAATCTGTATAAGAGTCATCCAGTTAAAATCGATCTTGCAGGAACAATTCCTTCTATTCAACAAATTACAAAAGAGGATTTGTACACTTGCTATAATACATTTTATCACCCGAGCAACATGTTGCTTTTCGTTATTGGACCTGTAGTTCCTGAAGAAATTTTAAGGCTTGTTCGAAGCAACCAGGAGCAAAAAGAATTTCCGGAAACTAAAAAGATTCGCCGTTTTTTTCCTGAAGAAGGTGCTGCAGTGAACAAAAGCTCAAGTGTTATAAAATTGCCAGTTCCGATTCCTAAAGTTTTTATTGGATACAAAGAATCATTTCCGATAAAACAAGGACAAGAGATACTTAAATATGAGTTGTCATTAAATGTTTTGCTTGAGTTGATGTTCGGAAGCGGTTCAGAAACTTATGAGAAAATGTATGAGAATGGTTATGTGGACAAATCATTTAATTTCGAATATACACATGAAAAGAATTTTGGGTTTTCGATCATAGGTGGAAACAGTCATTCGCCTGAAGACGTAATTAAAATTATAAGTGAAACCATCGAGAAATTTAAAAAGGACTCCATCAATCAAGACGATGCAGAACGTGTTATTAACAAAGAGATTGGTGCATTTTTAAGTGCCATTAACTCGCCTCAATTTATCGCTAATCAATTTACACGTTATCGTTTTAATGACTTGGACTTATTTGACGTATTGTCAACACTTGAGAGCTTAACAGCATCTGATCTTGAAGATGTACTGCATGTACACTTTTCGGATGATTCAAGAACAACATTAATTGTAAAGGACAAATAGAAGACAGAAAATCAGGAGGTGAGAGAATGTCAAATCTTTTAGAAATTAAAAATGTTAGAAAATCCTATGGAAACAAGGTTGTCTTAAAGGGGATTTCATTTAATGTCCCATCCGGATCAATTGTTGGTTTTATTGGCGATAACGGTGCGGGGAAATCAACAACATTCAAAATTGTATTAGGGTTAATTTCCAATGACGATGGCATGGTGAACATATTTGGAGAAGAAAATATAAATAAAAACCCTAAAATCAAAGAGAAGATTGGCGTCGTATTTGATGCAGCTAATCTGCCGGCTCATCTTACAATAAAGCAACTGAATAAAGTTTTTGGCAAATTGTTTGATTCTTGGGATCAGGATAACTTTCATCGTTTAGTTAGTTCTTTTTCTCTTCCTGTAGATAAAAAGGTAAATGAATTTTCACGTGGGATGTCAATGAAACTGTCAGTTGCTGTTGCATTATCGCATAATGCACAATTATTGCTTCTTGACGAAGCGACGGGAGGGCTTGACTCCTCATCAAGAGAAGAGATGTTAAATGAGTTAAAAAGTTTTTGCCAGCAAAGAAAACGGAGGTATATTACTTTCCTCTCATATAATGAGTGATATTGAGAAAATAGCTACTCATCTTGTCATTATAAAGGAAGGTGAAATTTTGCTGAATGCAGAGAAAGATGAAGTTTTTGAAAACTATACAATTGTAGATATGGACATGGAAAAACTTAATTCACTTAACCAAGATATCGTGGTTGCCAAAAGAAACCTTGATACGTATTACAGTGTACTTGTATCCGATAAAAAGCAATTACCGCATGATCTGGTGACAAAGCCCATCTCAATGGATGACATCAGCTTATTATTAACAAGGAGTAATGAATAAATGAACGGTTTATTATTGACAAGTTATTATTTAGTTTATCGGAGTTCCTTTTTATATACGGGACTGGCCATACTGTTATCGGTCATCATTTTAACATTTGCAGATGCCTCTATGCACCGGTTAGTTGCACTGTTAAATATCTTGCTTATGGTGATGTCTGCCCTTGACGTAATCAAATTCGAGGGTAAGTCGGGTTATGATAAATATGTTCTTACTCTACCTGTCAGTAGAAGTACTATTGTACAAAGTCACTACCTCTTCTATTTTTTGGTGGTAATTTACGGAGTTATACTATCGTATAGCATCTTTTATATATATGATCTGGTGTCAGGCAAGCCGATCAATGAGATGTCCAATTCTATCTTTTTTGGGATTTTCGCAGTTCTTCTCACTGGTGCAATAAATTTTCCACTGTACTACATCTTTGGTCCAGAAAAATCGGATTCCATTACATTGGGGAGTGTAGGTGGGGCGATATTGATTACGATTGTTTCACAAAGCTTGGTTGGTTATGTGGCATCATTCTTTAACCCGAACAATCCAGATCTACTTGCCCCGTTTATTTACTTAATATTTGGTGTTATTGTCTATATTGTATCTTTATGGTCTGCTATTCTAATATACCGAAGGAAAGAATTTTAAGAATGACAAGTTTATAAAACAGGCTCAAAAATTTTTTTGAAGGCTGTTTTAATATGTAATTCGTCTAACAACGTTAATTATTTCGATAATAGAGTACGTTAAAGCTAAATCGGAGGGGTTATGTATGGAAGGAAATATGCTATACAATCTATATTTAAAACCAAACTCGGAATATTACGGTAAATTGGAGAATGATGCAAAAAAGCAGAATAGGTATGAACTTGGTGACATTCCTGATACATATGCGGTTATCTCAGATCGTGAATCGGTTTGGAAGCACTATCATGTTAAAGGTTCACGACTTCCTGATCAGGGATGGAAAATTCATGTTACAGCGTTATTCGAAGAATCACAGAACCTGTTAGATCGGGTTTCTAAATTATGTATAGATGAGCGGATTGAGTTCAAGCACCTCAAGGATAGACAAAGTTTTATCAAAACGAATTCGAAGAATGCCAATCGTGCTTCTTCGGGGAAGTTTATAACAATATACCCTGTGAATAACAATGTCTTTGTAAAATTGTTAGACATGTTATGTCTGGCAACCCAAGGGTTTAAGAAAGGCGCGTATATACTTAGTGATAAGAGATGGAAAAATAGTAATGTATTTTACAGATATGGTGGATTCAGGAGTATATATAATGAATATGGAGAACATTGTATTAAGGATGGACAAGGTAATCTAGTTAAAGATGAGAGAACGCCTTTTTATCAGGTTCCTGATTTTGTGAAAGATTTTGATGATTATCTGAATTCACTAAATTATTCTGATGATCTGGAAACTAAAGGGGATGGCAATTTAGAGCGATATGAGATTGAAAGTGCACTTAGCTATAGTAATGCGGGTGGGGTATACCGTGCGACTCGAAAGAAAGATAACCTGAATGTGATTATCAAGGAAGCCAGGCCAAATGCTGGTTTGGACGGTTCAGCTCATGACTCCTTATCGAGACAGATAAAGGAATATGATGCTTTAGCGAAGCTTAAAGATGTAACGGGCGTTGTAAGTTTAATAGAGTATTTTCAAGAATGGGAGCACTACTTTTTGGTGGAGGAATTCATTGAAGGGGGAGACTTAAGGCAGTGGCTCGCTCAACACTTTCCATTCTTTAGAGACGATGAGCGTATGCGTAATCATGCCGCAAATGTTAAAAAGGTATTGTTGCAACTTTTTACACTGATAGATCAGATGCATAAGAAAGGAATAGCCATGGGTGATTTTCAGCCAGCGAATATAATGGTGGCTGATGACTTAACCGTGAGGCTAATTGATTTTGAAACAGCTATGCATGTAACCTCCAAAGACAAACCCACTATGATGACCATCGGATTCGCATCCCAGGAAATGAAGATCAGTGGAGCGAGAGATTGGTTTGGATTAAAGAAATTAACAAAGTATCTGGCTCTTCCAGTGTTATCTTCGGAAGTTTTAGATGAGTACCTACAATACAATCATTTCAGATGGATAAAAGAGATTTATGAAGACTCATTTTACCAATTTATTGTAGATTTACAGGAGAAATGTGACCGAAAAAATAAGAAATTACCAAGAGTATTTTCCTAAAGAAATGGTCCTTTCTGATAAAACAAGTGACTTTAACATCTCCTCAATCACGAAGAAATTAATAGAGGGCATGCAGGATAATTTAACAAATGATGAAAGATTTGTTCATGGAGATATCCGCCAGTTTGAGATGAATGGGGGTAAATTCAACTTTTTAACTGGTGGGACTGGTGCTGCTTTTACACTTATCAAAAATAATACGAACTCTCTAGAAGTCGATAAGTGGATCCAAGACTTTTTGTTAGGAAATTTAAATACTATTGAAGCCAATGGTATGTTTGATGGGAAAACAGGGATATTGGCTTTATTGTATGAAACAGGTTATGAGGCAGTTGTCTTAAATGAATTGAAGAACATAAGAGCTAATATGAACGAATCCAATATTTCTTTGCGCTCAGGTCTTTCAGGAATAGGACTGTTCGTCATCAGTTTATATATCGAGACAGAAAACGATGAATATTTACAGTTTGCGAAGGAAATTGAAGAGTCAATTGAAAGAAATCGAAATAACGATGCGCGGTTTAGCACGAATGATTGGATGGCAGTAGGGATAGGA
Organism: Paenibacillus sp. W2I17; assembly: GCF_030815985.1. NCBI lineage: Bacteria > Bacillati > Bacillota > Bacilli > Caryophanales > Paenibacillaceae > Paenibacillus > Paenibacillus sp. W2I17. The sequence continues at coordinate 6,274,503 of NZ_JAUSXM010000001.1, forward strand.
GTAATTGATGGGTTATCAGGTGTCTCTCTCTTTTATTCCGCCATGTATTCCATCACGGATGATAAACAGTATTTGGAGAGAGCTAGACAATTAATAAAGGAGGATCTAGAAAAAACAATATTTGATGAGGTAACCGGCTCCCTACAAACATTGGATAATCGAAATCGTCAATTGCCCTATCTTTCAGGAGGGTCGATTGGAATTGGAATTGCAATATGGTTTCTAAATCATGTAAGTGGAGAAGAGGCTTATCAAGAAGAAATCAATGCGATTACAAAGTTGTCACAGATCTGTTCCACTATTAGTGGTGGGTTGTTCGATGGGGCAGGAAGCTTCCTTTTAATTCCTTCTTTGATGAAAAATAACGGGGATCGTGAAGTAATTATTAAAGAGGTATTGAGCCTGCTTAATTTATTCTTAATTGATAAAAATGGATATTATGTATACCCGGGTCAATTCTCATATAGGCTAGCGGATGATGTGTATACAGGTAGCTCGGGAATAATACTGGCATTGATGGGGATCGTCAAAGATAACCCGCTCTATTGGTTGCCACTAGTCAATTCAGATGAATTTCTGACAAGAACTAAAGCTCACGATGTTTCAGTAACGAGTTAATAAAAATTAGTTGAGAAATATATGGGTATATTGTTGAACATAAATTTTAGGAGGAGGTGAAAACAATGAATGCAGTGTTGGAATTGCAGAAATTATCCAATAACAAAGAGGGCAAAGGTCATGCCGTGGAAGCAACAGTAACAACAATTACAGTAACCATTTTTCTTTCAACATTAAGTAATCATTGCTAAAAAGTGAGTATCATTCCGGAAAAGGAGGTGAAAACAATGAATGCAGTATTGGAATTGCAAAAATTAGCAAAAGACAAAGAAGGTAAAGGCCAAGCTGTGGATGGAACAATTACAACCACATGGACTGTAACTACGTTCCTTTCAACAATCAGTAACAGCTGTTAAAAGTATGATTTCCACTTAGAAAAGGAGGTGAAAGCAATGAATGCAGTATTGGAATTGCAAAAATTAGCAAAAGACAAAGAAGGTAAAGGCCAAGCCGTGGATGGAACAATTACAACCACATGGACTGTAACTACGTTCCTTTCAACAATCAGTAACAGCTGTTAAAAAATCTATGAAATAGAACTGCAAAAAACGCGCCATTTTACTAACTTCAATAACTGGTTGCTTAGCTGATTTTAGCTGATCTTCAGCTAAGCAACGCATTATTTTAGATACAAACCAACCAATAAAAATTCAATAGAGGTGAAAAAATGGAGAAATTACTGGATATAGCTAAAATTCCCGAGCCATTTGAGGAAGGATCAGTACAAATCTGGCTTGACTCAAACCGTGCTGACTTTGTTTTGAAAGCTCATTTTGATGAAAATATTCCTGGTGGAAGCAAGGGGAACGATTTTATTGATGAAACTGTTAATTTTATTAGCGAAATTGCACCGTTGACGAAGTATAAAAAGATCATTGATTTAGGTTGTGGCCCAGGCCTGTATTCCCAAAGTTTAGCTGCTAGGGGATATGAGGTTGTTGGTGTGGATTTTAATGAAAAATCAATTGAATACGCAGTTCACGAAGCCCAAAAAAAGGGTTTAATAATAGATTACAGAATCGAAGATATGACTAACATTGAGATTGAACAGGAGTTTGATCTTGCTCTACTAATCTATGAAATCTATAGTGTCTTTAATCCGGAAAACAGAAGAAAAATACTTAGCAATATCCATCGTGGTTTAAAGTCCGGAGGATTAGTTCTATTAGATGTGTTATCGGAGAATAGTTACGAAAAATTTGAGCAAAATTTTATGTGGGGTTTAACTAGAAAAGATAATCCATTTTCGGATAAAAAACATTTATCTTTATTTGCTTCAATAAAATACCCTGATCATGTGACTTTGTCAAAAAATGTTCTCGTTTTTGGAGATGGTGAGCTAGTTAATTATCATTACTGGAATCAACATTTTACGATTGAAAGTCTGGAAAAAGAAGTGAATGATGCCGGATTTACTCTCGAAAAAATATACGCAGATGTGAATGGCGGAGAGTATCAAGCGGAGGGTGAGTCTTTCGCGGCGGTTTTAAAGAAGAAATAAGGATTATGACCCGCCACCGACAGTTTTCACATTAAATGCTTTGTCTCGAACGTCCTCTCTCTCCAGTCATGCATGGAATTACCCCGGTTCTTTACTTTTCGGTTCATGCTGCGGATCCTCTGCTTACTCTCTCGATCAACGCGAGAGGATTCCGTTATTTTCTGGAGAGACTTATGATGTGAAAAATCATTCGGAGCAGTATACTTCAGATTATCCATATCACTTCATGTTTATCATCATAAAGCCTGGAGATAGTCCAAGCAAGCGTCATATTTACATAATAAATTTTGTATGCTATTAGAGCGTTTACTTAAGCGACCAGCACATTGAAGGCATGACGGATGAAAGGCATGCGCGGTTTGGTTTTTAATGAGATTGGATGAATGTATAGACAGATGGATGGAAAATAAATCTCTGATAGGAGATTGAACGCGTAGGACAGGCACTGGATTGTGTCTGTTTTTTGGCATTCTTTGATCCGTAGCGAGCCAAACGTTCCGCATATGGAACACCAACCTTTTACGTATTTTTGCCCGGTGAAACCGTATGGTACCATGGATCATAGATCAATCGGTATCCGGGGGGCGTAATGCCGGGTAAGAAAAGAGGGATGACATGATGAAACAGGCTTATTGGTTAACAAACGTGACTGTGGAGCGGGGTTATGTTCGGGAGGGGGAACAGGTGACGGGGACACGGACAAGCCCCGCTCATCTGCGGATTAAAGATGGAGTGATCGCGGAGATTGTGGAAGGAAACAACCCGCTGTCTAGCGATCTACCACAAGTAGATAGCAAGGGACTTCTGCTGTTACCTTCGTTCGAGGAGGCACATATTCATCTGGATAAAACCTACTACGATGGGCCGTGGACAGCCGTTAAACGTATCTCCAGTATTTTCGAACGTATTGAAGAAGAGAAGGTTCTGTTGCCCAAGCTGCTACCAGATGCCAAGCGTCAAGCGGAGAGTATTCTGACCTTGATTCAGGGGTACGGCTCCACTCATGTACGTAGTCATTGCAATATTGAACCCGTCAGTGGCTTGAAAAGACTGGAAGCGACGCGGCAGGCTCTGGAATCATTTTCGGGCAAAATCTCTTCGGAGATCGTGGCTTTCCCGCAGCATGGACTGCTTCGCTCCCATTCAGTGGAGCTTATGGGCCAAGCGATGAAGGAAGGTGCAACGCATGTGGGCGGACTTGATCCTCATACGGTGGACGAACAGATTGAGAAATCACTGAACGCCATGGTTGAACTGGCTGTTCAGCACCAGGCGGGCATCGATATTCATCTGCATGATGGCGGGCAGGCCGGCAAACAAACGCTGCTGGAACTCGCAAATCTGACCGAAGCAGCAGGGCTTCAGGGTAAAGTTACGGTAAGTCATGCGTTCTGGTTCGCCCGCGCAGAGCACCAGGAAGCAGAAGACATGGCGCAGCGAATGGCCTCGCTTGGGATGAGCATTGCTTCCACGGTGCCTATTGGCAGAACTATGATGCCTCTTCCCATGCTCCACCGTATGGGTGTGAACGTGAAGCTGGCCACAGACAGCCTGACGGATCATTGGTCTCCTTTTGGCAATGGGGATCTGCTTGAGAAAGCGGGGCGCTTTGCAGAACTGTATGGATACAGTGACGAACTGTCCTTGTCTCAATCTTTGGCATGGGTAACAGGCGGTATTACACCGCTGGATTCACAAGGGGAACAAGTCTGGCCGAAGGTAGGCGACACCGCGAGTTTTGTATTGGTGCATGCGAGTTGTTCGGCGGAAGCCGTTGCGCGGCGATCTGCGCGGCAGGCCGTATGGTACAAGGGGCAATTGGTCAGCGGATCAACAGCGGATTGAGGAAAATAGAGCGGGTGCAGCCACGGGAAACCGTGGTTTTTTGGCATGGGAGAAAAAGAGGAAAGAACTGTTCGCATATACCACATTTTGGGTTATGATGGACGTAGTTAATGAAGGGAGTAATTCAAATGAAGATTGAGTATGCAACGGAAGCTGACTATGACTATATCATTGAAAGAGATCGGCATATCCATCAGCCACTTGTGAAAACGAAGATTAGTGAGAAAGAAATATTCATCCTATGGGACGAGGGAACAAGAGTTGGATGGATGAGGTACGGGTACTTTTGGGACAACCTTCCCTTCATGAATATGATCTGGATTGATGAACCCTATCGAAACGGCGGACATGGCAAAAAAGTGGTGCATCACTGGGAAAATCTAATGAAGCAACAAGGCTTTGATACGGTGATGACTTCAACGCAATCAGACGAACATGCCCAACATTTCTATCGAAAGCTGGGGTATGTTGATGCAGGGGCTCTGTTGCTGGATACACAACCTTTGGAGATTATATTGATCAAGAAAATTTAGTGAGTTAGCTGCAAGGAGAGATGATTGTGGATATAGAGCAAGTGACGTTACAACCCATAACCAAAGAAAATGAACTCGAGTGCATCCACCTTAAACCACGGGAAGATCAGATAGATCTGGTCGCAAGCAATGCGGATTCATTGATTCATGCAACGAAGGAGATTACGTCCAAGCCATACGGTATTTTGGCAGATGATCAAATGGTCGGTTTTATTTTATTTGATAACGAGATCTACAATGATGGGTATTACTGGATTCTGCGCTTCATGATTGATGAGAAGTACCAGGGGAAGGGTTACGGCAAACTTGCTATTCAAGAAGTGGTTCGTATGTTGCAAGAGAGAAGTGACTGCCAGCAAATCAGGGTATCCCATGTTCCACATAACATTGCGGCAAATGTGCTGTACAAGCGTTGCGGGTTTCAAGAAACGGGAGAGTTTGAAGACAATGGTGATATCATTTTAAGTTATCAAGTGAGGTAACAGGGAGGGGGAGCTTGATGATAAGAGAGGCAGAAGCTAGAGATGCAGCGGTTATCGAAAGGTTATATAAAGAATTATTGCCGAACAACTTAAACACGAAGGTACTGGCAGAACGGATTGAAGAGGTTCGGAATAACCCAACAGTTTCTTGTTTGTGTATGAAATGTGTGATCAGGTGATCGGCACGGCTCATTTACATATTTGTCTGGATGCTTTGGTGGAAAATAGACCATTCGGCGTAGTTGAGCGGGTTATCATTACGGAACATGTGCAGAGCAAGGGATATGGATCTGAATTGATGAAACATTTAGAGCATGTATGTGAGCAGAAAAATTGTGTGAAGGTGTTTCTTACGAGCGGATCATCCAGAAACGAAGCACATCACTTTTATACGAAATTGGGGTACAACGGAGAATCCAGCAAGGCATTTAAAAAGTATTTATAACTTATAACATTTATCAAGGAAAAGGAAGTAGAAGCAAAGAAATGAAAGATAACAAACATCCGGTTCAAGATGTCCGACTCATCGTTACCTTGCTCGTGGCTACTTTATGTTGTCTAGGTGTTGTGATGTATTTACGTGCTCAAACAGATACGAATATGTATCGATTTTTAAGTTGGGACATGTTCCTGGCATGGGTACCATTCATCATCTCATCCTGCATTAGATACATATTCAATAAGAAATTAACCACAACGAGCATGATATGTATGGGGCTGATGTGTGGAGTATGGCTCTTTTTTCTGCCCAATGCGGCCTACCTTTTTACGGAGATTCTGCATTCATTCAGATATTTTGATGCTCAAGGGGAGGTTAGATTTTGGGTTAATATTGATTTTTGGTATGGACTCACCCTGACGTTTGCCGTAGCGATCATCGGATTGCTGCTCTCGACTTGTTCGATCATTCATATCCATGGAATGTTAAACAAATTAATAAATAGGTACATTAGTATGATGGTTGTCGGTGTTATTTTGCTATTGAGCAGTGTAGGAGTCTACATTGGTAGATTTAATCGGTGGAATTCGTGGGATATATTAACCCGACCTGGGAAGATTTTCGTGGATCTAATGAATGATTTTAATGCAGCGAACAGCATAATGGTTGAGTTTGTCGCCATTGTATTTACGGTTCAACTTTTTGGATACGTTATTTTATCTTTGCTAACAGCAGGGTCTAGCAGTTCATCTTCATTGGAAAGGGCAAAGGATCTGAAATTATGAAGGCGATAACGCAGAAAATTACGGAAGAATTGTTGGCTGTGATGTATGTTCAAGAATACAGAAACAGGGCAGACATTAGAGGTTTTCCTTGGTCATCCAGCGGATGTGGGCAACATGGATCCCTACTTTTTTTACAATTTTATAAAAACAACGCCAGAGCTTGCATACCTGACTTCGTATTTCGAGAATCCGTTTAAGGATATGTTGGATTTCTTCGAACGTATGGAGGAACAGCATGTGTTAATTCATGTTTACGGGGTGGCGTATAGAAAAATGATTTGATTGCTTTCCATTTAATTAGAATTGAGGAGGAATTACGTATGAGTTTAACTAAGTGGTCTACAGATATTCTTCAATATGATCTGTCGGATGAATATTCGATTCGCAAAGCTGATTTTGCCGAATGGGGATTATATTGCACGGTTTATTATGATATGCGTTATGTCGGATTTTTCAGGGAAGAAGAGTTCAGTTCTCCCAAGATCAGTGCGTACTGGATTTACAAGGGGGAAAGCAAAATAGGTGGCGTGAGAATGGAGCCTAATCAGATGTATCATTTGTTTTTTGTCCCGCCATTCCAGCAGTGTTTTGAGGTATTGAAACTTCTGAAGCATAAATTATTACAGTGGTCGGATCGCACCAAACGTATTCTGACCTTTGAGATTCTTCCAGACCAAGTCGATCTATATGCAAGAGCTGGATTCTGGCCAGTGGAGTTCAGATGTCGCTGGATGCAGCGGCCTACGGATCATTTTGAAATCGAATGGGACAGCAGGGTAACCGTGAAGAGTCCAGAGATTATTGAAAGTGAAACCGGCAATAGAAAATATGTGAATGAAGATGAAATTGCTCAATGTGACCTGGAGAGTTTTGCAGGAAGTCTTGAAGCTACACGAAGAAATAAAACCTCCCTTGCAGATTTTATACCAAGCGATGATCCTAATTATACCAATGAAATTCTGACTCAAGCCTCCACGCTTGTATATGACAAGGAAACGGGACAGCTTATTGCAAATTGTCGCTTGTGCTTGCAAGATAATCAGGCTGCTGTGTATAGCATAGGTGTTCGTCCGGCCTATAGAGGAAGAGGGCTTGCTACACTGATGTTACAGAGAGCATTAAATGAACTTAAAGGTAAGTATCCCGTGCTGCGATTGTATGTGATGCAAGGAAATGATGCGGAGTCCGTGTATCTGAATCTGGGCTTTAATTCCGGGTGTGCAGGAGATTCAGACGATGTATATTCCTGAGGATGAATCACAATGAAGGTTGCCATCTTAACCGATATTCATGGGAATGTTCCTGCGCTTCAAGCGGTATTGGTTGATATCGATTCCAGAGGAGACATTGAGCATACATTTTGTTTGGGAGATATGATCGGTATTGGCCCGTACTCCAATGAAGTGATCGAGATGTTGTACAGCCGTGAAAATATGATAGCGATTTCGGGGAATCACGAAGAGGCCGTATTGAGTTTGCTTCAAAATAAGGGTCCATTAAAAGGGCACAAAGGCATGGCGGAGCATCACGAATGGATTGGTCGGCATTTGAGTGCAGAATCGATCAAGAAAATTCAAGCTCTACCGAAATTCGTTGAAAAAGAGGTAGAAGGACATCGGTTCCTTTTGACTCACTATCATATGAACAACGACAAGTTGGATGTCATTGATAAAGAACCATCCGGGACCAAATTGGATGCAAGATATCAGGGGACGGCCCATGATTTGGTTTGTTTTGGTCATTACCATATTCTTCATTATTATAAGACAGATCAAAGAGTATATATGAATCCGGGCGCTCTAGGCTGTAACGATCTTGCCATAGCTAGATATGGCATCGTGGATCTCCAAGAGGGCAAAGTGGACGTGAAATTCATTGGCGTTCCATATGACAACATGGAGTATCTGAAATCGTATGAACGGTTGAACGTTCCGGATCGGGCTTTTATTTTGAAGGCATTCCATGGGAATCAGTTGGAGAGAGAGGATAGTGAACGTTCGTAGCAATGTGCTGCTACTTTGGAAAGGAGAGATGTACTTGGGAATGATCATTATGTTGGTGGTGTATCTGTTCCTCGGTATTTATGTTGTGAAAGTTGGAATAGATAACTCAAAAAATAGCCAGCACACCAAAGAGATATTATCAGAGTTAAGGGAAATTAAGGACCTGTTGAAAGAGCAAAGGTAAAGATTGATTAGGCTTGTGCTTCAAAATTAGCTGAGGAGCAGCATTTTCCGATGACTCCCTCTCCTGTAGGTCAGGAAAGGGAGATTCTTGTGCAGCTAGCCACTTTAACCCAATACACGAATAACAATATCCTGATCATGGTTACCAAAACCGGCACCATAGATCGTTAATCCTCCTACGTTGGGGCTTTCCTCGTCAACTGTGAAGCGAAGCGTCCAGAACGGTTCGCTAAGCTTAATATCCGCGAGAGTAACGTCTGACATCCGCTCACCATCCATATAGGTACCGTAGGCATCAATACGAATAGTCTTCAACAATCCATACTGATTCACATTGCGATGCCACCATTCTGGCGTATATTTGCCGCGTGCTGCTCTGCCAAAGTCGGCAGGGCTTGTCCACGTTCCAAGTGAAATGCCATTGAAGGTGAAACGAATATCCGAAGGCCAATGATCTCGCAATCCCGGAGCTTCAGACGCCAGTTCCATCGAAATTTCAATAGCATCGGTTGTCTGATCCGGTAGTACAAAGTTAGGTGTTTTATATTCAACATAGCCCTTCCCAAACCACAGGATAGCGGCGTGTACCCGCTCGGGATCAAGGAAGTAACGTGGATCATCCCATACGCCGATTTCTTTCTCAAGTGTTCCTAGCCCACAGGTAGGGTGGATATCAAAAGCAGTGTAGTGTCCAACGGCTATCGTCTGTTCTCTGGTTCGTGAAGTTTGGCTTGCGGATGGCAGCTCGATCTCAATCTGATTTTGCTTGAGGTAACATAATTTGTGCGTCCCTCCGTTGATCCGAACTCGTCTGCTCCCAATTAGACCCGCATCCTCCAGTTTGCGAATATGCATCGTGACAATAGAGGGGCTAAGCTCTAAGGCTGCGGCAATATCCTTCACATTCATTTCGCGATCTGCAATCATATCCATGATTCTCCATCTGACTTCGCTTGCAAGCGCCTCATATAAAGGAAGGAACTGGGGCTCTCCATTTGCTTTGATCATCTGTACAACTCCCTACCCTCAATCTTCTAAAATCACATATATATTAATTTAATAAAATTAGCTCCAAGATGCAATCCATATTCATTGCATGTTTATGCCCGATGGTGTTTAATTTTTGTAGTTGTTACGAAATTGAATTCTTATATATATGAATTTTATAATAAGAGATGGAGTGGAGTAATGAAATACAATAACCCTGTTGTAAAAGGTTTTTATCCAGACCCTAGTGTGATTAAGGTGCACGATACCTACTATATGGTGTGTAGTTCTTTTCAATATTTTCCGTGCGTACCGCTCTTTGAAAGCAAGGATCTGCTGAATTGGAAGCAGATTGGTCACTGCCTGACTCGTAAAAGCCAGATTCAGCTCGAGACGGTGAACAGCTCCGGGGGTGTATTTGCCCCAACCATCAGGCATAATGACGGGCGTTTTTATATGGTCACAACGAATGATACGACGCATCAAAATTTCTATGTCTGGACGGATAATATCTACGGAGAATGGTCTGAGCCTATCTATGTGGATCAAGGCGGAATTGATCCCGATTTGTATTTTGAAGATGGAAAGACCTTGTTTATGAGTAACGGGGTGGATGATAATGGCGTTGGTGGAATTGTCCAGTGCGAGCTTGAAATTGAAACTGGCCGCAAACTGACCCCAAGTTGTTCGATATGGAACGGAACAGGTGGACGATATCTGGAAAGTCCGCATCTCTATAAAATGAACGGTTATTATTACCTGCTTGCAGCTGAAGGCGGCACCGAATATGGTCATATGGTTACGTATGCTCGGGGCACTTCTACTTGGGGACCGTTCGAAGCCTATGCGCACAATCCAGTTCTGACCAACCGCAATCTGGGAGGTTATGAGTTGCAGGGAGTAGGGCATGGTGATCTGGTTCAGGATGATCGGGGGAACTGGTGGCTCTTTCACCTGGGATTCCGACAGATTGGCAGATGGGCTACGTACCATCATTTGGGCCGAGAAGTATTTCTGACTCCAATTACGTTTGGTGAAGATGGATGGTTTACAGCTGGGCATGAAGGCACAACACTGACGAGTTTTGAGACCAATCGTATCCCGGATACGGTGGTCCAGCAGGATAAGAAGAATTATACGTTTGAAAATACAGACTGGAACCTCGACTGGTGTTACCTTCGTCATCCAAATAAAGAGCATTATCAGCTTGAATCAGATAAGCTTACGCTAACAGGAACCGATGTAACGCTGGACGTTCCGGCATCCCCAACGTTCATCGGGTTACGTCAAAAAGACTTTAATGCAACAATTACAGTTGATGTCAGTGTAACGAATGGAGAAGCCGGTATCACGATCTACATGGATGAGAATCATCATTATGAATTGGCTATTGGTGGACAGCAGGACGGTTATAAGGTGATCGAGCGTCTAAATATCGGTGATATCAAATCAATAGAACATGAAGTGGATCTGGGAAATAAACAGCATGCAACGCTGTTGATCCGCTCAAGCCAAGAACGCTACAGTTTCCTGTTTCAAGCAGATGGTGAAGAGATTCTGCTGGGCACGGCACAGACGAGATACCTATCCTCGGAGGTGGCAGGAGGTTTTACAGGCGTACTTATTGGGTTATACGCGAGCGGGCAAGATACTTCAGCTGAGTTCACAAATTTCAAGTGTGAATATCAATGAGAAGTTAAGGGGAGGGCCTAAGGGTCCTTCTCTTTTTTTAAATTTGTGTCAAAATATAGATATATTAATAGAGGCCAGTAGAGATTTAACTTGGAAAAAGCTCCTGTTATCTATATGGCATCACTAAATAATCTACATGTAACAAAAGGGTAAAAGAACGTGTTATTTAATTATATAGCTTGATTGGATAACCAAGGAGGAGTTGTATGGAGGATCAATGGAGTATTGCAAAGTATGATCCGAAATGGCGTGATTTGTTTCTCGAAACGGGTTCGAAATTAAGAGAAGCGTTAGGAGAAAAGGCCGTACGGATTGATCATGTTGGGTCCACTTCAATTGTGGGAATAGACGCCAAACCCATCATAGATATACAAATATCAGTTTCTAATCATGAGAATCTGTTGGACTACAAACGTGAGATCGAAACAGTCGGATTTGTATTCAGAGCAGAAAATCCGGATAAGACTAAACGTTACTTTCGTGAAGAACCCGGAAGCAGAAGGATACATATACACGTTAGACAGGCAGGCAGTTTCTCCGAACAGATGACCTTGCTGTTCAGAGACTATTTAAGGGAGCACCCAGAAGATTGTTTGAACTATGCGGAAGAAAAGCACAGACTCATGTCATTGTATAAAGATCAGCGTCCCAAATATGTTGAAGGAAAAGGACCAATGGTGTGGAGCATATTACAGAGAGCACATCGTTGGTCTCAAGAAATCGGATGGCAGCCGGCAAAATCTGACGCATGAGCACATCCAATGAATAGAGATAACTGTATTGGAGTGATGAGATGAACATGGGAAGAAAGCTGATGACAACCGTTCTAACCATCATTTGTTTTACTTTGGCTGCAAGTCTCATATCGATGAATGAAACCTACAGTTTTGATTTTTACATTCTTATTTATCCGATATACGCGACTCCCTTGATCCTGTTGATCGGGCTACCTTTATCGATATTGCTAGACTATCTGCTCAGCCGAATACAATTCCCTAATCATGTGTTGTATCTAAGTACGAGGATATTAGGCTATGCATGTGCTGGAGTTTTGGGCATGTACATCTATTATCTGGTCATGGGCGCAGGAGAAGCAATCTTGAATTTCAAAGAGACGTTAGTTCTGACCTTATTTGGCGTTCTTGCCGCTATCCTATTTGTACTGATCGATATGGGATTGGAAGTTTTGTTAAAGGTACGAAGAAGAAAGAGTTGAATTAAATTGATTTGTTAGGAGGAAAGCAAGATGACAACGCATTGTGCACTTCTAATTATTGACGTACAGGTAGCGATGTTTGATGAAGCAGATCCCGTATATCAAGGGGAACGATTGCTTCAAAAGATCCAGGTGTTAATTGCCAGGGCCCGTGAAGCAGAGCATTCCATCATATATATCCAACACTGCGAAGGGCCAGGCAGTCCACTGGAACGAGGAACACTGGGGTGGGCCATTCATCCGTCCATCACACCGATTGCTGGTGACCTCGTTATCGAAAAAGAGACACCGGATTCGTTTCACAAAACCAATCTGCATCTGAAATTGCAAGAAGATGGCGTGACGGAGTTGATTCTCGCGGGTATGCAGACTGAGGTATGTGTAGACACGACTTGCCGCAGAGCGTTCAGTCTGGGATACACGGTCAATCTGGTCCAAGATGCGCACAGCACATGGAATTCAAAGACACTTAAAGCGGAGCAGATTATTGCACATCATAATACGGTACTGAGATTGTTTGCCAACGTGGTGGATACGGAGAATGCGCTGTAATGCTAGGAAAACGTAGGCGATTCTGGTTTTTCATAGGTGCGGCAATCATGTTTTTGTATTTTCTAATCACGAGTAACTCAGATCCAAATAAGCCGATTTCAAGAAATCAAGTGATAAGCACAGAGATGAGCATAGTCGTGTACACCAGGACAGGCGACGGTGGAGCACACGTTAGCATTGACAATGTTACGTTAAGTAAAGAAGACATTAGCCGTATAGTCGGCTGGCTGAATGCAGCCCCGGAATCAGCCAAAATACCAGTAGATGATGTCACAGGAAGCATTAGTGCAGGAATTGCTTTGAGATTAAAGCATAACGCTGAAATTACAATTCAATACAATCGGAAACAGATTATTGTATCCAGAAAAAGCAGATTTAATAGAGATTCGAAATATATACTTGATCAAAAGGACTTAAGAGACTTTATGGATCAAAAGTTGGAAGGGACATATTTTGGTGAAGATACCGTTAGTGTTGAATAAGGGGGAAATGTATTGACAATTAACAAAAGAATAATGAATCTATCAGCCTGGCTTGCTGTATTAGCCATCCTATGTATTCCTGGAACTTTACATACTGAAGATGGACCGCTCCGAACAGAGTATGGTTTCCCGCTCCGATTTTTTACGGATTATCATTATGCTAATTCTGAGGGAACTATCTGGTTTATATCTGGTATCTATTTAAATGTACTTCTATATTTGTTCAATGTCCTGTTTATTTATGCAGGAATTCATGTAATCTTCTATATAAAAAAGAAATTAACTAAATAAATTGAACTGAATATTTACACGAAACGGAGAGGACAGAAAAAACCTGAAGAAGCGAAGTGTTCGCCTTTATCCCCGGAGTTTCCCATTATAAAATGAATCAAAAAAATCTGGGGATAACAGCGATCGGAAGGTTGTTCTGTCATCGGAGTGGTAAGTGTAAATATTCAATAGTTTAATTTATTTAGAATATAAAGATGGAGTGATTACGATGAAACAACTTCCAGTAGAATGGAAGTCAGACCGACTTATTGTCTCGAATGTGGAAGAATCCGATATTCCTGAACTCGAGTCCATATATGAGACCAGTCGGTACTTGCATCAATGGGATGGACAAGAGCATGATCGGAACTATGTGAAAGAATGTTTTGAAGAAGGCCACCTTCCGCCGGGAGGCAGGCTGGAGAATTATCGAATTCAATCCATTCGCACGAATGAAGATGACCGCTATATTGGTTTGTTAAGTGTATACCATGGGTATCCCTCCGAGGATTCGATCTATCTCGAATTCCTATATATCCAGAGCGAGATCCAGAAGCAGGGATATGGACAAGAATTAATTCAGGCACTGACTCTTCACTTTTCTGAGCTTGGTTACAAGGGAATTCGAATTAACGTGGCACTCAAAAATTGGCCTGCTTTACGCTTCTGGATCAAATCCGGATTCAATCAGATTAGCGGAATTTATGGTGATCTTGAACATTCGGAGGATACCTTTGCCAATACAGAATTGATCAAATCTCTATGAAAAACATCGATAAAGGGGAATATACCAATGGAAACATTCTTTCGTTATAACTGGATGGTGCGTGAGCAATGGTATGTATGGTGTGAAGATGTACCGCTTGAAGAATTGCTTCGGCCTCGCACGGGCGGAGTAGGCAACATATTACAAACATTATTTCATATCATTGATGTAGAGTGGAGCTGGCTTCAGTTGCTTCAGGGCAAACCGGATGATGCGGAAGATTTTGCAAACTACCAGAATCTTGAAGCGGTGAGGCGACTCGATCGCAAGTTACGACCTGATGTGGAGGCATTTGTTACAGCATGGGACTCGAGTATGGAAAAAAGAGCTTTTATTGATCATCGCTCAGCTGGCAAGGCCAGTACAGATTCATGGGGAGAAGTTATGCGACATATGATCGCCCATGAGATTCACCATATGGGACAGCTGTCGGTATGGGCCAGAGAATTGGGCAAACAGCCAGTATCCGCCAATGTCATTGGCAAAGGCCTGATTATACCTGACTAACAGGGAGAGAGCGGCATGACATGAATGAACGGAGGAGAAGTGATGATTCATTGCAGGAGAGCTACGATTCAGGATGGCGAAGTGATGAGCCAATTATCCCATCAACTGGGTTATGTCAGCACAACTGAAGAAATCAAGGAGAGACTAACTCGCCTCTCTTCCTTACCAGACCATTATGTATGTGTGGCTGAGATTGATTCGAGGGTCGTAGGCTGGGGCCATGTACAGGGAAGACATGTCATTGAGAGTCCATCTTTTGCCGAGATTGGTGGACTAGTTGTGGATGGGAATCATCAAGGGATGGGGATTGGTAAGATAATCATGAGCGAATGCGAGGAATGGGCTCGGGTTAACGGCTTTGATAACATTCGGGTACGTTGTAACGGAAAAAGGGAATCTGCACATCGGTTTTATATAGCTATCGGATATGAAGAGAAGAAATGGCAGAAGGTATTTGATAAACGATTATAATCTAATCTTGTGTATCATGGAAGGAGGAGAACGATGACGATTCAACTTAGCCAGATGAATTGGATAGAACTGGATGAACGTATCCAGCAGGTGATTGAACAGGAGTATCAGATCATTCCCTTGCCACCTGGACTGGAAGCAAGTGTGATGAGAATCGAAATGGATGATCAGCGGTATGTATTGAAAGTTTGGGACAAGGATTCTAAACCGGATATCGCCAAACAATATCGACTATTGTCCAAGCTTTATCAAAGTGGAATTCGTGTTTCCAAACCCTACGGTTGGGGATTAGACGAGCAAGAGAATCAAGTGCTGTTAACGAGCTATGATGGAGAGCGGATTACCCAATTAACACAAACCAAACTGACACATTTGGCTGAGCGATTAATGGAGGTCCATCGTTATCCGGTGAATGAAGTGGGTACTGGAGAAGATGAAGAATACATATTCAGGTACGATTTTGTTCAATACTTTTTTCCTCAAATTGAGTTGCATGACGATATAAATGATCTTCTGGCAAACTTGATCCAGCAGGTCCAGATCAGACAGGATCGCTTGATTCATGGCGATTATAATCTGGGAAACATTCTTGAAATGGACGACCATTACACCATGATCGATTGGACTAATGGGCAATATGGTGATCCAAGGTACGATATGGCATGGTCTGTGTTTCTGATCACCATCTATAATGGGGAAAGTTACGGTGAGATGTATCACGCTCAATTTGCACGTTCTGCAAGTTATACGTACACGCTGGAAGAGGAGCAGGTTTTTGAAGCTGTAGCTTGTCTTCGCTGGATTCTGTTAAAGCGCGTTGGGGATGTACCCATGGGGCCAGATGTAATGGAAAGGGTTCACAGCATGGCTGTCCATAATCCGTATTTGAATGAACACCTGCTGTAATCGTAATACGGGGATACACAATGACGACAGTATACAATTGAGTAATAGAAAGACCACTTTTTTCAAATAAAATAAACAGCCAGTCCTAAACTAGCGATCCTCGCATACCTATGATAGTAGAGGAGCGTGATCGATATGGAGCAGAAAGTGCAAACCTACTTTGACCTGAAGCAGCAGCAAAAAGATATTGAGCAGCAGTTGTCTGTACTACGAGATGAGATTGTCGCGTATTGTGCGGAACAAGGGGTGTATGAGACGCAGGTTGGTGGTTACACCGTGAAAACAGTGCTTCAGAACCGTAAGGAATACGATGATCAGAAGCTGTATGCTTCTCTTCCAGACCCGGACATCTGGCGATTGTTGTCCAAGGTAGACAGCCATAAGCTGAAAAGCCTCATCAAGCTGAACATTCTGTCCGAGGAGCAAATTAACCCGGCATGCACAGTGAAACAGGTGACCTTGTTACAGGTGGACAAGCTGTAACGCTTCATACCCTCTTTGTATATGAGTTGAATTTAATTGAACATCCCGATCACAAAACACCTTCCGAGAAATGTTCTGTTGCGATGAGCAGTGGAACAAACATGGAGGTGTTTTTGTTGCGCGAGCAGGGCCGAGGATCATAAATAGTTAAATATGAGGGGGAAGAAGTATAATTTGTTCATTGTAAGCGTATTCAACAAACGATATGATGGATAGAAAATGGCAGGGAGGAATTGTAAATGTCAACCGAAATTCCATCACTACATGCTGCGTACACTAATACGTTTAAAATAGGTGCTGCTGTACATACCAGAATGTTGCAGTCCGAAGGGGATTTCATCGCCAAACACTTCAATAGCATCACGGCTGAAAATCAGATGAAATTTGAAGAAATTCACCCGGAAGAGGATCGTTATACATTTGAGGCGGCCGATAAAATTGTTGATTTTGCTGTTGCCCAAGGTATTGGGGTTCGCGGACATACTTTGGTCTGGCATAATCAAACATCGAAATGGGTCTTTGAGGATACCTCAGGTGCTCCCGCTTCCAGAGAGCTGTTATTATCTCGCTTGAAGCAACATATTGATACGGTAGTAGGTCGGTATAAGGGGCAAATATATGCGTGGGATGTCGTCAATGAAGCTGTTGAAGATAAGACTGACCTGTTCATGCGGGACACGAAGTGGTTAGAGCTGGTGGGGGAAGATTATTTGCTGCAAGCGTTCAGAATGGCTCATGAAGCTGATCCAAATGCCCTTCTTTTCTATAATGACTACAATGAGACGGATCCGGTCAAACGGGAGAAGATCTACAATCTGGTTCGTTCTTTGCTGGACAAGGGAGCGCCTGTACACGGGATTGGGTTGCAGGGGCATTGGAATATTCATGGTCCTTCGATTGAGGAGATCCGAATGGCTATCGAGCGTTATGCTTCACTGGATGTACAGTTGCATGTTACGGAGCTGGATATGTCCGTGTTTCGTTATGAGGATCGTCGAACGGACCTCACCGCGCCAACTTCGGAGATGGCTGAGTTACAGGAGCGTCGATATGAAGAAATCTTTAATTTGTTCCGTGAGTATAAATCATCCATTACCTCTGTGACGTTCTGGGGAGTAGCGGACAATTACACCTGGCTGGACCATTTCCCGGTTCGTGGGCGCAAAAATTGGCCTTTTGTTTTTGATCAGCAGTTGCAGCCTAAGGAATCATTTTGGCGTATCATTAACCCTATGTCCTAAACATCAGGGAAGTGGAGAGAATCGGTCACGATGTGGCCGGTTTTTTGTTGTAGTCAATATAGATTATACAGTGCGGCTATCTCGTTCGTGATAGAGGTGTTGATTTGTGTGGATAATAAAAATATGGTATTAAATGGGATTTTGTGATAAGGTTGAAGAAATGGTGAACCAAATTCTTTCCTGAAATGAGATGAGAAGATGGATTACATCCGAAACTATATAATTACTTTTGCCGGAAATTTTACATTTAGTTATTATATCTTTGAAGAAGGTACTTTTGCCAAACCGCTGGTGTTTGCTACATTCATGCTGTTGCTGATTATGACTATCGATTACATGAAAAGTAGAAACAAATATACATTGGATTAGGGTATGTCCATGTTTTTAAACGATTCTGGAGCATAGGGTCGTTTTTTTATTGTATATAGAACAGCTTCCATTTACATCAAGACCATTGTTCATTACACTTGATGAGTAGTACCTCATTAACTCAGTTTTTGTTAACTCAATTCAGATCATCAGGAGGATATCATTATGCATCAATCCGCACATATTCAGGAAGCAAGAGATTACATATTAAACCGAATCCATACCAAACCAGCCGTAGGCATGATTCTGGGTTCGGGACTGGGAGCGCTCGCGGACGAAATTGAAGATGCGACCGTTATCCCGTATACAGATATTCCGTATTTCGCTCAATCGGAGGCTATCGGTCATGCCAATGAATTGGTTATTGGTGAACTGATGGGCAAAACGGTTGTAGCGATGAAAGGCCGCCTTCATTATTATGAAGGTTTTACATTGGACGAAGTGACTTTCCCCGTTCGGATCATGAAGGCGCTGGGTGTCGAGCAATTGCTTATCACCAATGCCTGCGGAGCCATCAACACAAGCTTTGAGCCGGGTCAACTGATGCTCATTACAGATCATATTAACCTGGTAGGCAATAACCCTTTGATGGGGCCTAATAATGCTGAATTGGGTGTGCGCTTCCCAGACGTATCACAGGTATACAATCGCGAACTGCGCAGCATCGCCCTTAAGGTTGCAGAAGAGCAGAATGTTGGCCTGCAGCAAGGTGTCTATGCATGGTGGAGTGGCCCGGCATATGAGACACCAGCGGAGATTCGCATGATTCGTACGATGGGTGCGGATGCAGTGGGGATGTCGACGGTACCTGAAGCTATTGTTGCCATTCATGGCGGTATGAAGGTACTAGGCATTTCCTGTCTGACCAACATGGCCTGTGGTATTCTGGATCAGCCGTTAAGTCATGATGAAGTTATTGAAGTGGCTGCGCAAGTGAAAACAACCTTTATCGGACTTGTAAAAGGCATCCTGAAAGAAATCTAATCGCGAGATGATTTTTATCTAGGCCGCGATGGATAGGATAGAGTTTTCATCCAACCCAATCAAAACCACAAAAAAACGTATGCTTCACGAGCTGTTACTCGTGAAACATACGTTTTTTTATTTTGCAGAACTATGAACCATCTGAGAATGATCGGCCATAATTGCTGGTGTGGACTCCCTGATGATGGGTTTGGTCACAATGTGTGAGACCTGATACGGCTGTGTCGGGCTATTAATCCGGGATAACAGCATCTCCGCAGTCTTAATGCCCATCTCATTACTATAAATATGAACCGTCGTTAATGCAGGCTCAATAATTCGAGATTGGGGTGCATTATCGAATCCACATATCGCAATATCCTGTGGCACAGCGACATTTCTGTCTTTTAACGCCCTGATCAGATCAACTGCAATGAAGTCATTCGCGCATACGTAAGCGGAAGGTAGGGATGCCAGCTCTGCCACTCGCTGGTTCAACCATCCTGGCTTGGAGAAACACAGGCGATCATTATCTAGGATGCAATGGGACAGGTCGACCTGCAACCCCGCTTCCAGCATAGCACGGTGATATCCAACCCATCGTTCATTAAAGCTCTTGCAGTGATTGTAATCTCCGACGAATCCGATACTTGTGTAGCCGCTCTCAATTAATTTTGTGGTTAGCTGGTAGATGCTATGTTCATTCTCCATGAGTAGCAAATCTGCTTGGAATTCGGGATAACATATGTTGGAAGCGCAATCGATAAAGATGGTGGGAATGCCCAAATCGATAATCAGTTTTGTATATTCCAGATCAAATAATTCAATGCAAATAATGCCGTCTACTTTGGCTATATCAAAATTGTTGGGAAGTGTAAGTGTATCTTGATCGTCTTCACGCACGATATGAATCGAGAGATTGTATCCCTCCGCACTGATTCTTTTCTCCAAACCGCTGATTAACAATGAACCAAAGTGAGATGTATTAGGCAAGTTTTCAGTTAACAGGGCGATATTGCCCGGAGGCTTGGTTAGAACATGCTCATTGTCCATATAGGCAAACTGTTTATATTTAAGTTCAATTGCTTTTTTAATTACACGATTTCGGGTCTCATCCGGGATGTTTCCGCTATCATTTAATGCTTTGGAAGCCGTATTCCTGGAGATCCCCAAAGCATCAGCGATGTCTTGTATCGTGACTTTTTCCTTTGCCATCTAATGCTTCACCTCTAATCATAAATAGTCATCCATATTCTTCTCTAAGTCAAATGTATAATAGAACGGGACAAATAGCAATCTCTGTTTTACAAATGCACAATTACATTTACATTTAGATAGGCGAATTCTAGTTTCATAATTTTTCCAGAAGTTTCGTTAACTAGTGTAACAATGATGATCTATTACAGTCATGATATAGAAATATCTAGGCTGGCATTAACGATTCAGTGCTGTATATATGCAAATTTAATCCTCTTTAGTTACATTAATGCAAAGATAAAATGATCAAATGCACAAATAATTTTTTACAAAACGTATTGACTAAATCTGTTGAAACCTGATAAATTGTAAATTATCAAATAGGCAATTGTAAATATTGAAAGCCCTTACTGAAAACAATTGTCAACTTCTAGAATGAACGGGGGTATCGTGTTGGATAACATAGCCGACAGCAAAAAGGGCGAAGGAAGGTTACTGAAAGTGAGGACGACAAGCAGTCATAGGTTGCAGCAGCTCAAAAAAAATTACTTTTTATATATGTTGCTTGCACCAGCCTTAATTTTGACTCTTATCTTCAAGTACATTCCGATGTACGGAGCCATCATTGCGTTTAAGGATTTCAGTCCGATCAAAGGCATCATGGGAAGTGATTGGGTAGGACTGAAGCATTTCGAGAAATTTATAGCTTCACCCAATTTCGATATCATATTAATGAATACGCTTAAACTCAGCTTTTTGGGATTGATATTCAGTTTCCCGGTGCCCATTTTACTGGCACTCATGCTGAATCAGGTACGCAAAGCTGGCATCAAGAAAAATATTCAATTGTTTCTGTACGCACCCAATTTCATCTCGGTTGTTGTTGTTGTGGGTATGCTGTTCATCTTCCTCTCACCGACAGGCCCGATTAATCAATTAGCCACATGGATTACAGGTCAGCCAATCATGTTCATGTCTGAACCGGAATATTTCCGCTGGATCTACATTTTGTCCGATATCTGGACCGGAGCGGGCTGGGCTTCCATCATATACGTCGCGGCTTTGGCCAATGTTGATCCGGAGCTTCACAATGCGGCTAATCTGGATGGAGCCAATCTCCTTCAGCGTATTCGCCACATTGACCTTCCAACGATTCGTCCGATTATGGCTATCGTCTTTATCCTTGCAGCTGGCGGGATTATGTCCATTGGATTTGAGAAGGCCTATCTGATGCAGACGTCCATGAACCTGCCTTCCTCCGAGATTATTGCCACGTATGTCTACAAGGTGGGGTTACAGTCTGGAGATTACGCTTATTCTGCGGCAGTTGGATTGTTCAACTCGGTTATCAATGTGATTTTGCTGGTGACGGTGAATCTGATTGTGAAGAAATTGAATGAAGGCGAAGGCCTCTATTAGGAAAGGAGTATTATCCATGGTTGTTAAACACACGGGAATGGATCGATTGATCCTCACACTCAATGCCATCTTTCTCACCTGTGCTGTACTGGTTGTGGTTGTTCCCCTGATTTATATTGTTATCGCCTCATTCATGGACCCCACGGTGCTACTGAATCGTGGACTGTCCTTTAATGTATCGGACTGGAGTCTGGACGGATATCAGATGATTTTGTCCAATCCAGCCATGATCCGGGGGTTTGCAAATGCGGTATTGTACTCGGTTTCCTTTGCACTGATCACCGTGACCGTATCCATATTTGCAGGTTATGCATTGTCGGATGATAGGCTCGCGGGACGTGGATTTTTCATGATTATCTTTATCATTACAATGTTCTTCGGCGGGGGATTAATCCCTACTTATCTACTCATACGTAATCTCGGCATGCTTGATACGGTGTGGGCGATCATCATCCCTGGAGCCGTTAACGTCTGGAACATCATTCTCTCCAGAACCTTTTTCAAAGGAGTCCCTCGAGAACTGAAAGAAGCTGCAAACGTGGATGGCGCCTCTGAGATGAAGATTTTCTTCCAGATCGTCATTCCGTTGTCGAAACCGATCATTTTTGTACTCGCACTTTATGCGTTCGTTGGGCAATGGAATTCCTATTTTGATGCAATGATCTATCTTGATAATCCGAACCTGCATCCGTTACAGCTCGTTCTGCGTTCCATTCTGATTCAGAATCAGGCTGCACCGGGCATGATCAGTGATCAGCTCGCGATGGCAGAACTGAAACGGCTCTCCGAGATGATTAAATACTCAGCGATTGTCATTTCGAGTCTGCCACTCATCATCATGTACCCGTTCTTCCAGAAGTATTTCGAAAAAGGTGTCATGGTCGGTTCCCTCAAATAGTGAACAGCCTGCGATACAGTAAGTTGATCCAATCCAACTCATGGAGGTCATTATTATGAAAAAAGTGAACAAGTCCAGAAAAGCCGTTACAACGGCGTCCATTTCCATGTTATCTGCAATGCTCTTTCTAACCGCCTGTGGCGGGGGTGGAGGCGGCGCGGCAAGTGAGGCGCAATCCCCTGATGGCAAGGTGACATTGAATTTTATAACACAGAGCTCTCCGCTGGCTCCAGCTGATCCAAACGACAAGCTGATTAACAAGCGACTCGAAGAGAAAACCAATGTGCATATCAACTGGAAGAACTATACGAGTGATGTGTTTGCAGAAAAAAGAAATCTGGCGGTTGCCAGCGGTGATTTGCCGGATGCCATTTTTGATGCAGGTTACGGGGATTATGATCTCCTGAAACTGGCGAAGGACGGGGCGATCATTCCACTTGAGGACATGATTGAACAACACATGCCCAATCTGAAAAAGGTGCTGGAGGAAGCTCCCGAATACAAGAGCATGATCACGGCCCCAGACGGACATATCTATTCATTCCCATGGATTGAAGAACTCGGAAGTGGCAAACAACGGATTCAGTCAGTGGATAACTTGCCCTGGATTAATGTGGAATGGTTGAACAAACTTGGACTGAAGATGCCAACGACAACCGAAGAACTGAAAGAAGTATTGATCGCGTTCAAAACTCAAGATCCAAACGGCAACGGTAAAGCCGACGAAATTCCGTTATCTTTCATTAACAAACCGGGCGGAGAAGACCTGACATTTCTCTTTGCGGCATTTGGACTCGGAGAGAACTGGGATCATACCGTAGTAACCAATGATGGGAAAGTGGTCTTCACGGCAGCTGATGAAGGCTACAAGGAAGCGGTTAAATACATTCATGAGTTGGTTCAGGAAGGTCTCGTGGATGTCGAATCGTACCAGCAGGATTGGAACACGTACCTGGCGAAAGGCAAGGATAATAAGTACGGCATGTACTTCACATGGGATAAGGCTAACATTACAGGCATGAATGATACGTATGATGTTCTGCCTCCGGTTGCCGGGCCTAACGGAGAGGTCAATGTCACAAGAACAAACGGAATAGGACTTGATCGTGGTCGCATGGTCATTACCAGCAGCAATAAAAACCTGGAATCCACAGCGAAGTGGGTAGACCAACTGTACGATCCGCTCCAATCTGTGCAGAACAACTGGGGTACCTATGGAGATGAGAGTCAGCAAAATATTTTTGAATTCGATGAAGCCAAAGGGATGCTGAAGCATCTTCCACTGGAAGGATCTGCACCTGTGGAACTCAGACAAAAAACCAGTATCGCAGGACCATTGGCCATTCTCGACAGTTATTATGACAAATACACAACCAAACCGGAAGATGCGGCTTGGCGGATGGAACTTCTCGACAAGGTTATGGTTCCGCATATGAAAGCGGAGAACGTATATCCAAGTGTGTTCTTCTCCATTGATGAACTGGATCGATTGTCCACGATTGAGACCGATCTCTTCGCCTACGTGTTACGTCTGCGTACAGAATGGTATCAGAACGGGAAAATAGATCAGGAATGGGATGCTTACTTGAAAGAGCTGGATCGCCTTGGATTGCAAGAATGGCTACAGATTAAACAAGCGGGATATGACCGTAATAACAAATAAAGAGAAGTACGGAGGAGAAACCATAATGTCGACAATTCTTAAACAAGATTACAGAAATCAATACCATTTTTCACCGAAAGAGAAGTGGATGAACGACCCAAACGGCATGGTGTTTTTCAATGGGGAGTATCACTTGTTCTATCAGCATCACCCACATGGAACTACATGGGGCCCCATGCATTGGGGCCATGCAGTGAGCAGGGACCTGATCTCCTGGGAGGAACTTCCGATAGCCTTACTCCCCGATGAGAATGGCACTATATTCTCGGGAAGCGCCGTAGTGGATTGGAATAATACGAGCGGATTCTTTGAGGGTGAGCCAGGATTGGTTGCTATTTTCACCCATCATCTTGAAGTTAAAAACCAAGATGCCATACAAACCCAGAGTCTGGCGTATAGCAAAGACAGCGGCAGAACCTGGACTAAGTACGAGGGTAATCCGGTATTGAAGCATGAGTCCTTTGTTGATTTCCGTGATCCCAAAGTGTTCTGGCATGAGCAATCCGAAGAGTGGATTATGATTATCGCTTGTGGTCAAACGGTATGTCTGTATCGTTCTCCCAATCTGAAGGATTGGACCCTAGGAAGTGAATTTGGCGCCGGGATTGGTTCACACGATGGCGTGTGGGAATGCCCCGACCTGTTCCCGCTCGCAGTGGATGGAGATTCAGGGCAGGAGAAATGGGTGATGCTCGTTAGCATCGGTGCAGATCCTGCTTTTATTGAAGGCTCCAGAACACAATATTTTACCGGAGATTTTGATGGAACTACATTTGTCCCAGACGAGGCATCCCATACGGTTCGCTGGATTGATTATGGTCGGGATAACTACGCAGGAGTTAGTTGGTCTGACGTTCCTGAGGAAGATGGAAGACGCCTCATTATCGGCTGGATGAGCAACTGGATGTATGCCAACCAGACGCCAACCAATGATTACCGTGGAGCAATGACGATTGCCCGGGAGTTGACACTGGAGACAAGAGCGGGAGAAGTTATATTGATTCAACGTCCTGCACGTGAACTTGAGCAAGCCCGTACGCCAGTACTGTCCCTACAGGATGTTTCGATTCAGCAAGTGAGTGAGCAGTTGAACACTTTGCAACTCGTGAACTATGAGATCCATGCAGAGTGGACTCAGGATCAGTCGTTACATTTTGCACTAAGAAGCGGCGCAGATCACGAGACGGTCGTTGGTGTAGACTCGATCCGAAGTGAAGTGTACGTTGATCGTAGTCGATCGGGCATCGGCAATTTTCATGAACTTTTCCTGAGCCGTCATACAGCTGAGTTAAAAGAAGTAACCGGAAATCAAAGTTTGCGTATCTTTGTAGATCATTCATCTGTGGAGGTATTTGCAAAAGATGGTCAGGCGGTTATTACGGATCTGATCTATCCGGATGCGGATTGCCAAGGCATCTCTGCTCATGCAGAAAATACAGATCTGGTCTTCTCTTCACTTCATATCTATGAGATATCACCGACCAAGGCTAAGGGTTAATTGTAATGAAGGAAAGGAGCCCAGAACGATGCGTATTGGAGCCATAGAAGCGGGCGGAACAAAGTTTGTATGTGGTGTAGGGAATGAGCATGGACAGATTGAAGATCGGATCAGCTTTCCAACAGAACATCCGGAGACCACTCTTGCCAAGGTGATCGACTATTTCAAGGATAAAGACGTGGAAGCAATCGGGATAGGCTCTTTTGGTCCGATTGATCTGCAACCGGATAGTCCCACCTATGGTTATATTACGACCACACCTAAGCCTGGGTGGGGGAACTGTAATGTGATTGGAACCTTGAAGCAGGAATTTCCGGTTCCTTTTGGATGGGATACGGATGTGAATGCTGCCGCGCTCGGTGAAGTGACGTGGGGAGCGGCTCAAGGACTGGACAACTGTGTATATTACACGATTGGTACAGGCGTTGGTGTCGGACTTGTGGCAGGGGGCAAACGAGTACACGGATTGTTACATCCCGAGGGTGGACATATTCGGACAAGACGCCATCCGGACGATCACTTTGCCGGATTATGCCCGTATCATGGCGATTGCCTGGAGGGAATGGCAGCGGGTCCAGCCATTGAAGCTCGCTGGCAGATCCCTGGCAGTGAACTGCCGGCAGAACATCCGGCGTGGGAGATCGAATCCTTTTACATTGCGGAGTCGATTACTACGGCCATCTTGCTTCATTCGCCGCAGAAGATCATCCTGGGCGGTGGTGTGATGCAGCAAGATCATCTGTTTCCTATGATTCGGGAGCAGGTAGTGCGGAATCTCAATGGTTATGTAAATGCAGCCCCAATCACGCAACATATCGACCAATATATTGTGCAGCCCGGATTGGGCCAGCATGCAGGCCTATGTGGTGCGCTAGCATTGGGTCTGGAAGCATTCCAACATGCAGCACAAGCTTCACATGTTTCATAGTTTTCTATAATAATCTACAATCTACATCCCAGAAAGGGATGGCTGCGGGTTCGCTTATTGGTATAAGCAAGACTGCACCGTCCTTTTTGGGCTTTTTTATTTTTTTGAGGAGTTCAATATGTTTGAAAAAAATGGTGCGTTCTAAAATCCGATGTTGCTCAAGTGAGCTGCCAAAGGTATGATTTTTAGTGTTCTATAGTGCGATAAGACATTCAAAAATTAAAGTGTCTCCACTGGAAAGGAATTCAACAAATGAACCCAATAACAATGCGTCAAGCTGTACAAGAAGATCAAGAGCAACTCGCTGATTTGCGAGCCTTGGTATTATACGATGATCTAACCAGGCTGGTAAGGTACGATGATGTGAAGGTGCGTGAACGTTTCCGGAATACATTCGACCCTGCCCAGACACAGATCATTGAACTTGAAGGATCAATGGTGGGTTGTGTAGCATTGAAGCCCAAGTCTGAGGCATATCTATTGGAACATTTCTACATACATCCCGATTATCAAGGCCAGAGAATAGGAACTCAGGTACTGAACATGCTGCTGGAACAGGATGAAGTTCAGGGGAAACGGGTTATTTTAAATGTTTTGCAGGGAAGCCCTGCTCGGCGATTGTATGAACGATTTGGATTTATATTGGACAGTGAAGATGAGGTCGATGTATTTATGTCAAAGCACCTTTGAGAGAATGAATCCTTATCGCAAGATAGGGATATCATCGTGAAGGTGGAAACCTATTAAATATTTGTGAATACATGGCAATAGTGATTGCTTGACTCAGGAAGATTATGATAGTATCGAAGTCAGAGAATATATGGAATATTTACAAAATGTAGGACTTTTTTGTTCCGATTCCTATACTCTTAGGCAAACGTTCGAACAGATTCTGATCACAGAAATGGTGTCACAAAAATGGATTTTCAAAGATTACATGTCTCACATGGAGGAGGAATCTTTTTTGCAAGAATATCCTGTGGCTTATGATCAGTTTGATATTCACTTCTATCAGGTCGTGGAAATGTTTTCTGAACAAAAGCTGGATGTAAGTGCGTTGGATGAGGATTTAAGAGTTCTTGGATTAAACTCCATTTCATTTATCAAACTGATCATTGCCTTGGAGAACGAATTCAATATTGAGATGGACGATGAGTATCTTGAATTGGAGAACTTCACAACATTGCAACATCTGAAAGACAGTTTGCGTAAGTGCATCAATTATGAGATTCCCAATGAGTCATAAAGGGAAAATGACGAAACAAGCTCATATCAGACAATCACAGCATCGAGTTCCATTTATTGGACTTATAACCTCAAAATCAGGAGTGATATGTGATGAAAGTTGAACTGAATGCGGAGCAATTGATGTGGCAGGAACAATTCAAGGATTTTGTAGACAGTGAGATTATTCCATATGCTAGTGTAAATGACAGCGAAGAACGAATTCACCCGGAACTCCTTGCGAAAATAACTGAGGCTGGTTATCTGGGCTCCATGTTGCCAAAAGAATATGGGTGGGATGGAACTGGACAATATCACTATCGGGATTCTTAACGAAGAGGTTGGACGTGGCTGCTCCTCTGTTAGAAGTTTGTTAACCGTTCAGGGGATGGTGGGTTTAGCGATCTTGCGTTGGGGAACGGAGCAACAAAGACAGTACTGGTTACCTGCATTAGCTACGGGAACAACTTTGGGTTCATTCGGATTGACAGAACCGAGTGTTGGAAGCGATGCCAAAAGCATTGAAACAACGGCCGTATTAGACGGAGACGAATACATACTTAACGGTCATAAAAAATGGATAACCATGGGACAGCTTGCAGACGTATTTTTGATTCTTGCCCAATGTGAAAACAAGCCGACAGCGTTTATCGTGGAGAGAGATTCCATTGGGTTCAGCGTTGAACCTATGAGCGGGTTGCTTGGAGCGAGAGCATCGATGATTGCTGAACTTAAAATGGATTCTTGTCGAATTCCGAAGGAAAACCTCCTGGGTCAAGTCGGTACAGGGTTATCACATGTTGCTTTACCTTGTCTGGATTATGGAAGATACACGATCGCTTGTGGCTGTGTCGGTTTAGCCAAGGCATGTCTGGATGCATCGGTACATTATGCTAATTCCAGAATCCAATTCGGAAGAGCTATACGCGAGAATCAAATGATACAAAAAATGATCACTGAAATGTCAGTGAATATGAAAGCGGCACGGATGCTGTGTTACAGAGCAGGATATTTAAGAGATGTGGGTGATCCAGAGAGCATTATGGAAACTTGGACTGCCAAATACTTTGCTTCAACCATGGTGAATAAAGTTGCCAGTGATGCTGTTCAGATTCATGGTGCCAATGGTTGCCATCGAGACTATCCCGTAGAGAGATATTATCGGGATGCCCGGATCAATGAAATTATCGAAGGCACGACTCAAATGCATGAGATTTTAATCGCAACACAGGAGGTTGTAACACACCGCCGAGAAATGAGACGTTCAAATAAAGCAGAAAAAGTTAAGGATGGCGCGAATCGAAACGTTTAGATTTTGCATTGCAGGACCTAAGGAAGAGCCCTTTTTTTTGCATTAGGCAGGATCATTCATTATGCTATGAAAAAAGGGCTTGATCATTAGGTTCTTTGATGTTTTACCATAATTGATTTAGGAAAGATACGGAGTTGATTAGGATTGAAACGGATTGGGCAGGGACAGACAGCGGAAATATTCAGACATGGTGAAACTTCAATTTTGAAACTCTTCAGAGAAGATTTCTCTGAGGAAGCGATTCAGCATGAGTTTGATAATACTCGAATCGTTTTGGAACTTGGAGTTAAATGCCCACAAACAATTGATATGGTGACGATCAATAATCGTAAAGGTATCATATTTGAGTTGGCCAGTGGAAGGACACTTTTGGAAGAGATGATTATTAAACCATGGTCCATTGAGCGCAGAGCAAGGCAGATGGCAGCACTTCATCATCAAATACACCAGCAATCAGGTGAACAGATTCAACAAAAGCATAAGACTGTATTAGAGAAGAATATATCAAACGCAAGCGATCTATCGGACATGGAGAAGCAACAGATTATGGACTATGTACATAGTTTGCCGGAAGGCAGATCTCTATGTCATGGGGATTTCCATCCCAATAATGTGATTACAGGCAAAGAATCCTGGATCATAGACTGGATGACAGGCGCATCGGGCTGTCCAGCAGCAGATGTGGCAAGGACGCTGGTATTATTAAAATACGGAAATTTGCCAAAAGGCACTCCAATGATGATGAAAGTTCTGCTGAAGATAATCAAAAGCAGGATGAGTAAAGCGTATATCGAGTATTACTTGTCCCTCTCGGGCATGGACATTCGCGAGATACATCGATGGGTTCTTCCCATTGCTGCAGCCAGACTAACGGAGTGGATACCACCTGAGGAAAAAAAAGATTTATTGGATTACATTCGTAATCAGCTTAAAAAATTCAACACAACTTAGATCAAGATTTGGAATGAATGTATAGCACCGTACTTGTCAAAACCGTCCGAAAAACAATCAGGAGGTTAACGATAATGGATTTCCAACTACGTTCTGTTGTTTCTTATGATATGGTCGTCCGTGAAAAAAAACATCTATTTGACTTGTCTCTCAGAAGACAGATTGCCATATTTGAGGTTATGGATGCATTGGAAATCAGTGTGTTTAGCAAAACGGTGCAGGTTAAGGCAGGGGCTGTGCTGCTGGCAAATAAAATAAGACTGCAAAACTATGATAAACCTGTTCTGAAAATGAGAGGTATTATTTTTGGATCGGATCTGCTTGAGCGACTGCCAAGCTGTCACATATTAAGTGAGAATGGTAGCAAACACTATGATCTTGCTTTAAGTCTGTTGAACCGAACGGTAGAGAGTAGAGAAGACATCGAAATAGCTGAAAGAGATTTTCTTGAAGTATACTCCAGTTACTATCAAACGAATCTGGCTAATTTGATGCGACCGGAAACGGATCGGGAGGACTCGGTCAAACGGAACTTGATCATGATATGCAAGTATATCCAAAACAATTATGAGCAGCCAATTACTCTGCAATTTCTGGCGGATATGGTTGGTTATAATCCAGTGTATCTGTGTAATCTGTTTTCTAAGGTTTTCAATGTTTCGCCACTGAAGTACCTACAGCAGATTCGGGTGGATAAGGCACAGGAGTACGTAACCAAGACGGATCTTCCAATCTCTGAAATTACAACGAAGTTAGGGTACAGTTCTAGTACACAATTTAGTGCAATGTACAAGAAAAAAGTGGGCAAAACTCCGACCGAACATCGCAATCAATTCAGAAGCAACAAGGGAAATTTGCCCCTATCTATTCAATCTACATAATGTATTCAATAACACAGAAAATATTGTATTTTTTTACGTAAAATGATAAATTACGATAAAAATAAGAATACGAGGAATGATAGGGCTAATGAAGAAAATTCAACTTTTTTGTTTGCCTCATGCAGGTGGGTCAGCCATGATTTTTCATCGCTGGAAATCATCTTTAAGCCCTTTTATTGACGTAATACCGATCGAATTAAAAGGAAGAGGCGCTCGGGTGGGGGAACCATTCTATGAAAGCTTTGAAGAAGCGATTGAAGATATCTACCCCACGGTTTCCTCACTAATTCATGGGCCTTATGCTATTTTCGGACATAGCATGGGAAGCTGGATGGCGCTCGAACTATATTACCGACTTGCACAGTCAACGAAACAATTGCCTGAACATATGATGCTTTCAGGCAATCGTGCACCACATATTTTCAAGGATGAGAATATTCACGCATTGCCAGACGAAGAGTTCAGAGAGACGATTCAGAACATGGGTGGAACGTCGGATGAGGTCTTTACCAATAAAGAGCTCTTTTCGTTATTTGCACCTGTACTTAGAGCCGATTTCAGGATTGTCGAACTCTATCGTTTTCAGCCTAAGCCTTTCAAGGTTCAGAGTGATATTACCGTGTTAACTGGCAGAAGCGATACCCGAGTGAAATCTAGTGATCTGATCGGATGGAAAAAGTACGCTGGTTCACAATGTGACATTGTCAAATTGGATGGAGGACACTTCTATATCCAGGAAAATATTCAGGAAACAACGAGAATTATAAATGAAAAGCTGCAACCTTATGTAATCTAGTTGACAAGGAGTGTGTTCCAGTTATGAGCATGGATAACTTGGCTCAATTATTTAACTCCCTTGGTTCAGTCACAGACAGAGGTATTACTTTTCTGAATGGCAGCAAAGAAGAAAAGGTTGTATCGTACCAGTCCCTTGTGCAATCAGCCAAAATCCGATTAGGAGAGCTTCAAGCATTCGGGATGCAGCCGGGTAATGAATTGATCTTCCAACTGAACTCTGAAGAAGAGTTTATTGTCACCTTTTGGGCGTGCACGCTTGGAAAAATCATACCGGTTCCGATAACCGTAGGTGGAAATCAGGAGCAAAGAATGAAGCTTTACAATGTGTGGAAAACGTTGAACCATCCGTTTATTGCTGCTGATCAGGATCTCACGGAAAGTTTGGACAAGTTTGCCCGGAAGAATGGACTGGAAGAGGTTGTCCGCGAAATGCATGCCCGAATCTTTATAGTAGAGGACATCTCGAACTTGCGAGAAGAACCTATTGTTGAGGGAATTGAAGCTAGCATCCAGCCGGATGACATAGCCTTTATCCAATTTTCTTCAGGTTCTACAGGACAAACCAAGGGTGTAGTAATTAGACACCGCAATGTCATGATAAATATACAAGCTATGAATATAGCAACCCAAATCTCCTCTAATGACCGTTCTTTGAGTTGGTTACCCCTGACCCATGATATGGGTCTGATTGCGTTTCATCTTACAAG
This sequence comes from Paenibacillus sp. W2I17, assembly GCF_030815985.1. Classification (NCBI taxonomy): domain Bacteria; kingdom Bacillati; phylum Bacillota; class Bacilli; order Caryophanales; family Paenibacillaceae; genus Paenibacillus; species Paenibacillus sp. W2I17. The sequence goes on from NZ_JAUSXM010000001.1 coordinate 6,307,273, forward strand.
TACCTTCCAAGGTCTGCAACAGTTTATTATGCCGACTTCCTTATTCATCCGTCACCCTACATTATGGTTAACCAAAACTTCTGAACACCGTGTCACCCAACTATATGCTCCAAATTTTGCTTATAAATATTTCCTGGATTCATATAATCCACTAACCTTTGCATCAACCGATTTGTCTTCGGTACGTTTTATTATGAACGGTGCTGAGCCGATATCTCCGGCACTTTGTTTCAATTTTTTGGAGGCGATGAGTCCTTATGGACTGGCTTCCAATACAATGCTGACGGCGTACGGCTTGGCCGAAGCAACCGTTGGTGTTTCCTTTGGTAACGTCGGTGATTTGACTTGTTATGTACTGGACAGAAGATATTTGGAGAACGGGAAACCATTCATAGAAGCTGAACCGGGCTCAGAACATGCTGTTTCTTTTGTAGAAGTAGGCAAGCCGGTTCAAAATTGTGATGTACGAATATGTGATGATTATGATAAGCCGGTCGAGGAATTGGTGCTAGGCAGTATTCAAATTAAAGGATTGAGTGTAACAAGCGGTTATTACAACAATGCGGCAGCTACGGAAAAAGCTAGTACAGCCGATGGATGGATTCGTACTGGAGATATTGGATTTATGAATGATGGCGCAATAGTCATTACGGGCAGAACCAAGGACATTATATTCATCAATGGTCAAAACGTATATCCGCATGATATTGAACGTGTAACGGAGGAACTGGAGCAATTTGATCTGGGGAAAGTCGCTGTATGTGGTGTCTCCAATCCACTTACAGGTTCGGAAAGCGTTGTAATGTTTGTACTGTATAAAAAGGACTTGCCATCTTTTATTCCAAGAGTTGGAGAAGCCAAAGCACATATTCAGCAGCGGATGGGAATTGAAATCAAGTCCGTACTACCCATTAAGCAAATTCCTAAAACGACGAGTGGAAAATTTCAACGTTACAGGCTTCAGGAGCGGTACGAAACAGGAGAATTTAGTGAAATCGAACAATCCATTCAGAGCATGTTAAGCCATATGCAGGAGATCAAAGAAGTACAACCAGCTCGTGATCATATTGAACAAAAGCTGATTGAGATTGTTGAGTCCGTAGCGGGACTTAGGAATGTCGGAGTAACGGACAATCTGGCTGAAGCTGGATTCGATTCGCTAAAAGTAACGCAGATTCATCAGGCAATCGATGATGCATTTCCAGCCAAAATGGCAATTTCCAGCTTGTATTCACATACCTCTATTGTCTCATGGGCGAATCTGATCAGACAAGACAGAGTGGAACTGGAGCCTGTACGGATGGATCGGAGCTTTTTCCATACGGATCGAGGTTACGAAGCCTTGTCGTATCAATTCACTCTCCCAGCTTCATTGGTACAGGATATGCGACTGATTGCACAATCCGAAGCGATCAGTATTCATGTATTGGCATCAGCTATGTATGCTTACTTGTTACACACTTTGTCAGAACAACCCTCTATTGATATGCACGTATCCTATGGTACAGCGAGAATGATTACACCTGTACGATTGAATTTCGATCAATACAAGACAATGAAAGAGCTCTTTCAAAATGTTCATCAACAGATCATAACCATGCCTTCGGATCGAGCGTTTACCGTCGAGCAGATGAGCCAGATCAGAACAAGCAGCACGGAGTGGGCAGTTATTCCTTTATATGGTGAACAGCATCTGTTCAAGGCATCGGACGATGTACTGAACTATTACGATCTGATTATCCTAGTGTCGGACGAAGGTGATACTCTGCAGTGCAATTGTCGTTTTAATGGACGCAAATTAAAACAGAGCCGTGTGAAGCGTCTTATTGCCAATTATGTGAGAGGACTTCAACTATTGGTACAACCGGAATTGAAATGAAATTTCATAGGGGGACGGCCATGCTTGATCAATTGTTCGACAGAGAGCAATGGGAAGAAGAAGATGACCAGGACACTTCTATTGAACTGGATATAACAACGGATAATAGACATGATATAGCTGTTATAGGTATCGGTGCGAAGTTGCCGACCGGAGAGTCGCTGGATGAATTTTGGAAGATGCTTGATTATGGAATTGATTGCATACGTGAATTGCCCAATCGTCGAAAGGGCCAGTTGGATCAATACTTGCTTCATAAGCAAGGTTCATTGGAGCATGTACGTTATTTGAACGGAGCTTATCTGGACGAAATCGATGAATTTGATTATTCCTTCTTCCGTATGAGTGCACAGGAAGCCAAGCTGATGAGTCCGGTTCAACGATTGTTTTTGCAAACGGTATGGCGTGCGGTTGAGGATGCAGGTTATGGTGGTGACCGTTTGGCCGGAAGTTCAACAGGGGTGTACGTGGGTGTAATCGGAGATCAAGAAGGTTACAAGTACAAACAGATGGTCGAGGAGTTAAGTCCGGACATGTTACCAATTGCCACCGTAGGTAATCTTTCGTCCATCATTCCTGCAAGAATTGCTTATCTACTTAATCTGACGGGGCCGGCTATGGTTGTAGACACAGCATGTTCCTCTTCGCTGGTTGCTCTGGATATGGCAGTACGTGCGTTACGTGAAGGAAGTTGTGATATGGCTATCGCTGGAGGGATCAGGCTGAATATGATTCCACTGGATAAAGAGTATTACAAAATCGGTATTGAATCCAGTGATGGAACAACAAGAACCTTTGATGAAGATGCGGATGGATCAGGAACGGGTGAGGGTGTAGTAAGTGTTGTACTTAAACCTGTGGAACAGGCATTGCGGGATCATGATCATGTGTATGCAGTCATAAAAGGCACAGCTGTGAATCAGAATGGGTATTCGGCAGGGATCACAACTCCCAATGCGGTAGCTCATGAAAAAGTACTGACGCATGCTTGGCGTGATGCTGGAATTCATCCTGAGAGTCTTTCCTATCTGGAAGCACATGGAACAGGTACGCTCATTGGGGACCCGATTGAACTGGAAGGAATCCAATCGGCTTTTCGCAGATTTACGGACAAAAAACAATTCTGTGCGATAGGATCGGTTAAGTCCAATGTTGGCCATTTGTACGACAGTGCAGGATTAGCGGGTCTGCTGAAGGCGATAATGGCACTCAGATCCAAACGTATTCCCTCTACACTTCATTTTAATAAGCCCAACCCAAAATTTGAATTTGATAAATCACCAGTCTATGTCAATGTCATTTCAAGAGAGTGGGAAGGAGCGGCCACTCCTCGAAGATGTGGAGTCAGTTCATTTGGGTTAAGCGGCACCAATTGCCATGTCGTACTGGAAGAAGCTCCGAACATATCAGTGGAATTGGGGCGCGATGACCATTATCCCTTTTTGATCTCCAGCGTATCATCCGGAAATCTCTCCCGTCAGGTGCAATCATATGTGAAGTGGATCAATGAGAACCCGAAGGCCGATGTGAGGGATGTATGCTGCACAGCAGCTACTGGAAGACAGCATCATGCACACCGAGCGGTGTGGGTGGTCAGTTCGTTGGATCAATTGCTGCAGCATTTAAACGACTTTCTTGCTGAACCCAAGACCGGTAAATATGAACAAGATACATTCAGGAAAAGTAATCAGTTATTCACTACAGAAGAACTTATCTCGAACTGGCATATCGAAGGATACGATAGATCAACCGTGCTAGAGGAGTTGTGCACACATTATCAAGGCGGTGCTCAGATCAATTGGTCAAGAATCTATCCAGATGTGACCTATAACAAGTTGAGCTTGCCCACATATTCATTTGAGGAGAGTAAGTGCTGGATTGATACTAACCCCGATAATTCGGTACAGACTGAGGAAGAAGCGATGTATTATTCATTGTCATGGAAGCCTTGGAGCGAGATCGGCAAGACTAACTCATCCAGCATCCATAATGTTGAACGTGTTTTATTAATGCGAGATGATACACAGCTACATGCAAGCCAGTTGGTGAACCAAATTCGTGAAGCTGGAGTAGCAGTTATCGAAGTGATATTGGGAACATCCTACCTTCAACAGGATGCACAGACATATGTAATTCGAAATAACGAGAGTGATTACATCAAACTTTTGCAGGAAGTGTCCTTTGGAGGGCCCTATCGGATCGTGCATATAGCATCACTTGACCATACAGAAATTAAGGAGAACAGGCTGGACAAAGGTCTTATGTCTGTATGGAGACTTACCAAGGCATGCTCACACGTCATTGCAGAGCCGGTTGAGATGATTTTGGTGACAAGCTTTGCTAATGATGTGACGGGTGACGAGAAAGTTCTGTATCCGGAGAATTCGGCGATGCTGGCTTTCGGACAGACGGTACAGCGTGAGATTCAGAATCTCGAATGCTTCTGTTTAGATGTTGACCAAGATTGGGATACCTCTCAGTATATGCGTTACATTTTGGGGCCGTTGGAGAAGAAGTTTTTGGCGATTAGAAAAGGACAAGCATATCAAGCTGAATTTGCACCTGCTGATATCTGTTCCATGCCTGATGCTGAGATGAACTGGAAAGAAGACGGCGTATACATTATTACAGGTGGACTTGGTGGTCTGGGGATGGAGATTGCTGAACGCTTACTGTCATTAGGACGTATGAATCTGGCTTTGATTGCAAGAACGCCACTGCCCAAACGTCACAATTGGGACATCATTCTAAATGCAAAAAATACTTCACCAGTTCTAAAAAGCAAGCTTCTCCGGTTGCTTGATTTGGAGAAACGGGCCGGACAGATGACGTATCTTGGAGCTGATGTTGCCGATGCGGATCAGTTAAGTCATGCCATTGAACAATTGAGAAATCGATTTGGTTGTATACGTGGCATCATCCATGCAGCAGGCGTTGGGAGTACACAACATGCTGACCAGATGACCGAGGAAGAATTTACAGCAATGCTGGCTCCGAAAGTGAAGGGGACTCATCTACTGGATCAGCTAACAGCCGAAGATCAGCCAGATTTTCTAGTCATGTTCTCGTCCGTCGCTACGTTATTTGGATCTACTGGACAGGCTGCTTATGCCGCCGCAAATGCATATCAGGATGCCTATGCCCCGATGCGGAACCGCAAAGGGATGCGTACGATAACGCTGAATTGGACTACCTGGAAAGAGGTAGGCATGGCTTCCAGAGCCGGATTTGATTTTGACACCTTATTCAAAGCGATGCCCAAAGAGAGTGGGCATTGGATCGATTGTTCGAAATAATGGGAAAACAGACCGACCGTCTGCTGGTGGGGGAAATGAACTGGAATTCACCCTATTTAAACATTTTGAATAACTACCACTTTCATCTTGCTGCCAACATCGGACAAAGGTTACAAACATTGATGAAAATACCGGAGAGGTCAAAGCAAATATCAATGAAGAAGGAATCCGCTTCTACTGTTCAGATCCCAACGGAAGAGTATGAACTTGAATTGGAATCTTCCGTGGAGATGGACCGGACTATTGCGAATATAGTTGGACCATATTTAGGCATTAAAGAGATGAATGTGCATGACAGCTTTTTCGAACTTGGTGCAGACTCCATTGTGATTAAGCAGATTTTCTTGAAATTGGACAAAACTTACCCTGGAAAACTCATACTGACCGATCTGTTTGAATATCCAAGTATTTCCCGACTGACTACTTATATGAGCACCACAGAAAAGCAGAAGCCTCACCAGTCTCCTCAAAAAAGGAAACTTTCGAAGAGAAAAGGGATACAGATCTTGAGAATCTGTTCGATGAGATCGAACGTGGAGCAATGGATCTGGATGAAGCAATCATCAACCTTCAAAAGATGTAGGGGGACGTGAAGCGTGGAGAAAATTCTGAAGCTCCTGGTAGAGAGTGTCAAGGACCAGAAGATGAACAAAACAACGGCGGCTCAGATCGTGAAAATGCTAAAAGAAGGGGAAAAGAAACCCGTCAAGGATATCGCCATCATCGGTATTTCAGCCAAGTTGCCCAATATGGAAACACTGGATGACTACTGGGATAATATCCAGAGCGGTGTAGATTGCATACGTCCCATTCCCAAGACACGAAAATCGGATATGGACGCTATTCTCTCTTATATGGATATACCTGAGGGAGATATTCAATATTACGAGGCGGCGTACCTGGACAATATCGACCAATTCGATCATGAATTCTTTCGTTTGCCTCCCAAAGAAGCCAGCTTAACGGATGTTAATCAGCGTTTGTTTATGGAGACGGCATGGGATGCCATGGAGGATGCAGGATACGGTAACGATAAATTATCGGGCACCAATACAGGTGTCTATGTAGGCTTTTCCAACAATATCAAAGATATGTATATGCGATATATTACCGAAACGATGCAGACAAGCGCACTGTCCATTGTTGGAAATTTGGCTTCCATATTATCCAATCGAATCTCGTATCTTCTGAATCTGAAGGGACCCAGTATTGTTGTTGATACAGCGTGTTCCTCTTCACTCGTAGCTGTCGCCATGGCATGTCAGGCCATTCGGAACAAGGAATGTGAAATGGCAATTGCGGGCGGTGTGAAACTTCATCTCATGACACGCGAGAATCAGAATGAGAAAATCGGGATGGAATCTCCAGACTACCGGACCAAAACATTTGATGATTCTGCAAATGGGGCTGGAATGGGCGAAGGAGTCACGGCTTTATTGCTGAAACCACTAGACGCTGCAATGCGTGATGGGGATCAGATCTATGCGGTAATTAAAGGTTTGGCCGTCAATCAGGATGGAAGTTCTGGCGGATTGACTGTACCAAACCCATCCACTCAGGCTGAGTTGATTGTAAAAGCGTGGGAGGACGGTAACATTGATCCCGAAACGATCTCGTACTTCGAACCGCACGGTACGGGGACGGAATTAGGCGATCCCATTGAGATTAAGGGAATTCAGAACGCGTTTAAGAAATATACTTCCAAGAAACAATTTTGTGCGATCGGTTCGGTTAAAACCAATATCGGTCATCTGTACGAAGCGGCTGGAACTGCTGGCTTAATTAAAGCAATTCTGGCACTGAAAAATAAAAAACTCCCTCCAACCTTGAACTTTGAAAAGCCAAATAGAGCCATTGACTTCAGTGGATCGCCGGTTTACGTGAATACTACACTGCGAGAGTGGACCACGGATGGAACAACTCCAAGACGGTGCGGTATCAGCTCTTTTGGTATTGGGGGAACCAACTGTCATCTAGTGCTTGAGGAAGCACCTGATCGGGCAACTGCCGGGCATAAAGCGAACACTTCTGTAACAGGTCCATCCATTCTGACGTTGTCCGCCAAGTCTGAGGAATCGCTACGTCAGATGATCAGTAAGTATATCTATTTTCTTGAAAAAAATGAACTGCCGACATTACAAGATATATGTTATACCGCGAACACGGGAAGAGGGAAATTTCCATATCGGGTAGCAATCATAATGAACAGCAACATCGATTTGCATCAGAAACTTACCCAGTTGGAGCGTTCAAAACAGCTATTTGGTACTTCACATGGTTCGCACATCTATACCGGTTTTCACAAGCTGGTTCAAGATGAGGAGGCAGCGGATCAGGAATTCAGAATGTCGCTCTCATCCAGGCATGAGCTGAGCGTATCGCTGGGACAAGCTCTTGGAGAATTCATGAACAGTGGGCAGCAAGACATCAATGCGTTACATCAGGCTGCTTCATTCTATGTCTCTGGGGGCGATGCTGACTGGGAAGCGCTTTATGCGAACCAGAGTGTATTCAAGGTCAGTTTGCCATCCTACGCATTTCAGACGCACAGATGTTGGATCGACATTCCAAAACGTAACAGAAGATCGGAAAAGGTACAGGCAGAGGGCATGTTTTATCAAGCTGTATGGCAACGATACACGCCCGTATCTCGAGATTCTGTCGTCTCAAAAATGAAAGGCACCGTACTTCTCTTCCGCGGAAACGATCAAGTCAGTGCTGCCTTGACGGTCCGATTGGAGCGTGAGCCCGAAGCACGAGTCATTCAGGTAGCCTGGGGGGATCGTTACGAGAAGTATGATGATGCGCACTATGTGATTCGTGGTGATGAAAGTGACTACATTCAGTTATTGGATGATATCAAGGGTCAGGGGCTAACCCGTATTATTCACGGGTTTACTCTGGCAGAGAATGATTCAGATGATTATTTACAAAGCGAGGAACAATTAAAGTTAAGCCAGGACCGTGGAATTCAGAGTGCATTCTACTTGACCCGTGCGATTCTACATCATCATATGACAGAGGGACTTCAGCTTCAATTCATATCCTCTCTAGCGAATGCAGTTACGGGTTATGAAAGTCAGGTAAGACCGGAAAATGCAACGCTTAACGGATTCGCAAAAGTCATTGAACAGGAGTATCCGGAGATATCCTGCCGATTCATTGATGTGGATTCAGATACCGATGCGGATACGATCTATGCAGAATTGAATGGCTCCCATGACCGTTTCCAAGTGGCGTATCGACATAATCAGTCATACGTTGAAGAATTGGATATTGCCAACATTCTGGAAGCCAGTCATGAGGAAGTGACTATTCGTGAGAACGGTTTATATCTTATTGCTGGTGGAACAGGCGGAATTGGTTTGCAATTCGCGAAGCATCTGGCTGATGAACGCTGCATTCGTCTGGCGCTAATCAGTCGTACGGCGATGCCTGATCGCACTGTGTGGGACAAGCTTATTCAAGAAGAAGATCCAAAGATAATATCCATTGAAATGATTGAACGAATGAAAACCATTATGGAGCTTGAAGCCGGAGGATCAAGTGTTGAATTAATCAGTGCAGACATCTCCGATCTGGAGCAGATGACTCAGGTTGTGCAGAGGTTGAGAACAAAATATGGACAAATCCATGGGGTAATTAATAGCGCTGGTGTTGCCAATGATGGCTTGATTATCCGTAAGGAAGAGGCTGCATTCCAAGAGGTTCTGAGACCGAAGGTTCAGGGAACCTGGGTTCTGAATCAAGTAACAGCGCAGGAACCACTGGATTTCTTCGTTATGTTTTCTTCTGGCATATCCATGTTAGGCGAACCGGGACAGAGCGATTATGTTGCTGCAAACTGTTTTCTGGATAGCTTTGCGTCTTACCGTGCAAATGGGTCGGGCCGAACGCTAACCATTAACTGGCCTGCCTGGAAGGAAACCGGGATGGCTGCCAGATTTGGTCTGAATGTGGATACAGCATTCAAGACATTAGCAACTCATCAAGCGATCAGTGCTTTTGACATGGTATTGAGCCGTCGTATACGCCGAGTGTTGATCGGTGAGCCCAATTATGCGAGTGAACTCCTACCGTTGTTAGAGTCGTCAAGGGTTATCCGATTCTCGGAAGCCATGACAGTTCGAATTCAACAGGAACGTAATCATTTGAATTATCATAACAACCAGCTGACGATAACTGAATATGAACAAAAGGTTGAACTGCACGGACGAGATAACGGTATATATACAACTACGGAGAAGGAACTTGCCCAACTGGTTGGACACGTTCTCGGGTTTACCGGGTTAGATGTATACGACAACTTGTTTGAACTCGGCGTTGATTCAATATCAATGATGCGCATTATTACTGAAATACGGGTACGCTACCATGTTCACCTAAACTACCACACGTTCTTTGAAGGTATGAATCTGGCGAAGCTTGCCATTCATCTGATTGGTGCACTCAAGGAAACTGGAGCGATATCCGAGTATCCCCAGCAAGAGCCGGAACCGGCGACCCTGTATGAGGACTTCCCTTTGACAGAAGTACAGATGGCTTATCTGTTAGGTCGAGACGAGCGGTTTGAAATGGGGGGAACATCCACTCACTATTATCTGGAATTGGAAACCAAATTGAACATGACGCATTTCCAGACTGCATTGCAAAAAGTGATTCAGCGCCATCCAATGCTGCGAGCGGTCATATTGCCTGAGGGCATGCAACGAATATTGCCACAGGTACCAGAATATCAACTGGAAATCGTTGACGTGTGCCATCTGAATGAGCAGGAAAAGTGGAAACACATTGAGGTGGAACGGGATCGAATGTCCCATCATGTGTTTGAGCCGAGCCAATGGCCGCTGTTTGAATTCAAAGCTTTTAAAATAGATGATACACGGCATTACCTGTTATTCGGCTATGATCTGCTGATTTGTGATAGTGCGAGTATCCAGATCCTTGGAGAGGACCTGGTGCATTATTGCCGTGAGCCAGAAACGGAACTTCCTGCACTGAAGTTTTCGTTCAAGGATTATATGATGGCATACGGAGAACTGAAAAATGGTGAGATGTACGCACGTGACAGGAAGTACTGGATGGATCAGTTGGACACATTCCCTTCCGCTCCAGCACTTCCGCTGAAGCAGGAACCTAGACATATCAAGAAACCACAATTTTCAAGGCTAAGCTGGATATTGGAACAAGATCCGTGGGAGCAATTAAAGCATAAGGCGCAGCAAAAAAATGTAACACCTTCCGCGCTTCTGTGTACTGCCTTTGCTCGAGTTTTGGCCCGTTGGAGCAATCAGGATCGACTTGCCATCAATCTGGCGGCATTCAACCGCTTTCCATTTCATGAAGAAACCAATCAAATTATCGGTGATTTTACATCCATCATGTTGCTCGAAATTAACGAACAAAAAAACAAACCTTTTTGGGAACAAGCAAGAGACGTGCAGAGTGGCATGCTCAATATGTTGGAACATCGACATTATGACGGCGTGGAGTTCATTCGAGAACTGGCCCGTCATCGAGAAGCGGGTACTTCCGCCATTATGCCGATTGTATATACCAGCACATTATTTGTGGATGCCATTGGAAGCTGGCAGCATATCGGAGATCTGAAAATGGGTATCAGTCAGACCTCCCAAGTCTACCTTGATAATCAGGTAATGGAGACTGACGGGAGACTGACCATTAACTGGGACTATATTCAGGATCTTTTTCATTACGATACACTTTCCGCCATGTTCGATGATTATACAGCGATAATTACTCATCTGTGTGAGCAAGAGAATATCGAGTTTTTACCAGATTTGCCTGAACAGGATAAGGCCATCTGGAATGCATTTAATGCAACAGCACAATCATTTCCAATATCTACACTGCATGGGTCTTTTATGGAGCAGGCGACCAAGACTCCTTATCAGACAGCATTGATTTACGGTAATCAGCAAATGACTTACCAACAGCTGGATGAACGTTCCAATCAGCTCGCTCATTTTTTGACGCAACAAGGAATAACACGGGGAGACCGGGTGGGGTTGTTAGCCAAACGTGGTATGGAGACAATTGTGAATACCATCGGCATTCTCAAAGCAGGAGCGGTATACGTGCCTGTTGATCCCGATTATCCTGAAGATCGTCAGCAATACATTTTACAAAATAGTAACTGCAAAATGCTGTTATTACCCGAACTTTATACGTTTGAGGGACTGGCTGAATTGCCGGTAGAGCCACTGGAAAATAACGCAGCACCTGACGATCTTGCCTACATTATTTATACGTCTGGCAGCACGGGAACTCCAAAAGGGGTAGCTACTGCCCATGGCCCGGCAATGAATACCATTCGGGATATCAATATGAAGTTTGAAGTGACGGATCAAGATCGGATGCTTGGTATCTCTTCAATGTGCTTTGATCTGTCAGTCTATGATATTTTCGGTGCACTTGCGACGGGTGCAGCACTTGTGATCATTGCTGACCAGCGTGATATTCATGACATGTACGACGCAATACAACAGCATAAAGTAACCATCTGGAATTCAGTTCCAGCCATTATGCAACTGATGGCAGATTACGTAACCGATCAAACCAATGAACAATTAAGACTCATCTTGCTCAGTGGGGACTGGATACCAAAGAAATTGCCAGAGCAAGTACATGGGCGTTTTCCTTCGGCACAGGTTATCAGCTTGGGAGGTGCGACAGAGGCATCCATTTGGTCTATCTATTATCCCATTGATACTGTCAAGTCTGATTGGAAGAGCATTCCTTATGGAAGACCACTTGCGAATCAGACATTCTATACGCTTGATTACACGGGGTGCCTGAGCCCAGTCGATGTCATTGGTGAGCTCTGCATCGGTGGAGCAGGATTGGCTCAAGGGTACTTTAATGATCCGGTGAGGACCGACAATGCATTTTTTAATCATCCGGAATTGGGACGCTTATACCGCACAGGCGATTTTGGAGTCTTGCGAAGAGAAGGGTACATTGAATTCCTTGGCAGACGGGATTCCCAAGTGAAAATCAGGGGTTACCGGGTTGAACTTGGAGAAATTGAAAGCCGATTATCTACAGTTCCTAGCGTGAAGCAGGCTGTCGTTATAGATAAAGTGGACATGCAAGGAACAAAGGTACTGGTAGCCTATTACTCAGCGGAGCGCAGCTATGACGAATTGGAGATGAAGCGTCTTTTGGCAAAAGCACTTCCGGATTACATGGTTCCTCAGCATTTAATCCAGTTGCCTGAATTTCCACTTACACCCAATGGAAAGATTGATCGGAAAGCGTTACCGGAACCAACCTTTGGACAACAGTCCAGTGCACTTGCAGGAACAGAAAGCCAAACGGAGCAAAAGCTGATTGAACTCTGTGAATCCGTATTCGGTATGAATGGAATAGGAACTCACGACAGCTTTTTCCAGATGGGGATCAATTCAATTCTAATGGTGCAGCTGGTGAATCGGATTGGGCAGGAATTCAATCAACGTCTCAGCTTCAAGGAATTTATGGCCCTGAGAGATATTTATGAACTGGCGGCTCTGCTTGAGAGCTCTGTGGAAAATGAAGATTCAGTGGGAACAATTCATTATCCGCAGCATGATCCATGCCCTGATCCTGAAGGCCGGCCATTCCCGCTGACCGAGGTACAGATGGCTTATGTCGCAGGAAGAAGTCAGGCTTTTGAAATGGGGGGCACTTCGACACACGGGTACCTCGAATTCGAAACACAACTGGAGATGACGCGCTTTAATGAAGCACTAATCAAGCTGATTGAACATCATCCTATGCTGCGGGCAATTATCCTGCCTACCGGAGAGCAACGAATCCTGCCACATGTACCAGTATACCGGATGGATATTGAAGATATCAGTGGTTTGAGTCCTGACGAGATGGAACGGGTGATCATAGCCGAAAGAGAACGCATGTCTCATCATATTTTTGAATTGGAGCAATGGCCATTATTTGAAATACGTGCGAAAAAAAATATCTAAGGATACACATCTGCTGTTGTTTGGATATGATCTGCTTATTGCTGATGGGGCAAGCATACAGATCTTCAATAATGATCTACTGAAATTCTATCATCATCCCGAGATTGATCCGGAGCCTAATCCATTTACATTCCGCGATTATATTCTTGCTTACAATGAATTCCGTAAATCGAATACGTACCTGGCTGACAAACAATACTGGCTTACCCGAGTAGAGGAGTTCCCAGCAGCACCTGCACTCCCATTGAAGACAGATCCTGCACAGATCAGCGAGCCAAAATTCAAGCGACTTAATGAAGTGTTTGAACCACAGCGTTGGGAGATATTGAAAAAGATTGCTAATGGACACGGGCTAACACCTTCAGCGCTTCTCTGTGCAGCCTATGCCCAGATCTTATCGTACTGGAGCAATCAACAGAAGATTGCACTGAACCTGACAGTCTTCAATCGTTATCCATTCCACCCAAGCATACAGGATATCATTGGGGACTTTACTTCCATGATTTTAATTGATGTGGATATGGCTTCGGGGAATGATTTTATGGGTCATGTGCGTCATGTTCAGGACAGTATACTGGAGGCGCTGGAGCACAGGCATTATGAAGGTATCGAATTCATACGTGATCTCTCCAAGCATCATCAAATGGGGAACAAGACCGTAATGCCAATTGTCTTCACAAGTATGATCTTTAATGAACGTGAGACAACTGAAGCAACTCAGGGACTGATTGGAAAGGTTCGAACTGGGGTCAGTCAAACATCGCAGGTATATCTGGATCATCAGGCTTCGGATGCGGGAGGTCAGCTAACGCTCACCTGGGATTACGTGGATGACTTGTTTGACCAACAGGTGGTCGAAACGATGTTTGCGCAATATATTGCGCTGTTGGATGGCCTAATTGTGGGAGAAACGATTACGGGGCCTGACATTCCTTCAGTCGATCGCAGCATTTTGGAAAGGTATAACCAATCAGAAGAAAATATCATGCCAACAACATTGCAACATTTGTTTGATCGTATGGCTAAACATTATCCAGATCAGGATGCATTGTTGTTTGAGGATGAGCGGATGACCTATTCGGAGCTGGACCGAAGATCCGGTCAACTGGCAGGATATTTACTTGAACAGGAGATCGGGCGAGGGGATCGAGTTGGCGTTGTAGCAAGGCGCCGCATGGAGACCATTGTAAATGTAATGGCTATACTTCGCACTGGTGCGGCATATGTACCACTTGATCCGGATTATCCTGAAGATCGGCAAGCTTACATGCTTAAGAATAGTGATTGCCGAATTGTATTGGACGTGGATGCCTATGATCAGGTCTCGGCTTCAGGTTATCCTCTACTCGAAGGTGAGCCATCTGGAACACCTGATGACATTGCATATGTAATCTATACCTCGGGAAGTACGGGTAGACCGAAGGGCGTTGCCATTACTCATGGGGCTGTAACGAATACGATTCAGGATATGAACAGAAAGTTCGGTGTTCATGAGAAGGATCGCATGCTTGGCGTATCTTCCATGTGTTTCGATTTATCCGTATATGACGTGTTCGGTGCACTTTCCTCGGGTGCAGCTCTCGTAATTGTATCCGACCAAAGAGATATCCGAATGATGAAAGAGGCCGTTGATCGCCATCAGGTTACAATCTGGAATTCGGTTCCAGCGATTATGGATATGTTCATGGATCGCCTGGAATCCGATGCTGGACGAAGCTACCGTTGGGCAAGTGATGAAGAGATTCAGGCGTCAACCCAACTGGCTGTGGAGAAAGAGTCAGTTGAATCGGTGTACCACTGGTCGTTCTCCACGCTGTGGCGAATGGATGGAAAGCATATCTACGTGGATGAGTTCAAATGCCCTGAATATGCAACAGGTATGTTCCCTGAACTGTATTTCTTGGCACAAAAGGGGATTCGGCAATCCGAGATTGCTTCTTTCTTCCCGAATGTACCTGCTAGTGAAGTGAATTCGCTCATGGAACTGCTCATTCGCAAACGTGCTTTGGTCAGCGGACTTATGGAGCCAGCGGAAATTTTCAAGAAGCAGACGCAGTTATTCCGCAATCCGTATGACGAAAAGGTAGCATACGATGCACAGGCATACGAGGAATTCAAAAAAATACAGTTGCATCGTAATTTCGGTGAGAACACCACACTTGAGGTCTCACTGGAGCGTGGTGTTGAATATCCTGATTTCATCTCCAAGCGACGTTCTCATCGTTCCTTTAAGGAGGATCAGCCTGTCACCATGAAACAGTTCTCCGATCTGATGGGAATACTGGGTCAGTATGATCAAGGACAGGAAATTCGGTATTACTATCCTTCTGCGGGAGGACTATACCCGATAGATGTGTTTGTGTATGTGAAGGAAGGAAGAGTTGCGGGAATGGAGGCGGGCTTGTACTACTTTAGTCCAGTGGATCACACGGTACGCCTTATTCATGGGAATCAGTCATTCACTGATGAAATGCACTATTACACAAACAGGTCCATTTATCAGTCTTCAGCGTTTACTGTTTTCTTCATTTACAACGCGGAAGCAACCATGCCGAAATATGGCGCGCAAGGTTACTTATACTCCCTTATTGATACCGGAATTATGGTATCCACACTAAATAGTGTTGGAGAGATGTTGGGCATTGGGATGTGTTCGATCGGAGATATGCCTTTTGAGAAAATAAAACCGTTATTCAATTTAAATGAAAATCAGATCTGGCTTCACACGGTGGAAGCAGGATTGAAGCCAGACGATGAAATGGCTTCTACGGAAGAATGGAGCAGCAGAAATTATATCAGACAAAATCCAAGCGTATCGGTATCCTATGGCGAAAACCCAATGGCTGCTGACCCAACCCTATTATCGGAACGTTCCGTAGCAGTCCTGGGTGCACAGACCGCTCCGCTGGCTAATTTAAATATCCAAAGTTCTGATATAGAAAGAGCAGTAAACATCACCAACGAGGGTAACCATCCAAGCAGTCTTCGTCTTATACTACTCAGCGGTGACTGGATACCTCTATCGTTACCGGGTAAAGTCAGAAATCTGTGTCCTGATGCAAGCATTGTGAGTCTCGGTGGTGCAACAGAGGCTAGTATTTGGTCCATTTATTATCCTATTAATTCAATATCTGATGCGTGGAACAGTATCCCTTACGGGTATCCGTTGGCGAATCAAACATTCCATGTGCTCGATTATAAACTGCGTCCATGTCCGGTTGATGTTCCAGGTGAGATGTTTATCGGCGGAGTAGGTCTTGCACATCAATATGTGAATGACTTGGATAAAACGGAGAAAGCATTTATTCAGCATCCGCTTCTTGGTCGATTGTATAGAACGGGAGACCATGGCGTCATGCGCAAAGAGGGATACATTGAATTTTTGGGCAGAAAGGACAACCAGATCAAAATCAGGGGGCATCGCGTGGAACTTGGTGAAATTGAAGCGATATTCATTCAGCACCACGCCTTGAAGCGTGTGTATGTAATGGACAGGCAGAACGAGCAAAAGAAAAAATATCTGTGTGCCTATTATGTCTCTGATCAAGAAGTTTCCATTGCTGAATTGCGAGAGTTTCTGATATCCAGATTGCCGGAGTACATGGTGCCTTCATTCTTTATCCGGTTGGAAGCTATCCCTCTAACAGCGAATGGAAAAATCAATCGTAATGCATTACCTGAACCAACAGCTCTACACACCGCTCAGGTCCAGTACAAGGCTCCCGCCAATGATATTGAGAAACAATTGGTACAGATATGGAGCGAAGTACTTGGCAATGCTCACATTGGTGTGAATCAGCATTTCTTTGAGATCGGCGGCGATTCTGTTCTGATGATCAAGGCACATGCCAGACTTGATGACCAATATCCGGGAATTGTGAAAATAACCGACATGTTTAATTTGCCAACTATTTCGGATATTACCGCATTTATCGAGAATCAGTTGGAAGAGATGGATGTAATCCATGTATCCCGCTCCCGCATTCCCTTGTCCATGGATTATTTCGTGGAAGGAGATTCAACATCAAACGAAACAGAAGAGTTGCAGTTTGCCATATCAGCAGAACTCTATGATCGTGTGGTGAATGCTGCCAGCAGGTGGGACGTCGAGGTGGATGATATTTTATTTGCCGGCTTTGCGTACCTTCTCGCACAGACCTCCAACAGTGATCGGATGAGTATGCATGCAGCCATTGGGCAGTCCGATTATATTCAAGTATTTGATCTGGACTTTGGCTCGTTGGAACAATTTAATGAATTATTCCAGCTTATCCATCAATCCAAGGATCAAGATGGCAGGGAGACATTCCACACCAAGCATGTTAGTACCCTTTTACAGGAACCCGGTACTGGAACATTACCTTTGTTCTATAACGCTGGTGCAGTTGCTTCGGGAGTGCCGGTGTCTGAACTGTACGACTTAACGTTACAAGTGGTTCATCAGGAGGACAGCCTGCACTTTGTATGTGGATTCCGTTCAATGAAATGGCGGAAGAGCAAGGTCGAGTCACTCTTGCAACTCTACTTTAAACTACTGAACCCGATACTCGAATGATCTCAAGCCGACTGTAAAGGAGAGCAAAATGAGAAAAGGATTAATGGGAAGTATTAAACTGGATGATCTCCTGGAATCCGGGGCAGAATCGGTCGATATCGAAAGTGTTTCGACTAAGGACATTGCCATTATTGGAATGTCCGGCAGATTCCCGGGTGCAGAGGAACTCGAGGCATATTGGAGCAATCTGGTTAACGGTGTGGACAGTATCAGCGATTTTCCCGCAGAACGACAATCTTTCACAGATTATTATATGAAGACACGGGGAGAGTCGGTCGCGTATACCAAAGCAGGTTTTTTGAAACATATTGACCGATTCGATTATCGTTTCTTCAACCTGTCTCCCCGTGAAGCTTCTCTCATGGACCCCAATCAGCGGTTGTTTCTTGAAACGGCTTGGCACGCCATTGAGAATTCGGGATATGGAGGCGGGAAACTTAAAGGAAGCAACACAGGTGTGTACGTTGGGTTTCGTAACGATGAAGTATATGACTACAAAAGATTAATCACTGACTTGGAACCGCAGGCAGATCCCAGTGCAGTTCCAGGTAATCTGGCCTCCATTCTGGCTAGCCGGATTTCTTACTTGCTGGATCTGAAGGGGCCGAGCCTTTGTCTTGATACAGCATGTTCATCTTCTCTCGTAGCCATCCATCTCGCGTCCCAGGCCATTCGAAACGGGGATTGTGATCTGGCTGTCGCTGGTGGCGTCAAGATACGTTTGTTTCCCCTGGATGAAGGGAACAAGCTTGGTGTGGAAGCGCCAGATGGCAAAGTGAAGGCGTTCGATGCAGATTCGGATGGGACGGTGTGGGGTGAAGGCGCTGCCGCTATTATCCTCAAACCTTTGAACAAAGCACTCAGGGATCGAGACCATATTTACGCAGTCATCAAAGGAAGTGCTGTGAATCAGGATGGAACTTCCGTAGGCATCACAGCGCCCAATACCGCTTCACAGACAGATTTGCTGGTGAAAGCATGGAAAAATGCGGGGATTAACCCGGAGACGCTAAATTATATTGAAACACATGGTACAGGAACAGATATGGGAGATCCCATTGAGTTTGAGGCCATTCGCAGAGCGTTCCAAAAGTTTACAAACAAGAAACAATTCTGTGCTATTGGTTCAGTGAAGACAAATGTGGGCCACTTGGATTGTGTAGCTGGCATGGCTTCGCTTTTCAAGGTCATTATGGGGATGCGTGAAGGCATGATGCCACCCACACTTCATTTTCAGCGTCAAAACTCAAAAATCAACTTTGAAGATTCTCCAGTCTATCTCAACACACGCCCTAGAATATGGCATGCCGAAGGAGCTCCACGCAGATGTGGTGTCAGCGCGTTTGGTCTAAGTGGAACCAATAGTCACATTGTAGTTGAAGAGCCGCCACGTTATCACAGGGCAGATACCGCAACGATCCCGGACATGCAGATTTTGACGATCTCTGCCAAAAGTGCTGCCAGCTTAACAAAGCTGGTGCAAGCGTATCAGGCCTTGCTCGTTTCAGATCCTGAACTTTCGCTGGCAGATCTGTCATTTTCGGCTAATACAGGAAGAGGGCACTATACTCAAAGGCTTGCGATCACTTACAGTGATCGCAAGGATTTGGAAAGAAAATTGAAGCTTGTATCAGACGCAAATTGTGGTCCTGATCTCGAGATAAACGGAGTACACACAGGCATACATCGGATAATAACAGCCGGTGCAGGGGAGTCCACGCGAAGTACAGGTGAAATCACGGAGCAGGAGGTCAGACTACTTGGACAGAAGGCCCAAGCATGGCTTTCTGAACCTCATGTTCATCCGAGACAAGTGCTGTTGGATGCCATTTGTGATTTGTACGTTCAGGGAGCCGATGTAAGTTGGGAAGATCTGTACAGAGAAAAGTCTGTGCGCAGGATTCCACTTCCGTCATACCAGTTTGAACCGAACATATGCTGGCTGGACTGGAAATCGGACATGGATCAACGCCAGACAGATGACATGTATCGGAGCATGTATAGAACACGCTGGGTCGCGGATTCTTTGGAACCGTCCAAACCCGATGAGGCGCAGCAGCCAATTGATGATGGGATAACTCTGATATTGCGAAAAGATAAAGACCCTGAAGGCGAAAGGCTTGAAACCACCTTGCGTAATCTGGGACGAAAGCTGGTATCCGTGACATTTGACGGAGATGTTGCCGTAATGGAAGGGCTCGCGGGTCTAGTGCAACTTTCTTCAGAAGATGTGTATGATCACCTGCTTGGTGCACTGCCTTTCAATGATATAACCCGTGTTATTCATCTACTGAGTTCAACGTCCAGAATGCAGGTGCATAATCTGGCGGATCTTTCTCAGGCCGAAATAGAGGGTCCTCTGAGTCTGTTCAGACTGGTCAAATCCCTTGTGCAGAGAGCGGTGTCTGGCCCTGTAGACATATCAATTGCTACGACAACTGCTTATCAAGTGACGGGGGACGAAGTGGAACTGTATCCTGAGCACGCTGCCTTGATCGGCTGGGCTAAGGTTATAGGAAAGGAATATCCGCATATCCGGTGTCAGTGCATTGACAGAGATGAACATAGTTCACTTGAATCTATTCCGGAGTTGGTTAGTGGCACAGGCATCTCCAACGAGAATTTTGCCTATCGGAATGGGATTCGTTATGTTGAACAGCTGGATGATTGGAACACAGAGACTCAGGAAAATAGGGACTGGCAACTGGTTGAAGATGGAGTATACATCATAACGGGTGGAGCAGGGGGGATAGGTTCAGAGATTGGGAGATGGATGTCTGGTCAGGCAAAGGTACGAATTGTCCTACTGGGACGGACAGAATTACCCAACAGAGAGCAATGGCCATTGCTTCGTAAGAATGGGAAAGACCAAACGGCTGTTCAGCAGATTATTCGTGAAATAGATGCCATGGAAAGTCTCGGAGCAATGGTAACTTATTTTAGCGTAGATGTATCCGATGAAATGCGTCTTACCCATACGTTGGATGTTATCAGACAAACGTTTGGTTCTATACGTGGAATTGTGCATTGTGCAGGAACGGGCAGTGATCTGTCTACCGATCAGAAGAGTGAAGATGACGTCAAGCGCACGTTGGCTCCCAAGATCAGGGGGACATGGTTGCTTGATCAACTTACCCGACAAGATCAGCCTGATTTTATGCTGTTATGTTCTTCTATCGCTACAACATTCAGCACGTTGACTATGGGAGATTATGTTGCAGCCAATGCCTACCTGGATACGTTCGCTGCACAACGAACCAAGCAGGGACTTCACACACTCGCCATTAACTGGGTGACCTGGAGGGAGCGGGGAATGGCAGCACGTTCGGGTTTTACGGCGGATACTATATTTAAGGCCATTTTGCCTGAACAGGCGATCCATACTCTCGCAGACGTTGTTACTCAAAAAGTAGAACGCGTTATTATCGGGGAATTAAACATAGATGGTGGGGGCATTCCGTTACTTGAACGTTCAGGGATTCGGGTTGCTCCACATTTGCTCGAACGATTGAAGAGAATGAAGTCTACGACCAGGTCTATAGCAGATATGGTTTCTACCCGATCACTTTCACAACATGGCACAGGACAGGTGATCCTCACGGGAAAAGAAAAAGAGGATTACACCGAAGCAGAACGACGTGTCGCTGATGTTTGCAGACAGGTATTGGGTTTCGAGGAAATTAACATCCATGAAAATTTCTTTGAACTGGGAGCCGATTCCCTCTTGTTAAAAACGATGCATGCCAGATTGGAACTGCTTGATCCAGGTTCACTTATGATCACGGATTTGTTTGAGCACGCAACAGTTTATAAGCTGGCCCGTTTTCTGGTAGATAAACGCCAGGGAAGCAACAACATGACACATCATGCAACGATGAAAGGAAAGGAACAGGACATAGCCATTATTGGCATTTCCGTCAAACTGCCTAACGCCAACAACACTGATGAATTCTGGGACAATATTCGTAACGGGTTGGATTGCAGGACCGCATTGTCTGCAGAACGAAAGGATGCCATTGATCGCTATATTCGATATAAACAGTTTCCTGAAGGCAGCGTTGCTCTTGTGGAAGGGTCCTATATTGATGAGATTGATAAGTTCGATAGTACCTTTTTCCGTTTGTCTCCCAAGGAAGCAAGCCTGATGGACCCGCATCAGCGTCTCTTCCTGCAGGCATGTTGGGAAGCAGTTGAGGATGCCGGTTGTGTAGAAAACATTAGTGGAAGTCATACCGGGGTGTTTGTTGGATACTCGCCGAATATTCGCGATATGTATTCACGACTCATTTATGAAACCAATCCAACTCTGCTATCCAGCGCTATGGTGGGCAACACAGCAGCAGTTACCTCTGGAAGAGTATCTTATATGCTGGACTTGAAAGGGCCATCGATGGTCGTAGACACAGCCTGTTCATCTTCCCTCGTTGCTGTAGATGCAGCATGTCAATCGATTCGTAGCGGCAAATGTGAAATGGCCATAGCTGGTGGGATTAAAATCCATACTATGCCGATTCATCACACGAATACACGCATGGGAATAGGCATGGAATCCATGGATGGAATCACGCGTGCATTTGATGAGGAATCGGAAGGAACGGGATTTGGCGAAGGCATTGGTGTAATCATGCTCAAACCACTTGAAAAAGCTAAACAGGATGGCGACCAAATCTATGCGGTCATTAAGGGATCAGCATCCAATCAGGATGGTAGTTCTGCCGGGATGACAGCACCAAATCCGGCAGCTCAAGAAGACGTGATTCGCAAGGCATGGGATGATGCTGGCATTGATCCTGCGACCATTGGTTATGTGGAAGCCCACGGGACGGGTACACCTTTAGGGGATCCGATTGAAGTAAACAGTTTGACGAATGCATTCCGTATGTTCACCGACAAACGAAATTTCTGTGCGATTGGATCTGTCAAAGCCAATATGGGTCATCTGCTTGAAGCAGCGGGAATCGTGGGGTTGATCAAAACTGCGTTGGCACTTAAAAACAAAGAATTGCCTGCAACGATTCACTTTAATCGACCCAATGAAAATATCCCGTTTTACGATTCTGCCATATACGTTAATACCGTCACTCGTAAGTGGGAGGTTGAAGGCCATCCGCGGCGAGCTGGCGTCAGTGCGTTTGGCATGAGCGGAACCAATGCCCATATTGTGCTGGAAGAGCCACCGGCAGACTATATCCATAAAGAACTGCCTGACCATGTTCCTCACGTTGGGCCACAGTTGTTCATGCTTTCGGCCAAATCACGTGAGAGCTTGCAGCAACTTGTTACGAGGTACGTTGCATATGGTCCGCAATTATTACCAATGGATCTGCAGGATATTTGTTACACGGTCCAGGCTGGTCGCAGTCATTATCCGCATCGATTAATTTTTGCAGTGAATACAACAATGGAACTTGTTTCCCGTTTGAATGAATTGAACCGGCTCTACTTTTGGGAGTCTGAACTGGGCGAAACCCGCAAGGTTTTCTATCGTTATGGAGAACACCGATTGGTATCAGGTACGGATGGGATTAGACGTCCGGATGATCTTACTTTGGCTCAGAAGGAAAGTTTGAATGCCGAAATTCAAGAAGTCGCATTAGCGTGGAAGAACGGCCTCTACAGGGACGAATCCATGCAGGTCAAAATTAGTGAGTTGTATTCGGCGGGCGCAGATTTGCCACCATTATTATGGAATGACGGACAGGCACCTCGTAAAGTGAGGCTCCCGGTGTATGCTTTCGAGCGTAAGACACACTGGCTGGACATACCTGACGTCGCCCCGGTAAAAGTGGAACGTATGGAACAACCATTTCATGTTATTCGTTGGGTTAACACGCCATCCAACGATGGGACATCATGGATGTCCTCCGAATCTGGAGATGTATTATTGTTCACAGGAAAAACCGCTCTTTCGGCATCAATCTATGAGAGATTACTAGCTGCGGGTCGGAAGGTTGTGAGAGTAGAGATTGGACTTCAAATGGATTCTACTCCTGGCGATGGATGGTATGGCGTTGATTCAAATAAACAGGCGTATGAGGATTTGTTAACAGATCTTCAATCTGAGTATCAATTCACACATATTATCCATATGTCAACGACTGAGCAAGCAGTATTTCCCGAGAGTATCGAACAATTAGAGGTGACCCAGCAACGTGGGGCTCGCAGCCTGATGTATCTTACACAGGCACTGGCACATGTGGGTTATGAACGCGGACTGAGCCTTACGCTGATATCTGATTATGTGAACGAAGTGACAGGCAATGAACGCGTCCTTCAGCCACACCAAGCTCCTTTTATGGGAATGGGACGAGTTGTAGGGCATGAATTGATGGGCATATCTTGCAAATTTCTGGACGTGGATGATGTTGTCTCTGCTGAAGATGTGTTACAAGAGATCGGCCGAAAGTCTGATTTGTATCTTGTTGCTTACCGGGAAGGTACCCGTTATGAGGAACAGTTCGAGACTTTGGACGATACGACGGTGATCGGCCATGCGCCAGCAATTCAAAATGACGGTGTATACGTGATTACTGGCGGCACGAAAGGCATTGGACTGGAAGTCGCCCAGTACTTGGCTGACAAGGGAGCAGGACATGTCGCTTTACTTGCCCGTTCACCTTTTCCGCCGCGTGACCAGTGGACTGAATGGCTTGATCAGAACAGAGACAGGGAAGTGTGCGAGACGATAAACCGGGTGATGGATCTGGAGAAGAAGGGAACGTCATGTTCATTTTATCAAGTGGATATCGGGCATCTGGATAGGCTATGTGAGGTATTTGATGAACTTCGACATACCTGTGGTCCCATTCGTGGCGTAGTCCACAGTGCCGGTGTACCTGGTGAAGGCATGCTGATGCGCAAGACGGAGGAACAGTTCTCAGCGGTGATAGGTCCCAAAGTCCATGGAACATGGGCGCTTGATCAGGTCACGCTTGAGGATAATCTTGACTTCTTCCTGCTCTTCTCCACGATCTCTTCGGTGTTTGCTGCTCCGGGCCAGGGGGACTATGCTGCTGCCAATGCATACCTGGATGCGTTTGCTGCATATCGAAGCAAGCTCGGGAAACGAACACTAACTATGAATTGGAACACATGGCGAGATACGGGGATGGGCGTTCGTTACGGCATCAATGTGGATGGCGTATTCTCTGCCATTCCTACGGAGCAGGGCATTGCATGGCTGGATCGTGCGATGGGAATGACCTTGAATCGGGTAATCGTCGGCAAGATCAATCGTGAAAGCAAATTGCTTGGCATGATGTCAAGTGTTGCTGTGAGACTATCGGATGACCTGAGATCCCTGGCTACTGATGAGAAAACTGTGTTTACTGAAACTCAGAACCAGACCGGTTATGCAGAAGTTACTCTGGATGGCAGGACAGGAGAAGGAGCATATAGCGATGCTGAGGATCTGATTGCCAAAATCTTCGGTTCGGTACTAGGGTTCAGTGAAATCAATATTTATGACAGTTTCTTCGAATTAGGGGGAGATTCGATCATGTTGGGCCAGATGCATGAGTTATTGGATCGGCATTTCCCCAATAAGATCAAACTGGTAGATCTGTTCGAATATACAACCGTAGACAAACTCAGCAATTACATTGCAGGCAATGAGCAACATATCCTGCAAGCTGCACCGATAACATCCGCATCAGAAGAGCAGGACGGAGATTGGAATGACTCATTAAGCCATATGCTGGACAAGTTGCAGGACGGGGAAGTATCTGTCGAAGATATTCTTCATCGTTTGGATGAAATACGGCCAGGGGAGTGAGCTTGTGGAGAAAGTCTACAAACATGTTGTTGAAAACATAGCCTCCGGCAAAATTGACAAAGTGACGGGGATTCAGGTCATCAATCTGCTGAAGCAGGAAGAAGCAAATCATCAAGAGGATATAGCAGTCATAGGCATGAGCCTTAAATTTCCCCATGCGAATCGTCCGGAGGAATACTGGCACATTGTTGAGCAGGGGATTGATTGCATAGGTGATTATCCATCTGATCGAAAATCTGTAACGGATGAGTACCTCAGACTAAGCGGATATTCAGACGAATTCCTTCAATATCTGGATGGAGCTTTTCTGGATGAAGTGGATCAATTCGATTATAAGTTCTTCCGTCTCTCGCCAAAAGAGGCCAGTCTGATGGACCCTTGTCATCGTTTATTTTTGCAAACGGCATGGCATGCCATCGAAGATGCCGGTTACGGCGGGCAAAGGCTTGCAGGAAGTAATACCGGCGTCTTTACCGGATTTGCCAATAGCAACAACTATAAGGAAATGATCAAGGATACCAATCCGGAAGAGTTGTCTATTGCGATGACTGGAAATATCGCGTCAATGCTTCCTACCCGCATCTCGTATCTGCTTAATCTAAAAGGACCGACCATGGTAGTGGATACTGCTTGTTCGTCCTCGTTAGTATCCGTTTATCTGGCTTGTAAATCGCTGATGAACGGGGATTGCAACATGGCGATTGCCGGAGGCGTTAAGCTGGATATTTTGCCAGTGGATAATGATTTTCTGAAGATTGGGATTGAATCCACCGACTACCGGACAAGAGCTTTTGATAAAGAAGCAGATGGGTCCGGTATGGGTGAAGGTGTGGCTGCAGTAATTTTGAAGCCGCTTCGTCAGGCTCAGAAGGATGGAGACCACATCTATGGTGTAATTAAAGGCATCGCCTTGAATCAGGATGGAACGTCCATGGGCATCACGGCCCCCAATCCGGTTGCTCAATCCGAAGTAATCGAGGAAGCGTGGAAGCGAGCAGGCATCCACCCGGAATCCTTGGCCTATATTGAAACCCATGGAACAGGAACGAATCTGGGTGACCCTATCGAGATTCAGGGGCTGGAACGTGCCTTTCGAAAATATACGAATAAAAAGCAATTTTGTGCAATTGGTTCGGTCAAAACCAATGTCGGTCATCTGTATGAAACAGCAGGTATGGCCAGTCTGATTAAAGGACTTTTATCATTGTATCATCGGAAACTCCCGCCTTCCCTTCATTTTAATTATCCAAACCTGAATATTGATTTCGGGAATTCACCCGTCTATGTCAATACAAGGTTGAGAGAGTGGGAGCGAGGTGCTGATCCGCGTAGATGCGGGATAAGTACATTTGGTTTGAGCGGAACGAATTGTCATATGGTGCTGGAAGAAGCTCCTGTACAGGCCACTTTGACCGTTACGCATGATGGGCATACGGGTGTTCATCCATTCACGTTGTCTGCGGGATCAGATAATGGAATTCAAGTTCTGATGAAACAGTATCTGGACGGAGTATCTGCCTTCCCCGACAGGTATTCATTACTGGATGTGTGTCGAACAGCCAATGCATGTCGCGGACATTATGCTCACCGAGTGATCATTTTGGCTGAACATTTGGAGGATTTGCGCATTAAGCTGACCCAGGTTATATCTGGAGACATTCATACGTTCACAGCACCTTGGTTTCATTATGGGGAACACCGACTAATCAGTGACAATCGGGAAGTTTCAGGGGTACATGATATTACTCAGAAAAACGTTCGTGCGTTAAGCGAAGAGGTCCGGCAAGAATTGAACCAGATGAATGAGGCTACATTCGACTGGGGGCGCCTGTGTACTCTTTACGTGCAAGGAGCATCCGTGGACTGGTGGCGTCTGTATGAGGGCAAGTCTACGAAGACCGTACCTCTGGGGGGTTATCCCTTTGATTCGCAGAAGTGCTGGATTGACATGGGAAGCAGACCAGCAAAAGAGAGTGTCCACCATGACAACGGATTGTTTTCTCTCACGTGGCATGAGCTTGAGGGAGAGTACGAGGATAACGAAGTTCATTCAAGCGAGAGAGTTGTACTCTTTACAGCTGATGACAAAGGTGGGGCTGACCTTGCATTGTTATTGCAACAATCGGGTAAGGACGTCATTATGGTTTGCCCGGGAGATTACTTTGAACAGAGGAACGATACTGATTTTCGAATTGGTTCGAAAGAGGTCGATTTTGATTCTTTAGTTAATGCTTTGGATTCAAAATCATGGTCACAGGTCATCTACGCACCTACCTTTGCTTTGGACACTTCTGTTCAGAATCTGGAGGAGTTGAATGAATCACAGGAACGCGGCGTTTACAGCCTGCTGTATCTGGTTCGTTCATTGACCAGACATGGTATTGATTATGATATGGATATGGTGATTTTGACCCAATGTGTCCATCATGTCACAGGCAAAGAACAGGTTCTTAGACCCGAGCTCGCACCCCTAGAAGGTCTTGCCAAGGTCATACGCAAGGAGCATCTGAACATACAATGTCGAGTTATCGACGTGGAAGATATGCTATGGAGTAAGGGGAGTGCAGAGTCTCTTTTCAGAAAAACAGATCACTTCCTTACCGCCATTCGAGACGGAAAACGGTATATTCAGTCATTCGGTACACTCCAGCCTGTTGCAGAGTCGGACAGTAACAATGGACAATTTCCGGCTCTTCATTCAGAAGGGATATATCTTGTGTCTGGTGGAGCCGGAGGGATCGGGATTGAAGTATCCAAATATTTGGCCGGCAGGGACAAGGTACATCTGGCCTGGATTAATCGTACTGCCTTTCCACCCCGGAGAACATGGGAAGCGATTTTGGAAGCACAGCAGGATCAGTCGTTATGCCGAAAGATTCAGGGAGTTCTTGATATTGAAAATATGGGAGCTACCGTTGAAATATACAGCGCGGACATTTCCAAAAAAGAAGAGGTAGTTCCAATTGTAGAAGAGCTGCGTCAACGTCATGGGAAGATCAGGGGGGTTATCCATGGCGCGGGAATTGGAAGATCCGACTTATTGATGAATCGTACGGATGACCAGTTTAAAAGCATTTTCAACCCGAAGGTAATGGGTACACGTATTTTGGATGAAGTTACCCATTCGGATGATCTGGACTTCTTTATTCTGTTTTCTTCGGTAGCAACGATGTTTAGCGGAGCCGTTCAAGGAGATTATACTGCAGCCAATGCTTATCTGGATGCCTACGGGGAATATCGGAACAAGCTCGGAAGAAGGACACATGTGGTGAACTGGACGACCTGGAAAGAGACCGGTATGGCCCTTGAAGGTGGTTTCACAATCGATACCATTTTTAAGACGTTGCCAACCGGTAAGGCTCTTGAAGGGTTTGAGCAGGTGTTATCCCATAATGTACCGAGAGCACTTGTAGGTTATCTCAATTATGAGAACGGTGGAGTCTTCCTGCTCGAAAAATCAGGGGTGTTGCTCTCTCCTGTGCTGACTGCGCAAATTGAACTATTTAAGGAAAAAAAGAAGCAGGAAAAAGCGAGCAAAGCAAAGAGTGTAACAACAAATCCAGCAGGAGAAGTAAGTTTGACAGGAAGTCTCAACGAAGAGTTTAGTGATACGGAAAAACGTGTAGCCGAATGTTGCAGAAAAATATTGGGTTTTGATCAAATCGATATTCACGACAACTTCTTTGAACTAGGTGCGGACTCTATTCTGCTGATGAAAATTCAGAGTGAGATTGAGCGAATTTTTCCAGGAGCCATTAATGTTACGGACCTGTTCGAATACTCGAATGTACATCATCTCGCAAAATTTATCGGTGGAAAAAACAAGAAGGAGGAACAGCGTCCTTCTCCAGCGATGCATCTCAAGAAGCGTACTGCGGTGGAACGAGATGGAGATATTGCGATTATCGGCATGGCTGTGAATGTGCCGCTTGCTTCCACACCCGAGGAGTTATGGGAACATCTCGTCAACGGCACGGATCTGGTTCGGTCGTTTCCGGAATCGAGAAAAGTGGATATTGACAAGCATTTTGCGTTCACAGGTCATGACCAGGCACAGATGAAATACAACGAGAACGCGTATCTGGAAGACATAGACAAGTTTGATGCAGGTTTCTTTCGGTTATCGCCCAAGGAAGCAAGTCTAATGGATCCTAATCAGCGATTATTTCTTGAAGCTGCGTGGACTGCAATTGAGGATGCAGGGTATGGCGGCACCAGATTGAGCGGTAGTAAAACGGGCGTATATCTTGGATATGCAGCAACCTTGCGAGATCTGTATGCACGTCTCTTATATGAAGTTGATCCTGGGAGCGGTTCAAGCTCCATGGTGGGTAATCTGACAGCAATGATGTCTGCCCGGATCTCATATTTATTGGATCTAAAAGGCCCAAGTATGGTTATTGATACGGCCTGTTCATCTTCATTGGTGTCTGTAGACATGGCTTGCAAAGCTATTCGTAGCGGACAATGTGATTATGCACTGGCTGGCGGAATCAAGATTAACCTGTGCCCAGTGGATGATGAAAATATGAAACTTGGCATCGAGTCTACAGATCATCGCTCCAAAGCTTTTGATGATGAAGCAGATGGAGCAGGTATTGGAGAAGGGGTTGCAGTGGTACTGCTGAAATCACTTCAGCAGGCATTGGATGACCATGATTCCATTTATGCTGTAATTAAAGGCGGGGCTGTGAATCAGGATGGCAGTTCAATAGGCATCACGGCACCTAATCCGGCATCTCAAACAGAGGTAATCATATCAGCTTTGGAGGATGCAGGAGTCGAACCGGAGACAATCACCTACATTGAAACACATGGCACGGGCACAACATTGGGAGATCCGATTGAAATTAAGGGCATATCCGATGCACTGTCGAGCTGCACAGATCGCAAGCAATTCTGTGCGGTGAGTTCCATCAAGACCAACTTGGGGCATTCTTCGGAGGCTGCTGGAGTGATTAGTTTGGTGAAGGCGGTCATGGCGCTGCGTGAGAAAAAGCTTCCTCCGACACTGTACTTTAATCGACCTAATCGAATGATTGAATTTTCCAATTCACCGGTCTTTGTGAATACCCGTCTTCGTAATTGGCATTCCGAGGAAGGACCGCGACGTTGTGGGATCAGCGCGTTTGGGATTAGTGGAACCAATTGTCACGTTATCCTGGAAGAGGCCCCAGTACAGACATTTGTCCAAGCAGAGGAACGCAGACCTTATATTTTGCCTCTTTCCGCCAAAAGTAAAGACTCTCTATCCAGATTGATCGCAGCTTATCATGATTATCTCGATAGTTACGATGAACTGGATTTGTTAAGCCTGTGCGGAACAGCTGCTCAGGGAAGAGGACACTACAAGTTGCGTATCGCCATTGCTTTTAAAGACAAAGAAGAGCTGGTAGCCCGATTGGACAAGCTGCGTGGATGCCCGTTTAGCGAGATTAAACCGCCCCTTGCTTATGCATCTGAACATCGAATGGTTCCTGAGACGAAGGAGCCGGGTGTTGGCGAATTGACGGAACATAAACTTCGTGAATTAAACGAGCAGTCAGACAGGGTACTGAAGCTCATTAACGAGCACGGATGGGAAGATCAGCACTTGGAGGAAATATCGATTCTTTATACACAGGGAGCCGATATTGACTGGTCAAGATTGTACGCAGAAGAGGAAACCTTCCGGCTCCATCTTCCAACGTATCCTTATGAGCGCAATCGTTGCTGGATTGATATTCCCGAACGAGTTGCGGTTCAACCATCCGTTGTGCAGAAGGAAGAACCAACGATGCATTACACCATTGGCTGGGTGGAAGCGACTAATCCTGAGAGGCTCATTCCGAATCCGCAAACCGTCTTGCTTTTGAAGGGGACAATTCCGTTATGTGACAGTCTCTCCCGGGAACTTACTGAACGTGGAGCACATGTAATTGAAGTTACGCTTGGTGCAACATATGCGAAGATCTCTCCGGTTCATTATCAGATCGATGGTTCGGAGGATCAGTATCTGCAATTATTGAAAGCTACGAAGAACCACAGAATAGATCAGATTATTCACACCTTTACCATAAATGGTCATACAGCACCCGAGAGTCCGAAGGAACTGGAAGATGCCTTATGCCGAGGTGTGCATAGCTTGTTTTACCTCACAAAAGCCATTGCAGGTGCAGGATTGCGAAATCGAATGCGCATTGTTCTGTTATCCCAGTACGTTCACGAAGTTAGCGGCCACGAATCACATCTCGCTCCTGAATATGCAACGATGTTTGGCCTGGGCAAAGCGATTGGACAAGAGCATCCTCAGCTGGAATGCAAGGTCATGGATATAGATGATGACACCGCTATTCCTATTTTGCTTAATGCAATGAATGCAGATGATGTTTTCTACTCCACTGCCTATCGGAATGGTCAACGATATGTGGAAGAGTTTAGGAAGACAGACCTGTTGGGAGCTGAGCTCTCCGATGTAACCATTAAGGAGCAGGGGATCTATCTCATCACCGGTGGAATGGGCGGCATTGGCCGAGCATTCGCAGAACATTTTGCCAACAGTCACAACGTTACCTTGATTCTTGCAGGCAGATCGGATTTCCCTGATCGGGAAACATGGCCAGCCATTTTGGAGGATAACAAGGATCTGGAGCAATGCAAGAAAATTAAATGGATACATTCGATTGAGAACAAAGGTTCCACAGTAGGTCTCTACAGCGTGGATACAGGTGATCTTCAACAAGTATCAAGACTCATGGAGAACATCAGAGAGCAGTACGGCAAAGTGGATGGCATTGTTCATGGAGCAGGGGTAGCAGGTGAAGGATTCCTTGCATCCAAGGATGCGGAGACCTTTAACCGTGTGTTGCTTCCGAAAGTCCAGGGAACCTGGAATATGGATCAGGCAACAGCCCAAGACTCTCTGGATTTTCTTGTTCTGTTCTCAACCACTTCAACATTATTCAGCTCTCCGGGTCAAGGAGATTATTCAGCAGCGAATAGTTATCTGGATGCTTATGCAGCGTATCGCAATCGCAGGGGCGGACGAACGTTAACGATCAATTGGGTGGCCTGGAAAGAGACCGGGATGGCCAAAGATTTTGGCGTAAATGATGACATGGTGTTCAAGTCTGTTTTAACAAAGTCTGCATTAAAGGCCTTTGACCAGGCTTTTGAGCGTAAAGTGCATCGATCTATCATCGGCGAATTGAATTATGACTCGGAATATATGGCCTACGTAGGTGATATGCCAATGATGATGTCGGAGGACGTATACAACACGATTCAGGATCAAAGTGCCAGCGTGATTGCTGAAGTGGAGATGAGAAAGGCAACGCTGAACAAAGAAGTCTCATTACACGGCCGCAATGATGGTCAATATACAGCCATGGAACAGATGTTATCCCGGATTTGGTCACTTCATTTGGGACTGACAGAAATGGATCTGTATGATGATTTTTACGAATATGGTGGAGATTCCATTATTGGGCTCAAGATGGCATCGGATATATACAGGGAAACGGGGATACAGGTTAATCCTTCGGATGTGCTGCAATATCCGACGATCTGGGGACTGGGAGTTCACCTGCAATCTCTGGTCGATGTAGAGAATGCAACAGTTGGACAACAGTCTATCCCTCATGCAGAAGTCAAAGAAAAATATCCACTTTCATCAGCTCAAAAAAGGATATTCTACCTTTGCACTCAGGGCCCGGACAATATCAGCTATAACCTGAACAAAGCGTTGATTATGGAGGGGAATTTTGACCCATTCACGTTGAACGGTTATATGAACACTCTGATTCAGCGCCATGAATCGTTCCGTACATCTTTTCACTGGGAACAAGGAGAGCCGATTCAGAGAATTCACGAGAACGTGGATTTTTCGATCGAAACTTTGCCAGATGTCATTCGTGGAACGGAAGCAGTGGAAGATGTAGTGAAGCAGTTTGTCCGACCGTTTGATCTGGAAGCAGCACCGTTGATCCGCATGATTGTCGGTTCGTTGGATGACGGTCGCCATCTGTTGATGTTCGATGTGCATCACTTGGTTACAGATGGCATGTCGATGGACAATATGATGCACGAAATCACGTCTATGTACAGTGGTTCACCTCTACCGGATATTCCTTATCAGTATAGGGATTACTCGGAGTGGAGCAACCATTATCAGCAATCGGATTCGATTAAATCACAGGAAGCCTTCTGGCTGGAAACGCTGAAAGGGCCGTTGCCCACACTGCAACTTCCAACAGACTTTTCACGACCTGATCGAAAAACCTATGATGGAGCCAAAATGACTTTTTATGCCGACGGCGTACTCACTGCTCGTATAGGCAAGCTCGGAGCACGTACAGGAACCACTTTATACATGTTGCTCTTATCCGCCTTAAATGTCCTGTTGCATAAATATACGAACCAGAGTGATATACTCATCGGTTCGCCTGTAACGGGTCGCCAACAGGGTAACTTTGATGCCACCATTGGCATGTTTGTGAATACAATCGTCCTGAGAAACGAACCTGTGCCTGATGACTCATTCAGGGAGTTACTTCTGAACGTGAAGCAGCGTACGTTATCGGCTTTTGCGCATCAGGACTGTCAATTCGACCGAATTGTACAGCTTGTGAATAGTACACGTGATCCGAGCAGAAATCCGCTTTTTGATGTGTATTTTGCACTGCAAAATGTAGGGATGTACACCGGAGAGATTGAGGCTTTCAAAGGCACATTAATCGATTATGACAGTGGAGTTTCAAGGTTTGATCTGGCACTGGATGCGATTGAGCGGGACGGTACGATCGAGTTTATTCTGGAATATAATACAAGCTTGTTCTTGCCTAGCACAGCTGAATATATCGCCAAAGATTATGTGAAAATTCTTGAGATAATTTCAGAGCAGCCGGATACATTGATCTATGATATTGAAGTTGATCGTGTCACGGATATCACGGATGAAGCTGTAGATGAAGAAGTGAATTTCAATTTCTAGCCAGATCACAGAGGGGCGTTGATAGGAATGAAGGTAGGTGTAATCGGAGCAGGCGTCATGGGAAAAGGGGTTGCGCAGAGCCTTGCCCAGTCCCGGCACAACGTGGTTTTGATCGATGTGAGTGATGAAGTTTTGGATCAGGCGAGAACAGCCTTATTTACCAATATCCGATTTTCGGGATTCTACAACAAGGATACCGAGGCCGAAGACCCGGAAACGGTGCTCTCGCGTGTGGAGTTTACGACACATTATGACTCGCTCGGCGATGCTGATTTCATTATTGAGAACGTGCCTGAGCAATGGGATGTGAAAAAAGAGGTCTATGCACAGCTTGAAAACTATTGCCCCGATTCTTGTATTTATTTGGTCAATACATCATGTATTTCGATTACAAAAGTTGGTTCGATCACCAGACGACCTGACAAGGTCATCGGTGTACATTTTATGAATCCGGTCCCGTTAAAGCCCGTAGTCGAAGCTATTCAGGGTTATCACACTTCGGATACAACGATTGAAGCGACCAGATCCCTGCTCCATACCATGGGCAAAGAAGCCATACTGGTACAAGATCTTCCCGGTTTTGTATCTAACCGAATATCCCATCTGCTCATGAATGAAGCTGCCTTTGTTGTTCAGGATCAGGTAGCTTCACCTGAAGAGGTTGATGACATATTCGTCAAATGTTTTCGGACATAAGATGGGTCCACTTCACACAGCGGATTTGATCGGTTTGGATACTGTAGTTCATTCACTGGATGTACTCTATGAGAGTTATCAGGACCCGAAATATAGAGTATGTCCCTTGCTTCGCAAGATGGTGGATGCCGGATTGTTAGGAGCAAAAAGCGGTCAAGGCTTCTTTGAGCACGTGATTCTGTAAGTGTATCCACTATAAATTATACGAGGTGACTGTGTATGGAGTCCAAAGTCAAAGTAAAAACATTTCTGAGTCGTTTCTATCGCAAACGTGAAATTCAAGATGATGAGGATATTTTTGAATTGGGTTTTGCCAATTCCCTGTTTGCAATGCAGATGGTGATGTTTCTGGAGAAAGAATTCAACATTCGGATTGAGACCCAGGATATGGATCTGAGCAACTTCCGTACGTTGAACAAGATTAATGAACTGATTGAGCGAAAGACAGCATAGACTGCCTGACGGTCTTGAAGCAATAGTTTTGAACAATATGCCAAGGAGGGGTTCAGGTATGGGTGATCCATCGGTAAGTTCGGTAATGGACAAGCAAAAGCAAGAGAAGGTGAAGCTGGTCGTCTGGGATCTGGATAATACAATCTGGGAAGGTGTCCTTCTGGAAGATGAGAATGTTGTCTTGAGAGAGGGAATTATTGATGTGATCCGGACACTGGACGAGCGTGGGGTCCTGCAATCCATCGCCAGTAAAAATGACCATCAGACAGCCATGGAGAAGCTTGAGGAATTCGGAATTCATGAATATTTCCTATACCCCCAGATTCACTGGAATTCCAAGTCGAGCTCTATTCAATCCATCATAACTTCCATTAATATCGGAGCGAATACGGTTGCTTTTGTGGATGATCAGATGTTTGAGCTGGAGGAGGTACAGTTTGAGCATGCTGAAGTTCGATGCATAGATGCTGCCCAGTACCTGGACATTCCCGACATGGAGATGATGAATCCCCGTTTTATTACGGAGGACTCCAGACTTCGCCGTTTAATGTACAAAAGCGATGAGATCCGTAATAAGGCGGAAGAGGAATTCACAGGTCCCAAAGATGACTTTCTGGCTTCACTTGGCATGATATTTACGATTTCACCCCTTAAGGGAGATGATCTGCAGCGTGCAGAAGAGTTGACGGTGCGGACTCATCAGCTGAACACCACAGGGTATACCTATTCCTATGAAGATCTGGAACAACTCAGTCAATCTCCTAATCACAAACTTCTCATTACAGGACTGGAAGACAAGTATGGAGCATATGGAAAAATTGGACTCGCTTTGCTTGAGATGGAAGAGGAGTACTGGACCGTGAAGCTGCTGCTGATGTCTTGCCGTGTAATGTCACGAGGGGTAGGCACGATTCTCATGAATTATATCCTAGAACAGGCGAAAGAAGCCGGGGTCAAGATACGGGCTGAATTCAAAATGACCGATCGTAATCGGATGATGTATCTGACCTATAAATTTGGCGGATTCAAAGAAATCCATCAGGAAGAGGACCTTGTCATTTTTGAACACGACATGAGCTATATTCAGAAAATTCCTTCATATGTGGAACTGAACATTATTAATAATTAATACACCAACCCTATTAATGGAGGTTACGACATGGAAAAAATAGCACTGCTGTTTCCGGGACAAGGTTCTCAGTATGTAGGTATGGGAAAGAGTTTCTATGATCAATATAGCATAGCCAAGCAAACGTACGAGGAAGCGAGTGACGTTGCAGGTGTGGATCTGGCAAAACTATGTTTTGAAGGAAGTTTATCTGAACTGAATCAGAATGAGAATATGCAACCTGCTCTTCTGGCAACGAATGTAGCGGCTTTCAGAGTGTATATGGAAGAAGTGGGGATTCGACCACAATTCTGTGCAGGTCACAGTATGGGTGAATATTCGGCGTTGGTATGTTCAGGCGCCATGACATTTTCCGATGCTGTCCGAATCACCAAATTGCGCGGTGCGATGATGCAGATTCATATTGATCGGGGCACAGGATCAATGACCATTATGGACGGTATTGACGCATCCATCGTGGAGCAACTCTGTGAACAATACAGCGGCGAGCAGGGTGTAGCTGTAGTCTCCTGTTATAATTCGCCAACACAAGCTGCCGTATCCGGTCATCAATACGTACTGGAGGAGATCGAATCAGCCGTATTGGATGCCGATGGTCAGGTTACTCCCCTAATGTCCAGTGCACCCATTCATAGTTCGCTGATGGCGGAAGATGCAGAGCGGCTCGGCCAAGAACTGGCAAAGTATTCGTACAATATGTTCAAATGGCCGGTACTATCCAATGTTACAGGTCAACCTTATGGTGATGTGGAGCGAATTCCGGGATTGCTGACAGATCAGATGGTCAAACCTGTGCAATGGACACGGATTCTTCAATACCTTGAGCGTTTCGGTGTCACACTTGCCATCGAAATGGGACCCAAAAATGTACTGAATAAATTGACCAAAACGAACTGTCCTGATATCAATTCGCTCTGCTTTGGCGAAAAAGCGGAACGTCAAAAATTGATTAGCATGTTTCAATCGGATGGCAAGAAGAAAAAAGGAGTACCCACAGTCATCACTAAATGTTTAGCAATTGCAGTGGCAACGCCGAACCAGAATTGGGATGAAGCAGAGTATCAACAAGGCGTTGTTCAGCGTTACAAACGAATCCAGGCAATTCAGGAGCAGGTTGAAAATGCGGGGGACAAGCCCTCAAAAGAGCAAATGATAGAAGCGTTGGAACTGCTCAAGGGCATCTTTGAAACCAAAAAGTTACCTGTTAAAGAAAGAAATCAGTGGATGAATCATATCATTGATGATACTGGACATCACTACGAACTGGCGGAGTATCTGGTACACGAAGCTGTCGGCGTAAAGTGATTACATTAGGGGCGAAATGCGCTGTAATAGCGTATTCGCCCCCACATGAATTCAGCAGTACAGGCAATACATAAAGGGGGAGAACAAGTGAGAGTGCTATCCGCTGAGAACGTCACGAAGTCCTATGGAAAACACCTAGCGTTAGATAACATGTCTTTTGAGCTTCGCAAGGGTGAGATCCACACAATTCTGGGAACCAACGGTTCAGGTAAAACAACATTTATTAAAGTGCTGGCGACTCTGTTGACCAAGGACTCCGGAATTGTCAATATCGGCGGCTACGATTTGGATACCGATGCGAACATCATCAGGAGACTAATCGGATACGTGGGTCAAGATACTGAACGCTCTGCTTATGCGAGATTAACTGTTCGAGAGAACTTGATATTCTTTGGAAGACTTACGGGACTTAGCAAACAAGAGATTTCTAACCAGATTGACAAATTAAGTACGTATCTGGATTTCTCGGAGCATCTGAACAAGCAATTTATGCAATTATCGGGAGGCCAAAAGCAAACCGTTGTCATTATGCGAGCCCTGCTGCATGATCCTGAAGTGATATATCTGGATGAACCGACCAAGGGCCTGGACCCCGTGATCTCCAGACGTGTACGTGAGTTCATTAAAAGTTATGTACGGGATGAGGGGAAATCCATTATTCTGACCTCTCACATTCTGACTGAGGTAGAAGACATGACGGACCGTGTGTCCCTGATGCGCAAAGGAACACTCCTTAAAACAGGTACAATTGCCGAACTAAAAGCCAATCTGGGCGCAGTTGAATTCATCGACATTCCCAGAGCAGACCTGCCCCCTTCCATTCAGGAGCGAATCACTGCTCTGCCGGAGGTAGCTTCCACCATTATTCGTGAGGAGGAAGACATGGTTTCCTTCGGAATCACGAACCTGTACGACGGGATGGGCGCGGTTATTAGTGAATTAAAAGAAGGGAATATCCATACGACCATTCAGCATAGACAACTAACACTTGAAGATTTGTTTGTTCAGCTCTATGTGAAGTCTGATGAGAATTTAGAGTACACATTGGCAGGAGGCAGAGAACAGTGAGTATCGAATACGCTAAAACCGGGACAGGTCAGGAAACGCTAAAGCTGCAAGCCATAGGTAGACCTACCGGATTTTTCACCGTCGTGTGGGCAACAACCGTGAAGGAATTGCAGATTGCTGTAAGGTATCTGCCCAACTTCTTCGGTAACTTCCTACAGTTGGGTCTACGAGTACTCTTTTTCCTGCTGATGTCCACGTTTGTTGTATACGAGGGAGAGAATGTACTTCAAGGAGATAACCTGTTTATCTTTTATCTGGGTGCAATACTTGTATGGCTGTTCTACGGAGTAGCGTTAAACGCTCCGCTCGGAGCCGTGACGAATGATCTCCATAACGGCACATTGGAGTATCTGTACTGCAATCCAATCTCTCGTTATGCGTATTATGTAGGGACGGTTGTAGCCAGTGCATTAATGAATGTCATTGTGTTCATACCGATGTATATCCTGCTTGTCCTGTACGCAGGTCTCAACTTTGCTGAATCCATGATGATTCTAGTCACCTGTCTTGTGGTCATCGTTGCATTAATGGCGCTTGGCGTCATGATTGCACTACTGGGGATTCTGTACCGCCAGGTCTCATCCATTGTGGGTATTTTGTTTATCATGTTTGAATTTGTAGCAGGTGCTTATTTCCCAGTGGACCAGTTTCCTGCAGTCGTTCGTTGGATCGCATATCTCCTGCCTTATACCTGGGGGTATGATATGGTGCGTTATTACAGTTTCAAAACAGATTGGGTGCCCCTTGCACCGATCTGGATGGAATGGTGCATCCTCATCTTTTTTGCCATTTCGTATACAATCATCTCAATCATTATGCTGCGCAAGGTAGAAAAGATGGCAAAGAAAAAAGGTCTCAACCTGATCTGATTATTCTTATCCCAAAGAGAATGGGAGGCGTGCTAATTGTCAGCAGAGCCAGGTGCATTCATGCAAAATTTGCTATTGTCGAGCCGAAAGTTCGAAGAGGAGAAGCAATATTGGCTAAACCATCTCTCAGGGGACCTTCAATTCAGTATGTTCCCTGGTGAACAAACGAGGGGAACATGGGGTGAGCAAGTGTTTGAGGAGATGCAACTTGCATTTCCTCAACCTGTTTCAGAACAAATATTTCGCATTTCCGGGAACACCGAAGCAGGGGCATTTATTCTTCTTCTGGCAGGTGTCACATACGTGTTACACCGTTATCTGGACAATGACGATATAACTGTAGGTATTCCCGCTTCGTCTGGTGCAGCAAATTCAAGTCAACTACGTGCTGTTCGCATCAATTTTGGTGAAGAGTATTCTTTTAAGGAACTCGTTCTTCAGCTCAGGACCCTTGTGGGTACAGCCAAAAAGTATAACCATCTTTCATTGGAAAAAATTCTTGAATTGCTTGGTCATGAGGGCACAGACTTGCCAAGAGTGGCCACTGTGGTTCGAATGGACAATATGCAGGAGAATCTGCAGGAAACAGGGCCCCTGGCCGATATGGTGTTTTCACTTCAAATGTCTAAAGTGGGGCTGGCGTTACGAATGAATTACAATGCTGCATTATATTCTCCAGCAATTATTGAACAGATTGTAGACCATGTGATGCGTGTGCTCTCTATTTGTACAACCCATCCAGATGAGGGATTACATCATATAAAGATGCTCTCGCTCAAGGAAGACCAGGTTATTCAACATCTGAATGATACGGAGATACGTTTTCCTGAAGTTCGTTCAATCATCCAGATGATCCAGTCTTGGTCTGCACAACAGCCGGATATTCCCGCAGTGATCTGCGGAGATAATATTCTTACCTATCGAAGCTTGGATTGCAAATCAGATCAACTTGCGAAATGCCTGCTAGCTCAGGGAGTAAGATCAGGTGCCGTTGTAGGAATTCTGTTAACCCGATCGGAAGACATGCTCTTGGCTATGCTGGGTGTACTTAAGGCGGGGGCTGCTTACATGCCGATGGACCCTGCATATGCAAATAATCGTTTGCAGTTCATGCTGGAGGATAGCCAGGCTGCGATTTTGCTAACTAGGCCCGATCTTATCGGCTCACTCATATATACAGGCCAAATAATCGATATTTCTCGCATGGAAGAATGGGATGACCAACATATCTCACTGCCTGTTATTTCGTCGGAGCAGTTGGCTTATTTGATATATACTTCCGGATCTACAGGCAGGCCGAAAGGGGTCATGATT
Source organism: Paenibacillus sp. W2I17 (assembly GCF_030815985.1). Lineage (NCBI taxonomy): Bacteria > Bacillati > Bacillota > Bacilli > Caryophanales > Paenibacillaceae > Paenibacillus > Paenibacillus sp. W2I17. Next base: position 6,348,567 of record NZ_JAUSXM010000001.1, read on the forward strand.
GAACATCTGGCACTAAGAAACTTTGTGGAAGGTGTATCCCGCAGCATTTCTTTTGAAGCTGGCAAACGAATTCTCGCCCTCACAACATTCTCCTTTGATATCTTTGTACTGGAGACGCTTGGGGCACTCGCTAACGGGTTAACACTGATAATGGCGGTAGAGGAGGATCAGTTAAATCCAAGCCGTATTGCGCATCTAATTGTTACTCACAACATTGAATTAATACAAATAACTCCTTCTCGACTGCGAATGCTTCAGATTGGGCTTACAGTCGATTCACCGGTATGGAGCGTAATTCAGATATTGATGATCGGAGGGGAAGCTCTACCGTATGCCTTGTATGAGGAGGTCGCGGGGATGACCTCTGCCCGCATCTACAATATGTATGGTCCCACAGAAACAACAATATGGTCGAGCATTAAGGAACTTTCACCTACCTCGACAATTTCGATCGGTCATCCGATTGCCAATACCCGTATCTATATTCTGGATAAGCGGCATCGGCATATGCCAATCGGGGCAACGGGAGAGTTATGCATCGCAGGAGATGGAGTAGCCAGAGGTTATTGGAACAGACCTGAGCTTACGGCCGAGAGGTTTGTAAAGGATCCTTTTCATGAAGGCGCTTATATGTATAAAACGGGAGATCTCGCACGTCTCAATGCGAATGGAGATCTGGAGTATCTGGGTCGTTCTGATTTTCAAGTGAAAATACGTGGTTATCGGATCGAACTCGGGGAGATCGAGAACAGATTGCTCCAGTACCCGGCTATCTCGGCTGCTGCGGTCACAGTTCGGTCAGATCAGGATGGGCAGTCCCTGTTATGTGCCTATTACACAGTAACGGAGAGCCAAAGTATCAATCAGGAGCAATTGCGATCTTTTTTGCTGACAGAGTTGCCTGAATATATGCTGCCCTCCAGATACACCATGTTGGATCATATGCCATATACGGCCAATGGGAAATTGGATCGAAAAGCTCTTCCAGATCCTTTGCTCTTACAGGGAGAAGGGACAGATATTACACTTCCACGCAATGCATTAGAGCAGGTGCTCGCGGAATTGTGGTCGGATCTGTTGCAATTGAAAGAGATTGACGTTCATGCCCGCTTCTTCGAAATTGGGGGGCATTCACTGAATGTCATCAAACTTGAGGCCGATATGGAGAGGCAGAGTATTCCGCTTACTGCTGATGAAGTGATGCGGTATGAGACCATTGCATCACTGGCTGAAGTGCTTCGAAACAAGGGGTATGAAGCGGATGAGTATAACTCTGAAAAAGAGATACTTCTTGAAGAGCAGGATATGCCAGAGACAGATGGTGCAATGGAGCAATTTACCGAAGAAGTCGGGGCAACAGCGGAAGCGGATCATCTTATATTACATCATTCCCATAGGCCAATAGTTATCATCGCAGGAATAGAGCCGTTTAATGATGTTTTCTACAAAAACTGCTTCTATAATTCACTCTTTCCCGTATTGAACTTCTATTCTATTGGTGTACTGCCTGTGATGATCAACGACCGAATGCACTATAGATTCGATGAACATCAGGGCATACTCCGATTAGAGTATCAAGCTGTATTATCAGATGCCCAGCTAATTGAACGTATGGGGCTAACTTATGAAACGAAGACCTACAGCGAGGATGTACGAAAAGATATTATGGAGGCGGTTAATTTGAACCGCCCAGTAATTATCCGAGTGGACTGTTATTACGAGTCCTTGCGCAAAGACATGTATTTACGTACCCACTGGCCTCATTCCTTATTAATCTATGGGTATGATCTCCAGCGGCAAGTGTTCCATGTAATAGAACATGATCACCGGGACAATCTCACGTATCAACCGATGGAGATGCCTATGAATGATATTGTACAAGCTTATGAAGGATTCGTACGGCTTTTCATGGAGGAAGAAGAAGTACCCACGTTCTATGCATTTTCAGCTTGTGAAACTGTCGCACATGAAAGAAACAATATCATGCTGGGAGAACTGCGTGACATGTTTATTGATCATGTACGCGTTACACCAGGGGAGATTAATCAGGAAATGAGTCATCTTCTGTCCTTCATACAGAAGACGTATCAGTTCAATGAAGAAGAAGATTCACCTGATATGGCCTATGCTGAACTTGTTCTACAATCCATTGTAGACATTGTGAATGCCAAAAAGGTCGAAACCTATCGTATGCAACGGTTATATGAACATCATACCGATCTTGTTTCTGCTGCTCAGGCAATACAGGATCATTGGAGTGAGTTACGTAATGTACTGGCGAAGGCGGTATATCGGGAGAATATGACACATAATCAGTGGAGAAAATTCACAAGCAAGCTGGAAGCCATTCATGAACTGGAGAAGCATAACTTAATAAATTGCTCAGGATTGGAGATCAGTCATGATTAAAAAATTGCAAATGAACGAGCCTTTAATGACTACCTACCCACATCATGCGAGTCTCTTTTCGATGCTGGATTTGGACAAGCGTTCACGTAGCTGGATTTATCATAATTTTCTATTGGTCATCCTGAGTCACAATGATGAAGGGGGCTATGGATTGGATGTCTGTTCACAATATTATCCTTGGCACAAATTCAAAATGTCGACATGCCCTATGTTGATTACAAGGGTGTACGATAGAGATATGATTTTAAAACAGTGGGAACTGCAAGATTTTATAGTGGAACTAATTCAAAAGAATAATTATATTTATTTCCTGAGAAATATTCCTGGCGGTGGTAAACATGAGGTATTCATCTCTGGATTTGATTCGGATCGTAAAGAGTTTCTGTGCCATGATTTTTGGGATGGATTCTACGGTGAGAAATGGCTTCCCTATGATGAGATCACTGTTATTCAAGATTCGAATTTCGATGCTGAATGGTCTACGGATTACCTAAACGGAATATGGGCCATTGAAAAGACAGATGAGTATAAGGAACCAAGTGAATATTATTATGAAACGGTTCTCCAGTTCTCCAAAGAGGATCTAATGAATATTTTGAAAGAATACGTAGGAGAGACTAATCAAGTTCGCAGTATTCTGAGAAAGGATCACCGTTATCTTGGAAGTGAAATATACGATAAGATGATTGATATGCTGGGGATGCAGAAGGAAGGGATGCAAAATCAGCCGTTTGCTATACATCCTTTTCACCTGCTTTACGAACATAAACAACTGCTTGCTCAAGCCATACTTGACTTTCTCCCCGATCCTTCGTTAAAAATCCGATTGGAAGAACTGGTAAGCGAAGCTTTGAAACTCCGTAATCTGGTCATGTATATGAATGAATTCATCATGGAGCAGGGTGTATACAAAAAGTATGATGTCATGCTTGATAAAATCATTGAATTGAAAAATATGGAATTGGCTATTATGAAACATGTATTCGAATACGAGTATCAATCACAGTTAGGACAATAATTAAATACGATGTATCGCCGATAAGATAGACCCATTCATTTAATTCTTGAATGGGTCTATTGAACTTTTCTATTATACTTTCCGATGACGTTACCCTAATATGGATAATAACCTACTTTTTATATAGGAATTATATAGTATGGAGAATGCCAAGATGCCACAATGGAAGAGAAATCTGTATATTCTGTGGTTCGGCCTGTTTTTTAATCATATGGCGTACTCGCTGTCCGTTCCGTTCTTTCCTATATTTCTGCAAAATGATCTTGGTATCCAGAGCGGCCTAGAAGCTTGGTCCGGTATTTCGATCTCCATCAGCTTTCTGATCAGTGGATTATGCGCACCCTTCTGGGGATCACTGGCTGATAAATATGGCAGCAAACTGATGCTGGTCCGTTCTGGTGTAGGGCTAGGCGTTGCACATCTGGCTAACTTCTTTGTTTACGATCCGTATACGTTTATCGCGGTGAGGGTCTTTCAGGGACTCATGGCTGGTTTTCATCCCGCCTCGATTACACTGATTGGCACCAATACTCCGGAGAAACAGGTGGGATATGCACTTGGCGTAATCTCCACGGCCAGCGCTGCGGGCGGGATTCTGGGTCCTCTTGCCGGTGGTGTGTTGAGTCACTGGATCGGACTGCGGGGATGTTTCATTGCATCGGCTGTCATTACATTACTCGCGGCTCTGATGGTCCTCGGTGTTAAGGAGTCACGACAAGCTCGGACGATAGTTCCAACGAAGATCATAGGGGATTTGAAAAGAGCGGCTTCCACGCCAGGTTTGATGCGAATCTACGGTTTGATTCTGCTAGTCTCGACCTCCGTACTTATCATCGAACCGGTGTTGACGCTCTATGTCGTCCAGATTGGCGGAGATGTTGGCAGTGCAACACTTAGTGCAGGTATTGTTTTCTCGGCAATTGGTGTGGCAACCGTCATTATGGGGCCGCGATGGGGGAAGATTGGTGGAAGGATCGGATACGAGAAAACCCTGTTTATCGGTCTGATTGGCGGCGGAATTGGCAGTCTGCTGCAAATGACAGCAAATAATCTGATTTATTTTGGCAGCTTGCGATTTGTTTATGGTTTGTTCTTTGCCGCGGTTTATCCGGCGCTTAATGCGCTGATCATCAAGTATGCTGATCATGATTTTCGTGGGAGGGCTGTCAGTCTGAGTCAGACGGCGAGTCAGTTCGGTATTGTACTTGGACCGTTAATCGGTGGTTTTCTAGGTGGATGGATCGGCATTCCGTTTATTTTTCTCTTCACAGGCATTGTATTGCTTGGAGCGGCTTGGGCAGTCAGAGTTAGTGATGTGAAGAAGGCGGATAAACGGGGATTAGGCATGGCAGCAGCAGAAGCTGGCGGAAACAGCATAAAGAAATGACGAAACGACTCTCAGAGATAAAAGGATACTCGAACTGAATGGTCATCACTACAACATAAGGAGTAATATATATGTCACAACGACAATTGAAGTTGGGAGCTAATCTGAATGGAGTGGGTAACAGCATTTCCTTTTGGCGTCACCCGGATATTCCCATTAACGCGAGTGTTAGTCTGGAATTCTACAAGAAGCAGGTGCGTATCGCGGAAAAAGGCAAGTTTGATCTGCTCTTTATTGCAGATGGCCTCTTCATTAACGAGAAGTCCAATCCTCATTTTCTCAATCGCTTCGAACCTCTGACGCTTCTGTCTGCACTCGCCTGGGCAACCTCCCACATCGGGCTGGTTGCTACATTGTCTACTTCCTATAGTGAACCCTTCACGGTTGCGCGGCAATTTGCCTCGTTGGATCAATTAAGCGGTGGGAGAGCCGGATGGAATGTGGTTACTTCACCTCTGGAAGGATCGGCACTGAACTTTGGCAAAGGAGAACATCCGAACCATGCGCTCCGCTACGAGATTGCGGAAGAACATCTGAATGTGGTCAAAGGCCTTTGGGATTCCTGGGAGGACGATGCCTTTGTCGGAGACAAGGAGCAGGGCGTATTTTTCGATCCTGCCAAGCTACATACGCTAAATCACAAGGGAGCGCACTTCTCAGTACAGGGTCCACTTAATGTGGGACGTTCGAAGCAGGGTTATCCGGTGATTTTCCAGGCGGGCTCATCTGAATCTGGTAAAGACCTGGCCGCCCGATCGGCGGATGCCGTCTACACAGGACATGAGACGCTGGAGGAAGCAAGGGAGTTCTACCGGGATGTGAAGGCAAGAGCAGTAGGATATGGACGTCAGGCAGCGGATATCCTGATCTTCCCGGGCATCGGCCCGATTGTGGGTAGAACAGCGGAAGAGGCGGAGCAGAAGTATCAGGAAATTGCCAAACTGGTGAGTATTGATCAGGCGTTGAACTATCTGGGGCGGTACTTCGATCATTATGACTTCTCCCAGTACGCCCTGGATGAACCTTTCCCCGAGATTGGGGAGATTGGCAGCAACAGCTTCCGCAGTACAACAGATAAGATCAAGCAGCAGGCACGAGAAAAAGGGCTGACCCTGCGTCAAGTGGCATTGCTGGCATCTACCCCGCGTACATCGTTCATTGGTACACCGGATCAGATCGCAGATCGGATTCAGGAATGGTTTGAAGGCGAAGCGGCAGACGGATTCAATGTTCGTACCGTGGTGCCCAATGGATTGGAAGATTTCGTGGAGCTAGTTGTCCCGGTTCTGCAAGAACGAGGGCTATTCCGTACGGAGTATGAACATGAGACGCTAAGGGAGAATCTGGGTCTTGAGATTCCGCGTAATCGATATACATTAGAGCGTGTGAGATAGAGAAGCTAGAGCGGTAATGACGTTAATTAACGTTGTTGCGGCTCTTTTTTGATGGTTTCTTTTTCGGAGAGTACTGCTATTATAAAATGATAAAGAAAATGATACACAAGCTGCAATTCCAGACGAGTCACAGGAGGAGATTGGGATGATTAGAGGGTTAACGAATGCGGGACTGGGCAACATCGAGTCTGATGAACAATATATCATAGATGCGGCCAAGCACGGATTCGGATCTGTAGATTTGAATCCGCTCTCATTGATTGAAACGTATGGCAAGGAACAGGCGCAACATCTGCTGGAAAGCAATCAGGTGATCATCGGTTCATCGGGGCTGACGGTGGAGTGGCGGACGACAGATGAGCAATTCCGTGAGGGATTGCAATCGTTGGTCGCTATGGCAGAAGCTTCTGCTTCGCTGGACTGTTACAGCTGTTGCACGTATATTTTACCCTCAACGGATCAACCGGCAGCGCAATTTATGGCCGCGGCTACGAAACGCTTGAGACTCTGCGCAGATATCTTGGACGCTTACGGGATTAAGTTGGGTCTGGAGTTTGTTGGCTGCCACCATTTGCGGACGCAATGGAAGAATCCGTTTATCTGGCGTATGGAAGATACGCTGGACTGGATCGAGACGATCCATGCGCCTAACGTAGGTTTACTGGTAGATTCCTATCACTGGCATACAAATGGTTTACCGATGGAAGATCTGTTGAAGTTGAAGAAAGAGCAGATTGTTCATGTGCATATCAACGATGCTTATGATTTGCCAATCGAGGAATTGAAGGATGGAGAACGCTTGTACCCCGGCGAAGGGGTCATTGATCTGAGTGGATTTCTGAGAAACCTGCAGGCGATTGGTTACAATGGTGTGGTGGCACAGGAGGTGCTGGCTCCGGCGCCGACCCTAAATTTGAATGAAATATTGGCTAAGTCGAAAGCAGGTTTTGACAAGGTATTCGCGGCAATCTAAGGTACTGAAAAAAGGAGGGGGTGTTCCTAGCTATGTTTATGGCTTATGGAACCCCCCTATTCTTGTTCAATTAATCCAGCACGCCGTGATCTTTCATCAGTTGTTTCGTAACGATCCACAGTCTGTTTTGCATGCCCTCATCTCCACCAGGATGTATAGGAACAATAGATGCTCCAGTTCCCACATTGAAATATCCTCCCGAAACCTCGCCATACTTCGAATCCACAGCCAACCGAGTAATGATATCCGCACCCCGGCGCGGGTCGCCAATGTGCAAAAAGGTTAACATGCGTTCAAGCACACTTGCAAACCATAGCTCTCGTCCTAGACCCGTAACATTAAAGCCAGGATTCAAGGCATTTACGCGAATTCCGGTTTCACGCCATTGTCTCGCTAGTTCACCAGTAAACATAATATTGAGCAGTTTGGTTTTGCCATAGATTGGAGAGGAACCACGTGCAGTAAAAGGAGTGATATCCGTTAAGTCATCTGGCAACACCAGAGTGCCGTGATTCCGCGAAGCTTCAGATGCAACATTGACGACACGGGCACGCCCCGACTGAATCAGGGAAGATTGCAATGTGTGCGTTAACAGCCAAGGTGCCAAATAGTTGACGGCAATCATCTCGGCATATCCTTCGGACGTGACTCTCTGTTCAAAAGCATGAAGTCCGGCATTATTCAAAAGTACGTCTATACGCGGATAAGCGGCTGCAATCTCAAGTCCAACACGTTTTACATCACTCAGTAAGGACAAGTCTCCATAGAAAAATTCAATTTTGGCAGAAGGCATGATTTCCTTGATTTTGTACCTGGTAGCCTCGGCACGTTCCTTGCTTCGGGCTGTGAGTATAAGCTGTGCTCCGCGTTTGGCGAGTTCCATGGCAGCAAGCTGCCCTAAACCGCTTGTTGCTCCGGTAATTACAATAATGGGATGTTTAGTTTTCATAAGAAGATCTCCTTTTGACACGAATAGATTCGGAATTATATAATGGACATAAATCAACTATAAATATTAATTGATATTTGTCAACTATATTTCAAGAGTCTACTTTCATGTTTCAGGGAGAGGGAGTTAACAATAATGAGTGAAAATCCAGTCAAAACCAAAGATAGAGCAACCCTCGAGCTAGCGCTGGGTGAGCAGATTCATGCACTGATCAGTGCATCGCATGCGCTTAACGTTCGATCTGCCGAGCGTTTTGATGGGAACCTGCAACCTGCCGCTTTTCAACTGGTACGGTGGCTCTACTCCTATGGCCCAACAAGTGCCGCGGCTTTGGCAGAAGCGAATGCAATGGACCGCAGCTCGGTGAGCCGATTAATCAAACAACTCGAAAAGTCGGGATATGTAAGCAAAGAGCAAGACCCTAAGGATCGGCGCGGGGTGTTACTGTCTCTTACGGAACTTGGTCAACAATCGACGGTTGCTGCGCTCAAGGAGAAGGAGTCAGCTTTTTATGACCGTATATCCAGATGGGATGATAAGGAATTGGAGCGTTTCACCGCCATGCTCAGGCAGTTTAACGGATTGGAAGAAAAGTGAGAGGTTCTATAGTGTGGATTGTATTTGATACCCGAACCATAGGACATGTCACCATTGAGCGAGGTAGACTACAAATTCATAGCAAAAGCGGACATCTGGTGATGTCCGCTCGTGAAGTTCCCAGATCATTTTATAGTTTCCAGGGAAGCTGCGGGATTTTATATCGGAAACCCTGATGGTTTCCTTTTCTCACATATATCCAAGGTGGTGGGACAGGGGTGCCTAGTGCTTTATACAAGACCGTTCCTTCATCGCTTGCGGAATATTCTTCGATAATACTTTGGATATCCTCCCAATGAACCTTACCTTGGTAAGACAGTGTCTGCCCTTGAACGATAACATGAGGTGCACCTGAAATAACTCTCTGCGTTATGTTGAGAACGCCAACCTTTCCTGAGGACAACATCATCAATTCGCTCATGAAAAGTATGATAATCAAAATGACTATGCTCACAATCCATCGCCTTTTTCTCATTTTGTGACCTCCCCTACCTAGGGGATTATTCCCTCATAGTTAATGTCTTTTAATGACATAATCTCGTCAGAGATGGTATTGATTTTAACTGAATAGGGCTTAATAGCTTGCAGGAATTCATTAATGGTCTTCTTGCGATCTTTATGAAAGGCTGTAGATGTTATGTGAGTTCTCTTTTAATACGTTATCTTTCATTATGACTTGTTTAGAATAACTTACTGAATTACTATAATCGATTAGATGCGTAACCCCCGTGAATTTGCCACTAGTTAATGTACCTTTGGAGAATTCGGATGGTTTAATCCCAATATATTTTTCAGATGAACCGTGTTTCTTTTTATAATTGATAATCGTGTCAAAAAAGTCTTTATCCCCAGTTAACTTTTCGTTGAAATAATCATTTTTGAGAGCAATCGTAGTTGTATGATCAGTATATCCTAGTGAGACAGTATCTGAAGAGTGGATTGCGTAAAATCCTTGAGACATCTTGCCCTGATTGAATGTTCCATCGTTAATGGTGTTGTTGTAACGGTCATGTACAGGGTAAACCTTGCCATCAGAAGTAAGATACTGTACTTCTAACCATTGCGTAATTTCTTTTCCTTTACCATGATATGTACCATTAATCCATGATCCGGTGTAGGTTTTTGTAGTGAATTCACCTGTTCCATGGCCCATATTAGATTCATTGTAATCCTCAAAGGGGACACCTCCACCTTCAACTAATGTATATGTATACTTGCCTTTTCCTTGCCGCGTACCACTCACCCAATCTCCAGAGTAAACTTCGGTTTCTCCCCATCTTGCGGTTCCTTTACCATGAGGTTTCCCGTTTAAAACTTCACCATAGTACGTCGCTCCATCTGACAATTTTAAGTTTACTTTCTTCGATGCTGCTTCTGTTGGAGTAGAGCTTGATAATAGTCCAATGATAATAGTGATCGTTAATCCAAAACCTAGATAGAATCTTTTCAAAAGTGTGCAACTCCTTCAATGAATAATGATTGTTGCGTTGTTAGCTATCTTCAACATTATCGGTTTATGTATCGTATTTTTCCAGTATGAATATAAAGTGGAGATAGGTCTGATTTCACAAACAACTCGTCCCCAGTTCACAAAAGTAAAGATGTAAATGCTGAAGCAAAATCCCGCTCAACCCAAAGTACCTGCGGCTTCATGACATATTATGCCTGTAGTTCGTGGGTACTTTTTTTCTATACTCAGCGTATACGTCATTCTGATTTTTTACAAAACCCACTATCTTCTCTAATTCATCATTCCGCTACACCAGTTCTCCTCCTAATGATCCACAGCAGTGGTGGAACTTTCCTGAATCGTGAACAATCTCTGAATTTTGTATCGCCTCCTATTTGCTGCGTTATCCCTAGATTCACTCCCCCAATATGGAGCAGTACAGAGCATGACTCTGTTAGAAAAAGCTTGAGAAACCTTTAACGGAATATGAAAGAATGCAGGTATATGTAAAATTTTAAATACATGCTTCCAGGCCGTTGACCCTGCCCCCGAAAGTCTCTTATATTTACTCCCGACACAACAACTCAGAACGGGTGGTGGGATGATTTTGTTCAATAATAAAGGCAAGAAAATGCTCGCTATGCTTACACTTATACCCTTGGCTACAGGGATGGTCATGGGTGCTTTTCCTGCGGCTGTATCCTATGCAGATCAGGCAACAGGTTCTTGGCAAACGGGAGATTTGCATGTACATACGTTTGAGTCCGATGATGCACAGGTTTCACTGGAGAACGTGCTCGATGCGGGTTTAACCAAATATGGGCTGGACTGGATCGCGCTTACGGATCATTTGCGGTTATCCAAGCGAGATCACAACGGGAACGACATTTCGGGTGGACCAATACCGATGTCCCAAGGAATGAATGAATATCAGGTACCACAGATCAAGGCACTTCAGGATGCAGGCAAATACGCAGGTAAAACGATCTTTTCCGGTTTCGAATGGGACATGCCGACACATGAACACGTTGGGGTGGGGATTCTTACGGATGAGCCGAATTCAACCGAAGCGCTGAACGCTGCCAAGGAATTCGAATACCGTTTCACGAATCGAGCAGCGAACCTGTTTAATGCGGCAGACGTAACGAAATGGGATCAGAACGGAGCACGTGCTTACACGACTCATCAGGATGCCTTAACCGCCATCAATTGGCTCGCAACGAACTATCCAACGACAAGTTATGCGATGATCAACCATCCTTCACGCGGCAAAAACAAATATACCATCGCGGACTTCCGTGAGTTTAACGATCTGGCTCCACAAGTGGTTTTTGGTATCGAAGGCATGCTGGGTAACCAAATGGAACCGGATCGTGGAGGGTACAACACAAGCTACAATGTAGCTAATCCGACCGCAGATGATGGATACAAATATCGTACATACGGCGGTGTAGACTATATGGTCGCCAAGGTTGGCGGACTATGGGATGCATTGCTGGGAGAAGGACGTCACTTCTGGAACTATGGCAATTCGGATTACCACTTTAAGACGATTGGCACGAATTCCAGTGGTTATTTTCCGGGCGAATATGCTAAGACCTATTCGTGGGTTGAGGGTACAGGTATGCAGGCTGTTCTGGATGGACTGCGTTCGGGGAAATCATTTTCCGTATTCGGCGACCTGATCAACGCACTGGACTTTACAGCTTCTGGAGCGGGTGCTCAGGTTGAGATGGGCGGAGACCTTCATGTGACCCAAGGCGATGAAGTAGAGTTGAAGATTCGCTTCAAGAGTCCAACCACGAGCAACAACTATGAAAAACCAATCAACAGTGGCACGTCCGCTGGACAAGTACCCGTGGTGGATCACGTCGATCTCATCGCCGGGGATGTGACAGCCAAGGCCCAGAAGGGTACAGCCGCATATACCAAAGACACCAACGACTCTACCAAAGTACTGGCTACCTTCACATCCAACGATTGGACGACAGACGCCGAAGGCTATAATGTCATCACAACCAAGATCAAAGCCACAGACCAGGACAAGTATTTCCGCCTGCGCGGTACGAATCTGGGCATGAACGTGACAGGTGAGACTGTAAATGGTGAACCACAGCTTGATCCAAAAAATACGACAGCTGATGCAACGACCCGTTTTAATCAAATTAACGATAGCAACTATCGCGATCTGTGGTTCTACTCCAACCCAATCTTCATGAGTGCCACACCTTACAGTGACGCACAGGCGGTAACCGATACACTTCAAGCAATCGATCTGGGCGATCTGAACGCGGTCCATTCCGATCTTACCCTTCCTGTTGAAGGGAAGCATGGTGCAACCATTAGCTGGTCCAGCTCCAACCCGGAACTAATGAATAACGAGGGCAAGCTGCTAACGCAACCGCACAATAATGAGCGATTGGAACTGACGGCAACCGTGCAGCGTGGCTCGGAATCTCAACCCAAAACGTTCACTGTCATTGTGGAAGGTACGAATAATCAGGCGCTGGTGTTAAAAAGCAACATGACAACCGCTGACGGCCAGCCGTATCACACGGATACATGGACGAACCAGTCCGTAACGGTTAGTGTAACCAGCGCAGTATACGCGCCTGCTACTTCCGCGATCATCGAGTTGTCTCGTGATGGAGGGCAGACGTACGAACTATATACAGAGAATACACCTTTGGAGATAACGGAGCCGGGAGAGCACAACCTTTTATTCCGAGCAACAGATGATCTGGAACAAACGTATACTTTACCTCTGGTCATTAAAATAGACCGTGAGATTCCCGTCATCACCCTGCAAGGTAGCAGCCAGATGACGCTGAACGTGGGAGATACGTACAACGAGCCTGGAGCACAGGCTTCTGATAATGTCGGCATCCGTGGTTCCGTACAGATAGATGGCACGGTGAACACACAAGCAGCAGGGGTCTACACCCTTCGGTATAACGTGAAGGATATCGCTGGTAATTCTGCACAGGAAGTTATCCGTACCGTGACTGTACAAGCCCGCTCAGGCAATGGTGGCGGGGGTTCAGGTGGAGGTAATGGAGGCAACTCTGGTGAGAATTCTGGAGGAAACACACCAAGTGTGCCAACAACGCCTACCATTCCAACCACACCAACCAATCCGGAAACGGGGTCAGATTCATCCACTGAAGTGAAGGTAGAGGTGGAAGCGAATCAGCCGGTCCAAACGGGTCTGAAAGACATCGTGCAATTCAATGTTCCATCGGGAGCCATTGGTTCCAAGGATACACTGCAAGTGTCTGTGGTTGCCAAGGACAAGTTGCAGAATACAGCTTCCCTGAATGTACTTGGACAAGCTGTACAGATCAGCCGTAGTGGCGGAAGAACGTTGAATGATCAGGCGGCATTGAGCCTGAATGTGGATTCGGCAGATCTGCCTAACGGCACCCAACCTGCGATCTACTATTATAATGAAGCTCGTCAGAGCTGGGTATTTATCGGTGGCAAGATGAATGCAGCAGGAAGCATAGCGGCCAATGTGAATCATCTGGGTACATTCGTTGTGTCCAGTTACACACCGGTGAATCTGTCTGACCTGAATGGACACTGGGCTTCCGACTATGCAGATCGTTTGTTGGGCATGAACGTGATTCAAGGTTACACAGATGGTACGTTCCAACCATCGAAGAAGATCACACGGGCAGAGTTTGTTACGTTGCTCAGTAAGGCGCTGGCACTGAAGTCCGTGGAGTCGGATCTGACATTTGCAGATCAAGGTAGTCTGCCAGACTGGGCAAAAGGTGATATTGCCGCAGCCGTGCAAGCCGGAATCGTGAAAGGCTATGGTGATAACACATTTAAGCCTGATCGGACCATTACCCGTGCCGAGATGGCTGTCATGATGGCGAATGCGCTGAAAGTAAGTTCAGATGCACAAGCCGGAATGTCTGGTAATACATCCGTTAAACCAAACTTCACCGATGCATCGCAGACGCCATCTTGGGCACAAGAAGCACTGGATGCAGCGGTGCAGGCCAAGATTGTGAGCGGATATACAGACCATACGGTTCGTGCAGGAAGTGAAACGACTCGAGCAGAAGCTGCGACGATGATCTACAACTTGTTGCTGGCCATGTACGTGTAAGAGGTAACGAAGAGAATTAACCGTATATAAAGCAGATATAAAGTAGATATAAAGCAGATAAAAAAACTGATATCCTTTTGGGGTATCAGTTTTTTTTGGATTAAGACTATCTCATCTTGGATGATATTTGAGACGTTCCATAGCTTTAATTCACGAAACGAAAGGGCAAGTTACTGTGATAGAATGAGTTAGGTTTGGATGATGAAACGGTGGAGGCTTAGAAAATGAACAAAACGGAGCGGCAGCTTGCGATTACGCTTGAATTGCAGCGAAGAAAGATGCTACGAGCAGAAGATTTAGCGGCTCAATTTGAGACAAGTGTACGTACGATATATCGAGATATTCAAGCATTAAGTGAGGCTGGTGTTCCGATTATGGGAGCTCCGGGTCATGGGTATTCCCTCATGGAAGGATATTTTCTGCCCCCGGTAAGCTTCACCGCAGAAGAAGCCGTATCCCTGCTCATGGGAGCTGATTTTATCGAACAGAGATTGGATACAGAATACGCGATGGAGGCTAAGTCGGCTCAACGAAAAATTGAAGCGATTTTACCAGAATCCGTTCGTAACGAATCCACACGTGTTCGGGAAACGATGCGACTGCTTCATACGGTTGAACCCTTAACCAGAGCGAGGGTGAAAACATACCTTAACCAAATACGTAATGCCATTTTGGAGCAACGTAAAATCAGTTTTATGTATCTGAAAAAAATGCCAGGAACGGATGGGAATCGGTATAATATGCGTGAGGTTTCACCATACGGACTCTCACTTGTTCAGGAGAATTGGGTGTTAATTGCACGTTGTGATATGCGACAAGACATCCGTCATTTTCGTTTGTCACGGATGACTGAACTTTCCGTGCTGGAGGATCACTTCCTGTTGCCACCAGATTTTGATCTGAACAGTTATCGACCTCCTGAAGATCGTAACGAACAGGTAATAATTAAGGCGAAACCCGAAATTGCTGACAAAATTATGGAGGCACTTCATTTTTATATGGATGCATTTGAGGAGCGAGAGGAAGGTATCATTTTTCAATTTCGTGTCCGCTATCCGGAGGAAATCTTGCATTATTTACTTGGCTGGGGTGGAGATATCGAGGTCTTGGAGCCGGAGTCTTTACGCTTCCGAATGAAGGAAGTAGCCAAAAACATCTTAAAACACTACTGACATACACCTGTCAGTAGTGTTTTTTTATACTTTGATATATCACAGATAAATGGAGTTGATTGAAGGATGAGAAGTACAACGGAAGTATTGAAATCATTTGCAACGGCAGTAGAACGATATTTGGCAGAACTGAACAATTTGGATATGTCTAGCTTAAATAAAAAACAGAATGACGAGGAATGGTCCATTGGACAGATGTATGTACATTTGATTCAATCAGCGCTTTTCTTGCATCTGCATAATATTGAGCAGTGTTTGAGCAGCGAGGATTCGACGTTAAACTCGAGTGAGGAAAAAACAGAACAAGGTAGGAAAGTGTTCGAATTAGGACAATTCCCTCCCATTCCAATTAAGGTTCCTGCTTCCCCGCAGTACACCCCGCAACCACCCGAGAGCATGGAGTCCTTGATCGATGGGCTTCACGAGGTAGTGGACCGGATGAGAAGCACGGCATCTGTTCTACACCAAGCGTCCCTAAGCAACAAAATATTTCATCCAGCTCTTGGAGCTCTAAATGCTCAAGAATGGTTTTTGTTGATAGAGATGCACTACAGACATCATTTTTTGCAATTAGATCGATTGAAATCGAATCTGGAAATGTAAACGAGAGAAGGGAATGGGATGTATCCATGAAACCAAATCAGGACAGCAAATATTGGATTGGCGTTGTATCTGCTTCTCATGTGAATGTAGCCGTAGAGGGAGGGTTTGCGCTGTTGTGCCATGGTAAGTCAGCACTTTTGCGACAAATGTCCGCGGGTGATTGGCTGATATACTATTCTCCACGCACAGACATATCAACAGGCAAGCCACTTCAGGCTTTTACCGCTATTGGTCAAATTACCGACGACAGGATATACCAATATCAAATGTCGGAATCCTTTATACCCTTTCGCCGAGATCTCCGTTATTTTCCGTGTCGAGAAGTAAAGATCGCAACGTTGTTAGAACAACTTAGTTTTACACGTGGAAATCGCAATTGGGGGTTTCCATTTCGTAAAGGTCACTTTGAAATTGGGGTTGAAGACTTTATGATGATAGCTTCATCCATGTTGGAAGATGAGACACAGTCACTACTGGATATTAGCTTAAATCAGACATGTTAACCAAATTAAAAGGTAGATTATCTATGGGTCTTTTGGTTTTACGGTTAATCCAATCCGCCACCGTTGATATTACATTTATTAAGATGCTTGTCTTAGTTTCTGGTAAGGTTTAATTCGTAGTGGAAAAGTCAATAAAAGCTCTGTAAGCAACGCTGTACAATCCACTGAAAACCAGTACAATTGAACCTATAAAACCATGAGATAAAGAGAGGTATTTCTCCATGACGGATACAAGTGGGAATCGCAAAGTTGACGGCTATCTAAAGAAACTTAAAACGTGGAAGGAAGAGTCCACAAAGCTGAGAGAGATTATTCGGGATTTTGAACTGACAGAGGATATGAAATGGATGCACCCTTGTTACATGCTGGATGGGAAAAACATCGTACTAATTCATGGATTCAAAGAATACGTGGCCATTCTGTTCTTCAAAGGTGCTCTACTGAAGGATACACACGGCATTTTGGTCCAGCAAACGGAGAATGTACAGGCAGAACGCCAGCTTCGTTTCACCAGTCTGGAGCAGATTGTGGAGCAGGAGGATATGATCAAAGCCTATATCCAGCAAGCGATTGAAGTGGAACAGGCTGGATTGCAAGTGGAAATGAAAAAAACTGCCGAATATAACGTTCCCGAGGAACTTCAGCAGCAATTCGATGAGAATCCTGCTTTCCAAGATGCATTTGAAGCACTGACACCCGGACGTCAGCGGGCATATCTCTATTATTTCTCACAACCGAAGCAATCCAAAACAAAAGTGTCACGAATCGAGAAGTACATGCAGCCGATCCTGGAGGGCAAAGGATTGAATGATTAAGGTGTTTGCTTGATAAAGGTATCTACCATCCAATCAAAGAATCTTTGCTTCTCTTCATAATGTGGGTAGTGAGCCGAGTTTTTATAGGCAATGAATTCCTTTTGATTTCCTTCAATCTGGTCAAAAAACACCTTGGCGGCATGGGATGAAGTCATTAAGTCGTAATCTCCCATGACAAAATAAAAGGGTAGGTCCAGCTTCGTAATCAAGGATGGCAAAGGACGGCTCAGGGCTTCACTTATCAGTATTTCTTGCGAATAAATGATCCCTTTATTAAAACGAATGGCATCCAGCATATTATATTCAGGGCTGAACGTCATTCCCAGAAAGCTGGTGTCAGGGCTGTCCATCAACCTTGATGTGCCCCCATAACGTTTAACGAGATCTCGCGGCGTGAATGCCTGTCCTTGTTTGATCGGTTCATAGATCTGCTCCAACTGGTCTACGTCTTCATGATTATCAGCCAACTTGGCTTGCTCCATAACGTAATTCCATCCGTCCATCTCGCTCAGTTGTGTATCTGCCATCTGCCCGATCCCAATGTAGGCTTCATATTTATCGGGTGCCCGATGCGCAGCAAGAGTTCCTATGTATGTTCCATATGAATGACCAATTAATATTACCTTTTTCTTCCCCAGACGTTGAGTAATATAATCGGTGACGGCCAGTGCATCCTCAACCAGCACATCAGCTGAGAGATTGGAATAGTCCTCGAAAAAATGATAGGATTTGCCGCTTGCTCTCTGATCATAGTTCACAATCGTAAACTGAGATTCTAATAAATCTTGGTACTTTTTCGCGTACGGAAGTTCAGATGCACCCGGTCCACCGTGTAAATAAAGGATAACTGGGTTGTCCAGATCCTGTCCTCTGATCATGATTTCATGTCCCGTACCGTTGATTTTAACTTGTTCCAATACATGAATACTGTTTGTGCCTTTTATTTTTGGCGTCCATGTTGGAAAATAAAGAACTGCGAGTGATAGCGTTAGGGTTGTGACGCCTAGCCACAAACCTGTTTTCTTCATTTTGTTCATAGGATATGTCTCCTCTGGTTCAATGTCTTGATGTAATTATTGTTCATAAACTCATAATTCTATCTTACGTGACTCGTCATTGATTCAAATCGTACGCCAGATTGAATTTGTTCTCAGTCTCAGGTTAGACATAAAAGACCTCAGTCCTGAAGAATTCAGGACCAAGGCCGCCGCTTAACTATCTTTTTATGTTTATGAAAAGACCTCGATATAATGAAGCTACAGCAGAAAGATCGGAATAAATAAGGCAGGCAGCAGATTCAATACCTTGATCTTCGTAATCTTCAAAATATTTAACCCCGCACAAAGTGCCAGGATGCCACCAATCAGGGTAATTTCGTTCATGATGTTCGTCGTCATGAAGACGGATAAGAAATCAGCTGAGAAGAAGACCAGCACTTCGATGACCAATAAAATGAACGCTGAGAAGATGATGCCGATCCCGAAGGTGGAGGCCAGAATCAATGACGTAATGCCCGAGAAAATCGTATTGATTTGCAAAAAGGTATTATCCCCCTGTAATGCACTTTGTAGTGGCCCCAGAATCGGGATCGATCCCACGCACAACAATGAGATGGCAACCGTTAATCCTTCATTTAGGCCATTGGACGAGAATTTGGTCATGATGTTGGACAAGATGTTCTCGAAATTTATGAGTTGCCCAATGACCCCACCTAATGTAAGGAAGATGATAAACATAATTTGATATTGGCTGGTCGATATGCTGCTCATGGTTGTACTCATGCCTATGATGAGCGCGCTGATCCCAATCACTTGATTGAGTATGGACTTATAACCGTCATTCATGAACCTTTTGGAGATGGCCCCAAGGGTACTTCCGCATATAATTGAAAAACAATTGATCAATATACCAAGCATGATTTCACTCCTGAATTCACCAAACTGAGTTTAGAACATCGTCGACTTCTTTGATTCTTGTGACAGATGGTGTTTGAATTAGATTTCCTTTGACCATGACCATAGAGATGTCTGACAAGGCCTCGATATGTTCCAGCGGATTTTGCTCCATAATAATTAGATCAGCATGTTTTCCGATATCCACCGTCCCTGTAACATCGTCAACACCGAGGATTTTCGCATTGGCTCGGGTTACCATGTCGATGACCTGTTTGTTGTTGAGGTTGGCCTGTCTCATGTAATGGTCCATCTCTCTCCACATATCATAGTGAGTCACATAAGGCATAGCGGCATCAGTACCGATACCAATGGTGATGTCGTTTTCGATCGCTTGTTTTACGCCTTTGAGCATGGAATCGTAGACCAGTCTGGAGTTCTCTTTTACCGTTGCACTTACCTTCGTTACGCTAGTATCCAGTGAAGCGGATGGATAAGCGGCTTGCAGGGTGGGGATGAGTGCGGTGTAGCCATTCAGGGCATTGGGATTATTTTTGTACAAACGAATGATTTCGTCGTCCATCTCCGAACCGTGCTCAATCGTATCGACGCCACCCATCAACGCAACCCTTACGCCTTCCGTGCTCTCCACATGCGCTGCCACCCGCAGGCCAATCTTATGCGCTTCATCGCAGATCGCTGCAACTTCGTCCACCGTCATCTGTAAACGGCCAGCTTCGCCCACCATTTTCGCATCCGTCACGCCACCCGTCACACAGATTTTGATCAGATCCACACCGTGTTTCACATTGATGCGCACATTTTTTCTGGCTTCCCACGGGGAGTCACCAACCAGAGCCAGGAATGGAGCGCCGTGTCCGCCTGTGACACTTAGGAAAAACCCAGAGACAAGCAGATTAGGGCCGACAAATTCACCGTTATTAATCTCATCTCGCAGCTGGACGTCGGTGTAAAAAAATTCCCCCACACTGCGCATCGTCGTTACACCCGCATGGAGTGCGGTCAGCGCGTTGCGTTTCATGCGTTTTTTCAATACGTTTCTACCAAACTTAGTGTTCAATATCCGATCATAGGCAAACTGCAACAAGCCTCCACTGACCGAGAGACTGAACGGTTTACCGTCTGCAAAGAGGTGCACGTGGGCGTTGATCAGTCCAGGCATCACGTATTTCCCTGAGAGGTCAATTGTTGTGTAGTGACTAGGGATAAGCTGTTCATTTTCTTTGCCGATATCCTGGATAAGTCCTTGTTCATTGACGAGAATGGTCATGTTTTTTTGCAGATTGCGGCTTGAGTCGCCGTGGATCAGATTGACGTTTTTCAATGCGTAAGCGGTGTTCATGTTGTGTTCCTCCTTAGAATGTGGGTTAAAGCAAGTAGTTAGGGTAATGGTAGATACTTGATTCAATAATGAATAATTAATTCATTTTTAGGTTAAAAAAATAGGCAGATCTATGATGAAGTTTTTTGCGTGCAAACCAATTGGAGTTGATCTGATCTACACGCTTTGTCTATCCGGCATAAGTGATGAGATGGAGCGTTATTCGTTGAGACTCTTCATACCGTACAGTCTGTATACATACAACGCTTCGAATATTTGCTTCCGGCTGTCCTCACTCATATCCCGCTTCAATAGATCCAGGTTCATATCGATCACGTTATGTGCGAGGATGTTCAGCAAGATCAAATTCTCCTCGGTGCCAATCTCATACCGTTTATATTGGTTCTTGAGATAGGCTTTCTTGGTTTCGATCATCAGCTCAACAAGTTCATTCTTGGCGTTGGTGTAGATGGTGCCTTTATTCTTTTCGAAGATGATGACAATCTGATTCCGGTATTTCCGTAATACGTCTACCTGTTCCTGCAACAGCGCCGACTTTCGCTCGCTATCCGTTTCCTCGAACAAGGTCTGATTATCAAAGTGAATCGTCTCCACCAGCACATTTTTCAAATAATCTACCAGATCCGGCGGCACGACAGCGTAGAATAGTTCTTTCTTGTTCTTAAAATAAGTATAGATATTGCCCACGGAAATATTAATCTCATTCGCAATATCGCTCATCTTGGCCTCCACATAGCCCTTTTCAAAAAAGACTTTGAGCGCCGCGTATTCAATCTCTTTCCTGACTTCATCTTTCTTGGCTTGCACCATCGAGAACGACTCCTTAATAGTGAATGGTTAGTTCGTTATTAGGATAGAGTTTTTTTGGGGGTTTGTCAATGAGGTGAGGAAGGGGACTTTATTTGAGAAATACTCTAACACAATAAATATTGTTCCAATTTCTTGATAATATTTCGGAACAGTAAATATCAGCATAAAGAAAGAGAACACTAGTTTGGAAGGTATTGGGTAACATTATAGCGAAATCTGTAGAACCAATACCATGAATGTTGTGTTGCTTTATGGTGAAAAAATTAAATTATGCATGGAGGTAAGATGAATACTGAAATAATGGCGCTACCTGCGTTGGATGGAGACTGTTTTTTGATAAGATTTGGGGAAAAAAAAGATATAAAAAATATCTTAGTTGATGGAGGAAGAGGGCCTATTGGTTTTCAAAAATTAAAAAAAGAAATACATAATATGATTTTAAAAAATGAATTCATTGATCTATTAGTTCTTACACACGTGGATCGTGATCATATTCAAGGAATATTATCACTATTTAAAGACAAAAGTATACCCAAAAATATATTTAGGAAAATTTGGTTTAATTCAGGAAGGGTTTTATATGAATATTTTAGTAACGAAATACAACAAAATAGGGATATCTACCTAACAGACACCGAATCATCAAGAGTTAGTATTGCTCAAGGCATTCAATTTGAATCTATTATTGAAACTTTAGGTATTTCAAATAAAGATATAATTAAATCACTTGATTACTTTCAAATTGAGGGTGCAACATTTACTATATTATCTCCAAACATAGAAACTTTAACTAAATTACACGAAGATTGGGAAACCGAGTTGGGTGAAGGGACCTCTAAAATCAGTTTTTCTACACATTCCAAAGATAGATTTGATATAGATCAGTTGATAAATGATAAATTTATTGAGGACAAAAGCTTACCCAATAAAACAAGTATAGCTTTTATATTTGAGTATAGAAACAAAAAAATACTGATGTTAGGCGACTCTCATCCATCCATTATTGTAAATAGTTTAGAGGCATTAGGGTATTCAAAAAGAAATAAGTTGAAAATTGATTTAATGAAAGTATCTCATCATGGAAGTAAGTATAATACTAGTGATGAGCTTCTTCAAATTATTGAATGTAAAAAATTTTTGATTAGCACTAACGGAGTAAAACATGGTGTTCCTGATAAGGAATGTTTGGCGCGTATCATTAATTCTAATAAAGATAAGACATA